>JAGVOT010000128.1 GCA_020052615.1 Nitrospirota bacterium | reverse complement strand
GGGTCGTTCTGGACCGGGGGCCCGTGGCCCGTGCGGTCAGGGCAAGCTGCGCGATACCCGGCGTGTTCCCGCCGGTCGAACACCAGGGCAGCCTGCTCGTCGACGGCGGCGTGCTGGACAATCTTCCCGTGTCTGCGGCCCGGGAGCGTGGCGCGGACGTTGTCATCGCCGTGGACATCGGCGTGGACATCGAGAACCGGGAGATATCGAACCTTATGGAGGTCATCGTCCAGTCCATCAACATCATGGCGGCAGAGAGCGTGCGGCGCAGGAAGCGGGAGGCAGACATCCTGATCTCGCCGTCCGTGGGGAGCGTGGGAATGATGGACTTCGGGCAGAAGAAGGCGTGCATGCAGGCGGGCATCGAGGCAGCGCAGCGGGCATTGCCCGAGATCAGGAACAGGATCGAAGCGTGGAGGAGAGCTTAACAAGCTTTTGAACAGATCCCCTGTTTTTGCCATTGCGAGGGGCCTTGGCGACGAAACGATCTCGAAGCGCCTGACTGATCAAGCCGAGCTTGCTTCGCTTCGCTCGCAAAGATGCCGGAAAACGTTTTTCAACAGGCTGGTATGAGAAGCGGGAGGGAACCATGAGAAATCGTTTGACCGTGCTGATCACATGCAGTGTTCTGCTGCTTGCATCCTGCCAGACCGCAAATGGTCCGGCCGTTCCGGCGGGTGACCTGCCGAAGCCAAAAGTCGCTCTGGTCCTCGGCGGGGGAGCGGCTCGCGGCTTCGCCCATGTGGGCGTGATCCGCGCGCTGGAACAGGAGAAGGTCCCGATCGACCTGATCGTGGGCACGAGCGTGGGCAGTCTCATCGGCGCCATCTATGCTAACGATGTGAGCAGCATGGAGCTTGAGTGGACGGCCTTCCTGCTCGAGAAGGACAGCCTTTTCGACTACGGGATGTTCACCGCCTTTACCGGCATGGGCGTAGCGAAGGGCGACAAGCTCGAGGAATTCGTCAGGAGCAAGGTGCCTGTTGCGAACATCGAAGACCTGAAGATCCCCTTCGCGGCGGTCGCTACGGACCTGAACCGCGGAACACGGGTCATCCTGGACAAGGGATCGGTGGCGAAGGCGGTGCGGGCGAGCAGCGCCATCCCGGGCGTTTTCCCTCCGGTGGACCACCAGGGAAGGATGCTCGTCGACGGCGGGGTGATCGACAATATCCCGGTTTCCGTTGCCCGGGAAAAGGGCGCGGACATCGTGATCGCCGTGGACATCAGCGAGAATGTGATCAACTTCAATATCACCAACATGCTTGACGTGATGCTGCAGTCCATCTCGATCATGGGAGCCGAGAACGCGAAGTTCAGAAAGAAGGAGGCCGACGTGCTTATTTCGCCGAAGGTCGGCGACGTGGGCATGCTGGACTTTTCCCAGAAGAAACGGAGCATGATTGCAGGCATCGAGGCGACGCAGAAGGTCATGCCGGACATCAAGGCGAAGATCGAGGAGTGGGGGAGGAAGAAGGCGGCGCTGGTAAAGTGAGGAGATGCTGATGACACATCCACCACAGAGGCACAGAGACACAGAGGGAACCGTATATTTCCATAAAGAATTGACGAAAAAGCTCATTGCCTGCGCCATTGAGGTGCACCGGCATCTCGGACCAGGTTTGCTGGAGTCTGCCTATGACGAGTGCTACTGTTATGAACTGGATAAAAACGGTGTTCCTATTGAACGCCAGAAAGCACTTCCTCTCATATATAAGGAAATCAAACTGGACTGTGGATATCGTATGGATGTGGTCGCTGATAGTAAAGTCGTGGTTGAACTAAAGTGCGTCGAAAAGATTCTGCCTATACATGAAGCACAGCTTCTGACCTGTCTCAGGCCATCTGGCTTAAAGATCGGGCTGCTTATCAATTTTCACGCGGCGACGTTGAAAGATGGTATTAAGAGACTTGCTCTTTAATCTTTTCTTCGCCATTGTTGTTATCTACAGGAAACATTCATAGAATTATGGTTTTGATCTTCTCTGTGTCTCTGTGCCTCTGTGGTTAACGATCTGAAGGGGTAAAATCAATGCTGGACAGGATCAAGATCATCCTCGAGATGATCAAGTTCGAGCACACCATCTTCGCCCTGCCCTTCGCGTTCACCGGCGCATTGCTGGCGTTGGGCGGGCTGCCGTCGCTGCGGCAGTCATTCTGGATCGTCGTCGCGATGGTCGGCGCGCGGTCCGCCGCCATGGGCTTCAACCGGTGGGCTGACCGGGACATCGATGCCGAGAACCCCCGGACGAAAACCCGTGCGCTTCCCCTGGGGCTGGTCACGCCGGCGCAGGTCCTGGTGTTCATCGGCGTGTCCGCTGCCCTGCTCGTGTTCGCGGCGTACATGCTGAACCCGCTGGCGTTCACGCTGTCGCCGCTTGCGCTGGTCATTGTGTTCTTCTATTCCTATACCAAGCGCTTCACCTTTTTGTCCCATGCCTTTCTCGGCCTCGCCATTGCCGGAGCGCCCATGGGCGCCTGGATCGCCGTGACCGGCAGGTTCGAATTCCCGGCGCTGGTGCTCGGCCTGGCCGTGCTGTCCTGGCTCGTCGGTTTCGACATCCTCTATGCGCTTCAGGACAGGGATTTTGACCGGACCGCCGGGCTCCATTCGGTCCCCCAGCGCTTCGGCATAAGGACCTCGCTCCTCATCTCCCGGCTGGCCCATATCGTGACCATGGCCTGCCTCTTCTGGCTGTACACGCTCCTGCCGGTCGGCATGGCCTATCTCGTCGGTGTGCTCATCGCCCTGGGATTGATCGTGTTCGAGCATTCCCTGGTCAGGAAGGACGACCTTTCAAAGCTCAACATCGCCTTCTTCAACATGAACGGGTATATCAGCGTCACGATCTTCCTGTTCACCCTGCTCGACGTCCTGCTATAATATCAACCATGCGGCATTCCCGACCATTCCATCTTGAGCGAGGCGAACACCATGATCCATCTTGAACCTGCCGGCGCCCCCCGGACCACCCTTCTCAAGGACTACCGTCCGCCGGACTACCGCATCGAGACCGTCAATCTGCAGTTCGACCTCGGCGAAGCGAGGACAACGGTCACATCGCTTCTCACCGTGGTCTGCAGCCACGACCGGTGCGAAGGCATCCATCCGCTCGTCCTCTTCGGAAAGGACCTGAAACTGCTCGGCATGAAACTGGACGGCCAGCCGCTGGATGAACGGCACTATAAGATCGAAGGTGAGACGCTCACGATCCTGCCGGTCCCCGACCGGTTCGTGCTCGAGATCGAGACGGAGTGCGCTCCCGCCGACAACACCGAACTATCGGGCCTCTACCACGCAAGCGGCATGTTCTGCACCCAGTGCGAAGCGGAAGGGTTCCGCAAGATCACCTACTATCCCGACCGGCCCGATGTGCTGGCGCGCTTCATGACCACCATCGTCGCCGACAAGAAAAAGTACCCCGTGCTCCTGTCGAACGGTAACCCGATCAGGCGCGGGGACCTGCAGGACGGCAGGCATTTCGTCTCCTGGCACGACCCCTTCCCCAAGCCGGCCTATCTCTTCGCCCTCGTGGGCGGCGATCTGGCGCGGATCGAGGACCGCTTCAACACGATGTCGGGGAGGCAGGTTTCCCTTCATATCTATGTTCAGCACCATAACAGGGAAAAGTGCGGCCACGCCATGGAGTCGCTCAAGAAGGCTATGAAGTGGGACGAGGAGGCGTACGGCAGGGAATACGACCTTGACCTGTTCATGATCGTGGCGACCGATGACTTCAACATGGGCGCTATGGAGAACAAGGGGCTGAACATCTTCAACTCCAAGTATGTCCTGGCCGACGGGAAGACGGCCACGGACAGCGACTTCCAGGGTATCATGGGCGTTGTTGCCCATGAGTATTTCCACAACTGGTCCGGCGACCGGGTCACCTGCCGGGACTGGTTCCAACTGTCCCTCAAGGAAGGGTTCACGGTCTTCCGGGACCAGCAGTTCATGGAGGACATGCTGTCGAGGGGCGTGGAGCGCATCGGCGACGCGAACCTCCTGCGCACCCATCAGTTCCGCGAGGACGCCGGTCCGATGGCCCACCCCGTGCGGCCCGATTCCTACGTGGAGATCAACAACTTCTACACCATGACGGTGTACAACAAGGGCGCCGAGGTGATCCGCATGATGCGAACCCTGCTGGGGCCCGCGGGCTTCCGGAAGGGCACGGACCTCTACTTCTCGCGCCATGACGGACAGGCGGTCACGACCGACGACTTCGTGAAGGCGATGGAGGACGCGAACGGGGCCGATCTCACCCAGTTCAGGCTCTGGTACACCCAGGCGGGAACGCCCGGGGTGACCGTGACGCGGCGGTATGATCCGCGGACAAAAAGCTACGCCCTGACCTTGAAGCAGGATTGTCCCCCGACGCCGGGCCAACCCGTGAAGAAACCCTTCCTTATTCCTGTTGAGGTGGGCCTCCTGGGCAAGGACGGGAAGGAGCTGCCTTTGAAGCTCGACAAGGGGACAAGGGGACACGGGGACAAGGGGAGGATTAAGACCGACGCGGGGACGCGGGGACGCGGGGACGCGGGGACACGGGGCCACGGGGACGTGGGGACCGTCATACTGCAACTTCGGGAAACGGAGGAGATCTTCGTCTTCACCGATATCCCCGATGAACCCGTACCTTCCCTCCTCCGCGGATTCTCGGCGCCGGTTAAGGTGAAGTCCGACCTGTCCGACGACGAGCGGCTGTTCCTCATGGCGAACGACACCGATCCTTTCAATCGCTGGGACGCGGGCCAGCAGCTTGCGGTGAAGCTTATCCTCGATCTGGTGAAGGACCATCAGGAGGGGACGCCGCTCCTCCTGGACAATCTCTTCATCGATGCGTTCCGGAAGACGCTGGAGAGCGGCATGGACGACAAGGCGTTCCAGGCCTTTGCCCTGTCGCTTCCCTCGGAAACCTATCTCGCCGACTTCATGAGCATTGTCGATCCCGACGCCATCCACGAGGCCAGGACATTCGTCCAGCAGGTCCTTGCCGGGGTTCTGAAAAGCTCATTCCTCTCCGTCTATCGCGCCAACGAGGACCCGGGTCCGTACCGGGTCGACCAGGCATCGATGGGCAGGCGGAGCCTCAAGAACACCTGCCTCGGCTATCTCACGGAATTGGAGGATGCTGACGTCCGAGAGCTGTGCGTCAACCAGTTCCGGACGGCAGGCAACATGACCGATGCTGTTTCCGCGCTCGTAAACATTGCGAACAGCGAGTGTCCGGAGCGGGAGGAATTGCTGGCCGAATTCTACGAGAAGTGGAAGAACGATACCCTCGTGATGGACAAATGGCTGTCGATCCAGGCGACATCACGCCTGACCGGGACGCTGGAGGCGGTCAAGGCCCTCACGAAGCACCCGGTGTTCAACATCAGGAATCCCAACAAGGTGAGGGCCCTGATCGGCGCGTTCTCGTCCAATTCCGTGAGGTTCCACGACATTTCAGGAACGGGGTACGCGTTCATCGCCGACCATGTACTTGCCATCGATCCGATGAATCCCCAGATCGCCGCCCGGCTCGTTTCGAACTTCACCCTCTGGAAGCGGTACGACGCGAAACGGCAGGCGCTGATGAGGAAGGAGCTCGAGCGCATCCTGGCAGCGCCTAAACTATCGAAGGATGTGTACGAAGTGGCGTCGAAAAGCCTGGTATAAGTATTTCTGCTCAAAATCTTGCCAAGTCATACTATTTGTAGTACGCTCTAAGCAGGGGGGAGGTTTTCCGGGGAAAGCATTTCCCGTCATAGCAGCAGCGTTCACTGGTTATAGCCGGACTTTCCAGCAGGATCCTTCGACCCTCATAACGTATCTTTTCCATCTCACACGAAGTAAAGGAGGCGGTCATGAAAAAGCGTTATACACGGCGGGATTTTCTCAAACATGCAGGTATTGGCGCAGCGAGCCTGGCAGCTGGGCCGGCATTGCTCAACAATGTCTTCGCCCAGACGCCCGGGAAGAGGACGCTCAGGATCCTCCAATGGAGCCATTTCGTCCCGAGCCACGATAAATGGTTCGACGTGTATGCGAAGGAGTGGGGAGAGAAGAACAATGTCGACGTTGTTGTCGACCACATCGGGCTCGCAGACCTGCGCAGCACCTTCGCGGCCGAGGTCGCGGCGGGGAAGGGGCATGATATCGTGGAGTTCATCGACCCGCCGTCGGATTTCGAGCCTGCCGTTCTGGACCTTGCCGACCTGAACCAGGAGGCTGTCAAACGTTTCGGAAAGCAGCTCCCCGTGGCGACTAAAAGCTCCTATAACCCCCATACGAAGAAGTACTACGGCTTCTGCCACGGATGGACCATCGATCCGGGCGATTATCGCAAGTCCCTCTGGGAGAAAGCGGGCAAGCCCAACGGGCCGGCGACCTGGGATGACCTGCTGGTCTACGGCGCGAAGATCAAGAACGAGCAGGGCGTCCAGCTCGGCATCGGCATCTCCCAGGAGCTCGATTCGAACATGGCGGAGCGGACGCTCCTGTGGTCCTTCGACACCTCCATCCAGGACGAGAGTTCGAACGTGGTGCTGGACAACCCGAAGACCGTGGAGGCCGTGAAGTTCATGATCGAGCTGTACCAGAAGACCATGACGCCCGAGGTCTTCGGCTGGACAGCTGCGTCGAACAACCAGCTGCTGCTCGCGGGCAGGGCGTCGTACATCCTGAACTCGATCTCGGCCTACCGGTCCGCTCAGAAGGACGTGCCCGAAGTGGCCAAGGACGTCTTCTTCACCCCGGCGCTCAAGGGTCCGCGCGGCACGGCGCACGCCTGCGAGCACGTGATCTATGTGACCATGGTCCCCAAGTTCGCCGAAAAGAACGCGGACCTGGCAAAGCGGTTCCTGCTTGACCGGGTCGCGAACTACGACCGCGCCATGTGGGAGAGCAAGCTGTACAACTCGCCTGCCTTCTTCAGCGCGCCGGTCCCGGCCGGCGAGCGCGGATACCCGGCCGTGGCAAAATCGAAGTCCCTCCGCGACCTGCATAACGCATGGTTCGGCAAGGACCCCTTCGCGCTACCCGGCGAGCGGACCGACAAGCTGCTTCCGCTCATGGATGCGGAGAAATGGAGCGTGAACGTTGGATACCCCGGCGCGGCTAACCCGGCCGAGGGCGAGATATTCGGCACCTTCGTGCTGCCGGGCATGTTCGCCCGCGTGGCCCAGGGCAAGCAGACCGCCGAGGAGTCGGTGAAGCAGGCCGCCGGACAGTGCAAGATCATCTTCGACAAGTGGCGGGCACAGGGGCTGATCGGGAAGAAATAGACGCGGAGCCAAAAGTAGGCGCATCTAGGCGGCGCGGAGACGCGGGGAAAGATCAACAACCTTAATCTCTGACACTGATTGACACTGAGAAAGGCCATGAAGAGGCATGATTAGACAAAAGCCTGATCATGCTTCTTCAGAAGTTTTATCCGCCGTTATCTGTGTCAAAGACTCGTCTCTGTGGCGATCGTCGTTTCATTCGGAGCTCAATCAACCAAACTATGGCGAACGTACAACTGGCGGGGATCAAGAAGCACTTTGAAGGCGTGAAGGCGGTCGACGGGATCGACCTGGAGATCGCCGACGGGGAATTCCTGGTGCTGCTTGGCCCGTCGGGAAGCGGCAAAACCACGCTCATGCGGCTTGTCGCGGGACTGGAAAAACCGACGGGCGGACACATCGTCATCGACGGCGCAGTAGTCAATGACCTCCCGCCGAGGGACCGGGGCATTGCCATGGTCTTCCAGAGCTATGCCCTCTATCCGCACAAGACGGTCTTCGGCAACATATCATTCCCCCTTACCGTGGAAGGCATGCCGCGGGAGGATATAAAGAAAAAAGTCGCATGGGCAGCCGGACTCCTGGGCATCGGCCACCTCCTGGACCGGATGCCGGCCCATGTCTCGGGCGGCGAGCGCCAGCGCGTCGCCATTGCGCGGGCCCTGGTGCGCAGGCCGAAGGTGCTGCTCATGGACGAGCCGCTCTCGAACCTCGACGCCAAGGTTCGCCACACGGCGCGCGAGGAACTGAAGCTTTTCCAGCGCGAGATCAACGTGACCACCATCTACGTCACCCACGACCAGGCGGAGGCCATGGGCCTGGGCGACCGGATCGCGGTGATGCACGAGGGGACGATCCGCCAGATCGGAACGCCCGACTCGATCTACAACGATCCGGCGAACATGTTCGTCGCGGGCTTCGTCGGCATTCCGCCCATGAACTTCATGGAACAGGACGGCATGATCGTCGGGTTCCGGCCCGAGGCCCTCCTGCCTGCGGAGGCGCTCCCGGACAAGGACTGCATGCGCCTCAGGCTGCTGGTCGAACGGGTGGAGGACCTGGGTTCGCACCGGTTGGTGTACGGGACCATCGGCAAGGACAAGGTCATCGCGAACCATTCCCTCCGCTTGAACCTGCCGGAAGGGGAGGAACACGAGTTCGCGGTCTGCAGCCAGGAAGTACGGCGCTTCGATCCAAAGACCGGCGTGAGGGTCAGGCCATGAGGATGCCCCGCCTCTTCGAACGGGAAACGGTCCTTGCGCCGCTGATGCTGGTCCCTGTTGCCCTGTATATGCTCCTGCTGGTAGGGTTCCCGTTCCTCATGGCCTTTGTGTACAGCTTCAGCAACGTGACCGTGGGAAATCCCGAGTTCCATATGACCGGCTTCGGAAACTTCTCGGCAGTGCTTCGCGACCCGGTCTTCCTGAAGTCCCTGTTGAACACCTGCATTTTCACCTTCACGTCGATCGGCCTGGTGCTCGTGCTCTCGAACATGCTGACGGAGCTGCTGATGCGCGAGTTCCGCTTCAAGTGGCTCATCCGGTTCCTGATCATGCTTCCCTGGACCGCGCCGATCGCCCTGGGAACCATCGGCTATCTCTGGTTCCTCGACTCGGTCTTCAGCCCGCTGGACTGGCTGCTCCGGTCCTGGGGACTGCTGGGCAAGCCCCAGGCGCTGCTCGGCCCCATGAGCAACCTGTACTGGCTGGGCAGGCCCGGGCTGGCCATGGCTTCGGTCATCGTCGTTCATATCTGGCGGCTGCTTCCGCTGGCCACGATGATCCGCATCGCGGGAATGAACTCCATTCCCCGGGAGGTGATCGAAGCGGCACAGGTGGACGGGGCAGGCTACTACCGCAGGCTCTTCCATATCGTCCTGCCGCTGCTGCTTCCCGTCATCAGCGTGACGGTGCTCTTCTCCACGCTCTTCACCTTCACGGACATGACCGTGGTATGGGTCCTCACCAAGGGCGGGCCGCCGGACAACAGCACGCAGGTGCTCGCGAGCCTCGCGTTCCTCAAGGGTATTCAGGGAGGCGATCTGGCCCAGGGAGCGGCGGTGTCCTTGTTCTTCTTCCCCGTGCTTGCAGGTCTGGCGGCAGTGGTGCTGCGGCTTGCGAAGAAGGCGGTCGTGACGTAGGATACGGCGGACACGGGGCGAGAGGTAAGGGTAGGGGCGGCCCTGCGTGGCCGCCCTAAACCGGGGCAACCACGCAGGGTTGCCCGTACGAAAGCACAAGGCTGGCGTAATCAGGCTATGCTGAAAAAGATCTTCTCAAAAAGCTACTTCTACGGCGGGCTCGGCGTTTTCCTCGTCTTCTCGGCCGCGCCGTTCTACATCATGCTGATCACCATGTTCAAGCGGAGCCACGACCTGTTCGGTCCGACGAACAATCCCTTCTGGCTGAATGAAGCCCCCACCCTTGAACATCTTGACCTGCTCTTCAATCAGACGCTCTTTCCCCGGTTCCTCCTGAACACCTTCCTCGTGGGCCTCGCGGTGGTTGTGATCACGGTCCTCCTCGCGGTGCCTGCGGCGATCAGTCTGGCGCGCCTGGCAGGGCGGTGGGGAGAAAGCGTCGGCATCGGGATCTTTCTGACCTATCTTATCCCGCCCACGCTTTTATTCATCCCGCTCTCGCGCGTTGTCTCGTTTCTGGGGCTCCAGAACTCCCTCTGGTCCCTGGTGCTCGTCTATCCCACCTTTACGGTGCCATTCTGCACCTGGCTCCTGATGAGCTTCTTCAAATCCATCCCGAAGGACATCGAGGAACAGGCGCTCGTGGACGGGTGCAGCAGGATCGGCGCCATGGCGCGGGTCCTGCTGCCGCTTTCCGTGCCCGGCATCATCACGGTCGTCGTGTTCTCCTTTACGCTCGTGGCGCACGAATACATCTACGCGCTCTCCTTTATCCAGGATTCGGCGAACAAGACCATCGGCATCGGCATGACTACGGAGCTGGTGCGGGGGGATGTGTTCTACTGGGGGGCTCTGATGGGCGGGGCGCTCATCGCGAGCATACCGGTGGCAGTGCTGTATACGATCTTTCTCGACCGGATCATTTCCGGCATGACCATGAGCGACGTTAGGCGCTGAGGACAGCAAGTGATGCGCCGCGAAACGCTCCTATCGTTCACAAAGGATATTGCGCTGATCCTCGTTTCCCTGTGCGCTCCATCGGGCGCGCCTACTCCAGCAGTTTCTTGAACTCCGACGCCGGCACGGCCGGGCTGAAGTAAAATCCCTGACCCAGATCGCACCGGAGGAGGTGCAGGATGTTCCGCTGCTCCTCGCTTTCGACGCCCTCGGCGATGGTTGTGAGCTGCAGGCTGCGCGCCAGGCTCGTGATCGCCGTGATGATCGAGGCGGCATCGGGGTCCTTCGCCACGTCCCGGATGAAGGACATGTCTATCTTGATGTTGTCCACCGGCAGTTTCTTGATATAGTTCAGCGAGGAATATCCCGTACCGAAATCGTCCACAGAGATCGAAACGCCAACCTGCTTCAGTTTTTTCAGAAGTGAGATCGTCAGGTCCATGTCCTGGATGCAGATGCTCTCCGTGAGCTCCAGCGTGAGGTTCCGTGGATCGATGCCCATGTCGCGGATCGCTTCGGAGACCATGGCGATGAAGTTCCTGTGGCGGAACTGGAGCAGCGACAGGTTCACCGCGACAGAGAGATTCCTGTTGCTCCGATTCCATTCCTTGATCTGCCGGCAAGCCGTCCTCAGCACCCACTCTCCCACATCGATGATCATCCCCGTATCCTCCAGCGTCGGGATGAACTTCGAGGGGGAGACCGCGTCCTGGTCGCCGCTTTTCCATCTGATGAGCGCTTCGGCGCCGGCGATCTTTTTTGTGGAAAGGTCGCAGTAGGGCTGATACAGAACGAGATACTCCTCGTTCTTGAGTGCGTTGAAGAGGCGTTTTTCCATGAAGTAAAAGTCGGAAATGCGGTCGATCATGTCTGTGCTGTAGAATTGGACCGTGTTCCTTCCCTGGGATTTCGCCCGGGACAAGGCCATGTCGGCGTTCTTCAGGAGGGTCTTTGCATCCTTTCCGTTATCCGGGAACAGCGCGATGCCCATGGTAACGGTCATGACGATGTCCTGGCCCCCGATCATGACCTTTTGAGTGATCGCGCGCCGGATGTGCTCGGCGATGGAGGCCGTATCGATGAGATGGGCGCCGTAGCGGTGGATGACGCCGAACTCGTCACTCCCGAGACGCGCCACGATGTCGCCTTTTCCGACCGTTGCGCGCAGCGTCTCGGAAATGCGCTTGAGGACCTCATCGCCGACCTCGGATCCGAAGAGATCATTGATATACTTGAACCGGTCGATGTCCATGATCATCACCGAGAGGAGCTGGTCCCCGTTCCGGAGGACGGCCATCTCCTGCCGCAGCAGCTCGGCAAAGGACCTTCTGTTCGAGGCGCCGGTCAGAGGATCGTAATTATCGAGATAGTCGAGCCGCTCCTCCAGCTGTTTCTGCCGCGTTATCTCACGTGCCGTCGAGAGCATTCTCGTAATGTTCCCCCTGTTGTCCTTGAGCGGGGTAACGTGCTCCTGGATGAAGAACTGCTCTCCGCTCTTCGACCTGCAGGCGAGCACTGCCCGGAAGGGATTGCCCGAAAGGACATCGACACGCATCTTCTGGACGGTCTTTTCATCGGGGTACCACGGGACCAGGGGTTTGCTGCGTTTCCCCAGCAGTTCTTTCTGCGTATAACCGGTGGCCTGTTCCACGGCCCGGTTGACATACTCTATCCGGCCCCGCTTTTCCAGGATCGTGATGAGATCTCCCGCCTGCTCGGCTGTCTTCAGGACCCTGCTCAGACGTTCCTCGGTCCGCCGCCGGCGCTCAAACTCTCTTCGCATGAAGACGATCGAGGCGAACGCGATGATCAATGCTGCGACAAAACAGGCTCCCACCATGACCGCCATGCGGATCACCGAAGCGGCAAGAACATCATCGGCAGGGCGGTGCACGCCGATGGCGTCCAGCAGAGAAGAGATCGCATCGTAGGCTCCGGCGCCTGCGATGATCAGCAGCAGCAGTCCCAGGCCGATCATCGAACCGTATCGTTGTTTTTGGGTTATCATTATCCTTGAGGGATCCGGACTGTGATGGGGACATCAGCACCCATAGTTAACATTGTAACACAGGACGACAGTTCAAGGAATGCTCATTATGGCTCCGAGACAAAGGGACACAGCAACGGGCTTGAATCGTGCTGTACAATTGATTGATATACAAGCCCGTTCATCTTCAAACGCCTTCGGGATGCTTCCGGAATGCGTGGCTTGACGAGCAAATCTAAGTCAGAGAAAATCGCTTGATACTTCTAACTTGAAAACCTTCATCCCGTTATTGATCACGAAGTATGTACCCTGGAGCAAGAAGCGCATTTCCTGACCCCTAAACCAGTCACATCATCGCTTTAAAGTCTGCAATTCCATACAGTGATATAACCGCCTGATTTCTCGCTCGATACCCTTGCTTTTTTCCGCATATCAAGGCAATCGCCTGCCTTGACGCATGATAATCCATACAATTCAGCATTGACTCCCGCCGGTACGTTGAACCGAAATAAAGAAAAATGACCATGAGATCAACAGGATGGAGAACAACATCCCTTTAATGGCATCTGACTTGCAAATACTCATGAAAATCATGTTGCATGGTCTGATAGCACGCTTCTGAGATTGCCGGCGATGCAGGCAACATGATGCACGATAGACGATAATACTCAACCATCCGCGAGGATGGGGCGGAAAGCCTCCAGGATCTCTCCGAGACAGCCGGGCTGCCGAAACCTCTTTTCGATATTCTAGATATTCAGACGCCTGCCTATTTTTTGTAACGGGCGCTCAAGGCGTCGTGGCAGTCAGCAGTCTGTACCACCTCCCACAAGATAAACGACAATACTCAACCATCCGCGAGGATGGGGCGGAAAGCCTCCAGGATCTCTCTGAGACAGCCGGGTTGCCGAAATATCTGATCGATATTCAGGTGCCCGGTTCTTTCTTAAATTCAATTCTCGAACATGAGCGATGGTTGCAGGAGGTGATCCGATCATGATGAAAAAATGAAAATGTCTCTGCGCAGCAAAGCAGAAGGGGGGAGCTACAGAACAACAACCGGCAGTCTTTTGCGGCCAAGGAACGCAACCGGTCGATTTTACTATATTATTGGAGGTTAACAAATGAGGATGATGAACCGGAGGAAAAGAAGCTTTGCAACGATTCTGTTATTCTGTACTGCAGCGGCGAGCCTCATGCTGACAGGCTGCGGCAGCGAGACCGCTCCTGCGCTGACAGCCGACCCGGGACTCGTCCAAGGCGTCGCTGCCGTTGGGAAGCCGATCAAGGGCACGGTCACGCTCAAGGATTCCTCGTACCCGTCGAAGACCAGGACCGCTATAACGCGCGACGACGGGTTCTTCTTCCTGGATGTAAAAGGGCTCCAGCCGCCCTTCATCATGCAGGTCCAGTGGAAGGATGAGCGGGCCGCGACGCTCCGCCTGCATTCCCTTGCGAAGAAGCATGGAAGAGCAAATATCAACCCGCTTTCTGATGTCATCGTCGCCGGGGCCGGGGCCGCTGACCCGACGCTGGTCTTCGATTCCAACGATCCGGCTGCGATCAAGGATGCTGCGTCAAAGCTCATGGCCGCCCTGGAGGCCCTGCGTACCGTGCTGGCGCCGATGTTCCAACAGTACGGTTTCGACAAGGACCCCATCGAAGACGATTTCGAGGCCGACCATACGGGGCTCGACGCCCTGTTCGACGACGTGCGGATCTATGCGGCCTCGGGGATGATCATTGTGAGAAACAAGCGCAACAACAGCCTGATCTTCTCCGCCCCGATCAACGACATTGCTTCCGGGACCTTCTACGAGAACAACCTGCCGGTCCAGCCGGGAACGCTCAACGGACCTGCGCTCTATGCCGCTAAATGCGCAAGCTGTCACGACGACCTTGCCACGAGCGGCAAAAAGGGGGCGACGGCCGCCGGGATCCAGGCAGCCATCGCGGCCAACGCGGGCGGCATGGGATCTCTTTCGAGCCTCGCGGCCCTGGAGATCCAGGCCATTGCGACGGCTTTGGCAGTGACGCAGCCGCCAACGCCTGCTGCATGCACCTATACCTACGACGCATGGGGCGCGTGCCAGTCGAACGGCACGCAGACCAGGACCGTGGCGACAGCGTCTCCCGCGGGCTGCACCGGTACGCCCGTTGTGTCGCAGTCCTGCACCTATGTCCCGCCGAGTCCCGCTGCCTGTACCTATACGTACAATGCCTGGGGTGCGTGCCAGTCCAACAACACGCAGACCAGAACCGTGGCGACGTCGTCTCCTTCCGGCTGCGTAGGGATACCCCTCCTGTCGCAGGCCTGCACCTATGTCCCGCCGGTCACGGCCTGCACGTCGTTCACGTACTCGGCCTGGGGGGCCTGCCAGTCCGACAACACCCAGAGCCGGACGCAGCTGACCGCATCTCCCGCGGGCTGCACCGGAGGAACGCCGGTCCTGAGGCAGGCCTGCACCTATGTCCCGCCGGTCACGGCCTGCACCTCGTTCACCTATTCGGCCTGGGGAGCTTGCCAGTCCGACAACACCCAGACCAGGACGCAGCTGACCGCGTCTCCCGCGGGCTGCACCGGAGGAACGCCGGTCCTGTCGCAGTCGTGTACGTATGTTCCACCGGCCCAGACATGCGGCACTTGCCACGCCATCCCGCCGTCGACGGGTAAGCACTCGTTCCACTACCCGTCGCGCGTTTCATCATGCAGCACGTGCCACGGCACGGGCTACAGCCCGACCGCCGTGACCGCTACGACGCACATGAACGGCGCGACAAACATCGTGAGTTCATTGAACTACAACGCAACTACGGGCACCTGCGGCTCTCCCGGGTGCCACGGATCAAAAACCTGGTAGAGTAAAACAGCACATCTCAAAGCGCCCTGTCGCAAGGCAGGGCGCTTTTTCTTTGCATGCCTGATGCCCCTTCGGGTCACGTGCATATCAGCCTTCTCGCAGCCGGCGGCAGATGCCTCCGCAGAAGATATGCCGGCTTGTCACCCCACCCGGATGAGCCTGCCCCCTTCTTTCTCAGGAAGATCGGCAGTATGCCTCTCTCGACCTCACCTTGCCATTTCCGCGATTTTATATTATTGTAACTAAGAGCCCCATCGACGAACAGGATAACGGATGGGAGGCAGAATATCTGTAAATATCGGAAAGGGGGGGGCATGGGATTCGAAGAAACGACACCCGAACTGCTTACGGACAATCCGTTCAAGCTCATCGGGTCCGACTGGATGCTCATTACGGCGGGTACGCCGGAGTCCTTGAGTATCCCCGTTGCGAACAGCGGTGGATCTTCGATCCTCAAGGAAGAAGGTTATTCCGATCGCTCGCTCACTCCGCAGAAAGCCGCGGAGAATTCGCTCGCTCCTGGATTCAACACCATGACCGCGAGCTGGGGCGGGCTGGGCGTACTGTGGGAGCGCAAGGTGGCCACCTGCTTTATCCGGCCGACGCGATACACCTATGAGTTCGCCGAAAGGTCGCAGTACTTCGCCTTATCCTTTTTTAACGAGAAGCACCGCAGGGCGCTGACCTATTGCGGTACTCATTCCGGCAGGCATTCTGACAAGGCCAAGGAAGCCGGACTCACGCCCGTGAAGGAGGGCGGTTTTGTCTATTTCGAAGAGGCCAGGCTGGTGCTGGCATGCCGGAAGATCTATGCTCAGGACATCGACCCCGGACGGTTTCTGGATCCGAAGATAGACGATATGTATCCCCAAAAAGATTACCATCGGATGTACATCGGCGAGATCGTGAAATGTCTGGTGCAGGGAAGATAACGAGGGCTGAATTGCCATGGGACAGGGTTGGCTGAGGGACAATAAACGTGCTGTCGAGCTTGCCGCGACCCTGGCCCTTGCCGGGGTCATTGTGTGGCAATATGGAGGCCTTGCACCGCGGGTCATCATTGTTCTGTCCTTCCTGCTGAGCCTTGCCGTGGCTTTCATCCAGCTGCCGTTCCTGGCCGGTTTTTACGGCCTTCGCCGTTTCAAGCCTCTTCTGGTCGTCCTCATCGCAGTCCTGCCGTTCCTCATTTCACGGGGATATGAATACGCGTACCACAAGGACCTTCTGAAACTTTTCACCGAGGAGTGGCTCGGCGGGGACCAGGCTGCAGCTTCGGTCATTATGGTCATCACGCTGCCGGTCCTGTCGTTCCTGGCCGGATCGTTGAGCAGAAAATACCGGTCAAAGTAGCCGGCCTGTACATCGGGAGGAAAATGGCCATGCCGATCCTGATCAAGAGCGCGACCATCATCGAGGCGGCGGGGAACAAGTCGAAGGTCATCGAGGAGTATATCGGCCGTGTGAACTCGGGTACGGACGCGGTCAGCATCGCCCGCATGAAGAGCCCGGCCGGATGGGTCGAGCCGGGGCAGACGCCGGAGTTCGACGAGTATACGGTCGTGCTCCGGGGCATGGTTCGGGTCGAATCGAAGAGCGGGACGATCGACGTCCGCGCCGGGCAGGCGGTCATCGCACAGGCAGGGGAGCGGGTCCGGTACAGCTCGCCGGACCCGGACGGGGCGGAATATATCGCCGTGTGCATTCCGGCATTCTCACCGGAGACGGTCAAACGGGATTAGCAGTCGTTCTGTCCGAAGACACGAGACGTGTGCATCCCCGGGTGTCTGTGATGACCGCGGTCCGCAACATCTGCTACAATAGGAACAGGAGATCCGCTACCCTTCCTGGCCGTAACCGTCTGGATCGGATCGGGCGGCCGGGGGAAACATCCCGATTTTTCTCAATGCCCTCCCGGAGGGACGCCGGGGCTGCAGCAGACCGGTGACGGCTTCCGCCGCTGAAGAAGGCGCCATGATAGCCAGAATGTCCAAGGTCGAGATCGTCGGGCCCAAGGACCTGCTGCAGGACGTGGTCGCCCTGCTCCAGAACATGAGGGTCCTGCAGATCGAAACGGAGAGCGAAGCGGCGGCCGGCAAGGAGGTCGGTGAAGACAGGATCAGCCCCTTTCTGCATGATGAGCGGGAGCGGGTCCTGTTCGAACGGCTCTTCCTGGAAGACCTGCGCCGCAGGATCGACGACCTGTTCACCTATCTTCCGAAGCTCCCGGTACGGACAAGTTATATCGAGCCCCGTTCAATACTCTCCACCCTGTTCGAAACGGTCGACAAGCACATCCACAGGGCAAAGACGCTTTCGCAGCAGAAAGAGGCCATGGAGCACGAGGTCAAGGAGTTCGGTCGTTTCGCCTCCTTCCTGGTCACGCTCGACAAGCTCTTCAAGGACACCCACGCGCCGCCGAACCTCGACATCATCATGCTTACCATCAAGGACCAGGCTGCTGTCGAACATATCAGGAAGCTGATCGCGCAAATGACGGACGGGAAGTTCAAACTGTTCACCGTCCCCGCGGAACGCGGCACGCTCGCCGGAATGATCACCCTGGAAAAGGACCTCTCGGAAACGGTGAGCGCCGCGCTCACGAAGGAACATGTTCCGGAAATGAAGCTCCCGCCGGATTTCGAGGCGCTTTCCCTGTCCGGCAAGATTACCTATCTGGAGGCCCAGGTCCTGGCGCTATCCAGCCGGATCGAGGCCGCAGACCGAGACCTGGCCGCCCTGTGCTTCCGGTGGAAGCCGATCTATCAACGGGTCCAGGAGTGGATCGATGAACGTGTCTCGCTCCTGATGGCGACAGCGTCGGTCCTCCAGACGACAATGTGCTTTTATATCCGGGGCTGGGTGCCGGCAGGGGATGTCGAACGGCTCCGGGCGCAGCTCGACGCAACATTCGGCATGAAGGTGGTACTTGAGGAAAAGCACGTGCGGGAAAAGGACCTTGCAAAGGCCCCGGTGGTGATCATGAATCCGCCGTATTTCAGGTCCTTTGAGATCTTCGGACGACTGCTGCCGGTCCCCGCCTATTCGTCCTTCGACCCCACGCCGTTCATCGGCATCTTCTTCCCGGTGTTCTTCGGCATGATCCTCGGCGATGCGGGATACGGCGTGCTCCTTGCCGTCCTCGCCCTGGTCCTGCGCAGGAAATACGCGAAGAAGAGGGATGTTGCCGATGCGGCCCGGGTGTTGTTTGCGGCGTCCCTCTATACGATCATCTTCGGGGTGCTCTACGGCGAGTTCTTCGGAAACCTCGGGGCGACGCTCTTCGGCATGGAGCCGATCTTCATCGAGCGGCGGACCTCGATCATGCCCATGCTGCTGTTCGCCCTTTCCGCCGGTGTCGTGCATATCGTACTGGGTCTGCTGCTCGGCGCGATCACGGCCTTCCGGCAGAAGGTGAAAAGAGAGGGCTTCGCCAAGCTGCTGAACATACTCATCATCCTTTGTCTGGTCGCGGTCTTTGCGTCCTTCTTCGGCTATATCCCGGGGCTCCTCTCTCGGCCTATTATCATGGTGATCCTCGTCGCAACGCCGTTCCTGCTGTTCAGCGGCGGGCTCCTGGCGCCGCTCGAGCTGCTGAAGAATATCGGGAACATCATTTCCTATGTCAGGATCATGGCCATCGGCCTGACCTCGGTGCTGCTCGCCCATGTGGCCAACCAGCTTGCCGGCGCGACAGGCGACATCGTCCTCGGCGTGATGGCGGCGGCGCTGCTCCACCTCCTGAACATCGTCCTTGGCGTCTTCTCGCCCACGATCCATGCCCTCAGGCTGCACTACGTGGAGTTCTTCAGCAAGTTCGCCGAGTCGGGCGGAAAGAGATTTGAACCGATGCATAGGTAAGTACACCGCAGAACCGATAAATAAAGCGCCCCAGGGGCCTGCTCCCGGGGCGCTCGTTCTTTTTCCTCTTGTTCGTTCCCTGGACGTCGTCCTAGGACCGGGAACCGACCGGTTCAGCTCCGCTTCCGCAGCGCGCTGAGACGGTTGTGCCGGCTGTTCATCAACGTGTCCTTGCTGCATCCCCCGCAGGCAAAATCCTTCATCCCCTTGAGATCTTGCCGCGTCAGTAGACAGGGGGTCCGGGTGGTCATGTCGTCGAGGAGCTTGCAGTAGTAATGATATTCCTGGACGACGTTCCGCTGGCTGCAGAATGGTGTTTCCCCTTTGTCGCGAAGCTCCGTCATGTTCTCCTCCCCGCTGTCGTCTTGCGTCGAAAAAGCAGCAAGGATTATCTGTTTATGACATCAAGTATCGTTTAAATACGGGTCAATGACAATCCCCCTGGGGGGGTATTTTACGGGTATTTGAGAGAGTGGCGTCCCCGAGGTATCTTCTGCCGGCTCGGCACCCCGAGCGATTGGAAGGGTTGTGATAACCGGGGCAGCGACGGCACTATCTGTGCCGGCAGCCAGGTGAACGCAGGATGATCGTATATCAGAAGGGGGGGGCGTGCCGCCGGCAGCCGGACGCCTACGCCGAAGCCTGAACCAGAGAGGTGACAGTTAGTCGTTCAGGAATTTCTCGACATCTTTGGGAGGCAGGGCGGCGCTGTTTTGTCAAATTAAATAATTTCTCGCTCATGACGAAGGGGCAGTCCGATCAGGCGCTGATCGCCCGCACTCGGATCGAGGTATACTATGATACAATATAGGTTGCTGATATTCCGGGGGGAACCATGGAGAAAGAACAGCAGGGACACAAGGCGGAAACGAGCGAACGGGACCTCCTGGCCGCGCGCGTGCTAAGACTCGAAGATCGTCTCGACAGGCTCGAAGGAGGGAGTGACAGGACCGGTACGGTCCCCCATCCAGTCTGGCCCCTCGCTCTGGGATCCGCTGCCCTGGTGTTCGGATACCTGGGCATGGGCCTGCCGCGTCACCCCTACCAGTATCTATTTTCCGGCCTGCTTGTGCTTCTGGCGTATCATCGCGGTGTCCTGCGCCCGTCGAAGGTCCCCTGGCAATGGCCGCAGATCGCCGTGAACTTTCTATCGCTGGCGCTGTTCTTCATGATCGTTTTGGGAGGCGGCGTCCGGCAGCCTTTCGCCTGGATGAGGACTCCCGGTGTCGCGAAGACCCCGGCTCCCGAAGAGGGAACGTGGTACCGCGCGGTCATACCCGACTATTCGATCCAATGGAACACGATCCCGGGAATCTCCGACTGGAGCGTCGACGTCACGAAGGTCCAGACGTTCCTGCTGATCGCGACGCTCGCGGGAGCGCTGTTCCGGTTCCAGGGATTCACCTCCATGACGGCGCTGGCGCTGCTCATCGTTTCCCTACCGGTCTATCTTGCCTTTACCTGGGACTGGGTGGTGCTGTTCCTCATCTGCGGGAGCGTTTCCCTCTATCTGCAGTCACGGGCGAACAATCCATTCCCCGACGCGTGATATCTTTCCTCTGCTGCGCGGCGCCTCATGGTAGTCTCGGCGTGATGCTTTCTTTTTGATCCCATCTACGGTATGATGTGCCCATCATGGGCCGGCCGCGAAAAAGTGCATCTCCCTCCGCACCTGCCTCCCTGGCGGAGGACGTGGCGCGTCTTTCCCGTCTTCTCACCCGGGAACGCGACGACCTTCCCCATGCCTACCTTCGCGATCCGGGCCTCCGCCGGGCTTACCTGGCCTATTTTCTGCCGCCAAACCTCGCCAAGATGCAGGCGCCGCTCCGGGAGCTATGCCTCCATTCCGCCGGCCTTCTCGCAAAGGAACGGCTGCAGGTCCTTGACCTGGGCGCCGGTCCCGGGACGGCCGTCCTCGGCATCAGGGAGTTCTTCCGGCAGAGAGGGAGCGGGCAGCATCTCGAATTCACCGCAGTGGACCAGGTGGGCGAGAACCTGAAGGAAGCCGAGGCCCTGTTCCGGGAGGCGGGCGGGGGGGCGGACAACCGCGCGACCCTTACCACGGTCAGGTCCGGCATCGAGGCGATCGCGGAACGTTCGGGCGGGCCTTTCGACATCATTGTGCTCTCCAACGTCCTGAACGAGATGTTCCTTCGCGATGGGGACCGCATCAAGAGGCGCACGGAGCTGATCAGGAACATCATGGCCCGGCTTCTTGCTCGAGACGGAAGCTGCATCATCATCGAGCCGGCCCTGCAGGAAACGTCGCGCGAATTGCTCATGGTGAGGGACGGCATGGTGGAGGGGGGCGCGCAGGTGTACGCGCCCTGCCTTGTCCAGGGGCGCTGCCCCGCGCTGGTGAATCCCAGGGACTGGTGCCACGAGGACCGCCACTGGGACCCGCCCGCCGTGGTCCGGGAACTTGACGAAGCCACGGGTCTGCGGAAGGACTCGCTGAAATTCTCCTATGTCATCGTTCGCAATGACACCCGGTCGCTCGCCGACGTCTGCGGCCCTGATTGCTACCGGGTGGTGAGCGAGCCGCTTGCGACAAAGGGCAAGCTTGAGTTCTACTTCTGCGGGAAAGAGGGAAGAAGGCTTGCGACGAGGCTGGACAAGGACGCTTCCCCTGCGAATGGACCATTCGGGCGGCTTCAACGGGGGGATGTTGTCCGCATTGAGGGCATGGCCATCGAGGAACGGCGCTTCAGGATAACCAGGGAGTCTTTCGTAACGCAGCTCGATCCATTTTTCCGTGACCGGACACAACGGTCGCCGTCGCCATGAACCTCATTCTTCTCTTCCCCGAAGATATGGTGACCGATGAGCGCGCGCGGATCACGGGCCGCAGGCTCAGGCATGTCCTTGATGTCCATCGCGCCGGTGTCGGCGATGACCTGGTCGTCGGCTTGCTGGGCGGACGGATCGGCAGGGGCAGGGTGACGCGGCTGGATGAGGCGGTCCTCGACATGGACGTTCGCTTCGATCGTGATCCGCCTGCGAAACTGCCGCTCACGGTCATCCTTGCCCTGCCCCGGCCCAAGGTGCTCCGGCGCGTCCTGCATTCCCTTTCGGTCATGGGGGTAGGGCGCATCGTCCTCGTCAATGCGGCGCGAGTGGAGAAAAGCTACTGGCAGACGCCGTTCCTGGCGGCCGATGCGATCGAACGTCAGCTGGTGCTGGGGCTCGAACAGTCCCGCGATACGGTGCTGCCGGACGTGCTGCTCAAACAGCGCTTCAGGCCTTTTGTAGAGGATGAGCTTCCGGCAATGATCAAAGGATCTCTCTCGCTCGTGGCCCATCCGGGCGGCGTTGCGACCTGTCCGCGTGACGTCCTCGGTCCTGCAACGCTAGCCGTAGGGCCGGAAGGGGGCTTTGTCCCCTACGAGATTGAGAAACTGGTTTCACTGGGTTTCACATTGGTCAGCCTGGGGGAGCGGGTCCTTAACGTCGAAACAGCAATACCTGCCCTCATATCACGATTGTTCTGATAAGATCCTCCGGCTCCTTCTCTATTTTCTGGTGACTGCGGACCTTGGTCGCAGCCGCATGTTCCTGAAAGTCGTTCTGCGAACGCTCACGCAGAACCCGCAGCAGCTGCACACCGTTCTCATGCACCGCGTTGTCTACAAGCATCTGAAGCTGTTCTATGAGGAGGGGACTTCCTAGGGTGGGGCAGCGTCACGTCAATCCGCCTGTCGCCATACCGGCCCGAATGAACGGGATGAGCGTAGCATCATTGCAATTTCAGTAATACGCCGCGAGAACCCTTGCCTACTCGAACGGGTAGGATGCAAACGTCGAAAATACCCCATCTTATTTCTTGACTAGAATAAACGTTTTATGATAAATTTTTTTCACTTCGCCTTAATCCTTTCGCTGTAAATCAAGACCCGCAAGAAAACTGATTCTGACTTCAAGGAACGATCAATTTCGTTTGCAGGAGCATGTATGAGAACACGCTCTCGTATACCTGTGATAGCGATGTCTGCACCAATCTCTTCGCTTCATAAACTTCGATCCATATTTTTGTAACTCCATTAGGAATTCAATCAGGAGGGATCTGTCAATGCATTCTTCCAACTTCATCGGCCGTCTTTACGTTGTTATGATGATTCTTCTTTCTGCCGTAGTTATAACCCCTGGAGCGTCATTGGCGGAAGAACCAGCACCAGAATATATTAAAACGTATAGCGTCAATATGGGCGGTGGAAGCGGAAATGGCGGTGGGAGTGGTACGGTTACGCCGGACCTGTTCACCGGGACCATGTCCTATTCCATCCCGATCGCTGTGCCCGAAGGCCGAAAAGGCATGTCACCGGGACTGTCGCTCGACCACCGGAGCAATAATGGAGACGGGTGGGTCGGCGTGGGCTGGGAACTGGAGGTCGGGGCAATTGAGAGGAGTATGAAGAATGGTCTGTCCTATACGGGGTATGACTACATCCTTCGTATCGCCGGTGGAACAGTGGATTTGGTGCAAACAGCGCCAGCGACAAATGAATACCGCGCGAAAATCGAGGGCGGTTTTTATAGGATCAAAAAAAAGAACGGATCAAATGGTGACTACTGGGAAGTGACAGACAAAGCAGGCGTACGTTATTATTATGGTCAAACATTTGCATCGCGCCAGGATGACCCTGCAGATGCATCAAAAATATTTAAGTGGTGTCTTGATAAAGTGGAGGATACAAACGGTAATTTCATGACCATTAAATATACGAAAACTCCTTTCAATACCTTGTATGCAAACTACGGGCAGATCTATTTAGATCGTATTGACTATACCGGTCATACCAGCGATTCTTCGACAGCCAATTGGGTGCAATTCTATCTTGAATCCCGCACTGATGCATCGGACATGTATAGCACGAAATTTAAAGTAAAGACGGCTTACAGGTTGAAGACGATCGATGTGTGGAATGGTACAAGCGGCAGGATTCGAACATATGCACTGGAATATGATACCGATCCAAATACAGTGGGGAATCAGAATAGCGTAAGTACCGGACGATCATTATTAACAAAAGTTCAACAATTCGGAAAGGATGCCGATGTAAATCGTGACACTGGGGTGGTTACAGGCGAGAACGCTCTGCCGGCAACGATTTTTAGCTGGAAAGACAGCGAAGCCAAAAGCGGAACCTTTCCCACGAGTTACAATTGGACATTCAATACAGGACAGGGAACGGGATATACCATCCTGTCAGGAAATTTTAATGGAGATGGAAAATCAGATATTTACATGTTCAATGGGTCTACCGGGGACAATAAGATTTGGGTGAATAACGGTGACGGAACGTTTCCCGATAACTACACTTGGCAATTTATTTCTGGACTTGGAGCAGGATATGTTGCTCAGCTTGGAGATTTTAACGGCGACGGTAAAACGGACGTATATATGTTCAAAGCTTCTACTGGGAAACATGTCGTTTGGATAAATAACCATGATGGAACGTTTACCGCGAAGCCCACTAATGACGGTTACGGGACGGGTTATGCTAGCGTGATTGGAGACTTCGATGGAGACGGTATTGCTGACATCTATATGTTTAATTCAAGTACTGGCGAGCATAAAGTATGGGTGAACAATGGGGATGGGACATTTCCCGCAACTCCACCAAACCATTATAAATGGCAATCTCCCGCAGGTCGAGGAACCTATTATGCCGTCCAGCTTGGTGATTTCAACGGAGACGGGAAAACGGACATCTATATGTATTATACCTGGGTCAATTACGATGCTACGCAAATCGTATGGCTCAACAATGGGGACGGTACGTTTCCTGATTCCTATTCTTGGCAAATCCACAGGACCAATTATGCTTGGCGGTATTGGACTACGCAGCTTGGGGATTTCAATGGTGATGGTAAAGCAGATATTTATATGTCAAACAACATGTTCGGTTGGCATGTCATATGGTTGAATAGTGGGGACGGTTCATTTCCAAACTCTACCTGGGCAAGCGATCAGTGGAATGGGGAGTATGGTTCGTATTATCTCGGCGATTTCAATGGAGATGGTAAGACCGATATCTATATTTATCCCTGCATTGTGGGGCACGCTGTGTGGCTGAATAATGGAGACGGAACATTTCCTTTGAAAAACCCTTCGGACCCGTATGGCGCAAATTTCAGATGGGTATCCGGTACGGCAGGGCAGATTGGCGTAAACTTCGATAGCAGAATACTTGAAGATTTCAACGGAGACGGAAAGACCGACATTTTTTTATCAACTACTACTACCGGCGTTCACAACGTATGGCTAAACCAAGGTCCTTATCCTGATCTGCTGTCCACAATTTCCAACGGTCTTGGCGGCAGCACGGCCATAGAATACAAGCCGTCTACGCAATATACAAACACCCTTTTGCCGTTCCCGGTCCAGACAGTCAGTTCCATTACTACAGATGATGGACATAACATTGTATCATCTACTACGTACACCTATTCCGGTGGATTTTATCATGTCGGTGATCAGGAATTTCGGGGCTTTAATCATGTGACGATCACCGGGCCAGGGTCAGATAGCGAGCGGGTCGTCAGCGAAACCTGGTTCCATCAAGGGAATGATACGGCAGTTGATGTGAATGTACCCACGGCTTCCGGCGGCTACATGAAAGGAAAACCCTACAGGACGATCGTATCGGGGCAGGGTCAAAAATACCGTGAGACGACAATTGACTACCATGCTAACCTGAGTTCATTCGCTACAAACTCTTTCAATCCACCGCATCAGGTGGACAACTATGTCTGCGACAGGGGTAGCTGTGGAATTCACACGAAAACGATCTATGAAGAAGAAGACTATGATGCATATGGCAACGTGAAGGTCGAGAAATTCTACGCCGATGCAAACGCCTCCTTACCCTATCGCAAGGTCGAACGCAGCTTCACCAGCGCCGAAGCAAACTGGCTGGTCGGCCTTCCCCTGACCGAAGACGTTTACGACGGGTCAGGTGCCCACCTGACCAACACGAAATATTACTACGACGACGTTGCGACGGGCGTAGCTGGCTGCAATGAGATCTCGTCGAACACGACACCGAGCAAGGGCAACATTACACGCATCGTCCGGTGGTTCAATGATCCTTTGGAGACGGGCCTGCCGGATCCCGAGGTGAGGATGGCGTATGACGATTACGGCAACCTGGTCTGCACACGCGATCCGAAAGCGAACCCACCGACTGTTTATTACTACGATAGCACCTCTACATTCCCGGTGCGAGTAATAAACACTCTGCAACAAGAAACGAAAACAAAGTACTACGGTGTCGACGACGCGCCGGCCGATAAGGGACTTTATGGGCAGGTTAAGAGCGTAACCGCGCTTCACCTTTCTACCGACCCGACCCCTCCCACAACAATAATGGAATATGATGAGTTCGGCAGAAAGAAGAAAGTGACTGCGCCGGACACAACCTGGACTTCTTGGGATTACATTGATTTCGGCACCGTGGGCTTGCAGCATATTATGATCGATAACAGCACCACGGATAACAGCCCCGGTCTGACCTCGTGGACCTATTTCGATGGATTGGGCAGAACCTATTTGCAAAAGCAGGATGGCCCCGGCGGTAAGAAAATCGCTTCCGAAACAGAATACAACATTACCGGTACGGTAAAACGAACATCCATGCCCTATTTCGATGGGACGGAAAACCCGCGGTATACAACATACACCTATGATCCCATGGGCAGAGTAACGCTGATTTCCAGCCCAAGCGGTATAGTGCTCGGCTGTTATAACGGTGTCGTGACTGACAGCATTGATGCGGATGGGCATCGGAAACGAGAAACGCGGGACGCATTAGGTCGTTTGGTTAAGGTCGAGGAGTATATGGGGATAACCTACACATCTTGCCCGACCGATGTGCCAACACCCTATATCTGGACTGATTACGAATATGATGTTCTCGGAAACCTTGTTACGGTTAAGGTGCATGGTTCGTCTGTCAATACAACGGAAATGAAATATGACTCCCTGGGCCGGAAGTACGATATGCAAGATCCGGACATGGGACACTGGACCTACAAGCATGATGTAAACGGGAATCTCTGGAAACAGACAGACGCCAACGCCAATCCCGTGACCATAACATTTGATTATGATGAGCTGAACAGAGTCAAGAAAAAAGTCTATCCTACCGGGACCAACGTAGAATACACCTATGACGATCCGACTTCCGCCTACCCCGTCGGACGACTAACGAAAATGACCGACGCGTCGGGGACGACAACATATAATTATGACCTCATGGGCAGGCCTGCGTCCGTGAAAAAAAGGGTCGACGGCGTGGATTATACGATAACGGCCGGATATGAAAACGGAAGAGTTGCTTCTGTAACGTATCCCGGTCCCGATGGCGACATAGTCAGGTACAGTTACGGAACCGGTGGTGAACTGTCCGCAGTCAGGAATGGGGCACTTACCTATGCCTATGCAGTATATCCGGCTCAAGACTATACTGCCCTCATGCAGCCGAAAACGGTTATTAATGGCAACGGGGTCAGTACGGTATATGATTTCTATCCCGAGAACAGCAGACTCAAGAACATAACAACTAGCACATCAGCGGAGCAGCTTCTCAATCTCACCTATGAATATACCGACGGTGGGAATGTTAAAAGCATCGCGGATAATCTGAATCCAAACATTTCCAGCATGGCAGTGCCTGGGCTGGAACTTACCTATTTGTATGAGGGCCCCAAACCTCATGCCGTGACGTCCTCGTCAGACGGCATAACCTATGAGTATGATGATAACAATGCCAATGGCAATGGAAACATGACCTTCGACGGCGTGAGAAGGATCAACTATGACTACGACAACATGCCTCAGTCAATGGTTACGAGCCTGGGGACAACGACCTTTGTATATGACGGCGCCGGAGCACGGGTAAAAAAGACCGGCCCGAACGGTGAAATGGTCTATATTGGCAAACTCTACGAGTGCAAGGAAGGGACCTGCACGAAGTACATCTATGCCGGCGGTGCCCGGATCGCGGCCAAGACCGGCGGGGATACGATCTATTACCACCAGGATCATTTGGGAAGCAGCAAGGCGATTACCGGCGACACGGGTGAGAATCTGGAGCAGATGTATTATGATCCCTTCGGCGCAACGAGCGCGGATTTGGGAGCGCTGTCGGTAAGCCACAAATACACCTCGCAGGAAGAGGATGCAGAGACGGGGCTCTACTATTACAATGCGCGATACTATAATCCAGCATTGGGGAGATTCATCAGCCCTGATACGATTGTGCCTGATCCACGCAATTCGCAGGCGTACAACCGATACAGCTATGTACTGAACAACCCAATGATCTACACCGACCCGAGCGGGCATTCGTTCTTTAAGAGGCTCCGTAATTGGGCCAAGAAACCGTGGCACGCGTTTGCAATCCAAAATTTCGGACCCACTCAAATTTTGGGAACATATTATTTAACTAAATCGAATACGGGGAGGAAGATACTCTTAGCAGAAGCTGTAATAGCGATGATAGCATCAGGGACGGCATGGAATGTGCCGCAGCCATTTATGGTTGCAGGTCCGACTGGGGGGACGGGAGGACTAACTTTTAGTGTTGAGTTATGCGGTAGCGACCCATGGATGTGTATAGCGGCGGCAGGTGCAGCCGGAGCAGGGAGCAATTATGATCAGCAATCTGAATCTCCTACTGGCTATGGGCCTGGAGGTGGTGGTACAGGCGGAGGAGGAGGCGGTGGTGGAGGGACACCTCCAGGTGATGACGGCGGTGGGACGCCTCCAGGTGATGGCAGCGGCGGGACCCCGGGCGGCGGCGGAGGTGGTATCACAATTTATTATGGAGGTGGCGGTACAGCCTACTATGGGAATAAGGGAAACGTTACAATAGGGGCTGGGGCAATTTTAACGTCTGATCAAACCTCCTTGTTTGGAGGTAACTATTTTACCTATGGTGAAGAAAAAGCCCCATTAGACGGTATTGAAACAACTTTTGGAGCAGGTGCAGGTGCTGGTTGGGTTTTTGGATTAATGACAGGTGGACTAGAGGCTTTCAAGGGGATCTCCTACAATTTAACTGTGGATGTAGGATATATTGGATTTACGTATACCACTAATGACCTCGGACGGGGATTTAGCGTTAGCGTTGGTGGCAAAGGGGTAGGTTTTGGCTATTATATGAATACGACGAACACAAACGTGTTTATCGCACCCCGAAGATAACGTTTAAGTAAGTTTGTTATTTGGGTCATCTCCCTGCCGAGTGGGTAAGTATTCAGTGTAGATGCTGATCTTATCCGCTCCGGGAGCCAATTTTCAGCTTGTCTGTTCTTTGATAAATGTGATATGAATCGGTCATGCGAAAACAGCGTAGACTGTCCGATTCCTATCGTTTCCCTGGTTTCAAGCCGAAGCAGACCGTAACCGGCATCTTCGGCGATCCCCATGCCCGAGTGGTTGCTCTCGTTCGGCAGGGGAAAAAACTGTCTGTGGTGTCTGCGGAACGTCCCGCCGGTCTTTCTACGATCGGAAGGCCCGTCGGGTCCGCGACCTCTCCTGCGGTGATACCCGCGTCTACCTGGAACTGGAGATCAGGCGCATCCAGTGCAGGAGGTGCGGGAAAGTGAAGCAGGAGAAGCTCGACTTCCTCGCAGACAATCCGTTCTATACGAAGCGCTTTGCCTTCTATGTCGGCAAGCGGTGCAGCAGCTCGACGATCAAGGATGTTGCCAAAGAGCTTCGCCTCGACTGGAAGACCGTCAAGGAGTTGGAAAAACAGTACCTGCGGGAGAAGCTTCGTCGGGCCACGAAACCCAGGCCGAAAGTTATCGGCATCGACGAGATATCCATCCGCAAGGGCCACACCTACCGGATCGTCGTCAGCGATCTGGAGAAGAAGCGACCCATCTGGTTTGGAGGCGTTGATCGCTCGGAAAAGAGCATGGACCTGTTCTATACCGAGCTCGGGGCCGCCAAATCAGCGAAGATCAGGCTTGCGGTAATGGATATGTGGAGGCCCTTCGAGAACTCCACGCGCCAGAAGGCACCGCAGGCCGCTATCCTCTATGACAAATTCCACGTCATGAGGCATTTGAATGAGACCCTGGATAAAGTGAGAAAGAGCGAGTATGCCAGGGTCTCAGGTAACGACAGACGCTTCATCAAAGGCCAGAAGTACAATCTTCTCTCGAACAGGGAGAACCTCAGCCTCACTGGCCGGGATGCCCTGAAAACGCTTCTGGCGGCTAACAAGAAACTGAATACTGCCTATCTCCTCAAGGAGTCGTTCGGGCAGTTGTGGGATTACCAGTCCGAGGCTTGGGCCAGAAAGTTCTTCGACAACTGGAAAGCCTCGCTCAAACGGCAACAGCTTAAACCCTTTGAGAAGTTTGCGGCGATGATCGAGCGTCACTGGGACGGCATCGCTGCTTTCTGTAAATCGGAGAACAAGGTCTCCCTCGGATTTGTCGAGGGACTGAACAACAAGATCCGAGTCATCCAGCGTCGTGCATACGGATTACGAGACGAAGAGTATCTTCGCCTCAAGGTGCTAACCTGCATGCTGCCGGACATCTGATATCAAAGAACTGAAATCTACCCACTTACGCGGGAGATGACCCTGTTATTTTAAGAAAGAGGTATATATGCATCTAATAGACGTCCATAAATTGGAACTGACTAAATTGTTTTTTGCAGGAACTTTTGTATTGTTTTTGCTTGAGCAAGTTTTTTATTGGTTTTTAGGTTCGTATCCTTATCGTTACGGAATATCATTTAAAAGTATTTCTAATCAATTACATGAAACATCATCATGGCTAATAGCTAAAAAGATGTGCAAAGGTATGGCGATCAGAGTAAATGAAAAAAGTAAGGATATTTATTTACGTTATAAATATCCAACTGGCGTCATAGGGCCCGTGTTATTTGTAGGACAGATTAAAAATTGTGATCGTAATGTTTTAATAATTAGAATAGGACCGTTCTCGGCAATATTTCTTGCTTATCTTTTTATAGATTTGCTTGTTTCATTCAGGGTGCAAAGTTTATTTAATTTCCTCGTGATTGTCGCGGTTATAGTGTGGTTGTATTTCAGGTTTTTGAATAGCTATAAGGAGTGTATCGATAATGCAATGATGAGATCACAGTGAGTTGCAGGTTGTTTAGAGCTAAGAGAAATAACATCTATAGGGTCTTCATTTTAAGGGCACAGTTAAGCGAAAACAACTTTCCAGCAGCAGCTAAGAGACGTTGTTGCGTACGTTGCATTGCGTATTATAGGCGTAATCCGTTAGTAGCACATGTAATTACAGTAGTGTGCGTCAAATATGAACATGGGCGAGAGCACATCGTGGAGGAATAATATGCTGTCAAAAATCAGCGGTAAGGCCTTCATTACATTCGTAGGTTTTGTGTTTGTTGCGCTCATGGTCAGCAGCGCGATTGCCGCGCCGGTAAAGTACTTCTACGATGAGCTGAACCGGTTGAAACGGGTCGAATATCCGGACAACACGGTAATCGAATACGAATATGATAAACTGGGAAACAGAATATTGATGAAAACGTCCGGGACTCCTCATTTTTTGCCGCCAACGATAGCAGCGCCCCTCGGAGGCACATATATTACGGCCCAGAGCGTGACCCTCTCTTCCATCGATACAGCAACTATCTACTATACGACCGACGGCACGACGCCTACGACCTCGTCAAGTGTGTACACAAGCGCTATCAGCATTCCAGCGAACGCAACAACGACACTCAAGTACTTTGCCAAAGACAGTGCCGGAAACAGCGAGACGGTCAAGACGCAGACATATATCATAGAGCTGAAGTATGTCATCTCCGGTACGGTCACGGCGGACGGAACACCTGCCGGCGGCGTCTCCTTGTCGCTTAAGTACAACGGGAACACGAATGCCAACGTGATCTCGACCCCGGGTTCACCGAACTACACCTTCCCGGCGCAGCTGCCGGGCAGCTATACGATGACGCTTTATAAGAGCAAGTGTACGTTCGTTGACCCAGGCACCGTGAACCTTACGGCGGATACGACGGTAAACATCACCGGAACTTGCCCGCCGCCTCCTGTACCCCCCTCAAATGTCACGGTTGCATCGGTCTCAGCTACTCAGGTCAATCTTACCTGGTCGGACTTTGCAACCAATGAGACCGGATTCGTGATCGAGCGCGAGACCGGCGCATCAGGCACCTTCGTCCCGATTGCCCTGGTCGGGCCGAATGTGACGAGCTACGTGAGCAGGGGATTGCTGCAGAATACGATATATTTCTACCGGGTACGGGCATACGGCGTCGGCGGCGATTCCGCGTACACGAACGAGGTCAGTGCGACAACGTCAAACCCGCCAACGCCTGTATACTCGCAATTTGGGGCCGGATCGTCGCACACCGTGGCCCTGAAGTCAAACGGCACCTTGTGGGCCTGGGGGTCTAACTTATATGGTCAAGTAGGCGTAGGCGGTGGTCCTCCCTTTGATAAGATCAATCCTACACAGATAGGCACAGGGAATACCTGGGTTTCGGTCGCGGCAGGCGATTCTCACACTGTGGCCCTGAAGTCGGATGGTACGTTATGGGCCTGGGGGCGTAACAATTATGGACAGTTAGGCGACGGGACAGCGGTCGATAAGCCTGCTCCTGTAAAGATAGGCACAGGGAATACCTGGGTTTCAATTGCGGCAGGGTGGGCTCACACCGTGGCCCTGAAGTCGGACGGCACGTTATGGGCCTGGGGGAGAGGTCCGTTAGGCGACGGTACAATGGACAATAAGAACGCTCCTGTACAGATAGGCGCGGCGAGTACGTGGGTTTCAATTTCAGCCGGGTTTAGTTATACGATGGCCTTGAAATCGGACGGTACGTTATGGGCCTGGGGTTTTAACGGTTTTGGTTCGTTAGGCGACGGCACAACGGTCGGAAAGACGGTTCCTGTTCAAATAGGCACAGGGAATACCTGGGTTTCGGTTGGAGCGTTTTATCTCACCACCGTGGCCCTGAAGTCGGATGGCACGCTGTGGGCCTGGGGGGCCAACCAGTTTGGTCAGTTAGGCGACGGTACGACAGTCAATAAGAGTGCTCCTGTACAGATAGGCTCAGAGAGTACCTGGACGTCGGTCGCGGCAGGGTCTGATCACATAGTTGCCCTGAAGTCAAACGGTATGCTGTGGGCTTTGGGTGCTAACCAGTTTGGTCAGTTAGGCGACGGTACGACAGTCGATAAGAGTGCTCCTGTACAGATAGGCACAGGGAATACCTGGGTTTCAATCGTGGCAGGAACGTATCACACCTTGGCCTTGAAGTCAGACGGTACCTTGTGGGCCTGGGGGGGTAACGAGAATGGCCAGTTAGGCGACGGGACGATAACAGGAAAGACTATACCAACACCGGCGACCGGCAATGGCCGCATGCTGACTGTAACAAGGGCAGGCACGGGAACGACCGGTTCAGTAACAAGCAGCCCCACTGGCATTAGTTGCGGCACGGACTGCAGAGACGGCTTCCCTCTGGGTTCATCGGTGACGCTCACTGCTGCGTCTGATGCGACCGCTACGTTTGCAGGCTGGTCCGGCGGCGTGTGCAGCGGAACCAATCCGTCGTGCATTGTGATCATGAATGCCGATACCACCGTGACCGCGACCTTTAACGTGTCGGGTGATATCTACGGGGCATGGGATGCTTGTGATGACGGTGAAGACTACGAAATTTGCCCGAGTGATACATGCAATTCAGATCCAGTTGGCCAGTTCACATGCCCAAATGGCGCAGCCTTCAGCTGTACTGATGTTGTCACGTATCCGTCGGGTTGGGAGTGGGCTTATCGCACCGTAACTTGCGTCGTTCTTGTGGCTCCCGCAGACCTCACGGCCGCAACTGCTTCAGCTACTCAGGTCAATCTGACCTGGTCGGAGTTCTCAACCAATGAGACCAATTTCGTGATTGAGCGCAAGACCGGCGCGTCAGGCACCTATGTCCCGATTGCCATAGTCGGGCCGAATGTAACGAACTATGCGAGCAAGGGATTACTGCAGAATACGAGTTATTACTACAGGGTACGGGCTTACTATAATGGTGTTGGCTATTCGGCGTACACGAATGAGGTCAGTGCGACAACGTCAACCCCGCCAACGCCTGTATACTCGCAATTTGGGGCCGGATCGTCGCACACCGTGGCCCTGAAGTCAAACGGCACATTATGGACCTGGGGGTACAACAGTTACGGATTGGGAGACGGGACAACAGCCAATAAGATCTATTCCGTTCAAATAGGCGCAGGAAGTACGTGGGTTACGGTTGCGTCAGGGCAGTCTCACAACATAGCCCTGAAGTCGGACGGCACATTATGGGCCTGGGGACTTAACAATTACGGGCAGCTGGGAGACGGGACAACGGCCAATAAGAGCGTTCCTGTCCAGATAGGCACAGGGAATACCTGGGTTTCAATTGAGGCAGGGTGGGCTCATACCGTAGCTCTAAGGTCGGACGGCACGTTATGGGCCTGGGGGAGGAATAATTACGGGCAGTTGGGAGACGGGACCACAGTCAATAAGAGCGCTCCCGTCCAGATAGGCACAGGAAATACCTGGGTATCGGTTGCGGCAGAGTTCTCACGCACAGTGGCCGTGAAGTCGGATGGCACCTTATGGTCCTGGGGAGAGGGCACGACCGTTCCTGTCCAGATAGGCACAGAAAATACCTGGGTTTCGGTTGCCTCAGGGATGTTTCACACAGCGGCCCTGAAGTCGGACGGCACCCTATGGGCCTGGGGACTTAACAATTTCGGGCAACTGGGAGACGGAACAACAGTCACTAAGAATTCTCCTGTTCAGGTTGGCACAGAAAATACCTGGGTTTCGGCTGCCGCAGGGATGTTTCACACAGTGGCCCTGAAGTCGAACGGTACGCTATGGGCTTGGGGATATAACGCTAACGGGCAGTTGGGAGACGGAACCACAGTCAATAAGAGCGCTCCTGTTCAGATAGGCACAGGAAATACCTGGGTTTCGGTTGCGGCAGGGGAGGTGCACACAATGGCCCTGAAGTCGGACGGCACCTTATGGGCCTGGGGATATAACTATTACGGGCAGCTGGGAGATGGAACGACAACAGACAGGCTTACACCAGCGCTGGTGACCGGAAACGGACGCTTAATGACTGTAACAAGGGCAGGCACGGGAACGACCGGTTCAGTGATAAGCAGCCCCGCCGGCATTAATTGCGGCACGAACTGCAGAAACGGCTTTCCTCTGGGTTCAGCGGTGACGCTCACTGCTGCGTCTGATGCGACCGCTACGTTTGCAGGCTGGTCCGGCGGCGGGTGCAGCGGAACCAATCCGTCGTGCATTGTGATCATGAATGCCGATACCACCGTGACAGCGACCTTTAACGTGTCGGGTGATATCTATGGTGCATGGGATGCTTGTGATGACGGTGAAGACTACGAAATTTGCCCCAGTGATACATGCAATTCAGATGCATACAGTGCGTTCACATGCCCAAATGGCGTAGCCTTGAGCTGTACCGATGTAGCCCAGTATCAACCGGGTTATGAGTGGAGTTATCGCACCGTAACCTGCGTTCCGTAACCTGCGTTCCGGCTCCTAACGGTGCAACGCATTCGGGAGGAATCAGACGGCCGCGCCCTGAAGACGGCACACTCTGGGCCTGGAGAGAAAGCTTCTCTGGACAGTTAGGAGACGGAACGACAAGAAGGTATAAGCCAACACAGGGACTATACACTGCATGAACAATTAACCAGCCAACAAAAAAATATTCCTTGTGGCCTCTCTCTTCGTTTGATGAAGAGAGAGGCTTTTTAATATTTGGAATTCAACTAAAGAACCGTTGAACTAAGCCGCTGCGCGGCAGTGTTAGTCGTTTCTCAATGATCCTCGCTACAATCCCTCCGCACAATTCTCAATTGGTATTCTCCTGAACGCACCTTGCAGCACAATCCTGATCGTTTTACAATCTTCTTTCGCATCACCAGCGGCGTCATGCCGTTGGAATTTCGATTCAGCGGAAGGAGATTGTGCAATGGAGACGTACAGGGAACAGATGCAAAGAGACATGGTGCTCAGGAACCTGAGCGAGAAGACACAAGTAATGTATCATGCGGCGGCGCGAGACTTAGAGAAGTATTTCAACAAACCGCCCGATCAGTTGAATGAAGGCGACGTAAAGTCATTTCTGCTCTCGATTGTCCAGGTGCGAAAACTTTCCCAATCGTCGCTTAAGATCAACTACAGCGCGCTCAGGTTCCTCTATGAGACCACCCTCGGCAAAGGCTGGGCGATGGACAGGATTCCCTATCCCAAGACGACCAAGTCGATTCCGAGAATCCTTACCAAGAGCGAGATACAGAAAATATTCGACGCCACGGTCACTCTCAAGCAAAAAGTGATGCTCATGGTGACCTACTCGGCGGGACTACGAATAAGCGAGACGGCAAGACTCAAGATCACGGACATCGACAGCGCCCGCATGCTGATCCGCGTAGAGCAGGGCAAAGGGAACAAAGACCGCCACACCCTGTTGTCGCAAGTCGCCCTCGAAACGCTGCGGGATTACTGGAAAGAGTACCGGCCGAAGAACTGGCTCTTTCCGAAAGACACCAGCCCGGAAGACCATGTTCCCATCGACACCATTCGCCAAACGTTCCAAACGTGCGAAGAGCGAAGCGTCCATTACGAAGCCCGCGAGCTGCCACACCCTTCGTCACAGCTTCGCCACCCACCTTTTGGAGGCCGGCGTCGATCTGCACACGATTCAGGTCCTGCTCGGCCACTCATCGATCAGGACGACGACGGTATCCCTCCACGTAAGCAAGAAAAACCTCGCCAAGGTCGTAAGTCCCCTGGATCTGGACCCCAAGCTCTCCAACCCGCCCCAGGCTTCCTAGTTCACCTACGCGCGGTCATCTGTCGTGAATACGCGAGGCCGAGGACAGATCGAGGTTGCAGACATCTTCCGCCGGTACGGGCCTCTTTACCGGAGCGCCCATCCCATGCCCGTAAATCGTCTTCGCGCCATGCGGGCGATCGAGACCTGCCGCACCGCTGATCAGGGCGGCCACGTGAATGAGTGCGATCACTGCGGTACGAAGGTGGTCTCGTACAACTCCTGCAGAAACCGGCACTGCCCCAAGTGCCAGTTCCTCAAGAAAGAGCAGTGGATCGAGGCACGGGAGAAAGACCTGCTCCCCATCCCGTACTTCCATGTCGTCTTCACCCTCCCCGATCTTCTGAATCCCCTCGTCCTCCGGAATCAGGAAGTCCTCTACGGCATCCTGTTCAAGTCCGTTTCAGAAACCCTGAGCGAGCTTGCGGAAACCCGGATACATCTTGGCGCGGACATCGGGTTTATCTCGATCCTGCACACGTGGGGTCAGAATCTCATGGACCATCCGCACCTCCATAACATCGTCACCGGCGGTGGCTTGGCCAAGGGCGGACGGAAATGGAAGTCGTGCAAAAATGACTTCTTTCTCCCGGTCAAGGTGATGTCGAAGCTCTTTCGGGGGAAGTTCCTTGCCTATCTGAACAAGCTTCGTGCCGAGAACAAGCTTGTTTACCCCGGCGTCGTAAGCCATCTTGCGCAGCCTGCGGCGTGGGGTGCCCTGATCTCCGATCTATTCAAGAAACAGTGGGTCGTCTACTGCAAACCGCCGTTCGACGGGACCAAGGGCGTTCTTGAATATCTCGGCAGGTACACCCACCGGATCGCGATCAGCAATCATCGGCTCGTGAGAACAGAGTCCGACGAGGTCTCGTTTAGGTGGCGGGACTATGCCGATAACAACAAGAGCAAGATCATGACCGTTGACGCCGATGAGTTCATCCGGCGATTCCTGCTTCACGTGCTGCCGGACCGATTTGTGAAGATCAGGCATTACGGCTTGTTGGGCAACAGGTGCCGCAGGAAGAAACTTAACCAGTGCAGGGAACTGCTCTCCTGTACCGGACACAACAAGGCGGAGCAGAAGACCGAGACGTGGCAGGAAACCTTGTTCAGGATCGCCGGCATCGACGTCGCCAAATGCCCCGTCTGCGGTGAACGCTCGATGCGCGCGACCGAGATCATGCGGCCCGCGCGCTGCAAAGGACCGCCGCGAATATGATTACCGGAAGTACTGAAATGAACAAGCTCGTACCGGCACCCATTCTCGAAAACAGCCCTGTTCTTCGCAACGCTATCCTATTGCCCAAAAGCCCCGTTTCCTGTATAGTCGTTCACGAAAGGGGCTTGCGGAGCAGTCCGGAATCGCCGCTTTTCACCCGAACAAATCGCACACCCCTGCCAATGCCGTCTCTGCGGACTTCGCTTTAAACTGCAAAATCAATTGAAATCCCATAGCGGTGTGGCGCACAACGGCTTAGTCCAACCAGCTTCTTTCTGAATAATGCGTTCAGAAAGAAGCCTAAACATTAGCCCGAGTTCCGCAGTTGCATTCGATTTTTCACTATTTTCCCCGCGCTTGGGAGATCAACCCGTTGATTTTACTTGAGCGCAGCTTTTAAAATGCGTATGTAGTGCCGACCACCCTCTTGTAATCGATCTTTGATCTGGTAATATTGGCTGCCAGAGGGAAAAGCAATGTACCTTCGTCGTCGCAGCCGGACCAAGAACGGAGTCGATTACAAATCGTGGGCGCTGGTAGAAACTATCCGCACAGCCAGAGGACCGAGGCAGCGCACTATCGCCACGATCGGAAAACTTCCCGGCCTGGACAAGGAAGAGCGGATCGGATGGGAAGCCATCGGGAGGTTCCTGGATGGGAAACCTCAGCCGCAACCGGATCTCTTCAAACGTGAAGATGAAGCGCCGTTATGGGCCACCGTGGACATCAAGCGGGTAAGCATTGAGCGGATGCGCCATTTCGGCGACGTCTATCTTGGGCTTCTGTTGTGGAATCGCCTTGGACTATCCGCCTTCTGCCAGGAACAAATCCCTCCCGGCAGAGAGGAAATTTCCTGGTCCATCATGGCCGCGGTGCTTACCCTTGCCCGGTTTTGCGCCCCCTCGTCGGAGCTTCAGATCGCCGAGTCGTGGTACGCGAAGACCGCGCTTGATGACCTTGTGGGCGTGCCTGCGGAGAAGATCAACGACGATCGGCTGTATCGCGCCCTGGATGCGCTGCTTCCGCATAAGGACGCCCTGTGCCGGCATTTACAAAGGCGATACGGAGAAATGTTCGGGACGACCTTCGACTTTCTCATCTACGACGTCACCTCAACATACTTTGAAGGCAGCGGCAAGCGCAATGCCAAGGCAAAGCGCGGTTACAGCAGAGACAGTCGTCCCGACTGCGTACAGGTATGCATAGGACTCGTAACCAGCTCAGAAGGTCTGCCGATCGGCTTTGAAGTCTTTGACGGCAACCGGGTGGACGTGACCACCGTCGAAGACATCATCGAGCTCATGGAAGGCAAATACGGCAAGGCCAACCGCGTGTGGGTCATGGACCGGGGCATGGTGAGCGAAGAGAACCTCGAACTGCTTCGAACGAGAGACGCCCGTTACATCGTCGGAACTCCCAAAGCCATGCTCAGAAAGTTTGAGCAAGAGCTCACCGAGTCGGGTTGGGAGGAAGTCTAACCCGGAGTTGAAGTGAAGTTTGCATCATCGCCGGAGGGCACGAACGAGACCTTCCTTCTTTGCCGCTCAGAGGGACGCCGGGAGAAGGAACAAGCCATCTTGAGCCGGTTTATCACGCGTCTGGACACGGGCCTTCTCAAGCTCAAGGAAAACGCGGAGAAGAGCAAAAGGCCTGACCGGCAAAAGGTGGAAAGACGGATCGGACGACTTCTTGAGCGAAACAGCCGGGCAGCATCACTCTTCGATGTTTCCGTGGAAGAACGACAGACCGAAAACGGTCCGCGTCTCGCGGTCACGATCAGGAAGCAGGAAGAGCGCACGGAGTGGGCGCTCCATACGAGCGGCAGTTACCTTCTCCGCACCAACTGGCACGGCAGCGACCCGAAGGAGCTTTGGAAGCTCTACATCCAGCTCACTCAGGCAGAGGACGCCTTCCGAACCACCAAGAGCGACCTGGGGTTGCGGCCGGTCTATCATCATACGGCAGAGCGCACAGAGGCCCATATCCTTATTTGCTTTCTTGCCCTGGCAATGTGGCGAACTCTTCAGCAATGGATGGAATGCGCGGGCCTCGGCACGGCGCCGAGGAAGCTTGTGGAGGAGATGCGTGAGATCAGATCGCTCGATGTGGTGCTGCCCGCGAAAGACAAAAAGATCAGACTGCGTACGGTCAGCGCCGCACCGCCTGAACTGAAAATACTCCTTCAGAGATTGAAGCTGCCGCTTCCAAACGTACCGAAGGTCATCGGAAATGTAGTGCCGACTTTTGTGGTTTAAGCAGATCAACTTATTGATTTATCGAAACATTGATTTTTTAACTGCGGAACTTGGGTTAGCTATAATGGCTGTGGGATGCTTGGGACGATCCAGTTCCCGAAGGGTTCTCTTTTCGATGACCGTTGATGGGCGTGATGCGCATTATCCTGATGAACGCGGCGCGCGTCGAGAAAAGCTACTGGCAGAGCCCGTTCCTGACACCGGAGGCGATCGAACGTCAGCTGGTGCTGGGGCTCGAACAGTCCCGCGATACGGTGCTGCCGGAAGTGCTGCTCAAGCAGCGCTTCAGGTCATTTGTCGAGGACGAGCTTCCGGGTATGGTTAGAGGTTCGCTCGCGCTCGTGGCCCATCCCGGCGCCTCCTCCTGTCCGCGTAATGTTCGCGGTCCCGCAGCGCTTGCCGTGGGGCCGGAAGGGGGGTTTGTTCCCTTCGAGATCGAAAAACTGGCCTCACGGGGCTTCACGCCGGTCAGCCTGGGGGAGCGGGCCCTGAATGTGGAGACCGCCATTCCCGCGCTCATGGGAAGGCTGATGTCGTGATGCAAGAATAAGTTGGAACCTAGTGCAATCTCTTGTATAATTATGCAGCAGAATCTTCCGCATATTCACTGGTGCCCAGCTTCCCTGTACGACCGCTATCGACGATGAAAAAGAAGATACTCATCATAGTCAGCATCTTTGCTTTGCTCGCAAGCGCGGGCGGCGCCGCCCTCCTTTATTCGATCAGGCACATTTCACTGAGCTTGCAGGAATTGATCTTGCTGCACCAGGTCGAGATCCAGAGGGAACATCTCCTGCTGAACGTTCACCAGGTCCAGGAAGATCTGTATTCGCAAAGCACGAGACATCCGGAAAGCATCGAGGTCATGACGGAACGCGTTAACAGCATGGGAACGGCGATCGCTGCCTGCTTTCATTGCCATCATACGGAGAGCGTTACCGAACAATTGCTCGATCTCCAGCAGCAGATAGGCCAGTTCGATCAGCAGTTGACAAGGACCCTGGCGATAGACACGAGTGACAGACGATTTCGGGAGGAGCGGGAGACGGCGAACATCATCGGGGATTCGATCATCAGCAAGCTCAACACCATGATCATCCTGACCAGCCAGGGGCTCAGTGAACGGACCGAGGATTCCCAGAAGGACATGCGGTGGTCGGAACTCATTGTATTGGTGCTTGTCATTTGCGGCCCCCTGATGGTCGCGGCATTCGGCTTCACGACTATTTACAGCTTTGCGTCTCCCATACAGCTTCTTCTCAATGCAACGAAGCGTCTGCGGACCGGCGACCTGGATTTTCGTATTGCCGGGCTGAAGAACGAGTTCGCGGAACTGGCGGTGGCTTTCAACGACATGGCCGGCGCGCTGCGCGATCGTCTGAGGGAAATAACGGAGAGTGAACGCCGCTACCGCCTTCTGTTCGAAAGCGCGGGAGACGCAATATTCATTCTCGATGCCGAAGGGGAGCACGCGGGCAAGATCGTTTCCGCAAACCGGTCCGCGGCGGCGATGCATGGCTATACGGTGGAGGAACTCACCTCGATGAACATCCGGGAACTCGACTCTCCCGTGGCGGCGCAGCAGATGAAGGATCGCATCGAACGGATATTGAAGGGAGAATGGATAACCGCCGAGATCAATCATGCGAAAAGGGACGGCACGGTGTTCCCCGTTGAGATCAGCGCCGGCATGTTCGAGTTCGACAATCACAAATATGTTCTGGCGATCGACCGGGACATGACGGAACGAAAGCGGACCGAAGAGCTGTTTCAGCGGGCGGAGCATTTCAAGGCCACCGGTGAACTGGCCGCCGGGCTGGCGCACGAGATCAAGAATCCCCTGGCGGGCATCAAGCTGACGATGGAGACCCTTGCCGCTGAATCCTATCTCCTGCCGGAAGACCGCGGCGTTCTCTTCAAGGTCATTGATGAGATCAAGCGCATCGAGGGGCTGATCAAGGGCCTGCTGAATTTCGCGCGGCCTCCCCGGCCTCATTTCATGGAAACCGACGTGAATTCCGTTCTTGATGCCGCCGCTCAGATGGTGATGCAGAACGGCATGCACACGAAGGGCGTCTCCGGCATGATCAGTCTCGTACGGGAATTCGCGCCTGACCTTCCCGAGATCATCGCCGATCCGATGCAGCTCAGGCAGGTGTTCATGAACCTCCTCATGAATGCCGTCGATGCCATGCCTGGCCACGGGTCCCTGGTCCTGAGGACATCGTTCGATGAGGCCGCGTGCGCTGTCACCGTTCTCCTGTCCGATTCCGGGAAAGGGATCGACGCCGCGGTCCAGGACAAGATCTTCCAGCCTTTTTTTACGACCAAGGCAGGGGGGACCGGACTGGGACTGGCCATATCCAAGCGGTTGATCGAGGAGCAGGGGGGGCGGATCGCCATAGAAAGCAGCTCGGAAAGGGGCACGACCTTCACCATAACCCTCCTCTGTAACCGCGGAAAGGAAAGACCGCGTGATCAAGGTTGACGGCAGAATTCTCGTTGTCGACGACGATGAGCTCATCGGGAGGATGCTCGCCCGGTCTCTGAAAAGCAGCGGCTTCGAGGTCCGCGTGGAGACCGGCGCCGACGGCATCGTCGACAAGATCAGGGCATGGTTCCCCGACATCGTGCTCCTCGATGTCGCTCTGCCGGGGCGGAGCGGGATCGACATCCTGCGGGAGATCATGGAACAGAGGATCCCCGCGCAGGTCGTCATGCTGACAGCGGATGACACGGCAGAAACAGCCGTTCGGGCGATGAAGCTGGGTGCGGCGGATTACCTCACCAAGCCCTTCAACATCGAGGAAGTGAAGATCCTGTTCCGCAACATCCTCGAGAGGGTGAGCCTGGCCCGGGAGGTCGACTATCTCAGAAAGGTCCATGCGGAATCGTTCGATCGCGAGATGATCGGCGTATCGCATGCCATGCAGGACCTGCGATCGGCGGTGGAAAAAATGGCCGCCGCGCGCGTGTCGAGCCTTCTCATAACGGGAGAGAGCGGTACCGGCAAGGAACTCATGGCCAGGTTCTTTCACAGCATGCTGCAGGATTCCGCGGAGGCCAGGAGACGGCCGTACATCGCGGTCAATTGCGCGGCGCTGCCGGAGCACCTGCTGGAGAGCGAGCTTTTCGGCTACGAAAAAGGATCGTTCACAGACGCCAAAACGGATAAAAAGGGCGTTTTCGAGCTTGCGAACGGGGGGGTTATCCTGCTTGACGAAGTCGGTGAAATGCAGCCAGGTCTCCAGAGCAAGCTGCTGCGCTTCCTCGAGGAGCGTAAGGTCAGGCACATCGGGGGGGCTGAGAACATCCCGGTGAACGTCACCGTCATCGCCACGACGAACAAAAAACTATCCGATGAGGTCAAGACGGGAGGATTCAGGAGCGACCTGTTCTATCGGCTGAACAGTTTTCAAGTGACCATGCCCTCGCTCCGGGAGCGGAAGGAGGACATTCCGCTGCTGGCCCGGCATTTTATCGCCCTGTTCAGCAGGAAGTACAATAAAAAAGGAATTACGTCCCTTTCGCCGGAAGCAGAAAAGATCATGCTCTCCTATCCCTGGCCCGGGAATATCAGGGAACTGAAAAATTGCATGGAGCGGCTCGTTGTGCTCGGGAACGCGGGGGATATTCTGGCGGAAAATCTGCCGAGAGCGATGACCGGCATGCTGCCCGCGGTTGACCGCTCCCTGGAAGGCCGCTTTGTCCTGCCCGATGCCGGCATATCCCTGGAGGACCTGGAGCGGGACCTCATAGTCCAGGCGCTCGAACGGGCGAAGCATAACAAGGCGCAGGCCGCAAAACTGCTGAACATCACCTATGACACGCTGAGATACCAGGTGAAAAAATTCGGTTTGGCGGAATAGGGGGGGGATCCGGCAGGCAACAGGCGATTTCCGGGAGCGGGCCGGCATCTGATATGCGTTCAATCGCTGCCCGCGACGGAGTGGCTGGTGATCTCCGATACGAGCGCCTGCACCTTGTCGATGTCGAAGGGCTTTGGAACGAAATGACAGCCCTGGCTGCGCAGAGATCGTTGTTGTTCGTCGCTCAGAAGGCCCGCTGTCATGATAATGATGCTGGTTGCCGGCGACAATTCACGGAATATCTTCATGAGCTCGAGACCGTTCGAGTCGGGAAGCTGAACGTCGAGAAAGCAGATATCGTAGAACGCGCGCCCGATCTCACGGAGAGCATCCTTCCCGTTCGTGGCGGTCGTCACATCGGTGTCGCCGTGTTTGAGCGTCTTGGAGAGGGAATAGAGAATAAGATATTCATCATCGACCAGCAAGATATTCGTCATAGTATCCCCGCAATGTCACCTGTCTTTTTGTAGCAATTTCCATACCCATAAAGAAATTTCATTTTCCCCCAACAAATGCGTACGAATGTCGGCTGCCGTAATGGATAACCGCGTTTTTGCGGGCTCCTATCTGGTCATATGACCTATGCTATCGGCGATTTCACCGCTAGTACCATGCAAGGGAGGAATAGGAGATGCACCTTGTTACAAGTTATATCCAGGAATGAGCGCAGTAACTCCGCGTACTACAAGGTCAAAGGATAATAAACATTTCAGGATTGACGACATTTTATTGCAGAGAGTTTCCATGAGCAGGGGAATTGTTACGAAAAAGCAGCAAATTCAAATGAAGGTTTAAAAAAGTTAACGTGAAATCAATATCTGGACATTTCTGTCCCCAGCAGGGGGGTTGCGCGATATCGAAACTTATATATAGTCAATATCATAAGCAATGATCTGGTGAAATAACCATGATGTAAGTGGCTATTTCACCGGTGAAGCTCGATGCACTAGGCAACGACTATTGAATCCCGTGGTTTTACAGAACATTCTATGCAATGAATAATGGCATAGCCATTGCATTATTATTGTAGCGTTAAAATTAAATAAATTAAATAAATTGAAATTTCGTTCCTTCTCAGAGACGCTCATGGCGAACACAAAGGTGCATTTATCGGTGAGTGCAGTGCTATACGAAATTCTGTACCTTGACAGGCAGTGATTCTATTGATATGGTTTTTCTTAATACCTAATAAACGAGGGCGGTTCATAGCAGACCTGCAGCACTAATCAATTCCTTGAGAAGGGAGGCAATGTGTCCGGTGAGGGAGGGATTTTGTCCCGGATAATCAGTGTTTTGAAAGGCTGTTATGGTTGAGACAAATATGAGATGCATTATGAGAACGATTCGTACCATAGATTTGCGATGATGTTTGGCTTTAAAATTGTTTCTAAATTTGTTACAAGGAGGAACGGAAACATGAAGGCTAGTTCAATAAGAAGTACGATCATGTTGTTGATGTTGTGTTGCGCCGTGGTCGTTACCGGCGCGCTGATGGGAGGCTGCGCAGGTGATGACGGCGCGGCAGGCGCGGCAGGCGCGCCAGGCGCACCCGGTGCGGATGCGTCGGCAATAGCCAAGCCCGAGTCCTGCATCATTTGCCATGAGGACCAGGGCGCGGCGGGCCATCAGGCGATTTACAATGATTATGTGGATACCACGTTGGCTATTACGATTGATAGTGTTACGAGTGTCGCCAGTGGGACGCTCTTTAACACAACGGTGGAGTTCACGGTCTTGAAAAATGGCCAGCCTTATACGCTTACGGGGTCCAATAATTTTAGGACCGAGTTCGATCAAGAGACGATTTATTCGGTCCTGTACAGCAGCGCGGCGAGAACCTTCGGCACGCCGAAAAATTTCCTGCCCACGACCGGAACAATCCCCACCTCATTGGGGAACGGCCAATTCTCCATTACCGGCACCGGCCTGACGTATGCGCCGGAGTCGTCGAATGCTCAGGTGTATATCTACGTTGCCAAGGGCAGACTGAACACCGAAGGCATGGCGTTGTACGCAGACGTGGCCAATATAGGCCAGGAATTTGGTGACGTGGACACCTATGCATCTACTGCCAATGTTTCGGGTTGTGAAAAATGCCACGGTGCTCCGTACAGGAAGCATGGCTACAGACAAGCTACGGTGTCCGGCCTGCCGGATTTTGCAGCCTGCAAGGTCTGCCATTACGATGATAGGACCGGCGGCCATCAGTCTTGGCAGCTCTTGGTTGATGATCTTGCAAAGTATACCGCGTATGAGGCACTTGTCGCGGCCTGCACCACGACGTTGTGCGATTCTATTGAAGACAATATGACTACGGCGGAAAAAAATCAATACGCATATACAGCCAATGTCATGAACGACACGCATATGTCGCATGGCATGGAATTCATGTATCCGCAGACAATGGCAAACTGCGTAACCTGCCACGAAGGCAAGTTGAATCTCATATTGACGGATGCGAATTTCAACTTGACGACCTGCAGGAGCTGCCATCCGGTGACCGGCGTAGGCGGGACCGATTCCAAGAGGGCGCCGGATCTGACAACCATATTGTCCACAGCAGCATATAACCATAATGCCTATATCGACAACCTGTATGTCGATGGCGCTGCGGATCCAAACTGCGCGGGCTGCCATTTCGCAGGCGGTACTGCTCCGGTATTCAGCGCAATCCACACCGGTTACAACTCCATGATCTTCGCTGCTGATGGAACGAAGTATGCTGATGCCATTACCGCTACGATTTCCTCAGCTACTTTTACGAACAACATCCTTAACATCAAGTTCAGCGCGGCAGATACCCTTGCTACCGGATTTACGGTAACCCCAAGCGTGTATGTTTCCTTGTACGGCTATGACGCCAAGGACTTCCTCGTGAGCTGCCACACCAGCGATGCAAACGGCAAAAGGATGGAAAAAACCATCGGAACTGCCAACACGCTGTTCACGGAAGTCGCGACAACCGTGGCCAACACCTGGGAAGTGAACTTAGACCTGGCGGCTTATGCCAAAACGCCGTCTATTCCTCAGATGATCGCTGACGGCACGATCAAGAGAATGGAAATCGCGGTGTTGCTGACCGTGAAAGATGCCGCCGGCGTTACGCTTGGAATCGATGCGCCGTCAAAAACCTTTGACATCGCATCCAACGGTTTTGTCACCTACTACGCGCCTATCGTAGACGCCGCCAAGTGCAACACCTGCCATGAACAGCTTGCAACAACCTTCCATTCCGGCAACAGGGGCGGCAATGTCGTGGTCTGCAGGATGTGCCATACGACATTCTCCGGCGGCTCGCATCTGGAATTGCAGTCAAGGTCGATAGATTCCTATGTCCATGCGATCCACTCGTTCCAGCCGTTTGATATCGGCGATGTCGACTTCACCAATCCGGAAGAGACCCTGCATGTTCAGCATCACATCGAGGCCACCTTCCCCAACTTCACGATCAAGAATTGTGAAGCCTGCCACACCACTGCAGGTGTCTATGAAGTGCCGAATCAGACAAAATCGCTGCCCGGCATCCTTTCGGGGTCCGATTATGTCGAGGGAAGGAACATCAATAATGTGCCGTCCTATGTCAGCGGTCCTGCTACAAGGGCCTGCGGCGGATGTCACAGGGCTGTATTTGTCAACGAAGATGATGCAAATGGGCTTGCGTCATTCAACGAGCATACGAAAACGAATGGTTATCTGATCCCGAATGCCACTGGCGTTCTTGACACGGTGATCCAAACAATCATGTCATATTTCGATTAGGCGAGATATGCGAGGTGGGCTTCGGCCCGCCTCGCTTCTCTCCTGATGGTAAAATCGAAATCAACTTTGCTGAGGCGAGCAGACCATGCTCGCCTCATTTTTTTGCTGAAGGGATAGGTTGGGTGGGGATCAGTTGGGGCCACGCATTATGAAGGCTCTTCGTCAATCGGGCCGCGAGGTCGCTGACCGGTTTTTTGCCGGGAGGGAAGAGCAGCAGGAAAGCCGCAGATCGAGCAGCATGATCCCAGGTGTATGCCCTGGACCGTCTGCCCGAACGAGGACAGGATGCCGGCGTACATCAACAAGAAGGTGACGGGAATTTCGCGTTGTACGCATTGCTGTACGGGGGGATGCCTTGAAACCAGCAACTGCCTCCTGTAAGCATATTCCCCTTCGTCTCGTTCGAGGGGAACGTCCAGGAGCCGCACACGGACGCACAGGACAAACTGGATGATGATGCCTGACACAAGCCATGTTTTCCAACGAAGGCCGGATTACACCTTGCATTCTGGAAGACCCGGCAGGATGAGGTATGGAGATTTATTTTTCACTCATCACCTCTGGGGCGGCGTTTCCCGCGGAACACCTTGAGGGGCACATCGCCGGCAGGAGTAATGGCCGGCGCGGCGGGGTGAGCCGCCGCCGGCGGCTGGGGGGCAGCGACAACCGGGGGACCGGTCTGCTTCACGGCGGCATTCGTGTCATGGGAGATGTATATTTCGTACACCGCGTCGTCGCTCTGCCTGACCAGAATGTGGTCGCGTTGGACCTTGACGATCTGCGATCCGTCCGGCAGGCTTTCGTGCAGCCGGTAGAAGGTCTGTTCGCCTTTGGCGTCGCCGAGCACCGCGCCGGTGAATCCTCCGGCCATCACCGTCCCAATCAGGCGAAGGCCGGATGGGTCTGTCGAAGGTTGCGCGTTCGTGCGGGCGACGAGGATGAGAGACAAGAAAATGTACAGGCCGATGATCACAGGAAGCGGAGCGATCTTTCCAGGCGATTGGAGGGACTTTTCCTCATGGTCCACGGAGGTGCAGTGCATAGCCATCTCATTATACGGAATGATACAAATATCATCAAGCCAAAAATACGGCAATGCCATTCTTGATGTGCGCGGTATTCTCACGCTTTCCGTTTTCAGTAACGCCTCCCCCGGACCGCTTTTTTTCTGGATTTTTTCGAGGGCTTCCAGTACAATAGCGAAAATTTGCGCTCCAAAACCAAATCCTAAAATTATTCTTTGCACCAGCGAAGAGAGGAGGCTTTTATGGCGAGAATAAAGACATTTTCAATTGCGGTCCTATCGCTCTTGACGGCTCTCACTATTATTATTGCCTCCGGATGTTCACGGTTTTCGGCGCCTACCGATGCGGAAGTGCTCCAGGCGATAGAAGATTCCGGCATTCTGAAAAGCGGGTCTTTTTCCGTGACGGGCCCCCCTGTGGTCGTGAACAAAGGCGTCCGCGACAAGGACGGTTACTGGCCGGTCAGTGTCAAAATGACCATGATCATGCAGAGGCCGGACGGGAGTAAAACCGAACCGAAGGAAACCACGACGACCATCAGGATAAGAAAGGTGAAGGACGCCGCGGGAAGGAGCGCCTGGAAAGCGTTTCTGTAAAAGTCTTCATATTGAAGAGGTCGTTTCTTCTCTTGGCCCGCTGCAGATGCTGAAAGGACAATCCTTTTCAGTCGACCGAATTTCATAATAGTCGGTGCTCGAATCCACTGAGATGGTGTAATCATAGCGCGATTAATAAAAGGCTTTGCTGAATCGACCTACAACACAACAAACAATTCAAATATGTAATACAGGAGAAGGGAGGGTGGAATTTTGAAGAATACGAATATGCTTCACGTCATCCGATCCAAAAGGTTTCCGCTATTCCTTGTTGTTGCATCGCTCGTGCACGGATTTCTATTTTTGCCTGCTACGTCCACGGCAGCCAGTCTATCAGGTGATTCCCGTACCTATGCGCTTTCCCGGGAGTCCGCCGGCGGCGCCAACCTGATGCCGCTGTACGAATATCTCGACTTCAATGTGCAGGATGTCGGGAATGAGACTATCTCGGTCCATTTCGGCGGCTGGTTGGGTTACGATCTGCAGGACGACACGTTCGGGAACGACAAGAAGAAAGGGAGCGATCTCCAGTACGGCTATGTGAGCTATCGTGCGAAGGAACGCAATGCGGTCGTGAACCTGGGCCGGGTGATGGTCTTTGAAGGCGTCGCCGCGGAGCGGATAGACGGCATTTACGCGAGGATGGACCTGATGAAGGGATTCGGGATCTCCGCCTTCGGCGGTGCACCGGTGGAGACGAACGACGACCTTCTGGGCAATAGTACGATCTACGGCGGCCGCCTCTCCCATCACTATGAAGGCCTCTATACCATCGGACTGTCCTACCTGCATGAGAATAAAGACAACAATGTGAACACGAACACTGATACCTGGCGGCGGGAGGGAGGCATCGACCTCTGGGTCCGGCCCTTGAATAAAGTGGAGCTTACCGGCAGGTCCTCGTTCAACTTTCAAACGGTCGGCTGGATGGAACATTCATACTACCTGATGTTTGGGCCCTTTGACAAGGTGCGGGTGAATGCTGAGGCGACCTGGATCAGCTATGAGGATTACTTCGCATCTACGACAAGCAGCGTCTTCAAGCTGACGCCCGGAGGCCCCCTGGATCCCAAGGAGACGGTGAATATCTTGGGACCGGAACTATTCTACGCGATCAACGACAAATGGGCCGTTTCAGCGGATTACAAGAAGTACACCTACGATATCGCCGGTAATGCCGGTTATTACGGGGCAAAGGTGACGTACGCGATGCCGAAATCCTACAACGCAGGGATCTCTTTGCACAAGATGGATGGTGATACCGACAGGCTTAAATACGACGAGTACCGCATCTATGCATCAAAAAAGATCGACAAGATCGATGTTGCCCTCGATGTTCTCGACGTGAAGTATAAAGAGCCCATTAACGATGTGACCGACGCCTATTCGGTCACACTGGCCGCCGGCTACGAACTGACACAAAAGCTCAGGTTAGGCGCTGACGTGGAATACTCGAAGAACCCTGATTTCGACAAGGATATTCGGTTCTTCCTGAAACTCAATTACCGGTTCGATGCTGAACTGGGCAATCGCAAGGGGGTGTAGCATGCATAATAAGATAACAAGACTGACGTTCCTGCTGCTCCTGCCGATATGTATTCTCGCCCTGTACGTGTCTACCGGCATGGCAGGCACGGCTTCGAAACATCCTATGGAGGTAGAGGCGCCGGTCATCTGCAGCCAGTGCCATTCTGACTGGCGGGCATCGATGGACCATTCGGCCGAGTTTGGCGGTCTCCGGCACAAGTTTTCCGCCCGGCAGAACAAGCAGACCTGCGGCCTCTGTCATGCCGAATCATTCTGTTCGGACTGTCACGCACACAGGGAACAACTGAAGCCGAGCGACAAGTACAAGGATGCCCCGGAGCGGGCGCTCCCCCATCGGGGAGATTATATCAACCAACATAAGATCGACGGCCGGATCAACCCAGCATCGTGCATGAAATGCCATGGCCGCTCGAACAATGAGAGGTGTAAAGCATGTCACAGATAATGATGATAGGAAGGAACAGCTTCTTGCTGCTCACCGCTCTCATGGCCCTTGCCGGATGCGGAACGCCGAACGATAAGGCCTTTGATTCCGATGCCGGAAAACATTTGTCCGATTGGGTGTATGCGAAACACGCCGCAGCCAGCCAGGAGGACATCAATTCGTGCATGGAATGTCACGGGAGTGATCTCGCTGGAGGAATGTCCGGCGTGTCCTGCAGCCAGTGCCATCTGAACGGATCTCCTCTCACGTTAACGGGGTGCACCTCCTGTCACGGGAAGCCGCCGACGGGAACCGTTGCGCCGAACAGGAGCGGGGCGCATGCGGTCCATAATGCGTTCTCCGGCGTTACGAACGTGTGCGATACCTGCCACAGCGGCGCGGGCACGACGACGGCGAAGCATTTCAACGGGACAACGGAGATCCTGTTCCTGGGCTCTTACAACTCGAGCGGCGGGGCAGCGGTGCGCAACACGAACGGCACGTGCTCCAATGTGAGCTGCCACGGCGGACAGACAACGCCGGCGTGGCTCACGGGGACGATCAATGTGGACACGCAGTGCACGCTGTGCCATGCATTCGGGACTGCGGAGTATAACAGCTATTCGTCAGGCGCACATTTGTTGCATACGAACATGGGATTTAGCTGCGCGGCGTGTCACAGCGCTACGATACTGGCGGTAAACCATTTCACGACGCTGAACACACCGACGCTGAACGGGTTTGTGGCGGATACGATAGCCAGCAGTGGCATCAATAGCTATGACCCGTCGGGGAATAAGAGCTGCGTTGCGACCTGCCATGCGGCAAATCCCAAGAACTGGCTGTGACGCCATATTCGCCATAAAAGAACAGTGAATCCCTGAAAAATCAAAGAGCCCCGGAGAGATCCGGGGCTCTTTTTTGTGTCTTCTTCCCTTCGCAGCATTGCACGATGATCGGAACGGCGGGATACGCTACAGCATGATCTCGGTTCCGATCCCGGTCCGGGTGAATATCTCGAGCAGCAGGGCATGGGGGATCCGGCCGTCGATGATATGGACCTTGGCGCAGCCAGCCTCGAGCGCCGCGAAGCAGGACGTGGTCTTGGGTAGCATGCCGCCGCCGATGGTGCCCTTGTGGACCAGGTCCTCGACTTTCTTTTTATTGAGTGACGATATGAGGTTCTTGTCTCTGTCCAGAATCCCGGCCTGGTCCGTGAGCAGGATCAGCTTCTCTGCTTTTAACGCTCCTGCGACCGCGCCGGCAACGAGATCCGCGTTGATATTGTAGGTCTCTCCGTGGGCGCCCACGCCCACCGGCGCGATGACCGGCACGAAACCGCCCGCATCAAGGGCCTCGAGCGCTCCGGGCCGCACTTCGGTCACCTCACCCACAAGGCCAATGTCGATGATCTCGGTTTCTCCAGTCTCTTCCGATCTCTTTGTCATCTTCAGTTTCTTCGCCTGGATGAGTCCGCCGTCCTTGCCGGTGAGGCCGACGGCCCTGCCGCCCGCCTGATTGATGAGGCTCACGATCTCTTTGTTCACTTTGCCGCCGAGCACCATTTCCACGATATCCATGGTCTCCTCGTCGGTCACCCGCTGGCCGGACACGAAGGAAGGCTTCTTGCCCATCCGCTCCATGGTCCTTCCGATCTGGGGACCGCCGCCATGGACGATCACGGGATTGATGCCGATGAACCGCATCAGCACCACATCCTGGGCGAAGCCGTGCTTCAGTTGCTCATCGATCATGGCGTTTCCGCCGTACTTGATGACGAAGGTCTTGCCCCGGAAGGTCTGCATGTAAGGCAGGGCCTCGATGAGGGTCTTCGCTTTTTCGATCAACTTTTCCATGATAACCTCTAAAGATGTATATAACCACAGATTAACACGGGTGCGGCTTTGCCGCACGCAAAGATGAGATCCCTGGATATGAATTAACGTCCTGCTGATATCCGTGAAGTGAAACCCCGTGTGAGCGAAGCCCCCGTGGTTTATCAGTTATTTATAAAATGTAGCGACTCAGATCCTCGCTCTTTGCTATGTCCGCAAGCCGGTCCCGGACGTACTTCGCGTCGATCGTGATCTTTTCGCCTTTCTTCTCCGGCGCATCGAACGATATCTCATCGAGCAGCTTTTCGATGATGGTGTGGAGCCGCCTCGCACCGATGTTCTCGGTGCGTTCGTTCACGCTCGCTGCCGTCGCGGCGATCTCCTCGATGGAGTCCTTGGCAAAGTGAAGCGTGATCTCTTCCGTCGCCAGGAGCGCCACCTGCTGTTTGATCAGTGCGTTCTGCGGTTCCGTCAGGATGCGCACGAACTCGTCTTTCCCCAGGGCGTCGAGCTCGACCCGGATGGGGAAGCGTCCCTGGAGTTCGGGAATGAGGTCCGAGGGCTTGGACATGTGGAACGCACCCGCGGCGATGAACAGCACGTGGTCGGTCTTCACCGGGCCGTATTTGGTCGTGATCGTGGATCCCTCCACGATGGGCAGGAGGTCGCGCTGCACGCCTTGCCGGGAGACATCGGGACCGTGGGTCTCGCGTCCGGCGATCTTGTCGATCTCGTCGAGGAATACGATGCCCGATTGTTCGACGCGCTGGAGCGCCTCGCGGATGACCTTGTCCATATCGATGAGCTTGGCAGCTTCTTCCTGAACGAGGAAGCGGAGCGCCTCGGGGACCTTGAACTTCCGCTTCTTGGTCTTCTCGGGAAGCAGGCCGCCGAGCATCTCCTTCAGGTTCATCTCGATCTCTTCCATGCCCACGTTCGAGATGATGCCGAAGGGCATCACCTTTTCCTTGGCGTCGAGCTCCAGCATCCGGTCGTCGAGCTTGCCGGCCCGAAGCTGCTGGCGTAGCTTCTCGCGGGTCGTCGAGTGCTGTTCCTGCTGCTTTTCCTGCTCCTCGTTTGTACCTTCGATATTTGTGGACCGGAGCGGGGGCAGGAGCAGGTCGAGAAGCCGCTCCTCGGCCAGGGCCGCGGCCTTATCCTGCACCTGGTCGGACACCTCGCTCTTCACCATATTGATGCCGATCTCGGTGAGGTCCCGGACGATGGAATCCACGTCGCGTCCGACGTAGCCCACTTCCGTGAATTTCGACGCCTCGATCTTGAGGAACGGGGCGTTGACGAGCCGGGCGAGACGCCGGGCGATCTCGGTCTTGCCCACGCCGGTAGGGCCGATCATGATGATGTTCTTCGGCATCACCTCGTCTCGCAGGTCCCCGGGAAGTCGCTGGCGCCGCCAGCGGTTCCGGAGCGCGATGGCCACGGCGCGCTTCGCCTTGTTCTGGCCGATGATGAAGTTGTCCAGTTCCGCGACGATCTCGCGGGGCGTCAAGGTGTTTTTCATAAGGAATACCAGCTTACAGACGACAGACGATCAGACATTCAGACAAGAGCGGGAACAAACAGTCCTGATGCTGTTTCGGTCTGTCATCTGCATGTCTGCTGTCTGTGGTCTGATTCACAGTTCTTCTACCGTGATCTCCTTGTTCGTATAGATGCAGATGGCTCCGGCGATCTGCATGGACGATTCCACGATCTTTCGCGAGCCGAGGTCCGTATGCTCCACGAGGGCCCGCGCGGCTGCAAGGGCGTACGGGCCGCCGGAACCGATGGCGGCGATGCCGTCCTCGGGTTCGATGACGTCGCCGTTCCCCGAAAGAACGAAGGAACGCTCGGCATCGGCGACGATCATCAAAGCCTCGAGCCGGCGGAGGACCTTGTCGGTCCGCCAGTCCTTGGCCAGTTCCACGGCCGCGCGCGTAAGGTTCCCGTGGTACTGTTCCAGCTTCGCTTCGAACTTCTCGAAGAGGGTGAAGGCGTCGGCAGTGGCTCCGGCGAAGCCCGCAAGGACCTTGTCGTTGTACATCTTGCGCACTTTTTTGGCGTTGCTCTTCATGACGGTGTTCCCGACGGTGACCTGCCCATCGCCGGCGATGGCGGTCTTGCCGTTCCGTCTGACCGAGAGGATCGTGGTCGCGTGCATCGCATTCATGTCATCCATAAGGACTCCCAAAATAACCAGACAACAGACATCAGACCGTCAGAGTACGACCGGATCAAAGGCCATCGCCTGCTGTCTGATTGCCTGCCGTCCGTACTCTATCCGCTATTTCTTCTTCGCCCTCGGGTGCGCTTTGTCGTAGGTCTCCATAAGGGAGTCGAGGTTCACATGCGTGTACCGCTGGGTCGTGGACAGGCTGGCATGTCCGAGGAGCTCCTGGATCGCCCGGAGGTCAGCGCCCGATTCCAGCAGGTGCGTCGCAAAGCTGTGGCGAAGGGTATGGGGACTGGCCTTTTGCGAAAGACCCAGCTTTTTCCGATAGTTACCTAAAATACGCTGAACCGTTCGGACTGTCAAGCGTTTTCCTGAAGGGCCGGTGAAGACCGACGCGCCTTTGTTCTTGTCGTTCTTCCGTGATGCGTAGGCCTCGATGGCATCGAGCGCCTTGCTACCAACCGGCACGATCCGCTCCCTGCGTCCTTTGCCCCTGATGCGGATGAGATGGTCGCTCCGGTTGATGTCCTCGAAATTCATCCCCACCAGCTCGCTGGCGCGGATGCCGGTGGAGTAGAGCGTCTCGAGCACGGCGTGGTCCCTCAGGTCATCGACCGCATCACCCTGTGGAGCATCCATCAGCCGCTGGGCGTCATCGACGGTGAGGACCGAAGGCAGCCGCTTGTCCTGTTTGGGCGTTGCAATAAGACGCGCAGGATTGCCCTGCACGACACCCTCGCGGTCCAGGTACTTGAAGTACGCGCGGGTCGCCGAGAGCTTGCGGGCGAGGGAGGATCGTTTTACCTTCCGGGAGATGAGGTGGCCGAGGAATTGCCGCAGGTCCTGGTGGTCGATGCCTGCGGCGTCGCGGTCACCGAGGAATTCGGCCAGCTGCTCCAGATCGGAGCGGTAGCTGCGTTCGGTGTGAAGGGAGACGTTCTTTTCGTTCCGGAGATGGAGCAGAAAGCCGGCGATGTGCTTTCGCATGTCGATACTGTAGCGCAGGAGGTGCTATTTTGCAAGGGAAAGGTCTTTTTCAGGACAGCGCCTTCTTGATGGCAATGCTGATGTCCTCGGCAGAGAACGGCTTCTGGATAAATCCGACAACTCCGCGCCGCAGCAGCTCATCGATGCCGACATGGTTGCTGCTGTATCCGGAATAGAGCAGGACCTTTACCGCAGGGTCAATGGTCTTGAGCGCCGCGAACACTTGGGGGCCGCCCATTTTGGGCATGATCATGTCCAGGATGACCAGGTCGATATCCCGATGGTCATTACGGTAGGTCTGGATCCCTGTCATGCCGTCCTCGGCCAGCAGGACCCTATAGCCGAGGGCCCCCAGCATGTCCCGGCACATCTCCCGGATATGGGGTTCGTCATCGATGACCAGAATGGTCCCGGAGCCGGTTACCTCGGCGACCTCGGGAAATACCGTCGCCGCATCGGGGGCGATGACCGGCAGGTGTATGGTGAACTGCGTCCCGCGCGCCGGTTCGCTGTAGATGTTGATGTGCCCGCCATGGTTGTGGACGATGGAATGGACGATATATAGCCCGAGACCGGTGCCTTTGCCGACCTCCTTGGTCGTAAAGAACGGATCGAATATCCTCGCTTGTGTTTCCGCATCGATCCCCGCGCCGTTGTCCGCGACGGAAAGCTTTATCATTCCGCCTGTCCGGGCGTTGGCAGACGTCCCGCCGTTCCTGTCCGCCCCGGACAGCGATGTCTCAATGGTCAGCTTTCCCCCGCCGGGCATGGCGTCGCGCGCATTGACGGCGAGATTGATGATCACCTGCTGCAACTGGGACGGATCGGCCTGGGTCAACGGAAGGCCGTCGGCGAGGTGCGTAATGATCTCGATGTTCTTGGGCAGGCTCTGGTGGAGCAATTCGAGGGCGGAGCGCACGACATTGTTCAGATCGACCGGTTTTATCTCCCGTTGTTCCTTTCGCGTGACCGAGAGGATCTTTCTTCCCAGTTCGGCGCCGCGCAGTGCCGCCTCATGGATGATGGAAACGGGTTTGAAGAAGGGGTCATGCTCCTTGAGGGTTCTGAGCAGGATCGACGAGTATCCGAGAATGGCCGTCAGGAGGTTGTTGAAGTCGTGGGCCATGCCGCCTGCGAGTGTGCCGATCGCCTCCATCTTCTGCGCCCGGACGAGCCGTTCTTCAAGCCGCTTCTTTTCGGTGATATCGATGATATATCCGTCGAACCCAACGACCGTTCCTGCCGCGTTTTTTTCCGGATAGAGCGAGAGCGACACCATGATCTCATTCCCATTCCGGGCGGCGGCTCTGCAATCCTGGTGCAGATCGTTCTCCTGAGCGGCCCTTATGAGACAGTCTGCGGAGCTATTGTCGTGCGGGAGGACCTCGCACAATTCCTTTGCCTCTCCGAAGAGGGACCGGAAACGATCGTTCGCTTCGATGATCGCACCATTCCGGTCGAGACGGAAGATGCCGTGCTCTACCCGTTCGAAGAGAGAGTGGATCCTCCGGCCTGACTCAATGAGCTGTTTTTCCCTGTCTTTAAGCGTCTTGAAAAGGAGGTTGAATTCCCGTGAGAGGTCCTTCAGTTCGGCTGCGGCGTGAGGGGGAGGCACTGCCTCCCCCTCCAGAATCCCATTCTTGAAATCGGCTACGGAACGGTGGAGGGTCATAACCGGCTTTACGACAAGCCGGCCGATGAGAATATTGATCGCGAGGATCGCGATCAGAGTGATAACCGCGGAGACCAGGATATTGACCGCAACAGCCCCACGGATCTCCTGTTTGATGGTATGATTCGACAGGATCAGCCTCACGTAACCGATGGTGATGTTCGGCGCGTCCTCGAAAGCCTGGAAATCAATGGAGGTGTAGAAGTCGTAACCATCCCGCGACTCGATATTGAACGGAGCGGAGGAGTTCTGAAAGTGCTCCAGGGCATCAGGATGGGGAGGGTTCCTGAGCTGGTCGAAGGGATAAGCGTCGACGATGTTCCAGATGTTCGAATAGACCTGGACCAGCGTGATGTCATCGGCGTGGATGAGGGACGACGTCTTTTTGATGAGATTGAGGTCTTCCTTGAGCAGCCCCTCGGTCGCCGCCTCGGAGAGGGCATAGGAGAGCGCTGCACCCCTCTGGATCAGGCCCTTTTCCTTGCTGCTGCTGTGGGCCCTGGTGAAGAGATAGGTGCTGACCCCGCTGATCACGATGATGATCAGCGTGATGGCCAGGGACACCTTTGCGCGAAGGGATAGCTTCATTTGACGTCAAGGAGCGACACGACATTCAGCGAACGGAGATACTGCTGGCCGTCCCTGCTCAGCACGAAGTCGACGAACTGTCTTGCCGCGGGTTTTGGAGGTTTCGGAAGGAGAATGTAGAGCGGGCGCTTCAGGGGATAGCGTTTCCGGACTATGGTTCCCACGGTCGGCGAGATCCCGTCGATCTTCAGCATTTTAACCCTGCGTTTTCGCGCGCTCGTAATCCCCGTCGTGGCGAATCCCTCGGGCGTCATTTCCACCATCTGCTCGACGATCCCTGTTGACGCCAGAAAGAGCGTGTTCGGCGTTTCCACGGGCTCCCTGCCCTTCAGGACCATAGCATTGGTCGATGCCTCGACGCCGGACAGTCCTTGCCTGGAACGGGAGATGAAGACCTTGATCGGCAAGTCGGGTCCTTTTACCTGCTTCCAGTTCGTGGTCCTGCCCGCATAGATCTCGCGTACATTGTCAATCGACAGGGAGGTGAGAGGATTCGAAGGATGGACAATGAAGACGAGGGCGTCCCAGGCGACCTGGATAAAGGTGACGTCTCCGGGGTCACCAGACGACCTTGACCGGCATGCCGCCGCGAAATCGACCCTTCCGCTTCGCAGGTCCTCGATCCCGACGGCGCTGCCGCCGCCCCGCACGAGCACTTTGATCCCCGTACGCCGCTCGTATTCTTTCGCGAGGTCCGTCAGATACCCCACATTGCTGACGGAACAGCCGCTTGCGGTGAGCGTGTCCGCCGCGTCAGATCCACTGGGGGAGAAGAGCAGGAACGAGAGGAGAAGGAGAGGAACGGCGACGAAGGAGCAGCGATGACCGGCCGTTGCGCTATCAGGTCTTGGGAGTGCAATGCGCGGACCCATATTCCCCCTGGCATGAACTGCATCGAACCACAGGAGTTCAGGATAGCATCAAGCCATCAGAAAGACAAGGATGAATTGTGCCGGGATGGCCGGCCGCGGGTGAACGAGGTCCTCTCCCGGCGCAGGCTCTATTCCGCCGGTTCTTTTGGCGGCACCGGTGCATCCGCATCGGGAGCCGGCCCCTCCTTGTAGCCGCATTCCTTCTTGTAGCAGGCGATGTAAGGGCCGGTCTTCTTGGAGTACTTCTCCGTGAGGAAGGGGGCGCCGCACTGCGGGCAGGGGCGGGGCACGGGTTTATACCAGACGGCGAACTTGCAGTTGGGGTAGTTTGCGCAGGAGTAGAACATTTTGCCGAAGCGGGACCGGCGCTCCACGATCATTCCCCCATCCTCGGGGCAGAGCACCCCGGTGGACATCCCCTGGGTGTGGTTGCACTCCGGGTAGCGGGAACAGGCGAGGAACTTGCCGAACCGTCCCCGCTTGACCACCATGCCGGAGCCGCACTTGGGACAGAGTTCGCTGGTGGTCTCTTCGGGGGCCGCTTCGACGCCGCCGTTCTCGGTGCGCACGAAGGGCTTCGTGTTCTTGCAGTCGGGATAGCCCGAGCAGGCGAGGAACTGGCCGTTCCTGCCCCACTTGATGATCATGGGCTTGCCGCACTTGTCGCAGTTGATGTCGGTGGGCGTCTGTTCGGCCTTGAAGTCCTTCATCTCGGCCATGGCGGCGGCGAGGTCCTTGGAGAAAGGCTCGTAGAAGTCCTTCACGGCTAGGGCCCAGGGCATCTGGCCTTCCTCGATCTTGTCGAGCTCTTCCTCCATCCTCGCCGTGAACGTGACGTTCAGGATGTCCGGGAAATGGAGAACCAGCAGTCCGTTCACGAGCACGCCGAGCTCCGTGGGGTGGAACTTGTTCTCCAGCTTGTTCACGTAGTCGCGGTCCTGGATGGTCGAGATGATCGCGGCGTAGGTGCTCGGCCTGCCGATGCCTTTTTCCTCCAGGGTCTTCACGAGCAGGGCTTCGGAGAACCGCGGCGGAGGCTGGGTGAAGTGCTGCTTGGGGTCGAGCTTGATGAGCGAGAGCGCATCGCCCTCGTTGAGCGGGGGAAGGACGGCCTCGCCGTTGTCTTCCTCCGACGGTGCCTGGTCCTCGGAGCGCTCCTCCATATAGACCGCCATGAATCCCGGGAACTTCACGACCGAGCCGGAGGCGCGGAAGGTATAGGCGCTGGCTTTGATGTCGACCGAGGTCTGGTCGATTATGGCGGGATTCATCTGGCTGGCCACGAAGCGGTTCCAGATGAGCTTGTAGAGCTTGTACTGATCGGGTTCAAGATACTGCTTGATGGCGTCGGGCTCCCGCATCGCGGCCGTGGGGCGAATCGCCTCATGGGCCTCCTGGGCGCTTTTCGCGCTCTTGTACACCGGTGGTTCGGCAGGCACGTACTCTTTGCCGAACTTGGCCGCTATCAGCTCCCGGGCCTCCTGCTGGGCCTCGGCGCCCACGCGGGTCGAGTCGGTACGCATGTAGGTGATGAGGCCGACGGCGCCTTCCTTGCCGAGGTCAACGCCTTCATAGAGGCCCTGGGCCACGGCCATGGTGCGGCGGGAGGTGAAACCGAGCTTCCGTCCGCCTTCCTGCTGGAGTTTGCTCGTGGTGAAGGGCGGGACGGGATTGCGGCGGCGTTCTTTTTTCTCAACTTTCGAAACGGTGTACGCCGCGTCCTTGAGTCCGGCGAGGATCGCCTGCACTTCGTCGTTGTTCTTGACCCGGAGCTTCTCCTCATCCTTTTTCAGCAGCTTGGCCTCGAACTGCGGCGGGAGCTTTCCCGCGAGGAGCGCGGTGAGCGACCAGAATTCCTCGGGAATGAACGCCTTGATCTCCTCCTCGCGCTCGCAGATGATGCGCAGGGCCACGGACTGCACGCGGCCGGCTGACAGGCCGCGGCGCACCTTTTTCCAGAGGATGGGGCTGATCTGGTAGCCCACGAGACGGTCGAGGATGCGGCGAGCCTGCTGGGCGTCCACCTTGTTCGTGTCGATCTTGCCGGGTTGTTCGATAGCCTTGAGGATCGCCTTCTTGGTGATCTCGTTGAACAGAACGCGGTAGACCTCTTCGGTCCTGGCGGTCTTGGAAACGACCTGGGCCACATGCGCGGCGATGGCCTCGCCTTCACGGTCCGGGTCGGTCGCGATCAGGATGCGGTCCGCTTTTTTGGCGGCTGACTTGAGCTCGTTGACGACCTTCGCCTTGCCCTTGATCTGGATGTATGAGGGTTCGAAATTCTTCTCGATGTCCACGCCCAGTTTGCTCTTGGGCAGGTCCATGATGTGGCCGACGGACGCCTTGACCGTGAAGTCCTTGCCCAGGTACTTGCCGATGGTCTTGGCCTTGGCGGGTGATTCGACGATGACGAGTGATTTCATAATGGGCAAACCTTTTTACCGCAGGGAATTACTTTCCACGCTGGGACAGGGCGCCTGTTCGCCGTTGCCCCGTCTGTCAGTGTTGAAGTTCCCTGCAGCAGGCTGCAGGGAACCTTCGATCCTCAAGGTAATGGTATATTCTAATCGCTCGCTGACCCCGTACAAACTACGGGGAATGCGCTCGTTCCTGGATTCAGTTCCACGCCGTCCCCTTGATGCTCAGGGAGGACAGGAGCAGGTCCTCGTCATCCTGGGTATCGGCGAAGAGGTTCAGCGTGATGAGCGTCTTTACATGGGAAAGCTCGATCTTCCGGGCGTGGAGGGTCAGCGCCTTTTCCAGGATGTCTTCCCGCTGGTCCGCCGTGATGATCCCCAGATGGGCGAGCTTGGTGACGAAGCTGAAGGCGTCCATGGCGAACCGGGCCCGTTCCTCGGTGTTCATCGCCCGCATGCCGGCCGCGACGAGGGAGTCACCATCCGCCGAGACCGCGCCATCATCGTTCTGCGCCAGGCCCTGCATGAGCGTCAGCGCCGCGTCCGCCTCATGGAGCCGGTACCCGCTGTTCATGAGCGAGTCCATGATCTTTCCTTCCTTGCTGAAGAGTTCCTGCTTCGTCTGGACCTGGTCGGCGATGAGCGAGACCAGGTTGATTATCCGTTCGTTCAAAAAAAACCTCCGTACATCGATGGTGAATCCAGGGCGAGCCCATGCTCCGCGGCTCGCTGTGAGGTTGGCGAGCGATGAGAATAACAAGTTTCCCTGGGAATCGAAGCTCCCTCAGCTATCCATAGGGCGCTTCAATACTAAATCAGCGCGCTATGAAAATGCAAGCATGATCTCTCGGTCAATCCTGCAGAACGAAATATTTTCCCGGAAGCTGTTTCACCAGACCCTTCAGCTCCAGGGTGATCAGTACGCCGCTCAGTTTGCCCGGGGCGCCGATGCTTTCCGCCATGATGGCGTCGATATGTTTCGGCTCGTCCGTTACAGCCTTGAGCACAAATGCCTCGTCGGGTGTCAGGGGTGGCAGCCGCTGATCGAGCGTTACGCGTGCCGTGCGTTCTTTAGATATATGCAGCTCTTTCAGAACATCCCCGGCTGTTCCAACGAGCAGGGCGCCTTGTTTGATGAGGCTGTTCGTGCCGCGGCTGACAGGGGAACTGATGTTCCCCGGCACGGCAAAGAGCTTCCGGCCCTGCTTGAGCGCATAATCGGCGGTGATCAGTGACCCGCTGTCCTCTGCGGCCTCGATGATCACCGTCGCTGCCGCCATGCCGCTGATGATCCGGTTGCGGGCCGGGAAGTAGCCGCTCTCCGGCTTTGTGCCGAAGGGGTTCTCGGTCACGACGGCGCCGGACCGGACGATCTCTTCCATCAACCCCTTGTTCTCGCGTGGGTAGGCCGTATCGATCCCGCACCCGAGCACGGCGATGGTCCTGCCCTTTGCGGCGAGCGCGCCCTTGTGCGCCTGCGTGTCGATCCCCCGCGCCATGCCGCTCACGACCGTGATCCCCTGCGACGCGAGCTCGTATGCCATGCGGTGCGTCACGGTAAGCCCATAGTGCGTCGGTGTTCGCGTGCCGACCACGGCGACCGCGCTTCCATCCTCCGGCAGGAGCGTACCCCTTATATAGAGGAAGAGAGGAGGGTCCGGCGTGTTCAGCAGTTGCCCCGGATAGTCCGGATCGACCGCGGTGATGATCGCAACACCCTCCCTATCGGCTTTCGCCAGCTCCTCGTCCGCCCGATCCTGCCAGGGGAACGATCGCATCGCGCTGCTGATCTTCTCGGACAGACCCGCATCGTTCAAAAGCCCATCCTGCGACGCGTCCAGGACGCCTTGCGCGGAGCCGAAGAGTGCAACGAGCCTGCGAAAGGTAACCCTGCCGATACCGGGGATGCTGCTCAGCCCGATCCAGGATCGTACCTGTTCTCTGTCCTGTGGCATGCTGTTGTCCTCGACGGTCCGGGCGCTTAGGGCAGGAATTATACAGGAGCAAGGTCGTTAGTCAAGGATTTTTTTCCGAAGGCATGTTCCCGGTCAACAAAATTGCAGGGAATTGCGGACGACATCATGAAGGCGAAGGAGGGGGTGTCCGTTTTCTCATGCGTCCGATGATCGCCGGCGCAAGCGTGAACAGCCCGAGGAGCAGGAACGCCGAAAGGACCTTGCCGGTGAAAATGTCGCCGACAGAATGCACCGTTTCCAGTTGATGACCGGCATAGGCGAATACCGCCGTGCCCGGGATGATGCCCGCGGCCGTGGTCCAGGTGAACGAAGAGAGGGGTACCCGCGTCAGCCCGGAGAGAAAGTTGACGAGAAAGAACGGGAAGACGGGAATGAGGCGGAGCGTGAGGAGATAGCGCACGCCGTTCCGCTCCATTTCCCCGTTGAACTTCGCGAGCTGGGCGCCGTAGGACTCCTGGAGACGCGAGCCGAGCAGGTACCGCGCCGACAGGAATGCCAGCACGGCGCCGCAGGTTGCGCCGATGTTCACATACACCACCGCCGGGAGGGTCCCGAACAGGAATCCTCCGGCGATCGTGAGGACGGCGCCGCCCGGAAGGTTCAGGGCTATCGCGGCGACATAGACAAGGATATAGATAAGGACGGACATGACGGCGTTGTCGCGGACGTAGGCGAGCAGGGCGTCCTTGTTCTTCTGGAGGTTCTCGAACGTCAGAAGATCGCCGACGCCGCTCAGGCGCAGACCGATGATAACAGCGATGAAGAGGGCCAGCAGGAGAATGTTCCTGGTATTCTTTTTCATTTTTTCTTTCCCAGGACCTTTGCCAGCAGCTTGAGGACCGGGTTGTTCCGGAGCCGGTCGACATACAGAAGTTTCGCCGGCTGTCTCACGACGTCCGTGAAGGTCGGGTAAATATGGATCATCGGGGCGATCTTCGTGAACGAGAGGTTGAGATGCCTGAGGAGCTGCGCTTCGTGGATCAGTTCGCCTGCCCGCTCTCCCAGGATATGGGCGCCCAGCAGCCTGCCGCGGCGGTCGCAGATGAACTTGGCCCTGCCGAACTCGGCAAGGTCCGTGCGCCCCCGGTCGGTGTTCTTGTAGTCGTAGCGGTAGACGCTGATGCCGTCGCCGTGCCGCTCCCGGGCTTCCCGTTCCGTAAGGCCCGCATGGGCGAACTCGGGAGCGGTGAACGTGCACCAGGCGACGGTGTCGTAGTTCACCTTCTTCCGGAAGGGCAGGAAAGCGTTCCGGACGGCCGTTACGGCCTGGTATTCGGTCATGTGGCTGAACTGGTAGGGCCCGGCGACGTCCCCGCAGGCGAAGATGTTCGGCGCGGTAGTCCGGAGATAGCTGTCGGTGGTGATGCCCTTCGGCGTCCAGGCCACGCCCGCCTTCTCGAGGTCCAGGCCTTCGACATTCGGCCTGCGGCCCACGGCGACGAGGATGCTTGCCGCCTGGAGGTCCCGGCGGTCCTTCCGCGCGTCCTCAACGGTCAGCACGATGCCGCCGTCCTTCTGCGCTGCACGCACAGCCTTCGTCCCCGTCAGGAGCGAAAGGCCTTCCGAGGCCAGATGGTCCGCGAGCAGGCCGGCAAGCTCTTCGTCCTCCCGGATCATGGTCCGGGGGGACATCTCGACGACGGTGACTGTGACGCCAAGGCGGTTCAGGGCAGAGGCCATTTCCATGCCGATGGGGCCCGCCCCCAGGATGATCATGGAGGACGGCAGGGTTTCGAGGTCGAATAGGTTTTCGTTCGAAAGATAGGGGACCGAGGCCAGACCCTCGATGGGGGGGATGAAGGCGGAACTTCCGGTGGCTATGATGAATTTGTCCGAAGAGAGGACCCTGTCTCCCATGCTGACGCGGTGGCTGTCGAGGAACTTCGGGGCGCCGAAAAGGACATCGATGCCGAGCTTCTCGAAGACCGCGGCTGGGTGACTGTCGAAGACCTTCTTGACCGCGCCCCGGACGTACTGCATGACGTTCCTCGTTGAAAGGTCCATTGATCCTGCGGTATCCAGCCCGTAATCCCGCAGATGCTTTACGTGATATGCCACGGCGGCGGCCTTGATCAGCGCCTTGCTCGGCACGCAGCCGCGGTTCGTGCACTCGCCGCCCAGCAGGTCCTTCTCGATCAGGGCGGCCTTTTTGCCCAGCCCCGCGGCGAGCTTCGTCGAGACGAATCCGCCGGCGCCGGCGCCGATGGCTATGAGATCATAATCATATTTTGGCATCACGAACCTCCGAAAAGATCAGATCGGGATCGATACCGGCGAGGTAAACCATCGTCCGGGACGAACTGAAATGCGTTTTGCGGCTCCTGACCATCAGGTCCTTCAGGTCATCGATGGCGTCCACATCCCGCCAGAGGGAAAGCCGGTGGACCGTTCGGCCTCCCCGCTCGAAGACCGCCAGGGTATCGGCAAACACGGCTCCGGTGCTCCACGGGATCCCGCGGAAGATACCGGGAAGGAACGTGTCGTTCCGGAATCCGACGAGATAGTAGCCGCCGTCCCGCGCCGGTCCGATAACGGCATCTTTTCTGTCGAGCGCCTCGAACGCCCCGGATACCACCGAGGTCGGCAGGTCCGGGATGTCGCTGCCGATCAGGACCACCTTTGTACGACCTTCGGCGAAGGCCTGCCGGAAAGCGAACTCCATACGGTCACCCAGATCCGTGCCTACCTGGGGCCGGAAGATGAATCGGTCACCCAGCCACTGTTTCAGGGATATCCCGGCATCGGGAGGATAATGGCAGACCTGGAAGGGAATGCCGCTTGCTTCGACCAATGCCAGGGTGTCGAGAACGAAGTTGCGGTAGAGTTCGGTCGCGACTTCCTCTCCCAGGACGGCGGCCAGGCGCGACTTTACTCCGCCCGCGGAAGGGTCCTTGATGAACAGAAGAATGAGCGAATCGTCCGGTATGCATGGCCTCCTGACTACGGCGTTCATCCAAAGTATTGCATAAAAGGGTTGGCAGCGCAAGGGCAAGGCGTGGTTTCCAACGCAAATAACGCGCATGATCCGTGCCTTAGCCCGGATGTGAAAATATATTTACCATATCTGCCAGGCAGTGCTATAATTAGCTTAAACGGGAGTGATGAAATCCTGTATTGATGACCGGCGCCGGATCGCATGGCCATGGCGAACGTACCGGGGCCGGTGTAAGGAGGGACCCATGGGAACCGTAAAGGACATAAAGAAGAACGCCTATTGCGACGAAGTTCTGGGGGAGCTTGCCTACATGATCGACAGCATCAATGGTCTGCGGGAGATGCTGGCCACGACCTATGATAAGGACTCTCAGGTGTTCCACGAACATGACCGTCATCTCGCGGAACTTGCCGAACACATTGATTGGAAGCTGCAGATCCTGACGACGGCATGCCCGTTCGAGTGGAAGGGACTGGGACCGAGTGTCGAGAATACCGTGTCGGTCCGCGAGCGCGGATCGGAAGAAATTGCAGCGCCGAATTTCTCGGGCGGTTATCTCGGCGGGTAGATCAGCTGATCTCTAATAACGAGTACAGGTAACTGGCCGGAGGGTGGTTCCCATCCTTCGGCCTTTGTGGGTCTACAGGTCACTTCCTCCGCGGACAGTCGCGTATCGGGCAGCTTTCGCAGTTCTCATCGTCATCCCGTTCAAAACCAAAAGGGATGTTTTCCCCGCACCGGCATTTCCAGCAATCATCAGTACGGTCCTTCAGCTCGCTTTCGCATAGGGGACAGGTAAGCATGGGGTCACCTCTATGCTCATGGTACGCCAGGTTTGAAGGTAGGCGTTATGATGTATATCACATCGGTGGGGGCAGGAGAAGGAACAATTGTCTCTCAGGTGTAGCCGGAAAAAATGCGGACCTGTAAGCTCATACCGCCCTCCGGAGGCTACGATACAATATACCTCTTCGCCGTACGCCTGTCCAACGCGGTCCTCTTCGCTACCGCTTCGTATGAACCTGATCTCTCATAGAGCAGCTTGCAGTAGTTCGACAGCAGCTGCTGCGCGTCCAGGGAACCTTCCCTGATGCCTGCGATGATCCGCTCTTCGCGGTCCCGGGGCGCGCTTTCCAGCCGGTCGATCTCGTATTTTCGCTTCAGCACGATGCGCCGGATGCATTGTTCCAGCTCCCGCACGTTTCCGGGCCAGGCATAATCAGCCGGCACCTGCCCGCGTATCTCCCCGAGCACGTTTGCCGCCATACCTTCGACCTGGGCCCCGACAATGCGCTTGAGCATATGGTTGACCAGGTCATCCAGCTCGACGGGATCCTCCTGGATGCGCTGGCGCAGGGTCGGGACCTTGATGACATCGGAGCAGAGCCGGTAGTAGAAATCGTCACGAAACGCCTTTTCGGACCGCAGACGGTCCAAGGGCCGGTTCGTTGCGGCGATGATGCGCCCCGGGAAGCGCTTTTTCTCATGGCTGCCGACGGGGGAGTAGACGCGGTCCTCGAGGACGTGAAGCAGTTTGATCTGCACGGGTACCGGCACCTCGCCGATCTCATCGAGCAGGATGGCGCCGTGCCGGCTGCACCGGGACAGCGCGCCCTCGTAGTCGGCCACGGCGCCGGTGAAGGAACCCTTCTTGTGGCCGAACAGCTCCGACTCGATCAACTGCTCAGGGAACTGGGACAGGTTCATGTAGACGAAGGTGCGGGCGAAGCTTTCGGAGAAGCAGTTCCTGCCCTCGTCGAAGGGGATGTAGGCAGACTGGCCGATGGCCCGCGCCGAGATCCCCTTGCCCGACCCTGTCCCGCCGAGCAGGAGCGTGGAGTAGTCCTCCATGCGGTCCCAGAGGCTGCGCGCGTAGAAGACGATGTCGCTGGTGATCACGTTGTTCCACAGGCTTTCGCGGAGGTCCTTCATGCAGTGGCTGCGGCCGACGATGCCGTGCATGATGAAGTAGTAGGCGCGGCGGAGCTGGAAGAAGAGAGCGAAGAAGTGCAGCGCCTCCTGGCGGGTGAACCCGAATCGCTGCATCAGGGCGAGCGATTCCGCGGCAAAGGGGACGCCGCACGAACGGTCGCCGTCCTTCAACTGGGTCTCGATCAGCTCGTCGAACTTCAGAAAGACCTGGTTGTAGGAATGGTAGAGGAACAGGCTCTCGATGAGCTGCCGGTCCTGGCCGGCGAACTTGTGGATGCTGTCCTTGCCCTCGCTCAGGAACCGGGCCACGCCCCTGGAAATGGCCTGGTTGATCTTATCGTAGCGCTGCGTATAGGTCTCGGAAGGATCGAAATCGATCAGGTTCCGGTCGGCTGCGTCACGGGCATCGGAGAAGGGGTTGGCGTGCATAACGCCGATTACGTTGGCAATGAACTGGCGGTCGGCATTTGTTATAATTAACGTCTTCATATGCAAAAAATGTATATTAATAATCAAATAATGTCAATATAAAATGCTTTTGATTATATTATATTCAAATAAATCAACTATATAGATTATGGCATGGATGATGCTAGCTATTCAGAATACAGGAGGGATTAACAATGAGATCATCGACTGTTCATTTCAAAGCTTTCAACATATTCCTTATCCTATCTTTGCTGGCTGCCTGCGGGGGAAGCGGGGGTTCGAGCGATGATGATACACAGGAAGTGGAGCAGCTCCTTGCCTGTCTGCTCTTCCCGCTCTACTGCGTCTATCCGGTGTCCAAAGCCGATGGTCCGGAGCCTATGCTCTACCCCGACCCGGCCGTGTTTTCCGAAGACGCCGTCGGGGTCGTCAGCGCAGCGCAGGATGATCAGGGCAACGTGTACAGCGCCGGTCATGTCCCCGGTTCCCCGGACGCGGCAGGAGCGAACAGCGGCCAGGATGCCGTTGTCCTGAAACATGGCCCGTCATGGAACCTCCTCTGGACCAGGCGCTTCGGATCGGCCGACAACGAGAGCGCCGAGCAGGTGATGGTGAACAATGACGGCAGCGTGCTCGTCACGATCGTCAAACTGCGGTCAATGGAAGGCGATGCAGGCGGGACCGCGTGGGATACATACCGCATCCATCTGTCCGGGAACGGGGAGACGCTCGACGCGTGGCAGGTGACGGAGCCGGAAGGGAAGTGACCCAGCGGCGAACCAGGAGGGAATTGCCATGTTCATGAATAGCCGGAATACATACAGACATCCAGCGGCTTCGGAGGGCAAGATGCAGTGCAATAATTATCGCTTCCGGATTGGTATGCTGGTCGCCGTCGTTATCGCAATATTCATTGTATCCTGCGGCGGAAAGGATGATCAAGGTCCTGCTGCAAAGGCGGATACCATCGAAACATATACCGTTCATTCGAGTTCATTCGTTCATTATGTGGATGTAAATAAGGTTAGTGAATGGCTGAATGAGACCTCAGGAGAACATGGCTATCCTATTACCGAGTATTCATGGGTGATTACGTATACAGATCCCTTTACAGGAAGAACGACTGGCGAGTGGCATAGCCTAACTTGGATAGACGTTTCATTGGTGCCTGGCGAGAACAGGATAGTGATCAAGCATAAGGATGGTGGACAAGCCGTATTGGTCGTCGTCTATGATCTTGAATACCCCTACAACCAAACATTTTGGTCTCCCTATATCAAATGGGGCCATGCTCAGAGCACAGCGGGAGATGATATTCTGAAAGGTGTTGCCAGTGATAGTGAAGGGAATCTGTATACCGTGGGTTATTGGGAAGATGGAATTGATCTAGAGTTGAATGCGGTTAATTACAGCGTCTTTCTCTCAAAATACGATGCTAAGGGTTTTTTCCAGTGGCGACAGGAATTGGGTTCCGCTCGCCCAGATTATGGAAATAGCATTACAACTGATACCAACGGATATATTTATGTGGCAGGCACGACTCAAGGTAATGTAAACACAGTATTGCCTTATTATTCATATGGACACACTAATGATAATGATGCGTTTGTTGCGAAATATAGTGCGGATGGAAGGAAATCGTGGGTGATGCAGTTTGGAACATCAACTTCCGATGTTGGTACCGGAATTGTTACTGACGGAGCCGGAAGTCTCTATGTTACAGGCACTACGCGAGGCAGTCTTGAAGGATATGATCAATCCGCTCCCTCTTGTGGGTCAAATATCTGTATCTTTATCGCAAAATGGGATGTGGAGGGCAATAAACAATGGGTTCGGCAGCTGGGACCGGTGGCTAGCGAAGATAGCAGTATCTCTATTGAGGGCAACAGAAATATCTGCATTGCCGGACAAACGTATTCTGACCTCGACTTAGGTACTCCTTTTGAGGGATTAAGATCGTTCATAATCAAATATGATGAAGACGGTACTCGGCTGTGGACAAAATATGTAAAATCCATTGTGTCCGATATTGTCGTTGACCGCAATGGGGATTTGTATGCTACGGGTATTGGCAACGGCGGGATCGGTAATGGAGATGTGTTCGTGGCTAAATATGATATAAACGGCGACGAGGCATGGGTCAGGTATTTTGGATCTTTCGATCATGATATTGGTATGTCAATAACGACTGACGTGAGCGGAAATATATATGTAACCGGCTCTACCCATGGCAACGTTGAAGATAAGTTGTACGGAACCAGCAGTGACATATTCGTAGCGAAATATGATTTGGATGGAAACATGTTGTGGGCCAAGCAGATGGGATCTGCCGTTGATGATTTTGCTCAAGGCATCGCTGTAAGCAACCAGGGGAGTGTGCACGTGGTGGGAAATACAAAATACAATAATAGCTGGAAGGTTGCGAATTTCGATGCATTTTTGATAAAGCTTCGATCCGATGCGCCTTTGCTTTGATGATCGATGGAGCGTTGTCTTGTACCGCAAGGGAAGATCAAGGAGAGGACAATAGACCCGATGTGGGGTGAGGAGCATGCATGCAGACCTTTAATACTATCCTGACCGGAGCGTGGGGCCGAATGGATCAAACAATGAGCGGACATTCGCTCAAACACTTGGCTGCGGCTGCAGGCTGCGCAGTCCTTTTCTTCATGCTTAAGAGAAGACGCCCGGCTGCGACGCCTTCGCCGCGGATAAATTCCGGAAGCTCGGTACGATGCCGTGGGGCATCTCTGTCCCCTCGGCCATGCAAGCAGGAAATGCCATGAGCGCGGTCATCGGGAGCGGTGGACATAGATGGAAAGTCATACACAAAGGAGAAGGATATGCGAATGATCAAGCGGATTGCTGGAGGCGTCGGAGGTATCATATTGATGGTCATGTTCCAGGGGATCGCAAACGGCCAGTCGTTCATGTCGTCCCAGTTGGAGGAAGCGCGGCGGCAGGCAAAAGCAATTGCGGTCGTTCCGGCGGCATACGTGCCCAAAGTTATCTATGACATCCGATCGCGTGAAGCGCCGTTGACGACGGGTCAGATCGCGGGCGGGGCGGCGGCGATCCTCCTGTATCCGCTCGCCGCGTTAAAAATGCTCGACTGGCAGATGTACAACAGCCTCCCCGGGGAACAGACGGAGAAAATGATGGGACCTCTCAAAATGGCCATGGCAGACAATGGGATCGTGCTCGATGACGCATCCGCTCTCCTTGCCGAGCAGGTCGTGGCTGCATCAGCAGGGATGACGGAAAGCGCGGTGAAGATGGTGAGGGAAGCAGGTCCGCGGACTGTCAAAAGGGACCTTGATCACGAGGCGCCTTCGCTCGCTGCGTCGGATATGGCCATAGTCGTCCGAGTGAATGAGATCGGTTTTATCGGGATCACGCAAGGAGTGGAACAGAAGGAGGGTGAGAAGGCCCAGGAGGAACGAACCTCCGATGGGGTCGTTTTTGTCCGGGTGGAGAGCGATCCGCCGATCACGATCGGCCTCAGAGGGGAAATTACCGTGGTCCGCATCAGGGACGGCAAGGAGCTTTTGAAGGAACCGCTGCTCCATTTCAGCCCTCCCCGCAGGATAAGCGAGTGGGCCGGAGACCCCATGGCCGTGAAGCGGCAGATCGATAAAGTCTTTCAGCGCTATTCGCGGAATACGGCAGAGTACATCTATCTGGCACATGATCTGAAGCCCATCAGCAGCGGGGAAAGCATGGTGTATTGTGTTATGGGATTGCGCGAACCGTCGATGGCCCCTCCATCAAGCGATCGGAAGACGTATACACGGTCAGAGTTCGGTGCGGCCGGTTCGCTGCAGCCTGTACTCAAGTGGGAGGCGTTCCCGCGGTACAAAGACCGCGAGGAAGGGCCGAAGGACTTTGTGAACAGAATTTCCGGCGTGACCTACGACCTGAGAGTGTGGAAGGGCCGCGAAGGTAGCCCTACGGACCTGGTCTACGAACGAACGGCATTGAAGGCGGTCGAAACATGGACGGAGCGAAGCGTGAAGCCGGTGAGGTTCACGGAGTCCGGGCCTGAGGAACTGCAGGAGATCTTGCGGCGGGAAGGGACAGCTGAACACACGATCGATCTGCCGCTGGAACCTTCATCCGAATATTTCTGGACCGTGCGTGCGCGCTTCAAGTTTGATGGAAAGACGCGTACCACACCATGGTCACATTTTACCTGGCCTCAAGCTCTGGTCTGCAGCGGAAAGGAGATGCCGGGTCCGGGACTGAGTTACCGGTTCCGGACACGCGCTGATCCGGCGATGAAATGATGGCAGCACGCCTGGATGAAGGGGGGCGAGCTCTACCGGTCATTTGCCGACGCCTTTGACGAGAGGATCATCAGGTACCGGATGTTGGCTCGCTCTATTGCCCTGTGATCAACGGTCCCTGGCCATTTGCTGGCCAGGGGCCGTTCGAAAGGTCAGCTACCGGGATGTAAAGTCGTTGCCGGGAACGAGAGTAGGCGTCCCGGCGCTGCAAGAGGGTACGGCGCCGCAAATACGCGGCGGGCTGAAAGTATATCCGTTATTCGACGGTGTGATCACATAGGATCCGCTTGGCACGCTCCTCAGATAAGTCCCGTCGATTCCCGATGTCACTGAAGTCGTTAACGTATAGGAACGATAAAGAATGCTTATGGTCGCACCGTTGCTGGCCGGGCCTGTGATCGTTCCGGAGATATCCAGACAATTTGGCGGGGGCATGGCTGCCGGAAAGGATTTCTTATCAATGATGGTGAAGTCGCAAGTGGAATTTGCATTGTCGATCGTTGTGGTGCAAGAGGACGAAAAGATGTAACTGAATTTGGATGGCCTGACAGTATATGTGCCATTGGCCAACCCGGTGATCGCATACGTACCGTCCGGGGAAGAAAGGACATAACCGGAATTGTCACCGCTTAGTGTCATCGTGATGCCGTCTGGCACAATGTACGTTAATGACGATACCGACCCCATGATGCTGTATGTCGCGCCAAACGTTGCGGTGAAATCAATGCCGGTCCTGACATCGCACGTGACAGTGGTTTTCTGGTTGAAGGGATTCATCGCATAGCCGCCTTTGCCGGCTGAAATCGTATATTCTCCGGCTGCAAGGTCGAGTGCCGAGTAATTCCCATTGATATCGGTGGTCCTGGTCGTGGAAGCGCCTGAACTGTGGACCAGCGTTATGGTGACGCCTGATATACCGGTCCCGCTTGCCAATTTAACCGAGCCGGCGATCCCGTAAGTGTTGATTACCGTGAAATCCTGGTTAATTGCATTTGCACTGCTGATCGTGACTGATTTGGTCGCAGGGCTAAAGGTATAGCCGGGGAAGGATGCTGTAACAAGATACGACCCGCTCGACGCAAGGCCGGTGAACTCGTAGTATCCGATGGCGTTCGTCGTGGTTGTTGCGTTTGCGGTTCCCGACAGCGTCACCGTGACTCCCTGGGGGGCTCCGGACACGATGCCCATGATGCTGTACGTCGGTGGAGGAAGTTCCCCGCCGGTGCTTCCACCCCCGCCCCCGCCGCAAGCGGACAATGCCAGTGCAGCCGCAAGTAAGGCAATGACGGAGACGCCAGATCTCAATGCTTTCATGGTAATACCCTCCTCGAATTGCCGTGCACAGGATAACGGCCCGCACAGCGATCGAATAGAATATACCATAAAAAACAGTCAATATCAAATAAAATGGTTGATGGATTTGGCCGGCTTATTTGGCTTGTTTACTTGAACACTTCGATATATTCCAGATAGGAAACCGAGGATTCCCCGGTGTTGTCCGAGTCGTTCATGACGGCGATGCGGGCGCGGGCAGGGGGCTTTGCTTTGAATGCCTTCTCATAGTCCGCCATTATATCGATCTCTTCGTCCACCCAGGTCCCGACCTTTGCCGGGCCTTTTTCGAGCAGCACCATCACGGCCTTGTCCGTGTAGGGGCTGACCACGAACTTCTCCGGATCGTCCTTGCTCGACCAGATGTAGCTCAGGCTGCTGTGGGGAGGATATTCGCCGTAGAGGGACTTCGCGAAGCCGTACTTGATGCGGTCCATTGTCCCGGCCTTGTCGGGATCATACTCGAACATGACGTATACCCGTATCGGGTAGTCGTCGCCTTCTTTGGACCTCACGTCTCCTTTGACATAGACGTTCTTCACCTTCCAGCGCCACTTCACCCGGGGAAAATCGGAAACACTGAAGGAGTCCTTGTATACGATGGCCGAGGCCGAGGCGCTGCTTTCGGCGCGCAGGATATGTTCGCTGCCGGTCTGTTCGATGGTGTAGGTCGAGCGGCTCTTGATCTTGGGGAAGGCGAGGGGTTTCCAGCTGTCGAGGTCATCGAAGTCCTCGCGAAAGAGGACCTGATGGTCATCGGCGGACGCGGGAAACGCCGTGATAAGAACCGCCGTCATACAAAGGAGCGCAAGCAGCTTCATGATCGTCCTTCTCGGTCGGGATCAGGCGGTGGAGCCGGTGCAGCTGGAGCCGTGGCCTGCCGTGCAGCCGTAGCAGTGGTCGCCGATCGAGATCGTGCGGCAGGCGAGCGCGTCGTAGTCGAAATCGCGGATGTGCGCGGGCGCATCGGGGCCCACGGTCAGGCCGAGGACCTGGTTGAAATCGCAGTCATAGAGCCGGCCGTCCCAGCCCACGCTCAGCAGGGTTCGGCACATGACGCCGTCGAGCGTCGCGGGATTGAAGGCGCAGGCAAGCAGGTCCCGGTAGCGGTCAAGTTCCCCGGAACGGACAAGCCGGTCATGAAACCGCCCGATGGGCAGGTTCGCGAGGGCATAGAGCGTGGTGAACGATATGCCGTGGCTGTTGCCCAGCTCCCGGCGGTAGTCCTGCTCCAGCGCCCCCTGGCGCGGGGGGAGGAAAGGGCCCGATGGATTATATACGAGGTGAAGGGGGAGGCCGCCGGGAAGGCCGTATCCCAGGCTGTTCAGTTCCTTGAGGGACGCGATGCACTTCGCGAAGGTGCCGCTTCCCCGCATGCCGTCCACGTTGTCCTCGCGGTAGCAGGGAAGGGACGCGACGAGGTCGACGCCATGGTCCCGGTAGAAGGCCGGGAGGTCCGCCATGCCCGGTTCGTGCAGAACGGCCAGGTTGGTCCGGACGATGACGTGCTTGCCGAGCTGCCGTGCCGAGCCGACGATGCGGCGGAAGTGCGGGTTCAGTTCAGGCGCTCCCCCGGTCACGTCGAGCGTCGTGAAGGCGCTGTGCTTGAGCACCGCGAGGACCGCGTCGACGGTAGGTCCGTCCATGGACTCCGTCCGGGCGGGGCCGGCCTCGACATGGCAGTGCGAACACGCCAGATTGCAGCGGTATCCCATATTGACCTGGAGGGTCGTGACGCCCTGCGCGGTGAGCGGCTCGCTGCGGAGGGAACGGACGGTCTCGTGGAACGAACCCCGGGGGCGCGGCTGCGGTTTGAGAACAATCATGGTGATTTCGAGCTCCTGTTTTTGAGAAGAGAAGGTCGTTTGTGAAACGACATGTGTTTATCTGGAGGGGCGGCCCGGCGTGGCCGCCCTGATCAGGGGGTAACCACATAGGGTTACCCCTACGGGTAACTATACCACAGTCCCCTGGCTGGCAGCCACAGGGCAGCTACCGATAGAACCTGGCCAGCCGCTCCGGGGCGACCCCGCAGCAGTACAGGGCCTGAAGCATCCAGTTCCGCATGGTCCCGAAGACGATGCCCTCCTTTTCCCAGCGCCGCGCCGAGGTCATGACCTTCTCGGGAATGACGCATATGGCGTCTCCCCGCTGTCTGATCCTCCGCATGAGGTCCACGTCCTCCATGACCGGGATGTGCCGGTATCCGCCGATCCGATCGAAGTAGTCCCGCCGGATAAAGATCGCCTGGTCTCCGAAGGGGATGCGCGTGAGCCTCGTGCGCAATGCCACATAGCGCTCGGTGATCCGGAAGACCCTCTGCTTTGTGTCGATACCGAGGTCGAAGGCGCCGCCCACATGGCCTCCTGTGGCCTCCATGCATTTCCTGATACAGGCAACGGCGTTCGGAGGGAGGAACGTATCGGCGTGAAGAAAAAGGAGAATGTCGCCCGTGGCCCGTATGGCGCCGCAGTTCATCTGGCTGCCCCGGCCCTTTTCGGCAACGGCGGTGACGATGCCGGGGTGGCTGATGGCCTTGATCGTGGTCCCCGCGGGGTTGCCGTCGACCACAATGATCTCAACGGCATCGAGGGTGGCCTGCGAGCGGAGATGCGCAATGACGTCATTGATGCGCCGTCCTTCGTTCAGGACGGGAATGATCACCGATATCGCCGGGTCTTTGTTCATTGACAGGGGCATGTTATTTCGGTCGCAGGGCGTTGAAGCTCCCAGCGGCAAACTGCATGGAGCTTCGATCCTCAAGGTTAGTTTATTTATTCTAATCGCTTGCTAATCCCGCAGCAAACTACGGGGATGCGCTCGTTCCTGGATTCATTGCCGATCTCAAATGCTCGATCCTTTTCCGGTTCACCCCGAGGTCGGACCGCCCGACGCGGGATGCGGAACGAAGGTGAATGATTTTGGTGTTGGCATCGATCCAGAACTCTACGTCGTCGACGAAACGGAACAGGGCGCTCGTGAACTCGGCGTGCAGGTAGGTCTCCGTCGCCGTCACGATCTTTGCCCTTGGCATGACGGACAGGACCTTTTTCAGGTCCGCCATGGCCCCGGCGGGAGTGCCGGAGAACGCAAAGGGTTCAATCGCGTGGTCCTTGTCCATGGTCTGGCTCGATACGCAGTTCGGCGTGGCCGGGCAGGGAGCAAGCTTGCCGTCATGAACGCCCAGGTGCATGGGACGGGCGCCGGTGCAGCCGGTGACGAGGATGCCGAGGGAAAGGATCGAAGAAATAGATTTTATCATGGCACTATCCATTAAGCGTGGACAAAGACTTCAACGCAGATTTTCGCTGAGATACTTTATGAAAAAACCATGTACGTTCCTTGGTCGCTACAGCGTCAATCATATTTTTTCATGATCTTTTCAGCGTTGCATGACTCTTTTGATCTTATGTGCTGACTACGCTATCCCGTCCCCGTAATGGTCCTTCTCCGGATGGACCTTCTCGATCAGCGACGTGTCAAAGATCTCGTCCCTCCCCAACTCCCGCTTGATGTATCCCAGCTTCCTGAGCGCCTTGACGAAATCCATGGTCGAAGCGATATAGGCCCCGGTAAGAGCGGCGCAGTACTTCGGCGAGACCCGCAGGGTCTCGAGCACGAACTCCCGGTCGATGATGCCCACGTGGTCCGCGATCGCCCGCGCGGCATCTGCGGGGTCGTTCCTGAGGACCGACTCGGCCTCTTCGTGGGCGATGAGGAACCGCTCGACCGATCCGCGGTGCGCGTTCAGAAAGGACCTGTCCACGACGATGCCGTAGCTCGGGTTGTCCGGCCGGAGCTTCGCGGCGGGATAGAGAATCTTTCCTCCGGCAAAGCGCTTGATGGCGATCGCCAGGGCAGGGGTGCCGAAGGCCGCCGCGACCTCGTCTTTCACCACGGCCTCGGTGACAAGGTCCGCCCAGGGGTAGTTCCTGACCGTGATGTTCCTGCCGGGCGCGTACCGTGCGAGGGCATCCTTCAGGATCACGTCGTGGATGGAACCGTTCCCCGGCACGCCGATCGACCTGCCCTCGAACTGGCCGAGGACCGCGCCGAGATCGTCAGGCTCGGGGTACCCGAGCCAGCGCGACTTTCCGGCCATGACCGTGCCTTCCACGTGGCCGCCGGCGACGCAGACGACCGGGGCGCCCTGCTCCATGGCGATGATGGCCGGCGGCAGGCCGATGTACGCCAGATCGAGCTCGCCCCTGCCGAAGGCCTGCATGATCGCGGGACCGGTTCCCATGAGCGACCAGTCGACCGATACTCCCAGCCCGGCAGTGATGTCCTTCCGCGCCATCAGGAGGACGGCGGTGTGATAGAAGGTGGAGAGGTGTCCGACCCTGAGCTTCACGGCTTCATAATAAGCCGCATCCCTTGCTTAGTCAAGCAGGGGAATTGCGGATACCGGGAGTGCGGAGTGCGAAATAAAACAATAAAGAATGAATCATCTACGTTTATGGACCTTGAATCTGGTTTAAGGCTAAGTGCGTCGCGCCGGGAACAGAAAGATGCTGTTTTTGGTTTCTGCACTTCGCACTCCGCACTCGACACTCCGCACTTCCTTATTGAAGGTAAGCGCGGGAGTGTGCTACTATGAAACATGAAAACCGTGCTTCAAAGCGACTGCGCGGAACTCCTGAAGGCCTTCGATGTGCTGAACCTGCCGGTCTTCGTCATCGATGCGGCCGGCGCCGTCGTCACGTGCAACGAAAGCGTGGCCCGGGCCTTCGGCTGGCAGCGGGATGAGATGATCGGCCGCGACGCGGGACGATTCCTGCCGGCCGGAGGACAGCTCTCATCGCCGGCCGGGGCCCCCATCGTTTCAGCTCCGTCCCCCTGTTTCCGGAAGGACGGCAGCTCCTTTCATTCCCGCATCGCTGTCATGCCGGCCCAGGACGGCAGGTCCGGCCTCCGGACCGTCGTGGTGCGGGACGCCCCCGAGGACGGCCTGCCCGCCTGCATGCCCCCCGGCAAGGTCGCTCAGGTCGAGCTTATCAATGAGCTATCGGGCATCATCAACTCCAGCCTCAGCATCGGCACCATCTTTCGCATGGTCGTCTCGGAACTGCGCAAGCTCATTGCCTACAGCAGGGCAAGCCTCCTGCTCTACAACGAAACGGACGACACGCTCCTGATCTTCGCCCTGGACACGGAGATGAAGACGGCCATGAAAAAAGGCGTCACGGCGCCCATCGAGGGAACCAGCGCCGGCTGGGTCGTCAGGAACAACAAGCCCTGGATCAGCGACGATCTGACTAAAACGCAGTTCCCCCTGGACCGGAAGCTCTTGCAAGAGGGCATACGCTCCACCGTCAGCATCCCCCTCTACCACGACCGGATGCTGGGCGTGTTCAACTTCGACAGCACCGAGCCCGGGCAGTATACCGAAAAGGACCTCGATGTCCTGCTGATGGTTGCCAAGCACATCGCCATCGCCCTGGAGAACGCGCTGCTCTTCGAGGAGATCTCGAAGGAGAAAAAGGAGTGGGAGCGGACCTTCGATGCGATCACCGACATGGTCTGGATCGAGGACGGCAAGCAGCAGGTCGTCCGCGCCAATCAGACCCTGCTCGCGACAACAGGATTTTCCAAGACCGAGATCACGGGCAAGTACTGCGGAGAGCTGCTGGGCCGTATCGGGATCACGATCGCCCGGTGCCTGTGCCAGGACACCTTGACGGGCAAGCGGCCGACCTTCCAGGAACTGAAGAACAACACCGGGAACATCTTCCACTTCTGGGCCTATCCGCTTTTGGACGACGAGGGAAGGCTCTACGCCATTGTCCATTACCTCAAGGACGTAACGGGGCAGCGGCGGCTCGAACAGCAGCTTATCCGGTCGGACAAGCTGGCGTCCCTGGGCACGCTCGTGGCGGGCATCGCCCACGAGATCAACAATCCCCTGGGGATCATCGCGGGCTATTCCGAGGCGCTCCTTGACAGGGCCCACGAACCTGGCCTCTCCGGCGTCGCGGGCTTCGAGGACTTTCCCGAGTACCTGCGGACCATCCACAGCGAGATCTTCCGGTGCAAGGGGATCCTCAAGAGCCTGCTCGAGTTCGCCCGTCCGTCGGGGGGCACGTTCCGTGAGATCGACATCAACGAGCTCATCAAGGAAGTGCTCCTCCTGCTTCAGCACCGGACCTCAAAGCTTCAGCATACCCTGTCGCTCACGCTGAACCGCGGCCTGCCTAAGATCCTTGCCGACGCGGGGAGCCTCCGGCAGCTCCTGATGAACCTGCTCCTGAACGCCATCTATTTCACGCCCGAGGGCGGGAGCATATCGATCACGACGGGTCCCGACGGGGCTGACGCGGGCCGTATCCGCCTTGACGTCCGGGACACGGGCGCGGGCATACCGGCGGACCTCATCGGCAAGGTGTTCGATCCCTTCTTCACCACCAAGCCCGTGGGCGAGGGGACCGGCCTGGGCCTCACCATCTGCCACCGCATCGTGGAGGAGCATGGCGGGACCATCGATGTGGAGAGCGAGCCGGCAAAGGGGACGACCTTTATCATCAAACTGCCGGCGATCAAACACGGGTGATCGACTTTTCCACAGAGACTCAGAGAAAGGCGGGAACGACAAAAAAATTTCTCGCAAAGTATGCAAAGTACGCAAAGGGAATCTTTAAGTCCTGTCTTTAAACCTCCGAAGACGTGCCCTTCTTTGCGACCTTTGCGGGCTTTGCGAGAGACGCCTTTGCTGTAAGTTTTCAGCTACAGTTTGATCGAATAAGGACCTTATCATGGTGAACATCCTTGTTGTCGATGACGAAGAGCCGTTCCGGAGGCTGCTGAAGAACGAGCTGACCCGCAAGGGCTATTCCGTGTCGGTCGCCGCCGACGGCGGCGAGGCGCAGCGGCTGATGTCCGGCAGCGCCTTCGACGCGGTCCTGCTCGACGTGGTCATGCCCGGCATGGACGGCCTGACGCTCATGAAGGCGCTGAAGGAGGACCCGTCGGCGCCTCCCATCATCGTGCTGACCGGCAAGGCCACGGTGGAGACCGCGGTGGAGGCCATGAAGAACGGGGCCTACGACTACCTCACCAAGCCGTACAAGCTCGACGAGCTGGTGATCGTCGTGGACCGCGCATGCGAATACAGCCGTCTGAGCGTCAAGAGCAGGCTGCTGGAGCAGGAGCTGGTGCGGAAAGAGTCCCCCTTCGAGTTCATCGGCACCAGCAAACCGTTGAAGGACATCCTGGCTCTGATCAGGAAGGTGGCGCCGACGGATTCGCCGGTGTTCATCCAGGGAGAGAGCGGAACGGGCAAGGAGCTGGTCGCCAACACCGTCTGGCATTACAGCACGCGAAAGGAATCGCCGTTCATCGCCCTGAACTGCGCGAGCCTGTCGGAGAGCCTCATCGAGTCGGAGATCTTCGGGCACGAAAAGGGCGCCTTCACCAGCGCCTATCAGCTCAAGCACGGCCTCGTCGAGGTCGCCGACAAGGGGACGCTCTTTCTCGACGAGATCGGCGAGATGCCCATGGGGCTCCAGGCGAAGCTGCTGCGCTTCCTCGATTCCGGCGAGTTCCGGCGCTTGGGCGGGAACAAGGCCCTGCGCGTCGATGTCCGGCTGATCACCGCCACGAACAAGGACCTCCCGGAGATGATCAAGGCCGGCACCTTCCGAGAAGACCTTTTCTACCGCCTCAACGTGATCACCGTCACCATCCCGCCCCTCCGGGAGCGCAGGGAGGACATTCCCGAGCTGGCGCGCTATTTCCTGAAGAAGTATTCAAAAAAACTGTCCAAGGTCGTCAAGGATTTCACGGGAGAGGCATTGGAGCTGCTTTCGGGATATCACTGGCCGGGGAACGTGCGGGAACTGGAGAACGTGATCGAACGGGCGGTGATCCTGTGCGAAACGGACAGGGTCGGCGCCGAAGACCTCTCGATCCCCGCGGCAGCTGCCGTTTCCGAGCTCGGCACCAATCCGTCGCTCGAAGAAATGGAGAAGAACTACATCCTTCGCGTGCTGAAGGAAGCGAACGGCAACCAGTCCAGGGCGAGCCAGCTCCTCGGCATCGACCGCAAGACGCTGTACCTGAAGCTCAAGAAGTACGGGATCGGTCAGTAATTTCCCGCTTTCAGAGTGCTCTTCCTTACCGTCAATGCCCTTGCCATTTCCCCATCGTTATTGTATCCTCATCATCAATGATCCTGAACGACGGTAGCAGAGGAGAGCGGCGCGAATGTATTACGAAAATGTATTCAGAGCGCTCGAAAAGAACAAGATCCGGTACGCCGTAGCGGGCGGCGTCGCCCTCGTGCTTCACGGCGTGGTCAGGTTCACGGCTGATCTTGATCTGATCGTTGACCTGGAGCCGGATAATCTCAAGCGCTTTGTCCAGGCCATGACAGAGCTGGGCTACCGTCCGAGAAATCCCGTAAAGGCAGCGGATATTCTTGACCCGGCGATCCGGAATGGGTGGAAACGGGAAAAGAACATGGAAGTCTTTTCATTCGTTGATCCGGCGCAGCAAATGACCCTGATCGACGTATTTATCGAGGAAAAGATCCCCTTTCGGGAGGTCATGCAGGAGATCGTACAAATGACGGCAAAGGGCATTACGATATCCGTTGTTTCCCTGCGGCATTTGAAGAGGCTCAAACAGGCTGCCGGCAGGCCGCAGGACATCGCGGACATTGCGGCAATTGAGGCTCTGGGGAAGGAGAAGAACGATGGATCGTGAGCCGCGGAAAGAATCTTTTGCTTTTCGCCCGTCGCTGGAGGCTCTGAAGCAATTCAAAGACGCATCTCCTGAAGCAAAGCTGAACTGGTTGGAGGATGCGAACCGGTTCGTCAACGATTTTGTATCACCGGAGAAGCTGGAAAGGTGGAAGAAGATCGTCGGACGGTAAGAGGCGGGCAGTTTATGTGATTGCAATATGTGTTGCAATGAATCGCGTAATTGAACAGATCGCACTGACCTCTCGATCCCTGCGCCGTCCAGCCCTTCCCCGATGACCACCATCCTGCTTTCCTCGATATTCTTCGTGCGTTGGTAATTCATAGTGCAATAAACTGTGCTACCCCATAAATACCCCGTCGATTCCCTGCCTCCTTATATAGGGTTTGTTATAATTATCACTAATCGATCAACATTTTCATCCCCCCTTGGCTAAAGCTCATACCAGAGAAATTCTCCATGATACTGCCAACCTTTCATTCCTCGGGGGAGTGTGCTCCAATACTAAATAGCAGGAGGCGGCCATGAGAAAAATACTGATTTTGCTGCTTTGTTCATCATTGCTGACAGGAATGCTGCATTGCAGCAATTCGTCGGGCGGCAATGGAACGACCTATCAGGTTGCCATGACGTCGATCCATACGGATTGGCCGATCGTGCGGGAAGCCTCCGGTCAATGGGAGATCGTGGGCGAAGGAATGTTCGAGAATACCGGGACCGAGACCGTTGTGATATCGACGATCGCTCTCAAGGTGTTCAATGCGACCGGCGATGTGCTGGCTGATCGCAGCTATGGCCTGAATAAATTCAACGATATGATCATGATCGTGCTCAGGTCGCCCAACGGAAACTATACACAGCTCTCAACCAGCACGAGCGAATTGAAGCCGACCGATCTCGCCTTCTGCCACGTCGCAGCGCTCGCCGGCAATTCATCATTGCCGACGCGCGCGCAGGTGACCGTGACCTTCACCAATGGCAGGTCGGAGACCGCGGAAGTTCAGCTCTATGCATTCGACCCGGGACAGCAGACCATCTGGCCTGCCCGGTTCACCGGGGGCGACTGGGTCGCGGTCAACACGGCGGAAGCATACCATCATTGGAAGGGGATCTATCTCATCAATGGAGTCATCGGGAACAGCGAACGCTTTGCGCTTGATATCCTGCAGATCGACGCGCAATACAAGTTATCCAATCCCGACAACAGCCTGACGAAGGAGGAGTATTACTCATGGGGAGAAGATATCCTGAGCGCGGGGACGGGCACGGTGGTAAATGTCCGAACGAACCTGATCGATCAGGAGATCGGCACGTACGATCTGAATGAACCGGCAGGCAATTTCGTGGTGATCCAGCATGGACCGGCCCTCTTCAGTCTCTATGGACACATGATGCAGAGCTCCGCCACCGTGAGCATCGGCGACCCGGTCGCGGCCGGACAAGTGATCGGCAGGATCGGCAATTCAGGCTACTCAACGGCACCGCATATACATTTTCAATATATGGACAACATGGACATGATGATCGGCAAAGGATTACCCGCGCTCTTCTGGGGAGCCAGGGTCAACAGGCTCCCCGATGCAACGCTGCAACCCGTTGTGGGCCAGTTGCCCGATATCAGATCTCAGGGCTATCTGCTGACAGCGGGAACCTACACGCTGAACGGAAGCATGCCGCTGGAGTATGACATCGTGACCGCACCGTAGATGAGCAGTCAGAGCCCTTCGCCGGATTGCGATAAAACCCGGATACAAGTGTGAGACGACACTGGGAGAGGTCACCCAGGTTATCAGGCCGCCAGAAATTTAAAGGACGCCAGGTCAACGCTCGCCTGCTTGCTTGAGAGCGTCTACATCTAATCCTTCCCCGATCACTACCAGTCTGCTTTCCTCGATGGTCTTTTCGAAGCGCGCCATGTCCACCGTCCCGAAGGTGCTGTCAAAGCGGTAGGGACCACCCGATGTGTTGACCAGGGCTTTCGCCCGCACCACCCGCCCGAACTTTCCCTTTGAAAGATCATCAAAGAGCGCCTGCACCAGGGCCAGCTCCATCCTGTTTAGAAGGTTGACGGAAACAGTCTCGAAGCGGAGGTGGCGGCCGCTCGAATGGATATCGCGATGCCGGGGAGCTTCGGGCAGGGGAATGCTGATCGTTGCGTTCACTGCGCGGAGCAGCACGGCGAGAGGATTGACCGAGCCGATCAGACGTTCCGCAGCGGCTATCGCCGGCTCGTCAGCGAGGTCGGTCTTGTTCACCAGGATCACGTCGGAGTTCACGATCTGGTCCTCGAAGAAGCTTCCGTACATGCCCGACTCATACAGTTCCGTGAATTCCGCGGCATCGACGATGCCGATGACCGATGCGGATCCGGTGCCGGCGATTTCCAGGGCCTCCAAAACGCCCGACGGCGAGGCAACGCCGCTCGGCTCGATCAGCAGGTGCTCGGGCGAGAACTGCTTGACGATGCGCTGGATGGTCGTGATGAGGTCGAACTTGAGGGTGCAGCAGACGCAGCCGCTGGGAAGCTCCACGGACGCGATGCCACGCGCTGAGAAGATCTCGCCGTCGATGCCCGCCTTCCCGAAGTCGTTCACCAGCACCACGGTCTTCTCGGTCCTGCCGGTCACGAAGTTCCTGATGAACGTCGTCTTGCCGGAGCCCAGCAATCCGCATACTACCGTTGTTTTCATGATAATCCTACCCCGGACAAGCCGGAACCAAAACATTGGAACCGCGAAGGCGCGAAGTACGCGAGGATGTCAAAGACAAAGAGGATATTTCCGTAACTTATGATCTGCAAGGTTTCCTTCGCGTCCTTTGCGCCCTCGCGGTGAAGGGTGTTATTTCTGAAAATATCCTGCAATGCCGATGCCACAGGGATTCAAGGTAGAGATATTCTTTTGCGAAAGAGGGATAATACCACAAGAGGAAGAAGCATGAAGATAAGGGACGTGCTAAAAACACACAAAGAGGGGATCGCGCTGGAGTTCTTTCCGCCGAAGACCATGGACGGGATGGCGGCGTTCCTCTTGGTCGTTGAAGAGCTGAAGGCCTTTGATCCGCTCTACATTTCGATGACCTACGGGGCCGGCGGGACAACCCGGGAACGGACCGTGAACGCCCTGCGGTGGCTCAGGGAGGACGGCTGTCTTCCGCTCATGTCCCACCTGACCGGGATCGGCGCGACCAGGGACTCCATCGGCGCCATCGTGGATGAGCTGGAATCGCTCGGCATCGACAACATCCTCGCTTTGCGCGGCGACCCGCCGAAGGACCTGCCCGGGTTCGATCCCTCGAAGGGGGACTTTCCCTTCGCCCGGGACCTTGTCGATTTCCTGAGGAAAACCGGCCTGTTCTCCCTCGGCGTTGCGGTCTATCCCGAAGGCCACCCCCGGTCTCCAAGCCTCGCGAAGGACCTGGAATACACGAAGCGGAAGATCGACCGGGGAGCGGACTTCGCGATCACCCAGATGTTCTTCGACAACCGCTATTTCTACCGGTTCCGGGACCGGGCTGCGCGGGCCGGCATCACCATCCCCATCATCCCCGGGATCATGCCGATCGTGGACTGCAAGAGGACCAGAGAGTTCGCAGATGTCTGCAGCGCCACCATCCCGAAGGACATCCTTGACCGGATGGAGCCGGTGAGCGATCTGCCCGAGGACATGAGAAAGCTTGGCGTGGAGTTCGCCGTAAAACAGGTCGAAGACCTGATGAAGCACGGCGTATCATATTTTCATTTTTATACGATGAACCGTGCCGACTCGGTGAGCGATATCCTCGTGGCGCTCGGCAGGGAGTTCCAGAGGACGCAGGCTGCCGCGTGACCAGTTGACCAAACATGGGGAATAATGCCCCGGATGGTGGGGCATTATTCTGCTATCCTGTCGTTCGAGATTACCTCAAACCCTGACTTTAGATTCCGCGGTCTTCCTCCCTCGCAAGAAACAGCCTGATGAAGTGAGCTCCCTGATGACCACGAAGCCCGTATAGTGCGGTATTTCGAAGTATTTCAGTGCCGACGCAACCGGACTGAGATCGGCAGGTCAACATTGTTTCTTCTGTTTCGCGCGGAGTATTCCTGTCTGGATCATGTCAAAACCGAATGGCACACCGGTTGCAGTCACTCTATCTGTCATGAAGAACATCATCCTCTGCTCCTCCAATCCCCTGTTGATCAAGAACGTGTACGGCTGTCTCCGTGACGAGGGCCATACCGTCGATATTGTCGAACATCCCGCCCTTGCCGTCAAGAAGGTCCTTTGGGGGGCCTACGATCTCGTCATCGTGGATTCGGAGCCTTTCGGCATGTCCGCGCAGGAGGCCGCGCAGGTCATCAGGTCCGTTGCGCCCGCCATGCCGGTCGTGATCATGGGGGGAGAGCGGGAGAAGGACCTTGCCGACGGCATGGGAGCGCCGCTGGACCTTGAAGAGTTCAAAAGAACGATCCACAGCATCGCTGTTTGATGGTGCGATTCCACTTGATACGAAGGGAGATGCTATGACACCGAAGGAAGTGATCCTGAAGGCGTACGAAGGGGGAAAGCCGGACCGTCTTCCGGTGACCCTGTTCGGCGCGGGCATGTGGAGCATCAAGCGGCACGGCACGTCGTTCGAGGCCCTGTCTCGGGACGCGAACAAGATGACCGACATGCTCGTTGCCATGAGCGAGACGCTCAAGTGCGACATCGTGTACCCGGGCTCGGGCTATAACAACTTCCACGCGTCGGCCCTGGGCGGGAAGATCAAGTTCCGCGAGATGGGCGCGCCGGACCTGGAGAACCATTTCGTGGCGTCCGAGGAGGACCTCGCGAAGCTCAAGCTCGGCGATCTCGACAAGGACGAGGTGATCACGACCGTCATCAAGGCCCTGCGCCAGACCAGGGCGAAGATCGGCGGCATGTACGCCGTGACGATGACGGCCTGGGGCCCCTTCACCCTCGGCGCGCGGCTCGTGGGCGAAGAAACGATGATGAAGGCCACGTTCAAGAAGCCGGCCTTCGTCGAGAAGGTCGTCGATTTCGCGACCGATGTGCTGATCCATCTCTACGAGCCGATCGTCGCGGACAAGACCCTCGAGATCATCAGCCTCGCGGACCCCACGGCGTCGGGCGACCTCATCTCCAGGAAACAGTTCGAGAAATTCGCCGTGCCGTACCTCAGGAAGTTCACCGACTGGGCAAAGTCAAAGGGCGTCCATACGCTGGTACACATCTGCGGCAACACCACGGACCGGCTGGACCTGTTCCCGCAGACCGGGGCAAGCTGCATCAGCCTGGACCACAAGACGGACATCGCCAGGGCCAAGGAGACGCTTCACGGCAAGATGTGCTTCGGCGGGAACGTCGATCCCGTCAAGATCATGCTGAACGGCACGGTCCAGGACGTGGAGAACGCCTGCAAGGACATCATCAAGGCCGCCGGGACCGACGGCGGATTCGTGCTCATGCCGGGGTGCGACATCCCCCCGACCGTGCCGTACGAGAACATCCAGAAGTTCATCCAGGTGGCGCATGAATGGAAAATGTAATCGTCGTTTTCGTAGGGGCGACCCCATGTGGTCGCCCGCAGTCGGGCAGCCACACAGGGCTGCCCCTACAAATATTCCAGAGAAAAGGAGGTGCAGTGGTTCACGTGCAGCAAGGGGATAAAACTTCAGTGGTATGTTGTTTGTGATCAAACCCGGGCGCAGACAGCGTCAGGGCAATAGGAGGGAAGAACCATGGCGGACAAGAAGATGACGTTGGAAGAAGTGAACGAGTACATGAAGAAGCAGTGCGGTTTCGTTCCGAGGATGTTCCAGATCATCAACACCGTGACCCCGGAACCGGGCAGGACCTTCGCTGATTTCTACGCGAGCATTTTCGCCGACGGGGCCCTTTCCCGCAAGGTGAAGGAACTGATGTTCATGTCGGGCGGCGTGGCCTACTGCTCGCCCCGGTGCATCATCCACGTGATCCCGGCGATCAATGCCGGCGCGACCACGATGGAGATCTTCGAAGCGGCATCGGTCGGCATGATCCTCGCGGGCTTTGTGCCCGGCGGACCGGGCATTCCCTATGCCTTTGAGTATGCCTTGAAGTGCCTCGACATCGAGACCAAGTACAAGAAGGGCGAGAAGTGGGAGTACCTCCCGCAGCCCAAGTTCGACCACGGGGTGTTCTAACTCTGATTATCGGGGGAGCGTTTCGAAGGCTCCCCCGTTCTTTCGGACTCATAATGACATTATTAAAAATAATATCAGAAAAAAGCTTACGGCTCTATCGCGAATGACACGAATGAGACGAATCACACGAATGAAAACCCGGCCTTTATTAGTGACATTCGTGAATATTCGTGAAATTCGTGTTAAAGCATTTGACTAGTAAGTCTCAGAAAAGAGGGTAAACGATGTTTCGATTCAACCGGGAACAGAAGGTCTTCACCATAGACAAGATCAAGGTCGGCGGCCAGGCGGGGGAGAACCCGCCGCTGCTGATCGCGTCGATGTTCCACAACAAGGACCGGATCGTCACGGACCGGAAAGGCAACTTCGACCGGCCGAAAGCGGTCGAACTGATCAAGAAGCAGGAAGAGCTGTCCGCCTCCACGGGCATCCCGTCCATGGTGGCCATGGTGGCGAACTCGGCTGAAGAGGCGAAGATCTACATCGATTTCTACCGCGAGACGACCGCCATGCCCTTCGGCATCGACATGTGGGTCGCCGAGAAGCGGGCCGAGGCAACGGAGTATGTTGCCAAGCTGGGCCTCCAGGACAAGTTCCTGTACAACAGCATCACGCCCTGGGACAAGGACATCAAAGGCCAGGTGCAGAAGCTCAAGGACCTCGGGATCAGGCACGTGGTCGTCCAGGCCTTTGACGACCAGGACCAGACGCCGGCGGGGCGCCTGAAATCTCTCGAAAAGCTGCTCGATCAGGGCGCGGGGGATTTCGAGACCGTCATCGTCGACACCTCGGTCATGAACATGCCGGCCACGTCTTTCTCCCTCGCCGCCAACCGGATCATCAAGGAGAAGCTCGGACTGCCCTGCGGCGGCGCGTATTCGAACGGCACGCACATGTGGAAAGAGGCGAAGACCATCTGGAGCCTGGACGGGTTCAAGGCCATGGACGCCCTCGTCCAGGGCATGGCATCGGTGATCTGGAGCGATTTCAATTTCTACGGTCCCATCGTTACGGCCCCGCGCATCTTCCCGGCGGTGGCTGCCGGCCATATCCTGCTTTCGACGCTGCTCTACGACGAGACGAAACGGATCCCCGACAACCCGGACCTGCCGATCAGGAAATATTTCGGCGAGTTCCTGGGCAAGCTGACGGTGGGGGCGGCGAGAAAATGAAAGACCTTCACCACAGAGACACTGAGGCACAGCGGAAACCCAAGACGAACATCATGAATTTTCATTCTCTGTGTCTCTGTGCCTCTGTGGTTAAGCGTTGAGGTAGTGATCTTGAATCGTGATATTCGCAATTGATATTTTAAGGAGGTTGCATGGCAACGATGAACGCACGAGAACGGGTATTGAAGATGTTCGCCGGAGAGGAGATCGACCGGCCGCCCTGCTTCAGCGGCATGGGCAACGTGACGACCGAGGGCCTCAAGAAGCTGGGGCAGAATTTCGCCGCAACGCATCTCGACGCGAAGATGATGGCCGCGGCCGCGGCGTCTACCTACAAGCTGTTCGGCTTCGAATGCGGCGTGGCGCCCTTCGACCTCTGCATCGAGGCAGAGGCAATGGGATGCGAAATCAATGTCTATGCCCATTCCGAGGACCTGCTGTACCCCACGATCAAGAAAAAACTGATCCACAGCGAGGCCGGACTGGACCTGGTGGTCCCGGCCGGCCTCACGGGGCGGGGCAGGGTGCCGCTCATGGTGGAGGTCATCAAGATGCTCAAGAAGGACATCGGCGGCGAAGCGCCTGTCGGCTCCTACGTGCTCGGACCCTTCACGCTGGCCGGCCAGATCATGGAACTGAACGACCTGCTGAAGCTGTCCTTCAAGAAGCCGGACAAGATCGGAAAACTGCTCGACCAGATGGCTGACGCGATCATCCAGGTGGCGCGGGAGTATGAGAAGGCCGGCGTGGACTTCATCACGGTGCGGGAAATGGGGGCGACGTCGGACGTGCTCTCCCCCCGCGTGTTCAAGACGTTGATCCTGCCGTACCTCAAAAAGATCTTCGAGAAGATCACGGTGCCGAGCGTGCTCCACATCTGCGGCAAGACGAACGACATCGTCCCGTTCATGGCCGAAAGCGGCGCCAAGGCCATCAGCGTGGACCAGAAGAACGATGTCGCCGAGACGCGCAAGAAACTCGGCCCCAAGGCGCTGGTCTTCGGGAATTATGATCCCTACAACGTGCTGGTGGCCGGCACGCCGGACCTGGTGCGTCAGACCATCAAAAAATGCATGGATGACGGCGTGAGCGCGGTCTGGCCCGGCTGCGACATCTGGCCGACCGTTCCGCCGGACAACATGAAGGCCATGATGGATGAAGTCAAAAATTACCGGAGGTGATCCTATGGTTACGGATGAAAAGAAAAAAGAGCTTTTGGCGAAGCTGCGGACCGCGGTGATACAGTACGACGAAGACACGGCCAAGGAAGCTTCCCAGGAAGCGCTGGACGTGGGCATGGAAGCGAACGACGCCATCTTCAACGGGCTCGTGAGCGGCATGGTGGAAGTGGGGAAGATGTTCGAGGCGCAGGAGTATTTCGTGCCCGAACTGCTCATGTGCGCCGACGCGCTTTATGCGGGCCTGGACATCCTGAAGCCCCACGTGAAGCAGCTGGACCTCGGCGTGAAGGGTTCGGTCGTCATCGGGACGGTGGAAGGCGACGTGCACGATATCGGCAAGAACATCGTGAAAATGATGTTCGACGTGGCGGGCTTCACGGTCTACGACCTGGGCCGGGACGTGCCGCTCGACAAGTTCGTGCAGGAGCAGCTCAGGACCGACTCCGACCTCGTCTGCCTCTCGGCCATGATGACCACGACCATGACGGGCATGAAGAAGGTGATCGACGACCTGCGGACCAAGAACCCGAACGTCAAGATCATGATCGGCGGCGCGCCGGTGTCCCAGGACGTTGCCGACAAGTACGGCGCCGACGGGTATGCCAAGGACGCGACCAACGCCTTGAAGGACGCCATCAACATGATCGAGTCCCTCAAGAAGATGAAGGATGAGGTGGAAGCCAAAAAGGCCAGATGAAGACGTCGCTGAAGCGGGAGCTGCTGGACCACGGCGCGACGGTCGTGGGGATCGCCGGCCTCCGCGGGTACCTGAGCGGGGAGATCGCCCATCTGGACCGGGCGGTGTCCATCGGCGTGGACCGGAAGCTGAACGAGGACACGCTCTTGCTGCTCGTGAAGCTCCAGAAGCGGGCGGCACGGTTCCTGAAAGCACGGGGGCACAGGACCCTGGTCATTCCGCCGGATTCGGACCGCAGGAAGGGCACGTTCGTTTCGAAGCTCTACTCCCTGTCCAACCACAAGATGGCTGCCACGTCCGCGGGTCTCGGCTGGATCGGGAAGAACGGGCTGCTCATCAACCCCGAGCACGGGCCGCGGCTGTCTCTGGCCACGGTATTGACCGATGCGCAGCTCCGGCCGGATGTGCCGATCGAGCACTGCCGGTGCGGCGAGTGCAGGCTCTGCATCGAGCACTGTCCCTCGAGGGCCATCACGGGGTCCGAATGGTCGCGGTCTTCGCCCTTCGTCGAGCTGGTAAGGCTTAATGCCTGCAGAAGCCACAAGACGAGCAAGCGGCAGACCGCGGGCAAGCCCAATTGCGGGCTGTGCATCAATATTTGCCCGTATGGGAGAAAGACAAACGATAACCGACACGGTGACACGGGGAAATGAAGATAACCTCTGACAGGATAACAGGATAAGATCGGATCTCATGTCTTTAGACCAGTTGATCCTGTAGATCCTGTTATCCTGTCAAAAAAGATCTTTCTCTGTACCTCTGTGGTAGATATTGAATTTATTAATCATGGAGGAATTGCATGGCGAAGAAACATAAAGTGATATTCCAGCCATCGGGCAGGCGCGGCGAGATCGAGGAAGGCAGGACCATCCTCGAGGCGGCCCAGTCCCTGGGCGTTGACATCGAAGGGCTCTGCGGCAACAAGAAGGTCTGCGGCAAGTGCAAGGTCAGGATCGAGGAAGGCTACTTCGAGAAGGACAACATCGACTCGGGCATGGCCCACCTCTCGCCGCTGACCGAGGCGGAAAAGAAGCACATCAAACCCGAGGACGGGCCCGGCATCCGGTTGTCCTGCACGGCCGAGGTCCGCGGCGACATCAAGGTGTTCGTTCCCGAGCGTTCGCGCGCCGGCAAGCAGGTCGTGCGCAAGGCGGCCAAGGAGCTCACGATCAGGCTCGACCCGGCCGTGAAGAAGTACAACGTGGACCTGGTCCCACCGACGCTCCATGACATGACCACGGGAGACTGGGAGCGCGTGCTCAAGTTCCTTGAGGACGACTATGGACTCAAGGGGTTGACCTTCGACTATCTGGTCCTGAAGGACCTCCAGGACGTGCTGCGCAAAGGGGAATGGAAGGCCACGATCACGGTCTGGATGGACAAGGAGATCATCAAGGCGGAGCCGGGGTTCGTCGAGGCGACGTACGGACTTGCCGTGGACATCGGCACCACGACCTGCGTGGGCTACCTCACGGACCTCAGCACGGGCAAGGTGGTGAACACCGAATCCATGATGAACCCCCAGGTACCCTACGGCGAGGACGTGATGTCGCGCATCACCTACGCCATGAGCAATCCCGGAACCGGCCTCGAGACCATGCAGAAGGCCATCATCCAGGGCCTGAACGAGATCATCGAACGCGTGGTGACCGAGATCAGGAAGGACGGCCCGAACCCGGGCCATCTCATCGACGATCTCACGATCGTGTTCAACACGGCCATGCACCACATCTTCCTGGGTCTGAACCCCGAGTACATCGGCCGCTCGCCCTTTATCCCCGCGGTCCAGAGCTCGCTCGACATCAAGGCGCGCGACCTGGGGCTCAAGATGAATCCCGCGGGATATATCCACGTACTGCCCATCGAGGCGGGCTTCGTGGGCGCCGACAACGTGGGCGTGCTGATCGCCGAAGAACCGTACAACCAGGACGAGAAGGTGCTGATCATCGACATCGGCACGAACGGCGAGCTGCTCATGGGTAACAGGATCAAGGTCTGCTCCACGTCCTGCGCCACCGGCCCGGCCTTCGAAGGCGCGCAGATCAAGTTCGGCATGCGTGCCGCCCCCGGCGCCATCGAGACGGTCGAGATCGATCCGAAGACGCGCGAGCCGCGCTACAAGGTCATCGGCAAGGCGGACTGGCACACCCATATCGAAAAGGTGGACGCCAAGGGCCTCTGCGGCTCGGCCATCATCCAGGTCGTCGCCCAGATGTTCATGGCCGGGATCGTGGACAAGAGCGGCCGGTTCGTCATGGACCTGGGCACAAATCGAGTTCGGAAGGATGCCGACGGCAAGCCGGAGTACGTGCTTGCCTGGGCGTCGGAGACCTCTATCGGGCAGGACATCACGATCACCCAGGGCGACGTGCGGGCGCTCCAGCTCGCCAAGGGCGCCCTTTACACCGGCGCGAAGCTCATGATGAAGCGGCTCGGCTTCACCGAGCTCGACCGGGTGATCCTGGCAGGCGCCTTCGGGAGCCATATCGACCGCGAGGCGTCCATGACGCTCGGGATGTTCCCGGACTGCCCTATCGACAAGGTCTATGCCGTGGGCAACGCGGCAGGCGACGGATCGCGCATGGCGCTCCTGAACCGCGGCAAGCGTGTTGAAGCGAACGAGCGGGCGCGGTGGGTCGAGTTCGTCGAGATCGCCACGGACCCGGCGTTCGAGAAGGAATTCATGCAGGCCATGCACATCCCGCACATGAAGGACAAGTTCCCGAACCTCAAGGAGCTCCTCGCAAAGAAGGGGAGCGCGGTTGAGATAAAGGGATGATCTGATTGCGGATTTCGGATTGTGAATTGCGGAATAAATTAGCAAAAGAACCTTTGACACAGATAGCGGCGGATTTACTTCGGAAGAGGCATGATCAGGCATTTGATCTATCCGCCTTTATCCGGTGTTCATCAGCTTTGATCCGTGTCAAAGATTATGGTTTCAGAATTGTCACTGTGGATTCCCTTCAGGTGATGATTGATCGCGGTACCGGGTCTCTTGCTCAGGAGGCAGCATGGGCGCTGGCATTGCGGTAGCAGGGTCGTTTGCGCTCGCCATCATCGCAGTCGTGGCGGCCCTTCGCAGATATCGCCGGACAGGCGCCGACGATGCGCAGGCCGGAAGACCGGACCTGGGCATACGGTTCCCGGTGAATCGTCTTGCCGGGATGCGAAGAGGGATGGCCGTCCGCATCAATGTCCTGCTTGACGAGGTCGGCGCGTCGCTCAAGCATCTTTTCGCGCGGGGCTTCGAGCAGACGCGTATATCCGACAGCGTCAAGCACGACGCCGGCGAGATGGTGGAGGCCGCCGACCGGACGGGGGCGCTGGCCGAACAGGTGGCCGCGTCCATGGGTGAGATGGCGACCATCGTTGCCGAGATCGCCCGGACCGTGAACAAGACCGCAGGGAACGCGCGGTCCGGCGATGTCACTGTGGCGCACCAGGATTCCTCTCTGGAAAGCGTAAAAAAACTCTCTCTCCAGATATCGACCTGGGCCGACACCAACAAGGCGCTGTCCCAGGCATCGAAGGACATCGCCGGCTTCATCAAGGTCATCAGCGAGATCGCCCGTCAGACGAATCTCCTTGCGCTGAACGCGGCCATTGAGGCTGCTCGGGCCGGCGAGAAAGGCCGCGGTTTCGCCGTGGTCGCCGGCGAGGTCCGCAAGCTTGCCGACCGCACCGCGCAGCACACGAAGGAGATCGCGGGCACCCTCGAGGTGATCCAGGAAAAGGCCGAGGATTCGCTGATGAACATGGAGGCCACCCTGGCCATCGTGGCGGAGAGCATCACGAAGGCCCAGGCCACCGACGAGTCGCTCCGCCAGATCACGTCAAAGGCGTCCACGATCGCGGCTGACGTGTCCTCGAACATGACGGAAGTCTCCCTCCACGCGAACAACGCGCGGTCGCTGGCGGAACGCATTGCACGGTCCGGAGAGGCGGTGGCCCGCGGGACCATGGATATCTATTCGCACCTGTGCGCGTTCAGGCTGGACGACAACGACCGGAGGGCCGAGGAATTCCTCGGGACCGCCGCCGCGCGGTTCCGGGAGATGGTGCTGGCCGACCTGACAGCCGGAAAGGTCGGCATGGAGGACCTGTTCGACGAGAACTACAAGCGGATCGAAGGAGACCGTTTCGAGAACCGCGCCTCGGCGTATTTCGGCACGGCGGTGCTTCCGAGGCTCAAGGAGTGGTCCGCTGCGCACCGGAATACCCTCTACGTGGTCGCCATGGACCGGAACGGGTTCATGCCGGTCCATGTCATGCCGGCCAGGACGGGCGTGATCATGAAGGATGCCGTTTCGCAGCAGGGGGCCCGGTCGCCGAAGCTCATCGGCCAGGCCTTCCGCCGGCCCATTGAAGCAGGCGGCCAGCTTGTCGTCGACGTGGCAAGCCCCATTGCGTTCAGAGAGCGTCACTGGGGCTGCCTCAGGATAGGGTATCTGCCTTCCATCGAGGCATGAAGCAGCTATGATCGATCGTCCACCCTGTTTTGGTCGTCCTTGATCTCAGGTCAAGGAACGATGAATTGGTCCTGTTTTGCATACATGCTGTAACCAAGGATTATCACCGCGGACTCCCTCCCGGTGGTAAGTTGAGGCGGCAGGGGCGGGAAGGCGTTCCCCCGAACGTTGTTCCTTCCCGCCCTTCTTCCGTCAGCGAAATCGATGGGAGGCAGGGAATGACATGACAACGGTCGTCGTCAACTCGGGTGCATGCGGCTTTTCGGTCACCATAAAGGCCGAGAAGGGAAAGGAAAAGAAGATAGCCCTGTTCCTGGACACGCCCTGCGAGATGGTGCAGAAGATGCTTGCCGATATCTCCACGGTGGACCAGAGGGTGACGCTCACGGGCTTCCGCGACAATCCGGTCTACCTGTCGGCTGCGAAGCACCTCAAGCATGTCGCCTGCCCGGTGCCTTCCGCCATCCTGAAGGCCATCGAGACGGAAGCGGGCATGAACGTGCCGAAGGACGTGCGGATCGAGTTCATCAGGGAGAAATGACGGCGCCCTTCCCCTTAGACCGTACGAGGCTGATGTGGTATGATGTGTTTAACGGGCAGCATCTCTTCGGAAACGGACGGCCATGGGAACGATGATCATCATTGCGGTGTACGGCGTGTATGCCGCGTTCTGGATACGGTTCTTTCTGCACACGCTGGCCTGGTGGCGCAGCCGGACGGAGGACCCGGTGGCTTTCCTGCCGCGGAGACCGTCGACGATCGCCACGTGGGTGCTGACGGTGCGCGATGTGGTCCTGTTCTGGCGGCTTTTAAAAGTAAACCCGACGCTCTGGTTCGGCGAGTACCTGTTCCATGGGACGTTCCTGCTCGTGACGCTGCGCCACCTGCGCTACTTCCTGGACCCCGTACCGAGGTGGGTAGGGGACCTGCAGCTCCCGGGCCTGATCGCCGGCTACGTGCTGCCCTTCTCGCTGGTGTACATCTTTGTCGTCCGTTCCTGCAGCGAGCGGGAAAGGTACTCATCGCCGTCAAACATGATCCTCCTTGCCCTGATCCTGGCGATCAGCGGCAGCGGGGTGCTGATGCACGCGTTCTTCAAACCGGATCTTGTGGATGTGAAGTACTTCGCGCTTGGCATACTGTCCTTCACGCCCGCGCCGATGCCGGCGGGCGTGCTGTTCCCGACGCATCTCGTTCTGGTCCTGGCGCTGGTCGCGCTCGTGCCCACGCACATCGTCACCGCTCCGCTGGTGATGCTGGAGGCCAGGAGGCGGGACCTGGGCCTGCCGCAGGTGATGCACGAACCGGGAGGGGATGTATAACCACAGGCGACTTCGTCGCACACGGTTACCAACGCATGCGTTACGAGGTTCCCGTCCTGTGTTCCTCTGTGTGTCCCGCGAAGCGGGACCCGTGTTTAAACCGGCTTGGTGTTTTGCATGAAAAATGAACGGTCCTTCACCGAAGAGCTTTCGTCGCGCCAGATGCTGGAGATCGACGCCTGTACCCAATGCGGCGAGTGCCTGAAGCATTGCCCGGTGCAGGATGTGACCGGCAACCCATCGGTCTCCCCTCCCGAGAAGATCCGCATGTTCCGCGAGCTCATCCGGTCGACGGACGGGCTCAAGGCCAGGCTCTTCGGGCCGGGCGAGGCGAACCGCAAGCTCCTGGACGACTTCGCCAGGGCCGTGTACGAATGCACGACCTGCGGCGCCTGCGGCCAGAACTGCCCCGTCGGCATATTCACGCAGCGGCTCTGGCCGGCGCTCCGGAAGGAGATGGTGAAACGCGGGCTCGGGCCCATCGGCGTCCAGGCGAACCTGCCGAAGGTGGTGAAGAACAGCGGCAATCCCTACGACAAACCGGCCAATGACCGCTACCGTCCCTGGTTCCCTGAACACGTTGCTGTCGCGGAGAAGGCGGACATGGCCTACTATGCCGGATGCACCGGTGCGTACGAGGCGCAGCCCATGGTGCGGGGCGACGCGCTCGTTCTCGGCGCCATCGGCGAGCCCTTCACCATGCTGCCGCCGGAGGAAGAGGTCTGCTGCGGATTCCCGCTCTTCATCACGGGCCAGCACGATCTGCTCAAGGAACTGGTCGACCGTCTCGTGGAAGGCTATCGCGCACGCGGTGTCAGGACGCTCGTCTGCTCCTGTCCCTGCTGCGTGAACATCATGTCTCGCGACTGGCCGGCGATCTACGGGCAGGCGCTGCCCTTCGCGATCCGGCATATCTCGCAGTATGTCGCTTCGTCGATCAGGGCCGGGAAACTGAAGCTGAACAAGGAGCTTCGCGAACGGGTGATCTACCACGATCCCTGCTACCTGAGCAGGGGCGTCGGCGTGATCGAGGAGCCCCGCGAAGTGCTTCGGAGCATCCCCGGGATCACGCTGCTCGAGTTCGAGCGGAACGGCCTGAACTCGCGGTGCTGCGGCTCGGGCGGAGCGGCGCGCAAGGTGTTCCACGAGAACGCGATCAAGATGGGCAGGCAAACGATCGACGAGGCGGTCGAGAAGAAGGCAGACCGCCTGATCCTGTCCTGTCCGGCATGCTACGCCAAGGTGAACGAGGCGATGCAGGGGCATGACAGGCAGATCCGGATCACCGACATCATGGAACTGGTGGCGGAGCTGCTGAAAGAGAACGAGGGTGAGAAGGTGGGAGGTTAAGAGGGTGAGAAAGATCGGAAGTTGAGAGGCCGGATCTTTCCTACCTTCCCACCTTCCTACCTTCTTGCCTTCTCCGATGAACCATGAGCCATTTTTCCATCAAATGCAGGAAGTGCGGCAAGGTCCTTGAGAACTCCTACTGCGCCTTCTGCGAGCATTGCGCCGATGCGCTCCTGGTGACCGATTACCATGCCCGGTTCTCCGAACAGGGCGGAGAGGGGGTCTGGCGCTTCAACTGGCTGCCCGTGCACAACCCCGACCTGGTGCAGCCCGGCCCGGTCGTGTACCGTTCCCGCGGGCTGGCTGTGCATCTGGGGCTCGAGAACCTGTACATCGCCTTCAACGGCTACTGGCCTGAGAAAGGGGCGTTTCTCGAAACCTGCACCTTCAAGGAGTTCGAGGCCGCAGTCGTGCTCCAGAATGCCCGGGAGAACGGTGTTGAAGGCCTGATCGTCGCCTCTGCGGGGAACACGGCCCGCGCATTCGCTCATCTCTCCGCGCTTGCGGGCTATCCCGCGGTCATCATCGTGCCGCGCATGTGCCTGTCCGAGATGTGGTATCTCAGGCATTCCACGGGCGTGCCCACGGTTGCCGTGGCCGATGGGGACTATTCGGATTCGATCGATGTTGCGCGCCGGATCGCGCGGGTGACGGGGTTTCCCTTCGAGGGCGGCGTGAAGAACGTGGCAAAGCGCGATGGCCTTGGTCTGGTGCTGCTCGAGGCCGTTTCGGTCATGAAGCGGCTTCCGGACCGGTATTTCCAGGCCGTGGGCAGCGGCGCCGGGGCCGTCGGTGTATGGGAGATGGCCGAGCGGTTCCTGGCGGACGGACGATTCGGGCCGCGCCTGCCGGTCCTGCACCTCGGCCAGAACGAACCCTTCGCGCCGATGGCCAGGGCCTGGGCGCGGAAGGAGCGGACGCTCGCGAAGGCTGACCTCTCCCCGGACCTGATCCCGCAGATCACAACGCGCGTGCTGTCGACGCGCTATCCGGCCTACAGCATCGCGGGCGGAGTGTTCGACGCGCTCACCGCAACGAAAGGCAGCATGCACGGTGTCCGGAACGAAGAGGTCTACGCGGCAATGGACCTGTTCCAGCGCACCGAAGGGGCGGACATCGTGCCGGCCGCGGGCGTGTCGGTCGCCGCGCTGCAGCAGGCGGTGAATGCGGGCGCGGTCAAGCCCGACGAGCTGGTGCTGCTGAACATCACCGGCGGCGGCGAAAAGATGCTGGACAAGGACAAGAAGGTGCCGTGCATCGAACCGCGGCTGGTCTCCAAGAATATCACCGAAAAAGAGATCGAGGAGCTGCTGTGCCCCGTCCTGAAGAAGAGCTCATAGCCGCGCTGAAGCGGAATGGCGTGGACTTCACCGCGTCGCTTCCCTGCGAGAAGATCAAGGTCCTGCTCGAGATGGTCGGCGGGACCTTCCCCCATCTCCCGCTGACAAGGGAGGAGGAGGGCGTGGGCATCTGTGCAGGCGCCGCGCTGGCAGGCAGGCGGCCGGCACTGTTCGTCCAGAGCTCCGGTCTGGGGAACATGATCAATGCCCTGCTTTCCCTCACACAGTTCTATGAGCTGCCGCTGTCCATCTTCGTGAGCCGGAGGGGCATTTATCAGGAGAAGATCGAGGCGCAGATCCCCATGGGCCGCAGGCTTCCGGGGATGCTTGCAGGGGCGGGCATCGCGTTCTCGGAGATCAATACCCGGGATGAGCTTGCCCTTGTTGAGCGGGGGCTGGAGCGGGCCTACAATACGAACAGCATCCACGCGTTCCTGATGAGCCCGGTGGTGTGGGAAGGGTCGGAGTGCAGTGCAGGGAGTTCTGAGTTCGGAGTGCGGAGTGCGGAGTGCGAAGTGAAGGGATGGACCCAGGGAACGGCCATGTCGCCGTTCCTGACACGGTACGATATCATCAAGCTTATCGCGCCATACCTGGAAGGGAAGGTCGTGGTGAGCAATCTCGGCTGGCCGTCCAAGGAACTGTACGCGGTCAGGCACCAGCCGTCGAACTTCTATATGCTCGGCAGCATGGGCATGGCCACGCCTATCGGCTTAGGCATCGCTCTCTCATCAAGGAAAGAAGTGGTCGTCATCGACGGCGACGGCAGCCTGCTCATGAACCCAGGCACGCTCGCGACAACTGCATTTGCTTCACCCGCTAATCTCACGATCGTCGCCATCGACAACGGCGCATACGGTTCGACAGGGAACCAGCCGACGCTCGCCGGGTCCTGCGTCGATCTTGAACAGGTTGCAAGGGGATTCGGTTTCAGGAATACGGTCAAAGTGGCGGGGGAACAGGATTTGATCGCAGAGATAAAGGAACAGCGGAAAGGACCGGCGTTCCTTCACGTCCTGGCGGTTCCCGGGAACAAGGACGTGCCGAACATCCCGGTGCATCATCTGGAGATCAAGAAGCAGGTTCAGGAGTATTTGAGAAAAGAATAACACGCCGCCGTGAGGGGCGCGTCTTAAGCGACCCTCTCGACGGCGTGGTTGGAATTTCTTAGGCGGTGACTTTGGTCGGCTTCTTCTGATGTTTGATGATGGCGGAAAGGGAGCGGAGGGCTTGATTGACGGAATCGTGATCGGGGAAATATTTTGCGACATCAGGTTCAATCACGATTACGTTGGCGCCCGCAGCATACCGCTTCGCATATTTTCCGCGAATTCCTTTGCTGAAGTCGTACTCTTCAAGCATGCCTGGGTCTTTTTGCATTTTTTTCATAGGTTTCTCTTTCATGTTTTGTCGCCTTTCTCGCACTGATAAGACGTATTTTATCACCCCGCTCCGTATGCACGACAACCAATAACCGATTCTGATGCGAGCTGCCGATGAGGATCAGGCGGTCTTCATCGGTGGAATGGAGCGGGTCGAAGATTGTCGATGACATCGTATCACTGAATGCTGTGCTGGCCTCGTCAAAAGAGATGCCATGGATTCGTATGTTCCGTTTTGCCTTTATCGTTGACAGTAGGGGACGTTGTTGCTAATTGATACTACCTGCCTTGGGTCTCTTCCTTTTCAGCCGCTGCCATGGCTTTTGTTATCGCCGAAGTGCTTACCCCAACTTCTCTTGCGACCGCGGCAGCCGATGATCCCAGCTCATCCCGAGCTCTGAGCGCTATTGTCGACCTAATTCCACTAACAGCGCGCCGTCGTCCACCGCCCTGCAACTCCGTTCGGCTGATGCCGCCCTTTCGACATTCCTCTTCAATGATCTTCTGAAGCGTTTTCCCCGTGCGCTGGTGTTTGATCTGCCGCAACTGGCGTTCTTCTGCTTCTTTAAGGACCTGATGAACAAAGTCTCCTCCTCCCAGGATTCGCTGATCGAATTCTTCTATTTTCCCTCTCCGTTGATTCGACAGCACCTGGGACCACCCTCCCTGACTTCGAACGAGGCCTCCACCGGTCAGCTCTTTTACCGTGCCCTGACCGGCTCCTTCACGGACAAACCGTCTGTACTCGTTTATCGCCTTTTTCCGCGTGCCGGCAAACTGAGCAAGGACGGTATCCACGTCCATCCAGGGATGTTTTGCTCTGCCGATGATCGTTTGATGTCCTGTCCATGAATAACGGTCAAGCTCCTCGATGGTTTTAACGACTTTTACCCGCAAGGGATTGAGGTGAATGTAGCGAACGAGGGCGAGGAGGCAATTGTCTTCGTCACAAAGAATGGACTTATACCTGTTCTCAAACAGGTGACCCGTTCTCTTGTGTCGGCGGTTGAAGTACTGTGCATACCAGGTCAGGAGCTTCCTCATGGTGCCGGAAATGCCGCTCTTGCCGCTCCTGAAGAGGAGGTGTACATGATTCCGCATCAGCGCCCAGGCGTATACGGCGTTATCGCCGACATTGACAGTGAGCCCGAGCCGATTAAGGAAGAGCGTTCTATCCTGATCGTCTCTGAAGATGTCGGTTTTGTCGATGCCCCGAACCATGATATGGTGAAGGGCACCTGGTGCGTCGAGTCGGGCTTGGCGGGGCATGAGGGCAGTATAGTAAAAACCGTAAAGTTGTCAAGAAGTATTAAATAGCAACAACGTCCCCTAGCTGTTCCCCCTAGCTGTTCCCCAAAATGACTTTTCCTACACCTTCAACGCCGCCGTGAGGGGCGCGTTTTTAGCGACCCTCTCGACGGCGTGGTTAGGCCTAATGATCCAACTCAGATAATTATGGACTTTTCCCTTTATCTGGACCGGGGCTTTGTTTTGCATACTGCAGGGCATTATAGAGAACTCCATCAATAACCCTATTCGCAAAACGCGATGTGCGCTGATAGCTGGCGCTAGTAACCCAATACACGAAAAGACCAAGAACTAAAGCGGCAAAGAAGCGAAGAATCGGTTCGATTTCTAACGAGAAACTGCTCATTGCGGCTGCAATGATATAGGCGAAAATGAGCGCAAGCGCACTAGCCACTCTGGTAGTTCCAAGCATGTGGGCTAAATCGGTCAATGTGCGCGCGTTTTCATCTGCGCCTTCGATGAGCTTATTTTCTGTCCTATTTTCATACCAAAGAATTGAGGTGAGTACCCAGGCATCTTCGCGGTTCATCTTGTTGGGCACATCTTTCGGCTGAATCAAGCCTTCTGCCGCTAGACGTTTGATATTCTCTCTATGGTCGATCGTTGAGGCAGACTGACGCCAGTGAATTGTGTGGTGGATGACGCTAAATAGGTAACCGAGGCCGCCCGTTACAAAAAGAGCACCTACCACAGCACCTAAAGCCGACTCTTTGCCAAATAAACTGAGCGCTGTAGGAATCAGGTCGGGCCGTAATAGAGCAAGCAGTATGCATGTCTGGATCGCAAAAGCAACTCCGGGCAAGACATAGCGAAGAAAACGACGGGCATCATCCATAATATCTTCCTTTGTATATGTAAGCTAACCCGGTATTATCGAGTTTAGCAAGGCACATGCCAGAACACAGTTACAGCTAGTAGATTAAGCAGTTCTGCTCCGCACAACAGATTCTACTGTAACCATTTGTACAAGATGAACCGTTTTGCCCAACCTACGAACTTGAGGCGGACTCACTACTCCGACATAAGGGATGTCGCGCTCTTCACCACTGAGTCAAAGGTCGTCAGGGCGGAGGCCCGTCTTCTTCGCAATACGGGCAAGCATACGGGGGCCGATTTCTATTCCATCGTGAAAGGCGAATACGTAGTCAGGCCATCCTGGCCGTGAAAGAACTCGGTGGGAACCGGCTGTCTCTCGTTTGATTGACCAGCCGATATGAAGAAGAGCGGCAAGTACGGTGCGGGCTTTCGTGGAAGGCCATTGGCTCATGCAGGGACCGCGAAGAGTTCATCGAGTTCCGGGATGGTTTCGCCATGGTCTATTCGGTCCGCGATCACTCGTAGAGCAAGCGCTTCAACCTTGGCGATGGCCTCTTCACGGGTCTTTCCGTAAGCCAAAACGCCAGGGAGATCGGAAACTTCGGCGATCCAGCGCCCGTCATCCTCTTTCTCGATATCAATCTTCATACTTAATCTCCTCTGTTAATAAATTTATCTGAACAGAGAACTGATTGCAAGCCTAAATTTATCAGCGTTAAAACCTAGACATTCACTTCCTGGAGTCACAGCTTCCCCGTCTTCCGGTACTCCTCAACATAGACCTTGATGGCCCTCAGGATCAGCCAGTCCATCGTGACGCTGTTTTCCTTCGCTATCTCGATCATTGCGTCGATCAATTCCTTGTCGATAGTCGGCATGCCGGACGGCTGAGATGGCGGTGGCGCAGCGGCTTCTTCGCCCGCTTCGAACGTTGCTCCGGGCGTTCGCTTGAGATATTCCCGTCGAAGCAGTTCCTTGAGACCTTTGACATCTCCGCTTCCGATGGCCCTTCTCACATCCTCAGGCACCTCTCCCGGTGGAGATATCTGCTCTGCCGCGAGCATTTCAGGCGACAGTTGTTCCGGAGATGGAACTGGCGGAGTCATTTGCGGGCCTCCCATCGGCATCATCCCCGTCATTCCCATCATCATGGCGGCCATCTTTCTGGCGGCTTCGTTGTCGGGCATCTCCTGCTGGAGGAACTCATCGAGCTTGCCTTCCGCCATCGCCTGGGCCATACGATCGGCCGTGAGGGGCTCCTGCTCATCGTTGTGCTGACCGGCCCTCTTGCGGGTGAAGGGTGTTGACGGTGGCTTGGGAAGCGGTTTTTCGTTCTGAGACATGGATAACACCTCGCTGGAAATATTACTGCTGTACTACTGCTGTACTATACACCTGGACGGCGTAAAGCTGAACGAAAAGGATAAGGTCAAAGGGCGTCTCTCGCAAAGCCGCAAAGTACGCAAAGGAAATCTTTTAACTTGGCTAAACTGCCATTACATTGGTCTTTCTTTGCGAGCTTGGCGTCTTTGCGAGAACATATGCTTTCCGTAGATTTTCTATGACTGGATTATCAGATATTTCGGGAGGGGCAGATATCGAAGAGCACGCATTTGTCGTGCTGCGGCTTCCGGGCCTGGCAGACGGCCCTGCCGTGGTAGATCAGCAGGTGGGAGAAGTTGCCCCATTCCTTCTGCGGGACCATGGCCATCAGGTCCTGCTCGATCTTGACGGGGTCGGTGTGCTTCGTGAGGCCGAGGAGAAAGGCAAGTCTTTTCACATGGGTGTCGACGGCGATGCCTTCGTTGATCCCGAAGGCGCTGGAAAGGACGATGTTCGCGGTCTTGCGCGCTACGCCGGGCAGGGTGACGAGCTCTTCCATGGTGCGGGGGACCGTGCCGCCGAAGGATTCCAGGAGCATGACTGCGGCCTTGTGGATGCTCTTTGCCTTGTTGTTGAAGAAATTGACGGAATTGATGTCTTTCGCGATCTGCTCCGGCTTCGCCTTGGCGAAGGCTTCCATGCTTGTGTACTTCTTGAACAGGCCCGGCGTGATCTTGTTCACCTGGACGTCGGTGGTCTGGGCTGAAAGGATCGTGGCCACCATCAGTTCGAAGGGCGTTGAGAACCGCAGGGCGGTCAACGGAGTGCCCGAGTATTCCTTCTTCAGCCGCTTCGTAATGATGCTGATCTTTTCCCGGTTGGTCATAATAACCTGTCTTGCCCGGCCTCACGACCGATCAATACTTGTGACAGTTCGAGCAGAGGTCCATGGCCCTTTTTGCCGGGTACCGGAAGAGCTTTACGTTGTCCGAACTGTGCGGATTATGGCAGCTGGCGCAGGAGAACAGCTTGCCCTCCCGATTGGGGTCCTTTACGTCCGTCAGCCTCTCTTTTTTTCCTTTTCGCGCCTTCTTGGGAAGTCCGATGGGGTGGCCCTTCTGGGAAAAACCGGCGATCGCGTGGGGCTGCTTGCTGACTCCGTCGTGACAATCGAAGCAGACGGAATAGAGCGCCTTGGTGAGCAAACCCGGATCGTCGGAAGAGTGGGGATCATGGCATGACAGGCACATACCGCCCGCCACGGGCGCGTGGACGTTCTTCCGGGAGAAATCCGCCTTATCATGACAGTTGAAGCAGAGGTCGGGAGCCGGGGCAACAAGCAGCTTGCCGTTATTCGACGCGTGCGGGTTGTGACAGCCCGTACAACCCATTCCGACGGCGGCATGCACGGTCTTTTTCGAGAACTTGGCTTTGTCATGGCAGCCGTAGCAGAGGTCGGGCTGTTCCGCCGACAGGCCCCTGGTGATCGTATTGGTCTTCTTGTGGGGCACCTTGTTCGCTTCGGCAATGCCTGTATGACACGACGGGCATCCCATCTGGACGGCGGCATGGACGACCTTGATCCTGACCGTGAGGCCGGCGTGGCATTTATTGCAGTCGATCTCCGCCGGCTGTGACGGGGGATCTGCCGCAGCCGCCGGGGCAGCGGAGGAAAGGGACAGCACTGCCGCCAGGGCAGTGCATATGCTGAAGGATCTCAATATCCGCATAGGGAACCTCCTCAGACACTGGAACGGGTGGATATTCCCGTAAAATAGTGTTTCGATTGTAGCCGATTTTCCATTCCTGCGCAACCATCTTCTCAAAGGGATAAGGAAGCTCTCTTGAGGATTGCGGGCGGTCGGACGTACATCTTTTTGTTTGACAGTCCGATGCCACTATTTTATATTGAGCTCCTGGATGCAGGACAGGGTGGAACGTGAAAGATAAGGAAAACGACAAGGACTGGGAATACGGTGATGCCTGGAAGACAGGATCGCCTGACGAGCCCGGCGGTGTTGAGGACGTTTCGTTCATTGATGTCCTTAGGGGGGATACGGGCCAGGGATTCGATGACTCCCTGATGCTGGACCTGGTCGGCTATCTCGGATCGCGGGGCATCCGGGCGACCTACGATTCGTTCTCCCTCGGGCTGGAGCCGGCCGCCATCAAGACCTATGTGCTGAAAGTGGAGGAGGGGAAGGAAGAAGAGGCGATGCGGTTGCTCCGGGAGAAGATGGAATGACCAGGGCAAGCCCCTTAACAGTCACTTTGAACAGAGAGGAGTGGTCATGACCGAAGAAAAGGAAATTCACGAACTCGAGGGCGGGCTTGAGGCTTACAAGTCGAAGATTTCGCAGGTCAACAAAGCTACGCTTACCTGGGACAAGGAGCTCATCTTCATCGGACGCACGAACCGCGGCTACGAGGTGGAGTATGACGCCCAGCAGCAATGGGGCTGTTCGCCCACGGAGACGCTGCTGCTGTCCGTGGCCGGCTGCATGGGGATCGACATGGTCTCGTTCCTCCAGAAGATGAAATGCGGGATCAAGTCCTACAAGATGGACATCATGGGCGAGCGGAACCCCACGCCGCCCCAGTATTACACATCGATCGACATGGTCATCACCGTTACCGGGTCAGCCCTTACGGCGAAGAAGATCGAACGGGCAATTTCCCTTTCCCAGGAGAAGTACTGTTCCGTGTACCACTCGCTGCGGAAGGACATGAAGGTAAAGGTGGAGTATACCTTCGAGAACACGTGAGCTTTTGTGCCACTCTGTGTCCCCGGTGACCTCTGTGGCCATCGCTCGTCATCATTTCTATGGCTAAGATACGGCTGCTCAAGAACGGCTCTGAGATCTTTCCCGCGATGCACGAAGCCATCGATCGCGCCACTGCCTTCATTGGGCTTGAAATGTATATCTTCGCTGATGACGGCACGGGGAGGGAGTTCAGAGAACGTCTGGTGAGCGCGGCCAGAAGGGGCGTCCAGGTCCTGGTGATGGTGGACGGCGTGGGCTCGTGGTCCCTTCCGAAGGACTTCTGGGACGGGTTGCGGAACGCCGGCGGCTTGATGAGGCTGTTCCGGCCGGTCTCGCGCGGCATGTTCTTTTTGCGAAACCACCGGAAGCTTCTGCTGGTGGACGACTGCATAGCCTATATCGGCGGCGTGAACATTGCCGACGAGTACTTCCTTGGTTCCGGCAGCGAAACGGCCTGGCGGGACAATGCTTTCGAGATCACCGGCAGCGAGGTGAAGCGGATCAGGCGTTCCTTTGACCGGATGTGGACGCGGGCCGAGATGCCGTTCCGCAAAGTGGTCCTCTCGCTTCGTCAGGGGCGCGGAAAGCTTGAACTGTCGGAATCCGGCAGCCTGCGCTTCCTCGAGAGCGGCCCCGAGGACCCCATGCATCCGGTGCGGCGTGCCTATCGCCAGCTCATCGGGGGGGCCGGCCGGAGCATCGATCTTGCCATGGGGTATTTCTACCCCAGCGGCAGGATCCTGCGGGCGCTCAAGCGTGCCGTCCTGCGCGGGGTGCGCGTGCGGCTCCTGTTCTCCCAGAGGAGCGACGTGGCCGTAGCACGCTGGGCGGCACGGGGCCTGTACGGCAGGCTGCTCCGCGCCGGCATGGAAGTCTGGGAGTACCGCCCTGCCATGATGCATGCCAAGCTCGCGATCATCGATGACATCGTGGTGGCCGGTTCGGCGAACATGGACGTGCGGAGCGGCAGGATCAACAATGAATTGGTCGCGGTCGTGCATGATGAAGAACTGGCGCGGCAGGCCCGCACTGATTTCGAAGGCGACCTGACACAGTCCGACCGGATCTCTTTGGCGGAATGGAAGGAACGGCCGCTGTTCCAGAAGATCAAGGAACGTATCAGCGCCTGGCTCCTGGCCCGCCTTGATATCTTCATTGCTCGGGCTGAAATGGCAAGGATGATGAGATAGAAAAGCAGCGTAAGAAGTAAGATGTAAGATGTAAGAAGTGAAAAACAAGAACCCAGACTATTGACTGTCGCTGATCCTGTTTCATCCGTATTGCCTGGAGGCGACTGTTTTCAATATTTCAAAAGAGAAGTGTGGCATATGCATGAGGAGGAAGTTATGGGGATCAAAGGATCGAAGACCGAGAAGAGCCTGCTGGCAGCCTTTGCCGGAGAATCGCAGGCCAGGAACCGTTACAGCTATTTTGCGAGCGCAGCAAAGAAAGAGGGATTCGAGCAGATCGCGGCCCTCTTTCTGGAAACCGCGGACAATGAGAAGGAGCACGCCAAGCGTTTCTTCAAGTTCCTTGAGGGCGGCATGGCAGAGTTTACGGCCACCTTCCCTGCGGGCCGCATCGGGACCACAGCCGAGAACCTGAAGGCCGCGGCCGAAGGAGAGAACGAGGAGTGGACGAAGCTCTATCCCGGCTTTGCCGACGTGGCGGACCAGGAAGGGTTCAAGGAGGTGGCAGCGGCGTTCCGCGCCATCGCCAAGGTGGAAGTGCAGCACGAGAAACGATACCGGAAGCTGCTGGAAAATGTGGAAAAGGGCAGGGTGTTCAGGAAGGACAAGCCATCTGTCTGGAAATGCCGCAACTGCGGACATTTCCATGACGGCACGGAAGCGCCCGATGTCTGTCCCGCGTGTCTTCACCCAAAGGCCTACTTCGAATTAGCCGCAGAGAACTATTGATCCCGATCGCCCCTCCCTGCATCAAGACAAACATAACGTGAAAGCAAGGAAAGACGGCGTTACCTGTGGTAACACATAAAATAGTTTGATACAAATATTTATAGTTGACACCCCTCTGCGTTCTTGATATAAAACCTTAACACTTTTCCCTGGCAGTGCATCGGGGATATTCCTTCACGGGGAGGTCAATGTGGGAAAGCTGAACTGCTGGGAGGCAAAGAAGTGCGGACGGGAGATCGGAGGCGGCAAAACCTCGGAGCTTGGCGTCTGTCCGACCGCGATGGAGTCGAGGTTGACCGGCACGCATGATGGAAAGTTCGGCGGACGCGCATGCTGGGTCGTCGGGGGGACGCTTTGCGGCGGAAAAGAACAGGGCACCTTTGCCCAGAAATATCACAACTGCGAAAAGTGTGATTTTTACGTGCAGGTGAAACGGGAAGAGGGGCCGAAATTCGTCCTTTCGGTCATCTTATTGAACAAGCTGAAGGCATCTCCCTCGACGCGGCAGAAGCTTCAGAACCAGACGGCGGACCGGGCGGTTGTACGAGGCTGACCTCATTTCCTGCGTAGCCCCATAGACGGGGACCTATGATCGAACGAACGTGATCGGGGCTCACTGTACAACGCAGTGGGCCCTTTTTATTGATCTACTCGCGATGTCTCGCTGCACTCGCCAGGAAGCGTGACCCCCCCCGTCAGCGCATCGATCCCTCCTGCATAATTTCACCTCTTGCAAATGACCGCCTCTGCGCTGTATAATGCGCACCTGCTGTAAAGGAGGTCCTTTTGCCATGACGATTGAAGCAGATTACAAGATCAAGGAAGCGCCGACCTGCCCGCACTGCAAAGCGGTGATGGAAAAGATGGATGCGCGGCATCTTGACTGGGGCACGACATTTCTCTGGGTGTGCTACAACAACGAGTGTGCGCCCTTCAAAAAGGGCTGGCAGCACATGATGGACAATTTCGGGCAGCTGGTATCGTATCGGTTCATGATATCGCCCGAGGATGGGAGCGCCGGCGTGATCCCTGCTTTCAGCAAGGAATACCTGGAAAAAACCGGCAAGCCGTCGAACCCCTATACGGACCCCGACGCGGTGAACAAATATTTCGAGGTGCCTGACGAGGAATAGCTCAACTCAGGCAGCATCGACAAAATGAAAAAAGAGGCAGCGAATTCGCTGCCTCTTTTTATTTTGGGTGTAGCGGCCGGGAGGGCTAACTTACGCCGGTCGTGGCTTCTCTGCCGCCATTTTCTCCATCGGCAGGATATCCACCGCGCAGACCTTGAACTCGGGGATCATGACATCGGGATCAAGGGCATCGTTCGTCAGCACATTGGCCGCTGCTTCGCGGTAATGCATGGGGATGAAGACCGTCCCCGCCGAGATCCGCCGCGTGAACCGCGCCCTGATAGTCACGTCTCCGCGCCTCGAGCGAACTCTCACCATGTCCCCGTTCGCGATCCCGATCTTCTCGCCGTCGGCGGGGTTCAATTCTATATATGCCTCGCCGGCATGCTTCTCGATGGCCTCGACGCGTCTTGACATGGAGCCGGAATGGTACTGGAACAGGTTCCTGCCCGTAGTGAGCACGAAGGGGTAGTTTTCGCACACGCCCTCGGCCGGCGGATTGAACGCAATGGGCATAAAGGGGATCTTTTTGGCGAATCCGTCCTTGTACAGGAATTCCGTGCCCGGGTGCTCCTTCGAGGGGCACGGCCAGGCGATCCCCCGCGACTTGATGCGGTCATAGGTAATGCCTGCCAGCGCGGGCCAGAGCCTGCCGAATTCCTCCAGCACCTGCTCGGGCGAACGATAGTCCATCGGGTAACCCATTGCACGGGACAGGTCCATGATGATGGAGAGGTCGTCGCGGGCATCGCCGGGAGGGCTGACCGCCCTGCGAACACGCTGGACGCGCCGCTCGGTATTGGAGAAGGTCCCTTCCTTTTCGAAGGAGCATGCCGCCGGCAGCACGACATGGGCATGGCACGCGGTCTCGGTCATGAAGATGTCCTGCACGACGAGGAACTCCAGGTTCTCGAGCGCCTTGATGGTATGGTGCTGGTTGGGATCGGTAATGACGGGATTTTCGCCCATGATGTACAGCGCTTTCAGGCTGCCGTCCACTGCGGCAGTCATCATTTCGGTGGCGTAGAGGCCCCGTTTGGGCGGGAGCGGGACGCCCCATGCCTGCTCGAACTTCCGGCGCACTTCGGGGAGGTCCACTTTCTGATATCCCGGAAAGACATTGGGGAGACAGGCCGCGTCCGATGCGCCCTGAACGTTGTTCTGGCCCCGCAGCGGGTTCACCCCGGTGAACTCCCGGCCGATGTTCCCGGTGAGCGTCGCGAGATTGGCGATGGTTCGCACGTTGTCCGTGCCGCAGGTGTGCTGGGTGATGCCCATGGTGTAGAAGACCCCGGCCTTGCGGGAACGGCCGTACATCTTCGCAGCCTTGATGATGTCGGCCTTCGGTATGCCGGTGATCTGCTCGGTCTTCGCCGGGGTGAACTCCTCCAACGAGCTCTTCCAGGCGTCGAATCCTTCGGTCTTTTCACGGATGAACTCGTCGTTCTGCAGGCCTTCCTTTACGATGACGTGGGCCATGCCGTTCAAGAGGGCGATGTCGGTGCCCGGTCGAAGCTTGAGGAACACCTCGGCGAACTTCACCATAGGGACCCTGCGCGGGTCGGCCACGATGATCTTCGCGCCCTTGCGGTACGCCTTGATCATGCAGTTCGCAATGACGGGGTGGGTCTCCTTGGTGTTGGAGCCGATGATAAAGATGATCTCCATGCCCTCGATCTCGCGGATGGAGTTCGTCATGGCGCCGGAACCGAAGATGGCGGCCAGACCGGCCACCGTGGGAGAGTGTCAGAGTCGGGCGCAGTGGTCGACATTGTTCGTGCCGACGCCTGCGCGTATGAATTTCTGAAAGAGGTAGTTCTCTTCGTTGGTGCACCGTGCCGAGGAGAGTCCGCCGATGGCGTCCGCTCCATGCTGTTCACGGATCTTTTTGAACCATGCCGCCGTGTACTCCAGCGCAGCGGTCCAGGAGGTCTCCTCGAATTCGCCGCTGGCCCTCCGGATAAGCGGCTTGGTAAGGCGGTCAGGGCTGTTCACGAACTTGTAGCCGAACCGGCCCTTGACGCAAAGCCAGCCTTCGTTCGGCGACCAGGGCTTTGACGATACCCGCACGATCTCGTTGCCTTTCACGTGGGCCGTGAGGGTGCAGCCCGTGCCGCAGTAGGGGCAGGTCGTGTCGACTTCCCGGACGCCTTCGTAACGTCCCTTCCGGGCCCACTGCTTGCCGGTGAGCGCGCCGGTGGGGCAGACGGAGACGCACTGACCGCAGAATTCGCAGTCAAGGTCGTCCTCGTAGGAAGGGCATATCTTGGACCGGAATCCCCGGTAGGTGAAATCGATGGCTTCGACGCCCTGCACCTCGTCGCAGACCTTGACGCACCGGCCGCAGAGAATGCACTTTTCCATGTCCCGCTCGATGAAGGGATTGCCGTCGCGCTTGGCATAAACGCGCCGCTCGCCGGCGTACTCCTGCCCCTTTACGCCGTAGGCGTAGGCGAGCTCCTGAAGGGCGCAGCTGCCCGTGGCCTCGCAGGTCATGCAGTCGTTGGGATGATCTGACAGGATCAACTCCAGCACCAGTTTACGGAAATTTTCGATCTCCGGCGTCGAGGTTGCGACTTCCATGCCCTCGGAGACGGTCGTGGTGCACGATGCGACCGGCTTCGGCATGCCCTTCACGGAAACGACGCAGAGCCGGCACCCGCCGAAGGGCGTGAGCTGGGGATGGTGGCAGAGCGTCGGGACCTTGATGCCGTTCCTGTTCGCCGCTTCGAGGATGGTGCTGTCCTCGGGGACCGAGACCTTCTTATTGTTGATGGTGAGCGATACCATGATTGTTTCCTCGTTGGTACGTCAAAAGCCTTTCGCCACAGAGGACACAGAGGAATTCATAAAATCCGAATATTTTACGCTGTTATCCCGGTGTCCTCGGAGCTCTCCGTGGAAAAAAATCTGTCCTTGTTTTTCTCCTCGTCGGCTTCTCAGTCCCGCATGACCGATTTGAACTTGCAGACGTCATAACAACTACCGCATTTTATGCACTTGGCCTGGTCGATCTTGTGCGGGACTTTCTTCTCGCCCGTGATCGCTCCTGCCGGACAGGCCCGCAGGCAGGCACCGCAGGCCTTGCAGAGCTTTTCATCGATGCTGTAGGTGAGCAGTGCTTTGCAGGTCTTGGACGGACATTTCTTGTCCCGGATGTGGGCCTCGTATTCCTCGCGGAAATACTTGATGGTGCTGAGCACGGGATTCGGTGCCGTCTGGCCGAGGCCGCAGAGCGACATGTTCCGGATGCCGCCGGAGAGCGTTTCAAGCCGCTCGATGTCGTCCTCCCTGCCCTGACCCTTGGTGATCCGCTCCAGGATCTCGAGCAGCCGCTTGGTGCCGACGCGGCAGGGGACGCATTTCCCGCAGGACTCCTCCTGGGTGAACTTCACGAAATACTGCGCCATGTTCACCATGCAGTTGTCCTCGTCGAGGACGATCATGCCGCCGGAGCCCACGATGGAGCCGACCTTGGCCAGTGACTCGTAGTCCACGTTCAGGTCCAGCATGCTCGCTGGGATGCACCCGCCCGATGGGCCGCCGGTCTGGACAGCTTTCAGCGCTTTTCCTCCCGCGATGCCGCCGCCGATCTCCTCGACGATCTCCCGGAGCGTGATGCCCATGGGGACCTCGATGAGGCCCGGATTCTTGATCTTGCCGGTGAGCGCGAAGACCTTGGTTCCCCGCGATTTTTCGGTGCCATAGGATGTGTACCATCCACAGCCCTTCCGGATGATCGTCGGGATGTTGGCGAGGGTCTCGACGTTGTTGATGACCGTGGGCCGCTGCCACAGGCCTTTGTTCACCGGGAAGGGCGGTTTGGGCCGGGGCATGCCGCGCTGGCCCTCGATGGAAGCGATGAGCGCTGTTTCCTCGCCGCAAACGAATGCGCCCGCGCCGAGCTTGACCTTGATGTCGAAATCGAAATTGGAGCCGAAGAGCCGGTTGCCGAGGAAGCCTCGCTCCCGCGCCTGGTCCAGGGCACGCTTGAGACGCTCGACGGCTAGGGGATACTCGGCCCGGATGTATACGTACCCATGGTGAGCGCAGATAGCATACGCGCCGATGATCATACCCTCGATGACCGAGTGAGGATTACCTTCGATGACGGCGCGGTCCATGAACGCGCCCGGATCGCCCTCGTCGGCGTTGCAGATGATGTATTTGATGTCGTCCGGCGCTTTCTTGCCGAGCTCCCACTTGAGGCCCGTGGGAAATCCCGCGCCGCCACGCCCCCGGAGTCCGGACTGCTTTATCTCCGTGACGACCTCTTCGGGATACCAGTTTAACAGCACATCGCGGCTGGACTCATATCCGCCGATGGCGATGTACGCATCGATCTCTTCGGGGTCGATCCTGCCGCAGTCGGCAAGGACGACCTTGATCTGCTTCCGGCCGAACCGTTCGTAGTCCTCGCCGACGCGCCACTCGTCCACCGGCTTGTTCTCGAGCAGGTGTTCCTTGACGATCCGAGGCACCATGTCCGGCTTGATGAACTGGTAGGTGACCTTCTCGCCGTCGATCGCCACGTCGACGAGCACGTCCTTGGCGCACAGGCCCCGGCATCCGACCTGATGGGTCGAACAGTGCTCCTTCACGCTCGCCGCGATCCCCGAGGCTGCAACTTCCTGCCGGAACGCAGCGAGGACCTCGGCGCCGCCCGAAGCGACGCCGCCCGTGCCCATGCATACCCGAATCTCGATGTTATTTCTTTGCATCGCGGGGACCCTTGATGGCGCGGATCTCCCGGATGATCTTTTCCGAGACCGCTTTGCCATGGACCTTCTTGTCGATGATAGTGACCGGCGCTATGCCGCAGGCGCCGACGCAGTTGACCTTCTCGAGGGTGAACATGCCGTCCTCGGTCATGTCCGCTTCGTCGTTGAGCTTGAGTTCGAGTTTGACGCTGTTCAGGAGGCGTTCGGACCCCTGGACGTGGCAGGCAGTCCCGCAGCATACCGTGACGACGTGCTTGCCCCGCGGCTTCAGGCGGAACTGGGAGTAGAACGTCGCGACGCCGTAGAACCGGCTGGGTGCGAGGCCGAGTTGGTCCGAGAAAAACTCGACGGCCTCCTTTGGTATATAGCCGAAAACATCCTGCGTTTCCTGAAGGAGGGAGATGATGTTGCCGCCTGATTCACGGTGGTTTTTAAGGAGGGTTGTGAGGGTTTTTTCCATAAGTAAAATTAATAAACCGATAAATAATACCACAGGTAAATATTATTGCAATGAAAAAATGTTACTAAAAGGAACACAGTTTTGCAGGGAAGACAGGGCAGGTAGGGAAAGAGGCAATAAAACAGGACCGGCGACGGGATCTTGCTCCCGCCGCCGGATCAGAATGTTCTTTGTTCGGACCGGGACCGGTCCTTATCAACCCGCGATATAATCGCGAAGGTAATGGAGGTCCGCCGTGAGCTTCTTGACCTGGGTCTGGATGATGTCGCGGATGGACAGCATGCCGATGACCCTGCCGTTGTCCAGGACGGGCAGGTGGCGGATGTTCTTCTCGACCATGATCGAACTGATATCGCTCAACTCGTCGTCAGGAACCGCCACGATGAGGTTGGTCACCATGGCGTCCCGGACCTTGGCATCCTTGAAGCTCTTTCCGTTTGAGGTGATATAGCTCCGCACGACGTCGCGCTCCGTGAATATCCCCACGGTCTTTCCCTGCTCGGTCACCATGATGGCGCTGATCTTCCGGGCGTTCATGGAACGTATGGCATCATCGACTGAACTGTTAACGTCTATGGACACGATATCCTTCCCTTTTGAATCCAGCAGATCCCGTACTTTCATGATGCTTACCCCCGTGTAGTGAGAATGATTATGTCTTTGCCCGAGCTCTCTTTCCAAATCATCCATCGTTGGCGGAGAGGCCTTTTCCATACGACGCTCATTATAGCAAAGCCATGGGGTGAATGTAAAGCCAAAGGGGTGAAAAAAGAGGATCGGTGCGAACCTTCCTGCCCGCAGGGAAAGGGTTCGGGGATGTGATCTACGGCCGTGACGCAACGGAACGGTCCCGATCAAAAAACATTTTGCAAATAACGCCCCTCTGTGATAAAGTTTCCGTGAATTCGCATGTTTGCGTGATCTTCATGGGGGAGCATCAGGAGAATGAAGAATGACGATCGGAGGCTGATCATGGAACCGATCATGTGCCCGTACTGCGGCGGGACGAACCTGTACCAGGACGACGACTACAGCCTTGAGTTGGACTTTGAATTCTGGACCATCCACCACTGGGATTGCATGGACTGCGCCCAGTCGTTCGACAAGATCGAGATACTGCCCGCATCCAATACCTTCGAGGAGATCAATGAGAGCACCATACACTGATCGAGGGTATGCCTGCTCGCCCATTGTTTCCGGGGCCGACAGCCCGGCCACCGACCGACCGACGAAGGCGGTGATCGACCTGCATGCCCTGACCCATAATTACGCCGAAGTGACGCGGCGCATCAGCGGGAGGAAGGTCCTTGCAGTGGTCAAGGCGCAGGCCTACGGCCACGGCGCGATCCCTGTCGCCCGTCACCTGGCGGGACTGGGCGCCCATATGTTCGGCGTGGCACTGGTGGAGGAGGGGAGATGCCTCCGCGACGCCGGTATCACAGCTCCCATCCTCGTCATGGGGCCGGTCTTTCCCGAACAGGCCGAAGTGATGGTCACGTCTGATCTTACGGCGCTCGTGTACACTCTGCCGGTCGCGAAAGCGCTTTCCGACGCCGCGGGCAATGCAGGAAGAACGGTCCCGGTGCACGTGAAGATCGACACGGGGATGGGCAGGATCGGGCTCACGCCCGAGGCAGCAGCGGAGTTCGTTCCCGCGATAAGTACATTGCCGGGCCTGTTCGTCGAGGGGCTGATGACCCATTTTTCTGACGCCGACCTCCGGGACAAGAAGTTCGCCGCCCTTCAGATGGACCGGTTCGAATCCTTGATGGGCTCACTGGACGCAAAGGGCATCACCATTCCGCTCCGCCATGCGGCCAACAGCGCCGCCGTGCTGGAATACGACCGGGCGCTCCTGACCATGGTCCGGCCGGGGTTGATGCTGTACGGATATGATCCGCTGGAGAACAGGGGCGCCGCAAATGTCCGGCCGGTTCTCTCGCTGGTGACGCGTATCGCCTCTCTCAAGAAGGTGCCGGCCGGCGTCCCCATCAGCTACGGCAGGACCTTTGTTACGGAACGGGAGAGCCTTATCGCCACCATTCCCATCGGTTATGCCGACGGGTACAGCCGCGGGCTCTCCAACCGGGGAGAAGCGATCGTACGGGAGAAGCGTGTACCGGTCGCGGGGCGGGTGTGCATGGACATGACCATGCTGGACGTAACCGGCATCCCGGGCGTCGCAGCCGGCGACGAGGTAATGCTCATCGGCAGTAGCGGGAACGAACGTATCACGGCCGATGACATCGCCGCGAAGACCGGCACGATCGCCTACGAGGTGCTTTGCGGGATCAGCGGCAGGGTGCCGAGGATCGTAAAACAGGTTCAAGGTTAAGGATTCCATGTTTGACCTGCGATCTCGTTATTGTATGTACCTACCACCCGACCGTCATCGAAGAGTCTAAATCGGGGGTCCAGAGTTTATTGCACCGCTGAGGCTTGATCCCCGCTCAGAACCCCTGCGGGAATGATGGAAGTGAAACCGTAAACCATCTTGAACGCTGAATGAGCAGAATGAATTGATATGATAAACAAACTGCTGGAACTGCTCGGCAAAAAGACCCTGGCCCTTCTTCGCGAGATGGGCGCGGTCATCATATTCTGCGGACAGACCTTTCGCTGGACCTTCAGCAGGCCGTTCTACCTCAAGAACCTGTTAAAACAGATGGAGCAGATCGGCGTGAACTCGGTCCCCGTGGTGCTGACCACGGCGATCTCCACGGGCATGGTGCTCGCACTCCAGAGCTACACGGGATTCAAACGGTTCGGCGCGCAGTCGCTCATCGGCGCCGTGGTATCGCTCTCCATGACCCGCGAACTGGGGCCGGTCCTGACGGGGCTCATGGTGGCGGGCCGCGCCGGAGCGTCCATGGCGGCCGAACTGGGCACCATGCGGGTGACCGAGCAGATCGACGCGCTGTATACCATGGCCACGAACCCCATGAAGTACCTCGTCGTGCCGCGGTTCCTGGCGAGCACGATCATGATGTTCTTCCTCTCCGGTCTGGGAATGTATATCGGCATCCTGGGCGGTTACTTCGTGGGCGTCAAGGTGCTGGGAACCAATCCGGTGACCTACATGAACCAGAGCATCAACAACACCGAGGTGGAGGACATCTGGTACGGCCTGGTCAAATCCCTGGTCTTCGGGGCGGTCATCGGTCTTATCGGCTGCTATAAAGGGTTCAATACCGAGGGCGGCGCCGAAGGCGTGGGTAAGGCGACGACGGGCGCGGTCGTCGTGTCATGCATGCTGATCCTGATCCTCGACTATTTTCTGTCGGCGCTCCTCTGGTGATCCTATGTCCGAACCGATGATCGAGATCACCAATCTGCACAAAAGCTTCGGGGCCCTTACGGTCCTTCGCGGCGTCAACCTCACCGTGGAGAAGGGCGAGAGCATGACGGTCATCGGGGGCAGCGGCAGCGGAAAGAGCGTGCTCATCAAGCACATCATCGGCCTGCTGTTCCCCGACAAGGGGCAGGTGAAGGTCGCCGGTCAGGTCCTGAACGATCTCGACGACCACCAGTTAAACGAGCTCCGGAAGAAGTTCGGCATGCTCTTCCAGATGGCGGCGCTCTTCGACTCGCTCACGGTCTGGGAGAACGTCGGCTTCGGCCTGAAGCAACACACGAAAATGTCCGATAAGGAGATCCGGGCGGTCGCCACGGAGAAACTGGCGCTTGTGGGGCTCAAGAACGTGGAGGACAAGATGCCCGTGGACCTGTCGGGCGGAATGAAAAAGCGCGTGGGGCTGGCGCGGGCAATTGCCATGGACGCGGAGATCATCCTGTACGATGAGCCGACCACCGGCCTGGACCCGATCACTGCCGATTCGATCAACGATCTGATCGTCGATCTCAAGAAAAAGCTGGGCGTGACCTCGGTGGCCATAACCCACGACATGCACAGCGCCTACAAAATATCCGACCGCATAGCCATGCTGTACAAGGGCGAGATCCAGGAGATCGGCACGCCCGACCAGATCCGGGGCACGACGAATCCCATTGTGAAGCAGTTCATCACCGGCAGCGCGGTGGGGCCCATTACGGCGGACTAGGGTTAAGGAAGAAGACAGCTATAGCAGGATCTCTGACACGGAAAAGGCGGACGAAGAACGGATAAAGGCGGATAAGAACAGAAACTCTTGATTGCGCGGTATCCGCCGTTATCATACGTACTGGTCCGCATCTTCTGTGTCAAAGATTATTTTATAGGTCGTTAATAAAGGATTGAGTTTGCGGACCAAAATTGGCATAATGAACGAATTATCGATGCCTGATCACGCATTACCGGAGCTGCAATGAATAACTTAAGCGCTGAAGCGAAGGTCGGCCTGCTGGTTCTCGGGAGTTCCGTCATACTCCTGTGGATGACCATGATGGTCGGCAAGTTCGATTTCGGCAAGCCGGAGGGTTACACGGTCACGGCGACGTTCGATACGGTGTCCGGTCTCGATCTCAAGGCGGCTGTGCGCATGGCCGGCGTCCAGATCGGGACCGTGGAGGCGGTGGAACTGGAAGACAGCAAGGCGAAGGTCATTCTGCTCATCAATCCCGATGTCAAGATCCCGAAAGGCGCCGAGGCCGCCGTCAAGACCATGGGGCTCCTCGGGGACAAATACGTCGATCTCATACCCCCGCAACCGCAGGCCGAACTGGAGCAGATGGGGAAGGAACGCTCAGGTTTCCTCAAGGAAGGGGACCGTGTGGCACGGACAGTGCCGGCAAGCGACGCGGACCAGCTGATCAGCAAGCTGTCGGCCATCGCCGACGATATCAAGAAGGTCACGGGCTCGATGAGCAATGTTTTCGGCAGCCAGCGAGGGGAGAGGTCCATGGAGGATATTCTCCAGGACCTCCGCCAGACCACAGCCAACATCAAGGAGTTCTCCTACGCCCTGCGAGGCGACGGGAGCGAACTGATCATGCGCCTGAACGAACTCGCCGAGAACCTGAACGGCGTGGTGAACGATAACAAGGACAACCTTAAGACGACCCTCGAGAACGTCAAGGAGGCGTCCAAGAGCGCCGAGATGGCCCTGGCCTCCATCGAGAACGTGACGAAGAAGATCGACCGGGGCGAGGGAACCTTGGGCAAACTGGTGAACGAGGACAGCATGTACAGCAACATCGACAGCGCCGCCAAGGGCATCAGCGATTACGTGTCGAAGGTCGAGCGCATGAAGACGACCGTTGCGTTCCGGAACGAGTACATGTTCTCCGAGTCCAAGAGCTACTTCACGCTCGAACTGAAGCCCAAGATGGACCAGTACTATATCGTGGAGGTCCTGAGTGATCCCTTCGGCAAGTACGACAAGACCGTGAGCGTGAACAACGGCGTCACCACGGTCAACGAGACCTACAAGGACAAGCTCAAGTTCAGCCTGGAGTTCGCCAAGCGCTGGGGCAACCTCGCGATCCGGATGGGGATCCTCGAGTCCGAAGGCGGCGTCGGCGGTGACCTCTTCGCTTTCGACGACCGGGTGAAGTTCAGTATCGATGCCTGGAACTTCAACAGCAAAGAGCCGAACAACCTGAACACGCATATGAAGGCGACCGCGACCTGGCATATCACCAAGCTTCTGTTCGTGAACGGCGGGTATGACAACTTCCTGAACTCCTCCCGCGCCACCGGGTTCGCCGGCGTCGGCCTGCGGTTCGATGACGACGACATGAAGTACCTCATGGGGAGCGTGCCGGTCCCGAGGTAACAGCCGCCGCGTCCCGCTCCGTTCTTGACATTTCTTGACCGGTCCCCTAGAATACGTTCGTTGGCGATATCTCGCAAGGAGATGCATGTGACGAAAGAGATAACGAAGGCGGTGTTCCCCGCCGCGGGCCTCGGGACGCGGTTCCTGCCCGCGACCAAAGCGTCTCCCAAGGAGATGCTGCCGCTGGTGGACAAGCCGCTTATCCAGTACGTGGTGGAGGAGGCTGTCTCGTCGGGGATCGAAGAGGTGGTGCTGGTCACGGGGCGCGGCAAACGGGCCATCGAGGACCACTTCGATGTGGCCTTCGAGCTCGAGGAGGAGCTCAAGGCCAAGGGGAAGCACAAAATGCTGTCCGAGATCCAGCGCATTGCCGACCTGGTGACGTTCTGCTATATCCGGCAGAAGAAGGCGCTCGGCCTGGGCCATGCCGTGCTCACGGCCAAACTGGTGGTGGGCAATGATCCTTTCGCCGTGCTCCTGGGCGACGACGTCATTGACGCCGGAACGCCGGTCCTCAGGCAGATGATGGGCGTGTACCGGCGGTATCCGGCAACGATCCTTGCCATCCAGAAGGTCCCCCGGTCGCAGACCCGCAATTACGGCGTCATCGACGCCAAGAAGATCGAGGATGGCGTGTATCTGGTGAAGGATCTTGTTGAAAAACCCGCTCCCGAGGACGCGCCGTCCAACCTTGCCATCATCGGGCGCTACATCCTGACGCCGGAGATCTTTCCGGCGCTGGAGCGCACGAAACCGGGCAAGGGCGGCGAGATCCAGCTGACCGACGGGCTCCGGCTGCTCATGGAGAAGCAGCCGATCTACGCCTATGAGTTCCAGGGGAAGCGGTATGACGCGGGCGACAAGCTCGGGTTCCTCAAGGCCACCGTTGAGTTCGGCCTTAAGAACGCCGAGTTCGGAAATGAGTTCCGAAGCTATCTGCAGAAATTGAAACTGTGACGAGTTCACGGCGGCGTCACGTGCGCGACCAAATGCCGCGAACGCTGTCAGAGGAGACCATCTTGGCAAAGACCGAACCAAAAAGTACCGACCTTCAGCAGTCCATCGAGATCCCCAAGAAGATCCCGCTGCTCCCCATCCGGGACATCGTGGTCTTCCCCTACATGGTGCTTCCCCTGTTCGTGGGACGCGAGATGTCCATCAAGGCGATCGAGACGGCGCTGGAAGGGAACCGGATGATCTATCTCGCCTCCCAGAAGGACATCAACGTGGAGAACCCGTCGCCGTCCGACCTCTATTCCATGGGGACCGTCGGGGTGATCATGCGGATGCTGAAGCTTCCCGACGGCAGGATCAAGATCCTCGTCCAGGGAGTGTCGCGCGCGAAGACCACGAAATTCGTACAAAAGGAGCCGTTCTACCTCGTCGAGATCAAGACCTTTCCCGACGCGCCGGCGCCGGTCAACATCGAACTTGAAGCGCTCATGCGGAACGTCAAGGAGCAGATCGAGAAGCTCGTGTCCTTCGGCAAGGTGATCCTACCCGACATCATGGTGGTCATCGAGAACGTGGACGATCCCGGGAAGCTGGCCGACCTTGCCGTGGCGAACATGGGGCTCAAGGTCGAGCAGGCGCAGGAGATCCTGGAGATTACGGACCCCCTGCAGCGGATCAAGCGGATCAACGAGGCCTTGGGCAAGGAGATCGAGCTCCTGTCCATGCAGCAGAAGATCCAGGCGGACGTCCGGGGCGAGATCGACAAGACCCAGCGGGATTATTTCCTCCGCGAGCAGCTCAAGGCGATCCAGAAGGAGCTGGGCGATACGGACGACCGGTCCGAGGACATTCGCGAGCTGAAGGATAAGATCAAGGACGCCAAGATGCCGGAAAAGGCCATGAAAGAGGCCGAAAAGCAGCTTCGGCGCCTCGAACGGATGCATCCCGACGCAGCCGAGGCCTCCATGACCAGGACGTACATCGAGATGCTCGCCGAGCTTCCCTGGAGCAAGGTGACCAAGGACAACCTCGATCTCAAGGCAGCCGAAAAGATCCTTGAAGAGGACCACTATGACCTCGAAAAGGTGAAGGAGCGGATCCTCGAGTATCTCGCGGTGCGCAAGCTCAAGGACAAGATGAAGGGTCCCATTCTGTGCTTCGTGGGGCCTCCCGGCGTGGGCAAGACATCGCTCGGCAAATCCATCGCCCGGTCGCTGGGACGGGAGTTCGTGCGCATCTCACTGGGCGGCGTGCGGGACGAGGCCGAGATCCGCGGCCACCGCAGGACCTATGTGGGGGCGCTGCCGGGCAGGATCATTCAGGGCATCAAGACCGCGGGCTCGAACAATCCGGTGTTCATGCTCGACGAGATCGACAAGATCGGCGCGGACTTCCGCGGCGACCCGTCGGCGGCGCTCCTGGAGGTGCTCGACCCGGAGCAGAACAACTCGTTCAGCGACCACTACATCGGCCTGCCCTTCGACCTGTCCAACGTGATGTTCATCACCACGGCGAACATGACGGACCCCATTCCGGGACCGCTCAAGGACCGGATGGAGATCATACGGCTGTCGGGGTATTCGGAGCATGAGAAACTGGGCATCGCGAAAAGCTATCTTGTCCCCCGGCAGCTGAAGGAGCACGGCATCACCGAGAAGAACATCGCCATTCCGGACAAGACGATCCTCAAGATCATCGAGGAATATACCCGGGAAGCAGGCGTGCGGAACGTCGAGCGGGAGATCGGTCATCTCTGCCGAAAGGTGGCGCGGAAGATCGCCGAAGGAGAGACCGGCCTGTTCACGATCACGACCGCGAACCTGCACAAATACCTCGGTGTTCCCAAGTTCCTGCCCGAGGCGGAGCGGACGAAGGACGAGATCGGCGTGGTGACGGGCCTCGCCTGGACCGAGACCGGCGGCGACGTCCTCTACATAGAAGCGACCACGATGCGGGGGAAGGGCACGCTCACCCTCACCGGCCAACTGGGCGACGTGATGAAGGAGTCCGCCCACGCGGCGCTCACCTATGTCCGTTCCCGGGCGACCGAACTGGGCATCAACATCGAGCGGTTCGGCAAGACCGATGTGCATATCCATGTTCCCGCGGGGGCCATCCCGAAGGACGGCCCGTCGGCCGGCGTCACCATGGCCACCGCGCTCGCTTCAGTCTTCACCAACGAGCCGGTGCGGAAGAACCTGGCAATGACCGGCGAAGTCACCTTGCGGGGCCGGGTCCTGCCGATCGGCGGCCTCAAGGAGAAGACGCTTGCGGCCCGGAGGGCGGGTATCACGACCGTCATCATCCCCAAACTGAACGAGAAGGACCTTGACGACATCCCCAAGGAGATCCGGAAGGACATGAAGTTCGTCCTGGCCGAGACCATGGACGATGTGATCGGCACCGCGCTCAAGAAGAAACTGCGACGCCCTATACCCCGCGGAAAGAAGCCCGGCAGGTCGCGGGCGACGCACTGAAAGAGCAGAAGTAGGAATTAAGAAACCACCAAGGCACTAAGACACGAAGGATATTCCCGCTTCGGAAAACTTAGTGCCTTGTGTCTTTGTGATGATCATGAACATGAAAATATCCGACCTTGGTGAATTCGGACTGATCGACAGGATCGGTCGGACCGCAGTACGCAGCACGAAAAGAGCGCCGATCGGCATTGGAGACGATGCTGCGGCGCTTTTGCTTTCGCCTTCCGCCGCGCTCCTTGCCACCACCGACATGCTGATCGAAGGCGTCCACTTCGACCTTAAGACCACCGATCTGTACTCCCTGGGGTGGAAGGCCGCGGCCGCGAACCTGAGCGACATCGCGGCCATGGGCGGAATGCCCCGGTTCTGCCTGACGGCGCTGGGGATACCCTCGTCTCTGACGGTTGAGCAGATAGACGAGTTCTATCTCGGCCTTTCTGATTGCATCAGGAAGCAGAGAACGGTCCTTGTCGGCGGTGACACCTGCGCTTCCCGGAAGGACTTTGTGATCAGCGTGACCGTTCTTGGCGAAGCGGACAGAAAACGGGTGATCACCCGCGCGGGAGCGAGACCGGGGGACCTGATCTATGTTACGGGGACGCTGGGGGACTCGGCGGCAGGGCTGGAGCTGCTGAAGGCAGGGGTCAGGAGCCGGAAGCCAGGAGTCAGAAGGTTGATTGAGAGGCATCTCCGGCCGACACCTCGCGTTGCCGAGGGACGGAAGCTCGCGCTGTCAGGCCTTGCATCGGCCATGATCGATGTCAGCGACGGCCTGTCATCGGACCTGGGCCACCTCTGCGTGCAGAGCAGGGCAGGGGCGGAGGTCTATGCCGATCGAATACCGTTCTCGAATGAACTGACGTCAATAAAAGGGCTGGAGCAACAACCATTTGAATATGCCCTGTCGGGCGGTGAGGACTACGAACTGCTGTTTACGTCTCCGGTTGAACGGGAGCGGGAGGTCATGTCTCTGCGAATTCGGGCCACCGTGATTGGTGCGGTCACCCGCAGGATGGGAATGCGCATGGTCACGGAAAAGGGCGAGATCCGTCCGATGGCTCCCGCGGGGTACGATCACTTTCGGAGCGGCCGCGGACGCGGATCGTCCCGATGAGCACGTATCTCCGTGAACGCATTCGGGAGGTCCTGAAGCTCGACGAGCCGCCGCACAGGCTTTCGCTGGCGTTCGCACTGGGGATCTTTATCGCTTTCAGCCCCTGGCTCGGCCTCCATATCGTGTCCGCGGTCTTTCTGGCGTGGCTGTTCCGTCTGAACAAGGTCGTCGTTCTGACGGCCTCCTTTGTGAACAATCCCTGGACCATCGTCCCGATGTATGCCTTCTGTCTCTGGTTCGGCGTGAAGGTGACGCGTAGCGGTGTGCAGGTGCCGGATATCGCCTGGGGTTCGTTGGGCGTCCGGGAGCTTTACGATCTTCTCCTTCCCTTTCTCTGGCCTTATCTCGCGGGCACGGTCGCAGTCGGTTCGATCGCAGCGGGACTTTCCTATTTCGCTTTTCTTTGGTCGTTGAAGCGGTATCGACGGGAGAACACTGGGAAACCGTCCTCGTGATCATGCCTTCGACCATCGCAATTCAACTTGGCCAAAGACCGAACTCGACCCCGTTCCGGGACAATTAATATTGACAAAGACCGTTTGTTTTGGTAATCTCTGGTACCATTTTTGAAGCTGGAGGAAAAACCGTGCATAAACGCGTTGCTGTTATTGTGTTTTCCTTGTTGTTCTGTCTGCAAGAGACCGCCATTTACGGTGCTCAAACCCAAACGCCGTCTCCGGCGCCGGCCGCCAGAAAGGCTCCGGCCGAGAGAAAGACCGTTCCAACTGGACGGGTGTATACCAGTTTGAATCCTTCCGACGGAAGTCTCATCAACAATGCCAAACCCACGATCACAGCCGAATATTCCGACGACGGCATCGGGATCAACCCGGCGGAAACGAAACTCTTCATTGACGGCGTCGACGTTTCGGCACAGGCGCAGGCAACTCCGAACAAAGTGACCTATACGCCCGCAGCGCCGCTCGCCGACGGTGTCCACAGGGTGAAGGTCGATATCGACGATAAGGCGGGCAATCCCGCGTCGGTGACCTGGAGCTTCACGCTCCATACCCAGCCTCCGAAGATCAAGATCAACTCCCACAAGCCAAACCAGTATGTGAACCAGTCGCCCATCGTGGTCACCGGCAGCGTGGACAACGCCAATGTCCGGGTCATGGTGAACGGTGTCGTCGGTTCCCTGGAGCGGGGCGTGTTCAGCGCCAGGGTGAATATCGTCGAGGGGAGCAACACCATTACCGCTGTCGCCACCGATCCCTTTGTGAATACGGGCATGGATTCCATCGTGGTCGTCCTTGACAGCAAGCCGCCGACGGTCGAGATCACCGGTCCCCAGAGCAACAGCCTCATCAATAGTAAAACAGTGACCGTATCGGGTATTGCCGACGGCAAGGCAGCCGCTGTGACCGTTGTGACCAGTCCCACCAGGACAGGGGCAGTGGCAGCCGATCTCGCTCCGGGGACGTTCACCGCGAAGGAGGTCCGGCTCGAAGAAGGGGTCAACACCATCACGGCGAAGGCGGTGAGCAAGGCGGGCAACAGCGCCACCTCTTCCATCAAGGTCACGGTGGACACGGTCCCGCCCAGGATCTCTCTTACGGCGCCCAAGGACCAGGTCCTGACGAACAAAAAAATGATAGCAGTTACCGGCACGATCGACGACTCCCTTGCCACGGTCAAGGTGAACAACACGCCGGTCCAGGTATCGAAGGGCTTCTTCACGCTCTCCGGCGTGAACCTGGCCGAGGGGAGCAACTCGATCACCGCTACCGCGACCGACCGGGCCGGGAACCAGGCCAAGGCAGCCAGTATCATCGTGGTCCTGAAGACCATTCCGCCTGCTCCGCCCAAGCTCGGAGATCTGCCGTTCGTCAGCCGGGACACGGTGATCACCGTCAAGGGGACCGCGGAGCCTGCGTCCCTGGTCGAACTTTTCATGAACAGTGTTTCCAAGGGATCATTGAAGGCCGATGAGAAGGGCGCTGTCGCGTTCAAGGTCAACCTGCAGGAGGGCAACAATGCCTTCAGCGCGGTAACCTCCGATGCCGTGGGGAACGTGAGCGCTTCCTCGACCGTCGTGAACGTTTTCCTCGATACAAAACCGCCGAAGATCTTTTAATAGTTCTTGACATTGCGTACATCGTAGCTTATTATGCATTTCTTATCGCGGGGTGGAGCAGTCCGGTAGCTCGTCGGGCTCATAACCCGAAGGTCGTCGGTTCAAATCCGGCCCCCGCTACCAATCATTTCAAGGGGTTCCAGCATATGCTGGAACCCCTTTGCTTTAGTAATAGGACGCTAACAGGACGCTAACAGGACACTAACAGGACACTCCCTGTTTCGTGTCTCTGCTACCGAAAAAGGGAGGCCGCCATGGGGAAAGACGATCAGCCGATCGTTGGACTTTCGGAAGAGGACCAGGAGCTTTTCTGGGACGAAATGTTGGCAAAAGAAAAAGGGGTGATCCTGGAATTCGATTTTAACACTAAGAAAGGCAAGATCCGATCTCTTGCTGATGAGGCGGTCTATGCAATCGATGACCGGGCACTTGCGCAAACTAAGGTTGATCTCAAAGCAGGAGACAAGGTTCTGTTTGCACCCTTCGAGGATCCTGATGGGAAAGATTATGCAAAGGTCATGAGCATAATCGAACTTAACGTCTGAATGAATGATCCATCCTGCTCACTATTTCGTTTCCACGATATAACCGGTCCTGCCCGAGCATGGATAACCCATCTGATTCTTGTGCGGGTTCAGAGCAGTGTCGTATGAGCTGCGGTTGAACTTCTTCTGGCACATGGGACACTGAATAACATACGTCGGACCCCAGCTCGTTTTTATTTTCCCTGTTCTGCGCGGTGAAGCAAAGGGACTGCGCGCATTCGGTGTCCGCGCAACATGCGCAGTGCGCCTGGTCGGCGGCGCGAGGATCGGCGCGGCAGGGGTAAGCTCGATCACATAACGCGGCGTGAACGAAACCGTGGAGGCTTCCGCGCTCTCGATTCGGTCGACCCGGTAGGACCTGGTTTCTCCGGTATCGTGTTTGACCGCAGCAAGAATCAGGTTCCCGTCCTTAGTCATTCTCAGGGAATAGGGCTCGATTAAGCGTTGCGTCCCCTGATACCCCAGCACAACGCAAAGATGGTTTGCAGCTGCGAACCGGACGATTTCCAGAGGCACCGGTGCGTGCCATGCATGGCCCATGGACGGCGGTTGCCACGCGGTATCGACATCCGCCCCAACAGGCATAGATGCAGCAACAGCCGCCTGCGGCGTTTCGCCGTGCAGCCAGGCAAAGACTGCAGGAAGCTCATTCCAGAACTGCTCGAAGGCCGGCAGCATCGGCAGCTGGTGGCCGAGCATATTATCCCATTCCGATACAAGCTCATCGCGCTCCGGCCTGTTCTCGAGCGACTGCATGGTCGGGACAGCGATACCCTTGAAGGCGCATTTCTGTTCAAGCGTCTTCATGATCTGTTCTCGGTTCGCCTTCAGCTCCTCGTGCCGGAAGAGATGGATCACATCATAGAGGTCGCGCGGCCGTTCGCGTTCAGCCAGGGCGCGGAGCTTTTCAGCGAAGATTTCCTCGAAGCTGTAGCACTGGACAGCGATGCCGTCTTCCGGATCGTCCGAGTAGGGGTGGTGGACTTCACGCGAGACAGGCGGCAACACGAGCACTTCGTCATTTGTCAGGTCCAGCTTGATCCTCGGCAGATCGCCGCGCGGCTGCAGTGGTCCCCGGTATCCGATCTTTCCCTGCGCAGAAACCTTGCCGCGCGGGTTGGTATAGACCTCGAACCGGATCGTGTCCGCGGGGATCTCGATACCCGAATTCTCGTAGACCCACTGGGTCACGCCGGTAAAGGATCGTTTCAGAAAATCCTGATCAAGGTGCGCCGCAGCGGTGAGGGTGAAATCGAGGTCTTCGGAAAAGCGGTATGTTTCAAAGAAGCATTTTTTGATGCATGTGCCGCCCTTGAACACCCACGAGGGACCGAGGTCCGCATGACTTGCTATCCCGGCCAGGAGCCAGCCGAGCACGTAGTCTTTCTCAACCACATTCGGCGCAAGCCCGAACTCCTTCGCAAAGTCCATGATCTCCTGTCTGTCAATCACCGGTCTTCTCCCTCGCCCATGCCGCAGGCACCCACAGCTTCCACGTTGTAATCAGCCTGTCGGCCGGAAGGGAAGTGTCGAGCTTCGCGTTTCCCGCGCTCAGACGGGACCGGCAGGCCTCGATCAGGTTCTTCTCGTCCTTTGCGAACCGCTCGGCAAGAAAGCCGAGGCGCTTGAATATTGCGCCGTTCCCGAGGCGGTCGGCATAGGAGATGAGTAGGGTCGTGTCCTTTTGCTCTGACTTCAAATAGCTCTTGAACACATCCACGGTCGGACGAATCCCGCCGCCAAGAGCCGGATCGTTCAGCATGTCCAGGACCGTTCGCGTCTGGTCGGAGACGTTCACCTTGACCTGGCCGCGCCATATCGGTTTCGTCCCGAACAATGCTTTCGCGGGGACTGTTCTGACGAGGAAGTTCGTGTCCTTGATCGCGGGTTTGCGATCGCGCGGCTTTCGCGTCGTCATCACAACGATGGTGCGGAAGAGCTGTTCGGTCAATCCCCAGTATTCGGCAGCGGACCATCCGCCGATGTAGCAGGGCGAATAGAGCTGTTCAGCGATGATCCAGGGATCTTCAAGGGCAATGTCGGGAGTGCGCGCTTCAAGCGGGACGGGGACATATAGCCCCTGACGAACGCGTGAAAGCCAGCCTTGATTTGTCCAGCGGGAGAGGAGCTTCGATGCGGTGGGAGCGGGGAGGCGCAGAATCTTTGCGGCCTGCAACACCGTGATGGTGCCCTTTGTCTCGCGCATGATCTGAGCCAGGCGGACGCGGGATTCTTTTCCTATTCCGGAGACTGTCTTCATGGTATATCCAAGGCGTTAAATAGCCCTTGTGGTGAGAAATATAGCACACAAAATATACTAAATCAAGAGGGAAGTCACCATCCGCCACCCATCTCTTTTTCAGACACGTTCCGTCAATTGAACTCATGACTATCGCTAAATGTAGTTAAAAATATATTGACACCACAATATGTTGTATGTATACTCGTAACTGACTTAGTAGAAGAAAAACGCTGAATTTCCGGTATTCAATTAAATATTCGCTGGCGGCCTGTATCTCTAAGGTCGCCTTTTGTCGTTTATTGGGGACAAACTCCTAAGGCCAGGAGGAGATATGGATCTATTCGATCGAATTTATAGCATGCACCGGATTTTGAGTAATGCTCGATATCCTGTCTCACGTGACAACCTTCAAGAACGGCTGGAGTGCTCGCGCGCGACGGTCAACCGAATCATCCGTGATATGCGGAATTACTTCTGCGCCCCTATCGAGTTTGATCGTGAAAAATCCGGGTACTATTATGCGAAGACGGGCGAGCATCCTTTTGAACTGCCCGGCCTATGGTTCAACGCATCGGAACTGTATGCATTGCTCACCGTTCAGCGATTGCTAACCGAGGTACAGCCGGGCTTGCTTGAAGGCCATCTAACTCCTTTGCGAAGCCGTATCGAACAGATTCTCCAGTCTCAGCATATGGGTGGGGGCGAGATCACCCGACGCATTCGTATCCTAGGCATGGCCGCCCGCCGCATGGATCCTGAGCATTTTCAAAGCGTGGCGGGTTCTCTGCTTCGGCGCAAACGCATGGAGGTCATTTATCACAGCCGATCCCGGGACGAGGTGGCAGCGCGCACGATCTCGCCTCAACGTCTCGTCCATTACAGGGACAATTGGTACCTTGACGTATGGGATCACAAGAAAACGGTACTTAGAAGCTTTTCAGTCGACCGGATCAGAAAAGCGTCTGAGCTGGACATTCCTGCCGAGGAAATTACCGACAAAGAGCTAGATGCTCACTATGCCACCTCATACGGCATATTTGGCGGCAAACCAACGAAGAAAGCCGTCCTCCGGTTCACGCCGGAACGGGCACGCTGGGTGTCCGAGGAAAAATGGCATCCGCAGCAGGAGGGGTGCTTCAAAGACGGCTGCTATGTGCTTACAATTCCCTATTCGAATTCGCTTGAGCTGGTCATGGATATTTTGAAGCATGGACCGGGTGTCGAAGTTGTATCACCTGATTCTCTCCGGAAAGAGGTTGCGGATCAGCTGAGCGCGGCCGTAGCTTTGTATCCAGGCGGGGGAGAAAAATCTAACGAAGGGAAATAATACCGGGCTCACGTTTTGAGCCTGGCATTCTGTATTATACCGGCTGATAGTACTGGAAGACCGTTGGCAGAGAGGCGAACGCCGACAGATTCCAAACATTGCGAATCGGCTGCAGGAGGATCCATGCCACACCATATTCGAAGACCCGGACTCTATCTCTTGATCCAGAAGACCCAAATGAAAGGGGTCTTGGTTGATCACTACGGCATCCTTGATGTCGGTAACCGGTTGAATTTGCCGAACGGTCGGCGGCCAGTTGTTATTCACCAGACACCTCCACAAATCCGTCTTGATCACCTGGAGGATACCGGTGACTGGAAAGAGTTGGGCAGGATAACCGATGAACCCGATGCCATATCGAGAATCAACAAGGCGGTTGAAAACAGTGCTTATGATCTGTTCGGCAACAACTGCGAACACTTTGCGCGGTATGTTGCGACCGGTCGACGGGAAAGCACCCAGCTGCAAGCCATGGGGCTTTTTGCGGGAATGCTCGCAGTGATTATCTTTCTCGCAATGTCGGGCGAAGGGGCATAGTTCATTGAGAAAGGAGGTGAAGACCATGGCGAAGAATCCACCGAGTGGGGATGGTCACAGGCATGGGCAAGTCATTGATCGTTCGCAGACCCATAATCCACACAACGATCGCTGGGTAAAGCGTGACACGGAGACCGGGCGCTTCATCGATCAGAAGCAAGACAAAGATCCTTTCAAGGGTGTGCGGAAGGAAAAATAACTGGTAAGGGCGAGGTTGATCTTTAATAGCCTCGGCCGGTTTTGTTTTAGTACGCGTGATACCCACAACGTAAAGGGGAACCCGATATGTCTTCTGCTGATTTTCTCTGGAAAGTGATTAACCGTTTCGATCATTATATTAATACTACAAATACGAAGGCGACGGTGATCGTAGCCTTTGATACTTTTATCTTTAGTGCCATTGTCCTCAAATGGGGTGATTTGCTTCAGACGTTCGGGTCTCAGGCAGTCGCGGCGATACTCGTAAGTTTGCTGCTTCTCATGGCTGCAATATCATCACTTGTCTCATTAGCAGCAGTGTTTCAAGTCATTAATCCTTTCTTGAAATCTCCGAAGAATCCGGCGAAATACCATTCAAAGATATTTTTTGGTCATATCGCTGAATTCGAAAATCCAGAAGATTACCATCAATGTGTCAAGGAAACCACTGATGAAGAGCTATTAAAGGATTGCTGCATGCAAGCTCATGCTCTGGCCAAAGGGCTCAATGATAAATTTCGGAAAATGAAGATAGCGATAGGTGCCATTCTATTCGTTCAGCTTCCGGCTCTGGGTTTGATGATTTTGGTTAAGATTATTTCGGTTGTCTGGGCTCTTATCTGAAGGGAGATGTGGCGGTATGGGAGTAAGGGATAGTTTTCAGAATACATTTTCGTGCTACCTTGAAGATGCGAGCAGGCAGAATGCCACTCAATTGATGGCATCGAAATCGATGGATTCTGCGGTATCTTTTTCAGAATCTACATCGCGTGAACTGGTGCCCCAATATTCAATACAGAGGATACTTCGACCCCTCTATCAAAAAGGTGAGCCGCAGCGTCCGGACATTGGTGACCATCCCGATTTCAAGCACCTTCTCGGGACCGACCTGATGATTAAATGTCCAATTACAACTTTGTTCATGGATATTGAGAGCTCTACGCGCCTCAGCCTGCTATATCCGCTGGAAGATGTATATCGGATCAAGAATGCATTCATCCGCGTTGCGATGGAGATTGTCAAGTCATTTAACGGTCATGTCCACAGAATCATGGGGGACGCTGTAATGGCATATTTCGGCGGAAGCACAGTTGCACCGGAGACCGGAATTATCGACGGCCTGAACTGCGCGTCTGTTCTCTGTTATTTTGTTGAGCAGAGCGTTGTCCCTAAATTGAATTCAATGGGATATAAGGAGCCTTTTGGAATTCGCGTTGGCGTCGATTTTGGCAAAGAAGCAGATGTCCTTTGGCGTTCTTATGGCTATCCTGGTATGGAGGAAGTCACTGCTACTTCTTTCTTCGTCGATGTTGCCTCTAAATTGCAGCATGCGGCTGGTCGTAATCAGATCATGATTGGTGAATCGATACGAAGCTTTATCGACTTCCCCGATGAATTGCTTTCTGTGAAGTCAATTACATCGAATGGCAATAAAGTACCCATCCCGTATCTACAACCGAACCATACCGATGCACGAGGCAACCCGATAAATTACAAGCAATATGAACTCAACTGGAACTCTTATTTGAAACACTCACCACTCGCGCAGTTCGATCCGACATACCAAAAGAACGCCGACGGTATTCGGATTTCGGCTGATATTTTTAATGAACGGGGCGGCCAGTTTGAAGGCACCTATTCTTCAACAAGCCGGTTTTTGCCGAAAGGGAAAAGTATCAAGTTCAGTATGAAGCTACCCTATATGCCGATGCTGCCTTACACAATAAAATTCAAAGTTGAAAATCACGGTGTCGATGCACGCACTAAAGGCGGCGAAATGTTCGGGAGTCATGTTACTGAAAAAACGGTAACTACGATTAAAGAACATGACAATATCTCACATTGGGAAGAAACGGCATATCGCGGTTTGCATTATATGATTATCGAGGTGCATACCCATCTTGGTTTAAGTCACAGGACACAGTTTGGCGTCTATATCGAATGATCTTAATGGTTCTTCTCTCCTCTGGACTTTTCCCCGCACCTGTAGTAATGTTCAAAATTATCATGGGATTAATAGCAGTCGGGGAGGGGCATGGCTGATTTAGACTCCATCCAGAAAAAAATCATCTCATTCCGTAACGAACGCGACTGGGCGCAATTCCACGACTCCAAGAACCTCGCCGAAGCCCTCTCCATCGAAGCCGGGGAATTCCTAGAAGCCTTCCTCTGGAAAACGACCGAACAATCCCGCAATCATACCGCAGAAGAACTCAGGAGCGTAAAGGTATGACGCGCCGACCCCGGACGCTAAGCGACCATGAAATTTAATCGAATCATTATATGCTGAAGACATCCAGCGCATGACCCTCGACTATACAACCCTCGATCAATTGCGGCAGAGCCACCCTGCTTGGCGGCTTTTACGCTCGGATCATGCGCCGCTGGTGGCGAGTTTTCTGCAGCGCGTGTTCATCGAACACAATGTGCGAGTGATATCTCAGGCGGACTTGGCCGAGGCTCTTGAGGATGAACTGTTTGCCATGCGCGAACGGTTGGGCGCAGACGCATTCCCGAAGTCACCGCTTGATTACCTCAACGACTGGGCAGGGACTGAGAAGGGTTGGCTGCGAAAGTTCTACGTGCAGGATTCGGACGAGCCGCATTTCGATTTGACCCCGGCGACCGAGAAGGCGATTGCGTGGTTGGAAACGCTCACCGAGCGCAGTTTCGTGGGTACAGAGTCGCGCTTGCTAACACTGTTCGAACTGCTCAAACAGATGAACGCAGGCACCGAAACTGATCCGCGAGTTCGTATTGTGGAATTGCATAAGCGACGCGATGCGATTGATGCTGAAATTGCCCGCGTTTTGTCAGGTGACATTCCGTTATTGGACGACACAGCATTGAAGGACCGCTTTCAACAGTTTATTCAGCTAGCGCGTGAACTGCTCACCGATTTTCGAGAGGTGGAACACAACTTTCTTAGGCTGGATCGGCACGTGCGGGAACGCATCGCGCTGTGGGAGGGTTCAAAAGGAACGCTGCTGCAAGAAATCATGGGCGAACGCGATGCGATTGCAGATTCGGATCAGGGACGTAGTTTTCGCGCATTTTGGGACTTCCTGATGTCCAGCAGCCGGCAGGACGAATTGTCGGCGCTGCTTGATCGAGTCTTGACCCTGCCTGCGGTCGCCGAGCTCAAGCCCGACGCACGCACCCGCCGATTGCATTACGATTGGCTTGAGGCTGGCGAGCATACGCAGCGCATGGTAGCCCAGCTTTCGCAGCAGTTACGGCGCTTTCTGGATGATCAGGCTTGGCTGGAGAACCGCCGCATAATGGATATCCTGCACGGTATCGAGGCCAAGTCACTGGCACTGCGAGAGTCACCGCCCCCGGGCGAGGTGATGAACATTGCAGACATCGCTGCCGACATCGAATTGCCGATGGAAAGGCCACTCTATACCCCTGCCATCAAACCTTTGATTGTCGATATCGATCTGGAGTCAGGCGACGCCGAAGTGGATGCGGTAGCACTGTACACTCAAGTGGTGATAGATAAAGACCAACTGGCCAGGCATATCCGGAAAGCCCTGCAGGATCGTCCCCAAATTACGTTGCGTGAGCTGTGCGAGATACAGCCGCTGCAGCATGGCCTTGCAGAGCTGGTGGCGTATTTACAGCTTGCCAGTGGCGTCTTCGAGAGCGTGGTGGATGAAAACGTGACAGAAACAGTCGTCTGGGACTGTGAAGGTCCGCTTGGCCAGGAATATGCGAAGCAGGCACGTCTGCCGCGCGTGATCTTTGTGAGGTGAAGATGACGGAAGAAAAACCTGTAAACACCGCGGTAACGAATGATTTGTCGGCCCTGCTTATCTTCTTGCTCAAAGGTGTGATCTATCAAGAAGCTGACGCCGGCCTTTGGACCGCCTTGCTCAACCTGCAAGCTCGTGTGCGTGACTATGTGGCTGTACTGGGCCTGGAGCTGGTGTTTGACGAGGCAGAGGGCTATGCCTTCTTGCAATCGCGCCAGGAAAGTGAAGAAGACGCGGCTTCAAAACATCCGCGCTTGGTGGCTCGGCGTCCGTTGTCGTTTCCGGTGAGCCTGCTGCTGGCGCTGCTGCGCAAGAAGCTTGCAGAGTTCGACGCGAGTGGTGGCGACACGCGCCTTGTGCTTTCCCGTGAAGACATCGTTGAATTGATCCGGGTGTTCCTTCCCGAAAGCAGCAATGAAGCCAAGTTAATCGACCAGATTGAAACCTATCTGAATAAGATAGTTGAATTAGGATTCCTGCGCAGGCTTAAACCGAGCATAGGGCAGGCAGAAATGTTCGAGGTGCGGCGAATTCTCAGGGCTTTTGTGGACGCACAATGGCTGGCCGATTTCGATGCGCGATTGGCAGCCTACCAGACACAGCTTGCTGCGACCTCTGGAAGGGCCGTCAATGGATGATGCGCAAACCGTGGGTCTGGCTGGTGCAGACGGCGATGTGCTTTCGGGCTTCCGTTTGCATCGTCTAGAGGTATTCAACTGGGGCACCTTTGATGGCCGAGTGTGGGCGCTGAATCCGAGCGGCAAGAACATCTTGCTCACCGGCGATATAGGATCGGGCAAATCGACACTGGTGGATGCGGTCACCACGCTGCTGGTGCCGGCGCACCGCATCGCCTACAACAAGGCAGCCGGGGCCGACAACAAGGAACGCACGCTACGATCCTATGTGCTCGGGCATTTTAAGTCCGAGCGCAATGAGGTGAGTGGCACAGCCAAACCTGTAGCGCTTCGCGACCACAATAATTACTCTGTTATCCTGGGAGTTTTTCATAACGCGGGCTACGAACAAACGGTCACGCTGGCACAGGTCTTCTGGATGAAAGACTCCCTGACGCAGCCTGCCCGCTTCTTTGTAGGCGCAGAGCGAGCATTGTCGATTGCGGAGGACTTCGCGCATTTCGGCCCGGACATTACCGGATTGCGGAAGAAATTGCGTGGTCTGGGCGCAGAGGTGGTTGACAGTTTTCCGACCTATGGCGCCTGGTTTCGTCGTCGATTCGGTATCGAGAACGAACAGGCACTGGAGCTATTTCACCAAACGGTGTCGATGAAGTCGGTGGGTAACCTGACTGACTTCGTCCGCAGCCATATGCTTGAACCTTTTGATGTTGAGCCACGCGTCTCTGCCTTGATCGCCCATTTTGATGACTTGAACCGGGCGCACGTGGCTGTACTGAAGGCCAAGCGTCAACTGGAACTGCTCTCACCGTTGGTCTCTGATTGTGAACGCTATAACTCCCTTCTTTCCCAAGTGGAGGAACTCCGCGCCTGTCGCGAGGCGCTGGGACCCTACTTCGCAGGCCTGAAACTCGGCCTGCTAGAAAAACGTATCTCAGGACTTGATGGAGAATGGAGACGTCAAGACAGCCAGGTCAAGCGGACTAAGGAACTCCGTGACGCGCAGCGAGTGACCGAAGGCGAGCTCAAGCAAAGTATCGCTGATAACGGCGGCGATCGGATTGAGCGATTAGCAGCCGACATTCGCAGCAAAGATACAGAACGGGAAAAAAGATTGGAGAAAGCGCAGCGATACGGAAAGCTAGTGCGCGCCGTCGGCGAAGCCACGGCCGAAACGGAAGCCGAGTTCCTTATGTTGCATGGTCGCTTCAGAGATCTGGGCAATGGGTTGAAAACTCGTGAAGCGGAGCTGCAAAACGAACTCACTGAGCAAGGCGTGAACTTTCGACAGGGCAAGCAGGAGCACGAAAAGCTGACCTCGGAAATAAACAGTCTAAAAGTCCGGCGCAGCAACATTTCCGGTGAGCAGGTGTCCATGCGCGCTGCGTTATGCGAAGCACTCGGCTTGCCAGAAGAGGATATGCCTTTTTCCGGCGAACTGCTGCAAGTCCGTGACGATGAACGCGACTGGGAGGGGGCCGCTGAACGGCTATTGCGTAGCTTCGGTCTGTCGCTTCTGGTACCAGATAAACATTATGTAGCGGTGTCTCACTGGGTCGACAGAACACATCTAAGGGGACGTTTGGTCTATTTTCGGATACGCCAGGGTTCTCAGCGCGATCTGCCTAATCTGCACCGGGATTCCCTTGCGCGGAAAATAGTCATCAAGCCTGACTCTCCTTTCTACGACTGGCTCGAACGTGAAGTGGCTCACCGTTTCGACCTGGCATGCTGCACAACACAGGAGCAGTTCCGTCGTGAGACCCGCGCCATCACGCTTGCGGGCCAAATCAAGTCTCCCGGCGAGCGTCACGAAAAAGACGACCGTTACCGGCTGGATGATCGCGGTCGCTATGTGCTGGGCTGGACTAACGCGGCGAAAATAGCGGCACTGGAAGCCAAAGAAAGAAAGTTGGAGACTAGCTTGGGAGAATTGGGCGTCCTCATTGGCAAGATTCAATCCGACCAAAAAACGCTCGACGAACGCCTTACGGCGTTGTCGAAACTCGATGAGTACGTTGATTTTCGTGAAATCGACTGGCAGTCCCTTGCCTTGGAGGTGGCTCAGCTTACAGACGAGAAGCAAAGGCTCGAGTCTGCCTCAGATGTGCTCAAGCAATTGAGCGAACGACTGAGAGCACTTCGCGGTGAACTCGCTGATACTGAGATAAAGCTTGCGAAAAAAACCCAAGAACTGGGGGCTACTCAAGCCAAGCTCAGAGCTGCCGAAGATTTGCGTGACCAGGCCTTAGCGCTGGTCAGTACACCCGAGCAAACGAGCCACTCATTCCATTTCGAGCGTCTTAATGCCATACGAAGCGAGACCGTGGGCGAGCATCAACTTACTGTCGAATCCTGTGACAACCGCGAGCGTGACATGCGCGACTTGTTACAGTCCAGGATCGATGCCGAAGACCTGAAGCGCACACGTATGCGCGATAAGATCATCCAGGCAATGGCGTCGTACAAAGAAGAATTCAAGCTGGAAACAGCAGAGGTAGATGCCAGCATAGAAGCAGCTGTCGAATACCGGAATATGCTTCACCAACTAAAAAACGACGATCTACCTCGTTTTGAAGCTCGATTCAAGGAATTGCTGAACGAAAACACCATCCGCGAGGTGGCGAATTTTCAATCGCAGTTGGCCCGCGAGAGAGAAACAATCAAGGAACGTATCGCACATATCAACAAGTCGCTCACCCAGATCGACTACAATGCCGGCCGCTATATCGTGCTGGAAGCTCAACCGACACCGGATGCCGAGATCCGAGATTTTCAGACCGACCTGCGCGCCTGTACCGAAGGGGCACTGACCGGTTCTGACGATACCCAATATTCCGAAGCCAAGTTCTTGCAGGTTAAGCATATTATCGAACGCTTTCGAGGTCGAGAGGGGTTATCCGAGCAGGATCGGCGTTGGGAAGCCAAGGTCACTGATGTGCGGAACTGGTTTGTATTCGCCGCCAGCGAGCGCTGGCGCGAGGACAATAGCGAACACGAGCACTATTCTGATTCGAGTGGCAAGTCAGGAGGTCAAAAGGAGAAACTCGCCTATACCATCTTGGCGGCTAGCCTGGCCTATCAGTTCGGTCTTGAATGGGGAGCGGTACGTTCCCGATCCTTCCGTTTCGTGGTCATCGATGAAGCCTTTGGGCGAGGATCAGATGACTCCGCACAGTACGGCTTGCGACTGTTTGCCCAACTCAACTTGCAGATCCTGATTGTCACACCTCTGCAGAAAATTCACATCATTGAACCATTCGTCTCTAGCGTTGGGTTTGTTCAGAATGAGGAAGGTCGAGCGTCCAAACTGCGTAATCTCTCAATTGAGGATTACCACGCGGAAAAAGCGAGGATAGTCGGATGAATTGGACAAGGCCGGTTAACCTTCGTGCCCAGGTGCAAAAGTTATGGGATCGGGGAGAACTGCTGGCCAGTCTTGTTACGGGTGAGTCGCTATTCCCGAAGCGTTTGCTGTTCAAAGGCCCTACGTCGGGTGAAATGGCCGATCACTTCGAAGAGGCGCGCACCTGGATCAGTGAGCTTCGGGCGATGCCTCACTGCCGAGTCGAGATGCGTGAGTTCAAGCACCGTGTCTTCGGTGAAAATGCTGTACCCCATGAGGTATGGATCGATACCGTCGAAGATGCCTTGGCACTCATTAGCAAACAACGAGATGTTACCCGCTTCACTGCGTTGATCGATGTAACACGTAAGCGCCAGCCTCAAGTGGTGGGCTGGTTGGCCAAACGGCCGATTCGCGCGTTAGAGCTCTCTAACGAGTGGAGTCTGCTGCTAGAAATAGTCGGCTGGCTACAAAAACATCCACGCCCTGGCGTGTACCTAAGACAAGTAGACCTCCCAAGTGTCCACAGCAAGTTCATCGAAGCCCATCGTGCAGTGCTCGAAGAGTTGCTGGATATCGTCCTATCGCCCGCAGTAATTGATCCGACGGCCTCTGGAACGAGGCAATTCGCAAAGCGTTATGGATTTTGTGATAAGCCGGAGCGCATCCGCTTTCGGGTAATCGATCCAAAGCGCGCTTTATTGCCGGGCGCTCTTATACAGGACATTACCCTTGATGCTGAGAGTTTTGCCAGTATCGAGCCCAAGGTCTCACGTGTCTTCATCACCGAGAACGAGATCAACTTCTTAGCCTTTCCGCAGGTCAAAGACAGTATGGTTATCTTTGGCGCGGGCTACGGTTTCGAGATGTTGAGTAAAGCCGAGTGGCTTTCCCACCGCCGTATTGTTTATTGGGGTGATATTGATACCCATGGCTTCGCGATCCTTGATCAACTTCGCAGTCAATTTGAACACGTAGAGTCGTTTCTGATGGACCGCAATACGTTGTTTGCATTTGAAACGCTATGGGGCGAGGAAGAAAAGCAGACTCTACGCGACTTGGCTATGTTGCATCCGGAGGAAAGGGCGCTTTATGATGATTTGCGAGACAACCGAATACGCAGGAATCTGCGTCTTGAGCAAGAAAGAATCGGCTTCGGCTGGGTGGAATCTGCGTTATCGGCGCTTACAAGAACATCATGAGGTAAGAATTACTTTTTGAACTCTATGATATCACCCACCTGACAATCAAAATATTTGCATAGCTTATCAAGGACCTCAAAATCTATCCTCTTGGCCTTTTCGTGATAGAGGAGTGTGATCGTATTTCGATGAACATCCAAGTCGCGGGCTACATCAGCAATCTTCAGTTTCCGCTCTCCCATTAATTTCGACAGATGGCATTTGATCATTTGTTGTACTCCCTTCAGCGTGCATCTCCTGAATAAACCTGCCTTTTCTTATCACATTTCATAGTAAATTGTCAATCAGTATAAAATAATTACATTTAGAATGTATAATTGTCTTGACAAACGATATTATGAAAGATAAAATTACATACAGGATGACAAATTGGCACTCATTATAACAAGGAGGTCTCAATCTTCAAGTAAGAACGGACGGCTCACCGGATACACAAGGAACCACTTGGCGTTACGCATTTTGAGAGGTTTGGCAATCAACCCATATCAAAGGAGGCAGTAATGTACATATTAAACGAAGATAACGATCATTTGGAACGGTTGTTCAACAGTCTTGACAACAGAAGGGCTCATGATTTCATGGAGCTGCTGCTTTTGGAGTGCAGCAAAAAGACGGGTATCGAAGAATATATGATCTACGCCAGGGATGCCAAGGAAATTGCCGATTTGGCAATCGCGCCGAACCATATCATCACACGGGGGATGCTTGATGACGCCTACCAGGCGGTCAAAGAGGGCATATAAGCAAAGACAAAGGAGCTGTTCAGACAGAAAGAGAGGGCCCCTATATGAACAAAAAGGAAACAATGAAGAAGAATGAATCCCCCTGGATCGACGGGAAAATAACAAATATTTCTCTGGCTGCGGTGACGCTTCTGGGACTTCATGGAAGGATGATCTATCGGAGCAAAAGCATGGCAAAACCCACAACGATCTTCAATGCAAATATCTTTGATGCCAAAGCAAAGAAAATATGGTTCGGCGACCTGGAAATAGAGCGGGATCGTGAGGCGCTCACATCGCTGTGCAATCAGATCGGCTCCATTTATATCTTATCCGAGATGGACGGCAGATTTCTTGAGAAAGTACCGACTCCCAGGACGGTTAAGAACACTGCGATTGTGTCTGTTGAAGACGGAAACATTGCCTACAGCGAGAGTTTTGCGACAATGGTAACGCTCTTGAATGAGCGGATGGAAAAGGCAGCAGCAGAAGCAAAGGCCTCGAAAACCGGCCGGTCCCGGAAGGCCGCAGCCACAGGGAAAGGAGCATAAACCATGATTCTGTATCTTACAACAGATGAACTGAGCACAAGGATCAAATACGAGCCCCGTTACATCCGGGAGCAGATGAAAGATCGGGTGTTCAAGAGAGGGGTTCATTACATCCAGCCCTTTGGCGGCAGAAAGATCCTTTATATCTGGAATGAGATCGAGAAAATGATGGTGAGCTGGGGTATGCCTATTACGGCACCGGAACACAATCCGATGAACAGGATCGTGCTGAGAAGGGGCAGAGGCAATGGGTAAGGTTCGTCGCACCGAGGCCGGGTATCTGTACTTCGACTTCAGGTATAAAGGAATTCGATGCAAGGAGTATACGGAGCTCAAGGAAAGTCCTGAGAACATCAAACTCATGAACGATGCTCTTAAAAGGATCGAGAGTGAGATTAGGCTCGGGACCTTCAGTTACGGCAAGTATTTTCCTGATAGCAAGAACGCATCGAAATTCAATGAAGAAACCGGCCCAAAGATCGGCGTGATGTTCGAGGAGTATGCCAACACCTGGTACAAGAATAACAAGATCTCCTGGAAACCCTCGGTCCAACGGGACTTCCAGTCGGTCATGAAGCGGCACCTGATCCCGTACTTCAAGGACAAGCCGGTTCTTGATATCACCAAGTGGATGGTGAAGGAGTTTAGGACGGCTCTGGGGGACCTGCCGGGCAAGAAGGATCAGAAGATCAGCAACAAACGGATCAACAATATCATCCTGGTGCTCCGTTTGATCATGAACGAGGCGGCGGAACAGTACGATTTTACTACCCCGTTCACTAACTTCAAGCCCTTACCGCTCAAGAAGACCGACATAATGCCTTTCTCGCCGGACGAGGTATTTCAGCTTCTGAAGCATGTTCCGGAGGAGTTCAACGACTACTACGTGGTCCGGTTCTTTACCGGTATGAGGACCGCAGAGATCGACGGGCTCAAGTGGAAGTACGTAGATTTTGCGGGGAAAAGGATCCAAGTCCGCGAAACCTGGCAGAGCGGACAGTGGGTCAGCCCCAAAACACAGAGTTCCGTCCGGGATATCGATATGAGTAAAGCAGTTGAAGAAGCCTTGAAGAGGCAAAAGGAGAAGACTGGGAACGGTGACCTCGTCTTTACAACAAAACGTGGAAAGCCGCTTGACCATAATAACATCTCCAAGAGGGTGTGGTATCCAACGCTCAAGAAGGCAGAGCTGTCCGACCGAACACCCTATCAGACCCGCCATACGGCGGCAACGATGTGGCTGGCATCCGGAGAGAATCCGGAATGGGTGGCAAGGCAGCTGGGACATGCCAACACGGAGATGTTGTTCAAGGTCTACTCCCGGTTTATCCCGAACCTGACCAGAAGGGACGGGTCGGCATTCGAGAAGTTTCTTGATGGGAAGATGGCCGAACAAGAGAAGGCCGCGTCAGCTGAAAACTTAACGGAGGATGAAAATGACGAAGAAAAACAAGCCTAATATCAACGCATCGGAGCTCAAACAGTGGGATTTCTGCCCCAGACAATGGTATCTCCTGAGAACAGGAGGCCGGAGGAGGCTGCAACAGCAGTCATGCTCAACTCAGCCTTCCAGACGTGGCCAGGAATTCCATCAACAAAAGTCCGGGCCGGTAAGACAGGCCCAGAAGACGCAGTCGGTCATATCAAAATTCATGACGATTGGAGGTATTGCATGCTTACTTTGGCTCTTGTCGCTTTTACAATAGGCGCTTTGTACTATTTGAAGCTTCGCAGGGATAGAAGGAAAATCGGCATCACGTCATGGGTCGTTGACCAGGATCTGGACGGCAGAGGCGTCACGGTTTACCGGAATAACGACCTGGGCTTGTCCTGCAAGCCTGATGTGGTTGAGCGGGGAAAGACCGTCGAATATAAGAGCGCGACTATTAAGGGCAATGCGCGGCATGGAGATGTGCTCTATGTTGCTGCCCAGATGCTTGTGGTGGGTAAGAAGGAGGCTGATCTGCGGTATCCGAACAAGTCGTTCACGTTCCGCAAGGATAATCCTAAAATGCAACGGGCTATGCAGTCGGTGAGGTCGATCATTGGTCAGATGCGAAAGGCATTGCAGTTCCGTCAGTCACCAAGGGCGACACCGACACCAGGTAAATGCCGGGTATGCAGTTTCAGAAATGAATGTCAGGAAGCCATCAGGTAAAATCAATAAGGCCCGACTGAGATTTCAGTCGGGCCTGCTCTTTCGACAAACTATTTCCTACCCTTGGTTGTATCTATTGCCCGCCTCACAATCCCATCGATATCTATGTTTTTTGATTTTGCCCTGGCTCTTTGTGGAGGTGGAGAGATTTCCATTCCAGAAGATTTAACCCATTTTTCGATTTCATCAAGGTCAAAACGGATCAATCCGTTCAGTTTATGAAAGGGGATGGTGCGGCTATGTACCCACGAATAAAGTGTGGACGTATTTACTTTCAATAAAGCCGACACTTCTTTTATGGTAGCAAGTCTCATGATATATCCGCAAAAGTATCTGAGGCCGATATTAACATAAATAGTGTTGGCACTGTGGATAATCGCATTTCCGATACATTAAATCACTGACAAACTGCTGTCAGTATAACGTGATAGCTTATATAAGAGAAGAGGAGGTCGTTGAAATGCATTCGTGGACATAAACGAAGACTGGCCAATGATCGACTGGGACCCCAATATCAGGGTCATTGATCCTGGAGGAATCGGCGAAACAGGTCGTCGATCTCATCAGACGACATCGTAGGTCATATCTGAACCTATAGAGGTTTCAATATTATATTCGTTGTCTTTATAGGCCGTTATGCTACAATTTGCACGTTCTGTTACTACCCCTTGAGGAGGTAGCATGCTCAGCAAGGCACTCGCGCTCCGCCTCTTCGAGGCATCCTACATCCAGCGTTGGAACGACAAGATCCGGCCCGTCGAACTGACCGAGCTGGATAAGCACAGCCACAAGATGATCATCGCCTACTGCCTCGGCAAATACGAGGAGGGCGAAGGCCGGCAGGTTGACTGGCACGGCATCATCAAGGGCGGCGTGTTCGAGCTCTTTCGCAGGATCGTTCTCTCCGACATCAAGTCTCCCGTTTATAACAAGATCAAGGACAAGTACCCTCACCAGTTCGCCGAACTGAACCGCTGGGTCTTTGGGAAGATCGGGCCCGAGATCGATTCGGTCGCGGGCGGGACGCTTCGGGACGAATTCAAGAACTACCTGGAGGACGAGAAGACCCTCGATCCTCTCACGCGGAAGATCCTCGCTGCGGCACACCATTACGCTACCTATTGGGAATTTCAGATCATCCGCCAGACCAACCCACTTGGGTACCAGATACCGAAGATCGAGCAAGCGCTCAGGAGAGATCTCGAACAGCACATGGACCTCGTGGGCATGCGGAAGATCGTGACCGCCGGGAAGGTAGCGGATTTCATCGACCTCTGTGGACAGCTCCGGTTTCAAGTCCGATGGGGCGGCATCCCGCGGCTGCCGCGCACCTCGGTTCTGGGTCACATGCTTATGACCGCCTGCTTAACCTACCTTCTAACGCGCGAGATTCCAGCTTGCGATCGCCGGCTTTTCAACAACTTCTTCGGAGCCTTGTTCCACGATCTGCCCGAAGCCGTGACCCGGGACATTATCTCGCCGGTCAAGAATTCGGTAGAGGGTATGCCCGAGGCCATCAGCCAGATCGAGCGGGAGCTTGCCGAGGAAGAGATCTACCCGCTGCTGGAAGAGGGGTGGCTCGGTGATTTCAAGTATTTCACCCTGAACGAATTCGCGAGCAAGGTGCGGAAGGATGGGAAGATCGAGGTCGTTTCGAGCGACGACATCAGCAAACAGTACAACGACGATCGCTTCAATCCCGTTGACGGTGAACTGGTAGAAGTAGCGGACAAGTTCTCGGCCTTCCTCGAGGCGTACATGTCGAAAAAGATCGGGGTTTCGACGCCTCATATGGAAGGGGCGCTGAAAGTGGCGGAATCGTTAAAGAGCGATGACAGGATGGTCACTGGAATATTGGTGAAAGAGCTGTATCGGATGTATTAAAGGTCGACGATCAATCATGCGTTTGCCGACACACTGCTGTCAACCTCCTGTGATATTCTGATCATGGACGAAACAGAAGGCTTTATGTTCACGAGAAGCGAATTGAAGCTCCCTGAGGAAAACTGCATGGAGTCTTCGCTCCACGCCGAAGAAAGGCCATCATGAACACCATTCATTTCCTTCTCACTCCCGACCACTCCTCCTCCCGCCTCGTCAAACGCATAATAGCGGAGAAGGCTTCGCGGATCAATGTGATCGCCGGGACCTGGACAGAGTTGATCGAACAGGCACTCAAGGCGTACCTCCTGCCCGATCCAGAAGATATCTGGAACGAAAAGCTCTCTGAGACAGCCGCATCCGTGAAGGAGGCCTTCTGGGAGAAAAGCATGGAGGTCGCTTCTGACGAGACGCTGGCGAGCATAGGGGCGAATCTTACTATGCTGATCGATGGGGTAGGACCAGCGGGAAAGATAGTTCCCGACACCAAGAAGGTCTTGCCCGAACGCGCCCGCAAGCACCTTGCTGACCTTGCAAAGCTGCACGAGGACATGGGAGGTGTTCTGCCAATCCGGCTTGCCGCGATCAGATCGGTGCTTGATGCCGGCAAGGATGATGTCTTGTCGGCTATTGTTCTTTACCGTGTCGAAGGCCTGCCGCTCCTCTCTCCTTGGCAGAAGGCCCTTATCGACAAGATCGAGAAGGACTTCCCCCCGGCAAAAGACAAAGAACTCGAAGGCTTGCTTAGCCAGGCCCTTGCCCCCGCGCCTCCCAAGAAGCGTCCCAAGGCCCTCGCCGCGATCCAGGACAACCTGTTCAAGCCTGGCGCAGAGTCGGTGAAACTTGATGAATCGGTCCAGTGGCTCGCTGTACGCGACTGCCTCGAGGAGGCCGAGGTCGCCGCGGGCATGGTCCAAACCATCATGAAAGAGCAGAAACTGAAGCCGGCAGAGATCGGACTGCTTGTCCCGTCTAATAAATCATACGCCGACGCTATTCACGACGCCTTTTCCTTTGCAGGCATTCCTGTGTCCGGGCTCGATTCAAGCCGGAAGGTCCGCGACCTCGGGCGTGAAGCAGTGCTCAATTTCCTTTTTACCCGTCGATGGCCTGCACCCGTTATGGCGCTTGCCGCGCTCTATTCCAATCCGCTCATGCCCTGGAAAGCTAAAACAGGCATTGGCCTCGCCAATGAGGTCATGAACGGCCGTTTCGATCCCTGGCTCCCGAAAGATGCATCCTCTGATGACAGGAACATGGCGGACCTCATCAAGAAGCGGGACCCGGCAACGCCTGCCGAGCTGGCGCAGGCTTTACGCGATTTTGGAGGCCTGCTGAATGGCAGCGAAGCGCTCGAGGAGCATCAGAGCAGAGCACAGGACCTTCTGCTCGAACTTGCCATGATGCTGCCCAAGGCAGGCGAGATCCCCTGGAAAAAGCTTCTTGCCCATTCCTCGCCGTCGTCATTTCCAACAAAGGATGACGAGGTCCTTGTCCGGGAAGGCGTCGCGGCATTTGCCGAGGACGAAGAACCTTCGCGGCAGGTGAAGTACCTTATCGTTTTCGGCTTCTCATCCGGCAGGTACCCTGCTGGATCGGGAACATCGCCGGTATTTTTCGAGTCGGACCTCACCCTACTCAAGGAAAAGCTTGGTTATGCTGTCGAGTCCGGCGCTGACGATGTATTGTCCCGACGAAATCTACTCAGACGGCAGCTTTTGTCCGCAACCGAGGGGATAACGTTCCTTATTCCCCGCAGAGATATGGTCGGGGATGAGCTCCATCCCTCGGATACCCTCCCGTTCATGGCCAAGCTCTACAATCCGCCCAAAGGGAGGGAAGCGCTGGAAGCCGGAAATCTCCTCCTGGAGCTCGATACGGAAGAGGGAAAGGCTGCGGCGCGCTGGCTGGCTCTTGCGAAACCTGCAACGGCCGGTGAGCCGTGGAAAACGGTCATTGCCGATCTCAACCTTGGGCGGGATCTGCTCACTACGATTCGCGTAGACGACGAGGGTAAACCCAGGCCGGAGTCTCCGAGCATGCTTGAATGGCTCATGGTCTCGCCTCTTGGATGGCTGCTCGCGAGGGCAGGGCTGGTGCCATCGGAATGGGGACCTGAGGAGCTTAACGTCGCCCTGAAGGGAACAATAGCGCACAGCATGCTGGAGTACTTCTTCAACGACACTAAGGCCATTCCGAAGCCGGCCGTGATACGGAGGGAAACGCCGAAACAGTTCGGGATCGTCATTCGGGAAGTGGCCCCGTTCCTCGATCTGCCTGAGTGGTCTATCGAAAAGAGGCATCTCGAGCAGGAGATCCTCGAAGCCGCATTATGGTGGCGGGAGCGGCTCATCCAGTTCGGCGCAAAGATGCTGGGCGCCGAGGCGAAGTTGAACGGCCAGTATGACGGCGTCGCGCTCACGGGCAAAACCGACCTTCTCCTGCAGGTGTCCGGCGGTCAGCTGTTTGTCGTGGACTACAAGAAATCATCAAGCGCCAAGTTCCGGACCATGATGCAGGAAGGGTATGCGAGCCAGGTGGCGCTTTACCGGAAAATGCTCGAGACCGGCGACTACACGGCCTCCCCGAACAAGGCGCTCGCCGAAGCGCTGGCGAAAAAGATCGAAATTGGCGTTCTCTATGCCCTGCTGAACGATCGCAAGGTATTGACCGACAGCAAGGATTGGCTGGGGACAGGGCAGCAGGACGTGACCGAGATGGGCCGGCAGATCGCAGACCAGGGCCTGGCCCTGTTGAGCACGCGGTTCCGGGACCTTCGGAAGGGCCTTGTGCCTCTGAACAAGGATGTAGATGAAGAGTGGTATGCCGAGAACACGGGCATCACTGCAACCTACGCGTTGGATGCGAGCCCGCTCGTTCGGCTCTTCATGCATGCCTCGGAGCCGGCAGGGGAGGCGGAGGAATGAAGATCCCCAGCCTGACCATCATCCCCGCGGGAGCGGGTTCCGGCAAAACGCATACGATCCAGACAAAGCTTGCCCAATGGATCGTTGACGGGGATGTTGCGCCCGACAGGATCGTTGCAGTCACCTTCACCGAAGCTGCCGCCGCGGAGCTCAAAGGGCGCATCCGGGGCCAGCTGGTGTCGCTCGGCAGGCTCGATGACGCGCTTAGGCTCGATCAGGCGTATATCTCGACGATCCATGGTTTTGGACTTCGCATCCTGAGGGAATTCGCTTTTGACGCCGGGATCTCGCCGCAGCTGCGGAAACTGAGCGAGGATGAAGAGAACATTCTCATCAGGCTTGCGCTGAACCGGACGGACCGCACCGATGAGGTCACTGCAAAGCTGACCTCCCTCGGATATAAGTATCTTTCGCACATCGGGAAAGCGCCTGAACAGCTCTTCCGGGACGCTATCCTGCAGATGATCGGAAAGCTCAGGTCCATTAGCAAGGTGTCCGAAGATGTGAAACTCCTGGAACACGCACGGGCGCACATTAAGAAGCTCTACGGACCGACAGGAAACGCGGAAGACCTCAAAAAAGCCCTGCTTGACGCGGTCAAGGCTTTGCTCAAAAAGCATCCCGCCAACCTGTCAAGTGTCTTTGCCGGGGTGAACGATACTGCGGAAAAGGACATGCGGAAGAATTTCGACGACCTGAAGCGAGCCGCCACTTCCGACGCTCTTGATTACGACTGGCGGCTCTGGACTTCCCTGAGAAAACTTCGCACATCGGGAAAGAGCGGGAAGTTGACCGAGGGATATAAGGAGCTCGCCGAGGATGTTATGGAGGCAGCTGAGGGTATTCTGAACCACCCCGGACCTCTCCAGGACGCGCTCGACCATAGTGATGCCCTCTTGGGAGGTAGCCAGGACGCCCTGGCCCAGTATGCAGCTGACAAGCGGGACAAGGGACTCATCGACTTCTTTGATATGCTTGCCTTGGCCCATGATATCGTCCTCACAATGCCCGGGGTGCTGAAGATGCTGAAAGACCGCGTCGACTGTCTTGTTATCGACGAATTCCAGGACACCAATCCGCTCCAGTTCGCTCTGCTCTGGTCCCTGCACAAGGCGGGTGTCCCCGCGCTTATCGTGGGAGACCTGAAGCAGGCAATTATGGGATTTCAAGACGCAGATCCCCGCCTGATGGAGGAGCTGCAGTGCCAGAACCCGGAGACATGCGAACCGCTCAAGGAGAACCGGCGGTCTACGCCTGACCTGATGAAGTGTCTAAACGCGGTCGGAAAAGGCCTGTTCAAGAAGGACTACACGGAGCTTGCGCCTAAGGCAGCCTATGCGAGCACCATGGAGCCGCTTGAAGCGATCGTATTCACGAAGAAGGCGAACAAGGCAATCCGCGCACAGCATACGGCAGCAAGGATAGCCAGGCTGCTGTCCGGCAAGGAAAAGGTCTATGACCGGCACCTGGGCATCGTCCGGCCACTCAGGCCGAGCGATATTGCGGTCCTGTGCTTTACGCATGACCGCCTGGGAGAGTATTCTTCCACTCTCCAGACGCTCGGGATCCGTTCCCGCATGGAGCAGGACGGTTGGTTCGGATCACGGTCCGTCCAGCTCATGTATTACGCACTTTCGTATGTTGCCGACCCCTCGGACCGTCACGCCGCGCTCTATCTCATGGTGACGGAGCTTGGGGACAAGGGCCTTGAGGACGCGCTGAAGGAGCTTCTTTCCAAAAAGGAACCGTCCAGTCCGGTCCTATCGATGCTCGATAAGGTCATTAACGGTCGTTCGGACATGACTGTCCCGGACATGGTGCGGGATGTCATCAATGCTCTTGATCTGTACGGGAAAGTTGCTCAGTGGCCCGACGCGGCGCAGGCGCGAGCCAATCTCCTGCGGCTGCAGGGTATGGCCGGGGAGTTCGAAGCGGCGAACCGGGAAGCGCTTGCAAGCGGCCGTTTCTACGGGTCCGGCATCAAGACCTTTCTTGCATGGCTGAATGCTGCAGCCGAGGATGATGACGCTCAGCCGGCGCCTAACGTGGTGGACGAGCAGGCTGTCCAGCTTGTGACGTGGCATGCATCCAAGGGGCGTGAGTGGCCGGTCGTGGTCGTCGCCGGGCTTGATGCGGATGTAAAAGCGCGGCTCCAGCGTTTTGACGTGGCCTATCAGGATTTTCGCAATATAGGCCGAATCCTGGAAAAGGCGATGATCGAAATATCGCCTGTTTTCCCGCTCAAGGAAAAAACGGATGCAGTGCTAAGCTCGCTCCAGGAGAGCGCCGAAGAGGATGCGAAACGGCTCTTGTATGTCATGCTGACGCGCGCGCGGGAGAAGCTTATACTCGAATGCCATGACTACTACAAGCCAGGTACGAACGTTTACTGGAACCTATTGAAGAGTGAGGCTGACCTCTGCATCGACGGGCCTGCCTTGAATATTGCCGGCAATAAATACCCTTGCTGCGTGATGACCGTGGCAGATGATCCGCCTTCCTGCTTCGAAGGCGCGGGAACGGCCTTAAAGAATGAACTGCCGGTTATCGGCCGGCGGGCCATCAAACCGGGTAAAGTGCCATCTGATCTTACGCCTGAGGCAATCACGCCGTCGTCGCTTCATGTCGAAGAGCCGACGAAGGTCAAGGGGCTTATCACGCAAACCTACGGAAAGGGCTTGGAACTGGAAGGGGACCTGGAACCGATCGAGCGCGGGAACATCCTGCACCGATGCTTCGAGGTCCTGGTGCAGCGGGATCTCGGCATCGAACCGCTGGGAAAGGCTACGGGATATGCGTTTACGGAAACGGAATATCAGGGTATCAAGGGGGTCGTTGCTGATCTAGGGAAGTTCCTTGAAAAGCACTTCGAGCCTGTATCACACGCGCGAGAGGTACCAATTCTGGCTCTTAACAAAGACGGAAGCGTCGTGTCGGGCGTTGTTGACCTCGTGGTGGAAACGGCTCAAGGCCTCTGGATACTCGACCACAAGACCGACACAGCCGACGACCTCGATATGAAGTTCGGGGACTATGCCCGGCAGCTCGAAGCGTATAAAGAAGCCATCGAAGGGGCGATGAAGGGGAAGAAGGTACTGGGCGTGGGGATCAACTGGGTGAAGTATGGCAAACTTATGATCCTTGCATTATAAAAGGAGAGGCTCGACCAAGGAAAGTAGAGAAATTCACTGTTGTTATGACCGATGAAAAGTACTGTGTGTAATCTACATCTTATGATATAGTCGTTCAGTTAGAGAGTACTTCCTGAAACCTGGATTCAACAAGGAGCAAATTGGCTTGCGGATTACGCTTAGATATTTTCTATTGATATCATCCTTGCTAAACTGGTAAAGACCCAAAAACCGACGGCTATGCACATAGAAAAAGTTATAATTGAAAATCTGAAATGTTTCAAGGGGCAGTTTTCTTTAACTTTGAATAAAGGCCTCAATATTCTTGTCGGCGACAATGAAACTGGAAAATCGACCGTCTTAGACTCTATCCATCTGGCGTTGAGCGGCCTCTTGCATGGCAGATATTTCAAGTTACAGATGACTCAGGATATTTTCAATAATGATGTCAGGGACGAATATTTGGAAAACATCAGGCAGGCTGATTGTTCCCGGTCAATACCGCTGCCACCGCACATTTTAATCGAAATATTTATCGGGGGCATAGAAGACGATTCTTTGAAAGCGCTATTTGAAGGCAACGGCAATTCAACCAGGCAGAAAGCCTGTGGCGTCCAGTTCAAGGTATCTCTGGATGAAGCACATCAGCCGTATTATGAAGAACTGATTAAGAGCGGTGATATCCAATCAATACCCACGGAATATTATCATTTCACATGGTCATCCTTTGCTCGCGACGACAGAGTGACGCCCATCTCGATACCGATCAAGTCAGCCCCGATAGACTCCTCGAGCAACCGTTACCAAGACGGCTCCGATATCTATATTTCACGTATCCTTAAGGACCATTTGGATTTGGCCAATAAGATAAAGATCGATCAGGCGCATAGAAAGATGAAGGATGCCTTCAACAACGACCCCGCCATCAAGAAAGTCAACGAATTGATCAAGGATGCGATAAATATTTCCGATAAGAAGGTGGAGTTGTCAGTAGACTTGTCTTCCAAGAACGCTTGGGAAAGTACACTGACGACATATTTAAACGATGTGCCGTTTCATCATGTTGGCAAGGGCGAACAATGCATCGTAAAGACGAAACTGGCACTGAGCCACAAAAAGTCACTGCAAGCGAATGTCTTGCTTTTAGAAGAGCCGGAAAATCACCTGTCTCACACCAAACTTAGCCAGCTGATCAGGCATATACAAGGCAGTAACGATGAAAAGCAGATAATCATCTCGACACATAACAGCTTTGTTGCCAACAAACTGGGGCTGGCCAGTCTGATTCTGCTGAACGTCGATCAAGAGACCGGCCTCAGAAAAGAAACACGACTCAACGACCTGAATCCAGAAACGAAAGCCTACTTTGAGAAGCTGGCGGGCTTTGACACCTTGCGGCTCATCCTGTGTAAAAAAGCCATCTTGGTTGAGGGCGATTCTGACGAGCTGGTCATACAGAAAGCCTACCTCTTATCCCACAGTGGCAGGTTGCCGATACAGGACGAGATTGATGTCATTTCAGTCGGAACGTCCTTTTTGCGTTTCTTGGAAATAGCAGAAAAAATATCAAAACCGGTGACCGTCATCACGGACAATGACGGGGACGTGGAAGCTTTAAAAGAGAAATATGCCAATTATCTGGGAGTCAACGAGAAGGATTTCATCAAAATTTACTGCGATGAGACTGAAGATACCGGCGATCTGACGATTGGCAAAAACAAGCGACCTTTCAATTACAATACGCTCGAACCGAAATTAGTAAAAGCTAACGGCCTGGCCAAGCTCAATGCTATCTTGGGGACAAGCTATGAGAGCGAAGGCGACTTGCACAGATACATGAAAGCCAACAAAACTGAGTGCGCGTTAAGAATTTTTGATACGGATGCCGACATAAAGTTTCCTCAATATATCATTGACGCCGTCGGATAAATTATGGGTGAAAACAGCTTCATTATTTCCGCGGCCGGATCGGGCAAGACGACTCTTCTGGTAGAAGAAGCTTTAACTGTCCAGGATGCTAATGTTCTGATCACCACTTTCACGGAAACGAACGAGAAGGAAATAAGAGACAAAATACTCGCAAAGAAGAAATGCATCCCTAGCAACATCACGGTGCAAACGTGGTTTTCCTTCTTGTTGCAGCACGGCGTCAGACCATACCAGGGAGCCATGGGGGATTTGTTTTCCGAGAAGATCGGATTCTATCTGATCGAAGGGAAGTCGGGCTTGAGATATTGTGACAAGAGCGGCAGACCTATATATTGGGGCGAAAATAGTTTCAACCAGTTCTATTTCACCAGGGATCTCAAGATATATTCGGACAAGATTTCTAAATTCGTTTATGAGTGCAACAAGATAGTTGGGAATGAGGTTATCAATAGGTTGACCAGGATATATCCATATATCTTTATAGACGAGGTGCAGGACTTAGCCGGATGGGATTTTGAACTTCTAAAGCTGTTCTTCAAATCTCCTGCACACGTGCTCATGGTAGGCGATCCGAGGCAAGGCACCTATTCCACAAATGATTCATCGAAGCACAAGCAATATCGCGGTGGAGGAATAAGCAAGTTCATATCGGACAAGTGTCAGAAAGGCATCTGCCCCATAGACACGAAGTCGCTGAACAAATCCCACAGGAACAACAAGCAAATCTGTCAGTTTTCCTCAAAGCTCTATCCAGAATATACGCAATGCGAACCATGTGACTGCGAGGAGTGCAGAAGAGATATTCCCGATCACCAAGGAGTATTTCTTGTCAAAGAGGCGGACGTCGAACACTACCGGGAGAAATTCAAATCCACAATATTGCGGTATAACAACGCCAAATCACCAGATTACAATTACGGGGCCTCCAAAGGGCTGACTTTCAAGACGGTACTTATCTACCCGACGGAGAAAATAAGGGAATATCTGAAGAGCGGCGACTTAGCACAAATTGAAACTGTTAAGGCAAAGTTCTATGTTGCCGTCACCAGAGCGAGACACAGTGTGGGAATAGTCTGCGATGAAGATAGCTCGCTCAACGGCGTCCAGAGATACGACAGAAATGACGAGTAAGCGCGTTTTCGAGAGATACAGATAATAGATAGAACGACACAATCATGAATAAAAGGGCATCAGCCATTGAAATGCGACAAAAAAGACATAAATCCAAACAGCGGTCGTGTCCGTCCGCTGAAATGTACGACGGTACACTCACGCGGTCAGACTTCTAAGTAAAAAATGGGAGAGAGCGTGGCGTTTTCCTATAAGACAGACGAAATTGCCAGACTCATTAAAGCATTTGAGGTTGAATCAGCCAAGTTCCACCCCTTGAGCTTCTCGCTGTTTTACGTAACTCAAAGTGGGGTCAGCTTCAATCGTGCCTTCGCAAGTCCAAACCATGCAATTATGCTTTGGCAATATTACGGAGCTATCGAAGGCGAAGATAATGCTATGAGCCTTGCGAAGAGCATTGAATCGAGCGACCTGAAGTGGGGTATCCGCGGCGCGGACCTGACGTGCATGGGAATCCTTGAAGGAGAGGGGTGCGATCTCTTTGTTCGCATGGCGCAACGAGCCGGTTCTCTTTTTGACAAAAATGAGGCACACGCTCTGCGGCTAGAGGTTGTCGATGATATTTTGAAGTCTGAAAAGTTACGTGTACCATCTTCAAAGCCAACCGCATGCTCGAACGACAACCCACTCGCGATTTGGCTCAACTACCTTCTGTATCGTCTTTCTCTTACGAATCCAGGACGTGAGCGATCCTCGCGGATCGAGCCAGATCCTTTTTCCCTCTCTCTCCTTGCTCTTGAGCATCTCCTCCGCGATAAAGCGTTTGGAAAGGTGGATCGGTCCACTGCAGACATCAAGCATCTCAGATTTCGCGTTGCAATGTCATTCCCTGGAGAGAGGCGCCTTCACGTATCATCGGTCGTGGATGAACTCAGGCCGAAGCTTCCAACCGACTCGATCTTCTACGACTTTGACTATCAGGCCCAGTTATCCCGCCCGAACCTAGACTTCTTACTACAAGACATTTACCGAAATCGCTCTGATCTTGTTGTCATATTCCTTTCTGGAGAGTATGCCGACAAACAATGGTGTGGCCTTGAGTGGCGATCCGTCCGAGACATGATCAAGGCGAAGCTGGATGACCAAGTAATGTTCGTTCGGTTTGACGATGCTCCTATTGAGGGGCTTCTCTCCATTGACGGGTACATCGATGCACGACAGCATCAACCCGCGGAGATAGCTAGATTTATTCTTCAGCGACTTGGAGTTTCATGATGAAGTCATGGACGAAAATCACAAATGGAACACAGCCTGCTACACCATAATCATAATATTTGATCTTAAATTTGATATCCTTAACATTCGTGTGCACATCGACTCGCTGAAAGCGGCGAGTGACGCTAGTGTTCAATCCAGATTTCATCTCGTAATTTTCAGAATTATCGCTAGCTTCTGACTGCACTCTTGTAGGTGTTCGCCACGGGGACCAAGATCCACTAGAATTGAAGAATGCTGACTGAAATATGGAGTGTATGGTCCTTCCTGTAGTTGTTGTAGTTACCAGTTGTCGCAATACTGTATATTTCACTCCGATTTGCTGCTATACGAATTGCTGCAACTCCCTTTCAATTTGACTATTCCGTAATTTCGTAGGTGGCCTGCTTCTTCTTGGAGTTGGCATGTTGCTTAACATGGCGTCATATCTTGCGGCACTTTGATCTGGCTTTTCAAGAATGTCGCTCAGAGAACGTCGTTTCACCAGCGCGTTAACAACTGGGGTTTTTATTGAAAACCATATTTATTGAAAGCGATTTATCTAGCTTCGCAGACTTCCACGACAAAGAGTGGTTCGTTAAGCTTTTTGCCGCAGTCGAAAAATCAGAGTTATTGGAGCCAGTAGAGGATTTTTCCGCGCATTGGTGGGGAGCTTCGCGCTCATTTGTATTGCCATGGCTTTATGTAACGGGGGTCTACGATGCGGTTAACAGCACGACACCGATAATTGGAAAGTCGAAGCAGGATTTATGGAACGAATATCTCAAATTGAATGCATTTAAAGCATCGCTGTGGAAAATTTCCGAAGGCTCCTTCTGCGCCATTTACTATGCTTACGAAAATCTTCTTGTGCGACTGCTTGCATCTGTGACCGGGAAGAGTATTCGTGTGACAGATAGAAACTATACGAAATACCTGAACGACGCATATGGGCCAGCCGTTGCTAATCAACTTTGGACTACAAATTTTATCTCTGTCTCGCGGGAAATTCGTAACTGTATTACGCACAACAGCGGCAGAGCAACGAAGCGGCTGCTGGATATGCATCCACGCCCCTTGATTGAGAAAGGCGATGTTCTTATTTCTGCTACTGATGTCAGAACATTGTATACACGCTTGAAGCCAGTTGTCATGAAAGCTATTGATCAATCACTTCGCAGGCTTTAAGCACCTCAACATAGACAGCTCGGTAGGCGCGAATAAAAAACGACACAATAATTTCAACCACGCCGAGAGGGTCGCTAAAAACGCGCCCCTCACGGCGGCGAAATCAGGAAGTTAATTGCTAATGAGTAAAAAAAACCGAAGGGCAAAACTGAGACGGAATGACCCCTGCCCATGTGGTAGTGGGAAAAAAGTTAAAAAATGTCATGGTGATGCGGCAGGAAGACAAAAAATGATACCCAGCAACTTAGCTTTTGAAAAATCAATCCAAAATAAAATTGCTGAACATGCGGCATTAGAATTTCAACGACAAAAACAACAAGGGCTTGGAAGACCAATTATTTCAGAAAAATTTAAAGGTCAAAGATATATTGCAGTAGGCAATGAACTCCGCTGGTCGGAAAAGTGGAAAACATTCCATGATTTCTTATTCGATTACATAAAAACCTGCTTTGGCCAAGAGTGGTGGCTAGGAGAAGTGGCTAAAGCTCCACAAAAAAGGCACTCGATTCTTATATGGGCCGAACTTGTAAGCAGATACACAAAAGAGCATTTCAATACGTCAAAAGAAATACATTCAGCACCAACCACAGGTGCGCTCGACGCCTATCTCGGACTTTCTTATAATCTATACTTACTCGCTCACAATGTAGAATTGCAAAAAAGCCTCGTGCATAGACTTAAAAATATGGACCAGTTCCTTGGTGCCTATTATGAAACATTTGTCGCCGCTTCATTCATAAAAGCTGGATTCGTCTTAGAGCTTGAGGATGAGACAGATAGTAGCACATCGCATTGTGAATTCACAGCCACATACAAGGAAACCGGAAATAAATTTTCTGTAGAAGCAAAAGCCCGAAAAGGTGGCGATCCGTCCCTAAATATAGCTGATCAACTTTACCGTGCATTGAAAAAGCGGGCAGACCATCCAAGAGTTGTGTTTATTGAATTGAATAGCCCTCCAAGGGCTAATAACGATGAAATAAAAGATTTTGTCCGACAAATATCTGCCCATCTTCGTGAGCTCGAAGAGAGACTTCTCATTAAAGGGAATCCCGCGCCTGCAGCCTATGTTTTCCTTACCAACTTTCCCTATCAATTTAATCTTGAGGCTACCAACATATTAGGATTTGGTTTCGTTGAAGGTTATAAAATTCCGGAGTTCAACTATGGACTATCAACGTCTGATATCCGAGAAGGTCTGAGGATTCGAAAAGATCACTATGAAATGTATCACCTGATTAAATCTAATCGCGAACATTCGGAGATTCCATCAACTTTCGACGGGGAAGCACCCGAAATGGCTTTTGGTAAAACAGAGGCAAGATTAATAGTTGGAAAACGATATCTTATTCCTGATCCTGATAATGACGGAAAGGACATTGTAGGAGAACTTGTTGAAGCAACTGTCGCATGGGATAAAGCACTGGGTGTTTACAGACTGGAAGATGGGCGGTCCATCACCGCAACTTGCCCGTTGACCAAGGATGAGTTGGCCGCATACCAAAAATACCCTGATACGTTTTTTGGTGTTTACAGAGAGCAAGGGGGGAAAGCAGAAACACACTTAGAGCTTTTTGACTTTTTTTTTAAAGTCTACAAAGATACTACAAAAGAAAAATTATTAGATTTCATGAAAAATCACGACGACATTGATAGACTAAAAGAACTAGAGCAGCAGGAACTGGCAATTACTTTTTGCGAGCGAACCGTATATGCTGCTATGGGCAAATAAATGAATTAGAGCAAATAGTTTTGCAGATCAAATGGAACTCGACGCAACTGGACGCAAGGATCCAACATGCGTGTGAGTCGCTGCGAAACGCGCCCAACACCCGCGCGCTGGGCCGCCGCTTCGCGGACGGCGACCCAGTGGCGCGAATGAGCGGTCGATTCTGCTGTGCCGCGGAGCGCGGCCCAGCAAAGCGAATCGAAACGGACGGTCCCTACGGGACCAGCCGCTCATTCGCGCCATTGTATCAGAAGTAAATAATAAGATAGGCACGATGTATTATTGACGTCCCCCTTAACATGTTTTTCTTGAGGATTTGCCATGAATTGTAATTTCTTAAATCTTACTCCAAAAGACATCAATACGACGTATGGTTTTATAGCTCTTTTCGATATTCTTGGATATCGTGATTGGATCAAAGTAAATACCGTTGAAAAAATTGCTATAGACCAAAAGAATATGAAACGCATGATTACAACAAATGTTGAAAGTCAATTGAATTATGCATTACAAAAGGATATTATAAAAATACTTAGTTATGCTGATACTTTTTTGATTTATACAAACGAAATCTCCGATACAGGCTTCCAGACAATTATGCATGCCTGTCGCGGTATGTTTGAAGCTGCTATTTGCTTTGCCTTACCAATCAGAGGTACAGTCACATGCGGTGAATTTTACGCCTGCGAAGATATGCTTACCGGAAAACCACTTTTAGAAGCTTTCGAAAAAGAAAAAGCACAAGATTGGATCGGGTGCTGGATTTCAGACGTATGTTTTGAAAAAATCAGTGATGAAGAAAAATTGAGATGCGAAAAAGACAAAATTATTGCACGATACGCCATACCTTTCAAGAATAGAACTGTGAAGGAGGTCTATGCGTATAATTGGGCTGATCATGCAATCCAAAACCCACAGGATATTGATTTGAATTTTTTAATAGAGAAAAGCTTTTTGAAAAAACCTCAAACGCATGGCTTGTGCAAAGAAAGAAAAATCAGAAATAAAATCAGAAACACTATCGCCTTCTATAATTTTATCAAGAGCACAAAGCGATGAATGTCATCTATCAACAATACCAACAAGCACGTACCTTTAGGCGGCGTTGTATCTAAAAATGGAGAATATTCCTCATGAATTTTGAAATGACCTTTTCTAACCAAAAAGATGCGCTTCTGCTGAAGAACGAAGTTCCTCCAGGTATTTCACTTACAGTGCCAGATATCATCATCAGAAAAGATTTTGGAACCGACATCGCCGTGTCCATCGTTATTGGAGTTGCAACTGGCATTCCTTCTAGTCTTGTTGCGGCGTGGCTTTATGATAAACTCAAGCATCACCGCTCCCGTCAGATATGCATAAACAGGAGAGAGGTTCATATTTCTGAGGGAGAAATCACTAAGGTCATTGAAGAGACTACAAAGATTAGTGAGTAAGGACGGACTCGAAGCAAGCGCCCCAATAATTACAATGAGTCCTATTTCAGGAACTAAACGTCTTAAAAAGGAGGTCCTCCCGATGAACGAAGATTCAAAACAGATGCGCGAATTTTGTCAAAAAAGAATGATCGAGCTTTACAGCACTCAACAGAACCCTCTTACTGAAAAGCAGATTGATGATAAAATCAGGGTATTGCTGGATATGATGCATAAGCGCCTTACGATATTAGAAGGCGTAGAGCTTCGGTCGCTTGAAGACATAACGCTTTAATCTCGCCTTCTTTAGATAAAGACTTTCCGCGCAGCAATTCCTTCGTTGGCGCCAATGCACCCTCGTGAAGAAAGTGCATTTTTGTGCTAAAGTATTCCGTCAATAATTCTGCGTCTAGTTGCCGCGGGAATAGTAGCTTCTGGGAGAAAGTAAGAAGAAATGCTTCATAATAAGTTGAAAAACATCCCACTATCTAATTTATATAGGAAGTCATTGGAATTGGGAAATAATGACCCGAAGTTTATTGCGCTTGGAATGTCAGGTGCCTTACTTTCTGAGTTATACGGCAGAGAATGGATGGGCACACGCCTCTTGACTGAAAAGAATCTGTCCTTCCTTACTGCTGATTCGCCTAATTCGTTGAATGAATTGAAGCTTCAGAATAGAATACTGACCATAGCTGAAGGTCTTTATAATTTGAGTAAAATAGCAGGATTCCAAAATGTTCTTGAAAGATTAAAGAATGATGCGAATGTGGATTCAGTAATTGCTGAAATAGAAAGTGGAAGATTTCTTTTGCATAGGGGGCTGTCATTTAAGTATGTAACAAGAAGTCTAAAAAAGAGAGCAGACTTCGACATCCACATCATCGACGGTTCAAACGAACTATTCTGCGAAATCAAGTGTAAGATCGAAACTACCGCGTTCTCCACAGCCTCATTTGCCAATTCCCTTCATAAGGCTAAGCAACAATTGCCACTAAATTGGCCGGCGATAATATTAATAAAAATTCCAGACAATTGGGCAGAACATGAAGGTGAATTAAGAAGTACTGCACAGGTTATTGTAGAGAAAGCGGAAAGGCCAGTCGGCGTCGTCTGTTGGTTTGAGCAGTGGATTCAAGTGGATGAAACTTATACGATGAGAGTGATTATTGGATTTGAGGAACACAATCTCAGGAGTAGAATTCTCAATTCGAAATTAATTCCTTTCTTACCGGCTAAACCTCAAACGCCTAATTGGATGAGCTTCGAACGATATGTAGCCGGCTATATTTGAGCGCGGCATAGTGATAAAAGCGAGACCTTGGGTGCTTGGACTTTCCTCAAAAAATGACTGTCGATCAACAAGCGCGTCGAGTCCGCCGCTACGCGGCTCACGAGCGCGTCAGCAAGTTTCACATGGTAATTCTCAATTGTTTATACCCGACGCAATTACGGATTCGTAGGTGCTACAAGTGATCAAACGAACTGAATACTTCTTTAAACTGTATTTCAAACGCATCACGTGATGTAGCCGACAATTGGATATTGATCTTGTTGAAAGAAATATCCAAATCGCTAAAAAGCTGTTCAACGTCCATAGTGTTGGTATCTCCTCATCTATCGATGCTTATGAAAAGGGATTAAGGGATATGGGTTTTCTCTTGATGCATCACATACAGCATCGATCTTGCCCTCGTCGCGCCGACATAGAGGTTCGTCGGGCTGCAGGCGGGCTGATGGCCGTCGATGCCGCAGAGAATCACCACATCCGCCTCCAATCCTTTAAATGACTGAATCGTCCCAATCCGGACTTTTCCTTGTTCCGCATCCTCCAGGTCCGTGCTGATCAGTTTTTCCTGTTCCTTCACGAACTGCTCCAGTCCCAGCCGTTCGTGGTCCAGCTTGTACGGCGACAGGACGACGATGTTGCCCGGAAGGATCTTTTGTTTGCCCGTAAGTTCTGTGAGCAGCTTCTTCAGCATCTCGGGGATCTCGTCGACGGACTTATAGGGCAGCAGCACAGGCTCCGGGCCTTCGTTCACGCCGTAATCAGGGGCTTCGGCTATCCTGCCGAGCTTTGCGGCGAACCGTCCGATAGGTCGGGTGTTCCGAACGTTCGTTTCCAGGACGATAGGGTCTGCTTCAAAGGGCGGCTTCCACGACGTACTGTTTGTGAAGACCGCCTGGTTTCGATCGAAGAAAACGTAGAAGGAAAATCCCTCCGCGCCTAGTGATTCCACCGCTGTCCACCAGGTCTCCTGGAAATCGAAGGCTTCGTCCACAATGATCGTGTCATAGCGCTTATCAGATTTGCTCGAGCAGTCCAGAAGAAGCTCTGCACAGGTACTCTTGAAGAAGTCGGCCTTCTCCTGCCTGCCATCGGGTACCGCGTATTTGGTTCCGCTCTCGTCGCAGTACTTTTTAACCAGCTCGTGGAAGTTCACCACGTCGATGCCTGATGTGCCCTCGAAGTCATTCTCGACCACATGGGCGAGCCGCTTGTTGTAGCAAGTGAAGAGCACCCGCTTGCCAGCTGACAGGTGTTCCCTGGCGAGGGATGCGGCGATAAGCGTCTTTCCTGATCCGGCGCAGCCCTCTATGAGCAGCCGCTTCTGCTGCCGAAGGGCCTTGTACGCCCGGAGCTGGCTGTCGGTCATGGCAAAGATGCGGGTACGGATCCTGCCGAGGTTTACGCCGAGGGGGACGAGCAGGTTCACCTCGGGAGCGAAGGTCCGCAGGAGAATGTTCGTGTCCCGCTCCGTCCAGGGTTTCGCGTGGGGGTTGGATTGCTTCAGGATGTTACGGATGTGCTGGGACGGATTGTTCAGGTGTTTGGAATCGAGAATAAATGCGCCGTTCGGAGCATCCGCCGGAATAGCCTCGGTCCAGGTGATGTCCGGGAACCAGACGGTGTAAGTGAAGGCTGTATTTGGTTCAAAGCCTGCTCCGAGCGAGGTCCTTTTGAGCTTGTCGAAGAGGCGGAAGCGGCTGGAACGGGCCTGCACGAAGGGAGAAGTGTCGAGCTTATACTCCTTACCGGTCCTGATATTGGTCTGGAACCAGTCGCCGTCCTTTGCCCGGACGCCTCCGCCCTTGATCTCGACGATCAGGATGCCATATACAGGATGGAATATCACGGCGTCCGCTTCGCCCATCTTCTCGCCCTGCGGGCTCACCTCGCGCCAGTGGAGACGGTGAAAAACGTGCCACTTGTCGTCGAGGCCTTTGTCCAGCGCTTCGAGTACAGCGATCTCGGCATAGTTGATCTCGTCACCACTTGCTTTCTCGGCTTCGAAATCTATGGGAGGGTAGAAGAGGGGCATGAGTTAGTGAAAGATCTTGAGATCTGAAACACGGGCGATGGCGTCGAAATCGCCATCGCGATGCAGCAGCTCAGCCCCCTGTTCGATGGCGATCTGCGCGATGAAGAGGTCAATGGTGCTCCTGACGGTGAACCCCCGTTTCCTGCACTTCCGATAGAGGTCGGCGGCGGACAAATAGGATTCATTATCCTGGAGCGACAGCAAGGGGAAGGTAAGGAGAGATTTTTTTATTTCGGCATGCTCGTGGTCGCTGCGGATGCCTTGGAGGATCTCGGTCAGGGCAACGGAGGGGATAGCGATCTCATCATTGTTCGAGATCAACCGCTCGATCATCAGGTCTTCCCGGGCGCCCGTGCGGTTCAGAAACTCGATGAACGCGCTGGTATCAATCAATACCATGCCGCGCCCTTCTGCTGCGGGACAGATCTCCCGTCCAGAGCCCCTTGCGCCTCAGGGTGAGCAGCTTTCGTCGCCGCAGCTGCTTCAGGAGCTCCTGGAGTGCAAGGTCGACGACAGCTTTTTTTGTCTTGAGCGATGTCAGGGCCTTCACTTCGTTGACCAGGCCGTCATCAATGACGATGTTCGTTCGTACACTCATATCTGCCACCTCCATACACACGAATTATACCTAAAATGGTGTATTGCGGCAAGAAGTATTATCATGGTTATTCATCTCTCGTGCCGGCCCGAAAATATGCATCCCTATATCTTCCCCGCAGCTGCCTTCAATTCCTTCCGGATATCTTCTTTTAAGTCCTTCGGGCTCACCACCTCTACGCACGGCAGGAACCGGTACAGCCAGAGCTTTAAGCCCTTGGTCCCGTTCGTCCGGAACTTCATCTCGATCCTGCCGTCGCTGAGGACCTTCTGCTTACGGTTCTTATATCGTTCCAGGTAAGGCTTGCAGGACTTGTCGAAGCGCAGGACCGCGTCCACAGGGTCGCCGTCCACAAAGGCGTCGGTTAGTTCGTCCGCTTTGACATCCGACTTGGGCAGGAAGCTCTTGTCCAGGTTCTGGAGGTTCTCCATCCGGTCGAGTGCGAAGAGCCGGAGGTCCTTCTTGAGCCGGCAGAAGGCGCGCAGATACCACACGCCCTCCTGGTAAAAGAGGAAGTAGGGTTCCACGATGCGGTGGGTCTTCTCCCCGTCGCGGTAGGCGGTGGAATAGTCCATCTCGCAGAGATTGAGGTTCGCGATGGCATAGTTGAGCTTGCGGAAATTCTCCTCGATCTCGGGCGGCATGTCCTGGCCCGAGAACTTGATGTGCGGTGGCAGGGCGAAGCTGCAGGTCGTCATCTTCCGTTCCACCGACTCCAGGGCTTTTCCGGTCATCGGCCCGAACTTTGTAGCGAGCCCCTTTGCCAGGCCGAGAGCGAGCATTTCTTCCTTTGAAAAATCCAGCTTTGCCAGGCTATATCCCTCTTCAAAGGCGTACGAACCCTGTTCATTGATGATGATGGGAAATCCCGCGCTCCTGAGCGTGGCGATGTAGCGGTCCGCCGAGCGCACGGTCTTCTCCAGCTCTTCCGCCAGACGAGCGCGCGTCACGATCTTCTTCCTGTTGATCATGTTCAGGATCTTGATCATCGAGTCAAACTTATAGGACATGGCTCCCTCCTTAGGCAGATGAGTGGAGAAAGTATAAAGCAAGTTTCTGCGTTTGTAAAGCATCTGGTAAATAAGTCAATATAACTATATGAAAAATAAACGAAAATATGATATATCGCCGACATGCAGCTGTCAGCTGCCTTTACTATCGTAAGTCTCTACAAATTATCCGAAAGACTGCCGACAGACTGTCGTCAGTGGCATTTGGTAATCTACCAGCATAAGAACGACCCGCATTTATTCCAAGGAGGAACGAAAGAAATGAGAACACGGCTTAATCCCTTCAAGGTGCCGAACAGCCGCGTACTACACAGAAGGAGGTCCCGGAAAACATCATTCGGCATGATCTCAGCGGAGGAGCGAAGGGCCATCATGGGTTATCTGGCCAATCTCATCTCGGCGGGGTACGAGAAGCAGTTCCCCGATGAGATCTTCGCATTCTGCGAGTCCGTGCTGGGTGAGCGGAGCGTCTATGAGATGCTGAAGCCGCAATTTCCCGGCAAGCTGGACGCTTCGGACCGCGAGGACCTTGGAAGCTGGGCGTCTCGCACCTTGAAGGAAAGCGACCTCACCCGGGTGGCGCGGGAGGTCTTCCTGCCGGAGCTGGAAAAGGCGATCCGCGGCATAACCGGCAGGCGCAACCGCGAGCTTTATTTCCGGCTGAACGAGGTGGGGGAGGTCTTCAAACTTACGGGAGAGGAACTGGCCGTTCTGGAGTTCTACTACCTCATCGGGACGAACGATGTCGCCGAGACGCACCTGGCGAGCGATCCGATCGACCTGACCAACTACACTGTCTTCCGGAACATCGGCCACGTGGTGCTCGGGATGGATCGAAAAAAGTTCCTGGCACTCCTCGGGGGGACGGTGCTCTTCGACGCGGACCTCATCCACCTCGATGTCGCGGGCATGGCGATCGAGACCCGGATCAGCGAGTACCTGACCGGGCTGGGCGACCGGAAACTCAAGAACGCCTTCTTCTCCCGCGAGGGCGGCATCCACCTGGACCTCAAGGATTTCGACCTCCCTGCCGGAGAGCTCCGGGTGCTCAAGGCGCTGCTCAAGGGGAGCGGCAGCTGCAACCTGCTCTTCTACGGGACACCGGGCACCGGCAAGACCTCACTCGCCAGGTGCCTGGCCAAGCGCTTCGGGCTCGACCTCTACACCGTGCGGATCGACGAGCAGGGCGACGACCACGACTTCCGGTTCCGGGCCATCCACGCCACGGTCAACGCGGTGAAGCGCAGGAGCGGCCTCATCCTCGTGGACGAGGCGGACGAGATACTGAACGCCGCGGCCGCGCCGAATATCCGGAACCTCACGAACAAGAGCTGGATCAACAACTTCCTGGACAACCACGACCGGAAGATCATCTGGATCACGAACCGGTCCCGGGAGATCGAACCTTCCACGATGCGTCGCTTCGCTTTTTCCCTCAAATTCGACCGGCTTACGGCGAAGAGCCGGATGAACGTGCTCCAGTACGAGCTCCGGAAACAGGGGCTCAAGGGGAGCATCGATAATAACGTGCTGTGCGACCTGGCGAAGCAGTACGAGGTGGACGCCGGCGGCATCGTGAACGCCGTGAACGTGATGAAGCTTCATCGGCGGGGAACACCCGAGACGCTCCGGCAGATGGCCGAGACGGTCCTCAGGAACCATCAGGAGGCGACTGTCGGCAAAAAGCACGGCCTCCGGCCGCGTGACTTCCGGAGCTACTCGCTCGAAGGGCTGAACACCTCACAGGACCTCGAAAAGATCGCGTCGGTGCTGAAGGATTTCATTGAAAAGAAGGTCGGCAAGGGCGTCCCATCGGTAACGGCTCTGCTCTACGGCCTGCCCGGCACGGGCAAGTCCGAGTTTGTGCACTATCTCGGCCACACCCTGGGGAAGGACATTACGCTGAAGCGCGTCAGTGATATCGAGAGCATGTATGTGGGCGAGACGGAGAAGAACATCGCCCAGGCATTCCGGGATGCCCAGGAGAACGGAAATATCCTGTTCTTCGACGAGGCCGACAGCTTCTTCTATCCCCGAAAGGATGCGGTCAGGAGCTTCGAGAAGAAGTTCACCAACGAGCTTCTGGCCCAGCTCGACAACTTTCAGGGTATCGTGCTCTTCTCGACAAATGACATAGAAGGCCTCGACAGCGCAGCCATCAGAAGGTTCTCGTTCAAGGTCCAGTTCATGCCCCTAAAACCGTCTGGCATCGTGCACTTCTATCGGCTGCTGCTCATGCCGATTGCCGGACCCGAAGAAATGACGATTGAGGAGCAGGCGCGTCTTATGGCGATCAGGAACCTGACGCCGGGAGACTTCAAGGTCGTGAAGGACCAGCATTCCTTCTCGGCTGAACATGCGCCGCCGCACAGCGATCTGATCGCGGCCCTGGAGCGTGAGGCAGAGCATAAACAAGAGAGGCGGATGATCAGGGGATTTGGGGCGGAGAAGGCGTGAAACGGACGCGGGGACGCGGGGCGGGAGATATGGATAAAATGAAACAATAAAACAAAAATACAAATAAACAAAGAAACATAGAAACAAGGAAACACAGAAACAAAGAAACACAGAAACAAGGATTAACGTCGGACGCGAAGACGCGGAGAGACAGAGATGGAGTGATCGGGGCAGGTAAAATCGACAGTTGGGACACGGTGCCAAAAGTAGGCGCTTCTAAGCGACAAGGGGACGGGGGGACGGGGGGGTAAATATGGATACAAACATCGAGACGGTACGGCAGAAGCTGGTTGATGTCCAGGAGGAGATCCGGCGGGGCGCATTCCGGTTCCAGCAGTTAGATCGGAACAACGGCTGGGGCGGCGCGGGCGTCATCTTTTCGCGGGAGCGCCTGGCTGCGCCGGCAAGCGCGGTAAAAGGTTTCTATCCCGAGACGAAGTACATAACAACGCCTCATGCCGGGGAGGCTGGGTGGCTTCTGAACAGGCTGCGCGACATTTTCAGCGAAGCAGGTCTGATCGACTCGTGCACGAAGATCGAGTTCTTCGGGAGGCTGGCAAATGCTGCCTTACGGTACCAGAAGCAGGCCAGGAGGAATGAGACCGACACGCTGCTGCTTGCCGCCATGCTGGCCGAGGCGAAGGTCATCCTCGGTGAGATGGAGAAGGGGAAGTTCGCGTGCTTCATGGTCGCGCCAGGCGGCGTGATCGTCGATGATCTGTTGAAACGATAATCTGACGCATGATGTCAGATCATCCAGAAAAGGAGTTGTGTAATGGATTGGACTATTTCCGCGGATAAGAGCAGGCTCTACCTTGCCTATGGGTCCAATATGGCTGGTGAGCAGATGAGAATCCGCTGCAGAGGGCATGAACTGGTCGGGATTGCAAAACTTGAAGGCTATGGATTTGTCATCAACACGAGGGGTGTCGCCACGATAGTGCCAAAGCCAGGTTCGGTCGTTAATGGTGTGGTCTGGAGCATATCAAAGCACGATGAGGCCAAACTGGATACCTACGAAGGTGTCGCAGTCGGCTTATACCGTAAGGAACTGGTACAGGTTCTGCTGGCTGACGGGGATAAGGTCGAGGTCATGGTATACATGGCCAAAGACAGCATTCCGGGGCAATCCCGGAACGGCTATTTGACGAAGATCATCAGGGCAGCAGAGCGCCATGGACTGCCGGCGGAGTATGTTAAGGAGCTGAAAGGTTGGAGTTGAGGACAGGAGGTGCATCATGTTGAACCGGAGAGAGTTTCTTCTAAGTCTGCTGGGGGGCGGGGCGCTGCTGGGAGCGGGATACCGTCCGCCGGAGATCCCGGACGAGGAGCAGGTCTCGCTGCGGAGCGAGGCGCCCCGGAGCCTCGGCGCGCCATTCAGAGTTGTCGGCATAGGCGGCGCAGGGTGCAATATCGTCCACGATATCGCGCGGAGCAAGCGGCAGGATGTGCAGGTCATCGCTGTCAATACCGACGCGATGGCTCTCGAGCTTTTGACAGCCGATGAAAAAGTGCTTATAGGCAGAACGCTCATGAACGGCCGGGGTTCACGCGGGAATCCGGAACTGGGGCGGCAGGCTGCGCTTCGCGACCTGGAAACGATCGCTCCGCTTCTCAAAGGTGCGGAGACCATAGTCGTCGTGGCGGGGCTGGGAGGCGGGACCGGCTCCGGAGCCATCTCACCGATCGTCAGGCTCGCCCGCACAATGGGCGCCTTCGCGCCGGTTGTGGTGACAAGGCCTTTCTCGTTCGAAGGTGAACGGCGTGCCAAGGCTGCCAGCCAGGCGATCGATAAGCTGGAGCAGCATGCGAGAGCGGCATTGGTGATCCCCTGTGACGGAGTTATGGAGATGACCAGTGAGGCCCGCAGGCCGATCAGTGCGGCATTAGATGCCGCCGATAAGATGGTTCTGCATGCCGTGAAGGTTATTCAGGAAGCTTCGCTCGGCGGACATACGGGTGTCGGTTTGGAAGACATGAAGGCGCTATTTTCCGGCGACCTGGGCGGAGTGGTGATGGGATTAGGAAGCGGAGATGGGCCGAATCGGGCAAAGTATGCGGCGCTCACGGCGTCCTTCAGCCCTCTGCTTGATCGATGTTTCGGCATTCGGGGTGCCCGCGCGGTGTATGTGCATGTTGAGGGCGGCGAGGATATAAAAGTGCAGGAGGTGCAAGATGCTGTGAAAATGATAGCTGCGAATGTATCACCTGAGGCCTTGGTGCGCTTTGGCGTCTCTCATGATCCGGCACTGGGGACCAGCATTGCCGTGACGGTCCTGGCAACGGGCTTCCCGGGGAGGAGGCAGGCAGCGGCGAAGGAGCTGGAGAACGTCAGGTATGAGGAGGAGCCGTGGAGTGAAAAAGTGTGAGATTTCGCCTGCTAGCCTGCTGCGGCTGTTGCCAATTAGCTTAACTCCATACCCTAAAACTACCCTTTTTCTGCGCTTGCCCTTTAATGTTATCTATTGTAAAGTTGTCAAAATGCGGAAAAGAATTGAGAAAATCAAGATCCTGCTGCGATATGCACTTCAGGTGTAAGAAGGGAATATATCGAAAGACTATGGAGCGGTATAAAAAAACACTCAGGTGGTCGAGGAGCAACATTGTCCCGCTGAGGTTCCTTGATGATGTCAAATCGTTTGTTGGTGAGGTTTCACTGTAGCTAATTATCTCTACCAAATTGCGGACTGAGGTTAATGAATAATGCCGTCACCTAAATTCAGCAACGGTGGTGCCGTCCAAAGAGTAAATGAGCCTGATGCGATTGGCATCGTAGTGCAGGCGCAATATAATGAGCAGTTCGAGACATGGACTTACCAAGTCCAGTTCGGTGGCAGCCTAAAGGGAGTTCCCGAGAACATGCTCATGCCATTCCAAAGGATCGAATCAATTTGGGAAGCATGGGATCAACACCATTTTTCCGGGATCGAGCATTTCCAGTGTATCCTAACCTATCATCGTCTTCGAAGGCCTCCATCCCGTATTGCGAATTCTTTTTCAACTGCGCGCACAGATTTCTATCCCTACCAGTTCAAACCACTACTTAAGTTTTTGGATCATCCCAGCAAACGCATCTTGATTGCAGATGAAGTTGGTTTAGGAAAGACAATTGAAGCTGGCTATATTCTGAAAGAAATAAGAGCACATCGACAAATCGACCGAGTCGTTATCCTTGTCCCGTCGCGTCTTCGTAGTAAGTGGCGAAAGGAGTTAGCGACTAGATTCGATGAGCACTTCGACATTATTAAAAAGGATCAGCTGCTTGACGCAGCATTGCGGTTTGCTAAGGGAAGCGAGCCGGAAGCATTCAAGTGGATCATATCGTATGAAAGTGCTCGTAAGCCGGATCTCATAAAAATTATTGAAGAGACACAGCTTCCTATAGATGTACTCATTGCGGATGAAGTGCATAGAATGCGAAATATCAACAAGCAGCATCAAATTGGCGAACAGCTTTCTGCATGTGCAGATATTGCGATTTTCCTTTCGGCTACACCTGTTCAGAATAAGATTGGGGATATCTACAATATTTTAAATATTCTCTCACCAGAAGAGTTCATGGATTCACAGATCTTTGAAAGCCAAATGGAAGCGAATCAATTCATTTTGCAAGCTCAGATCGCGCTTAACAGAAAACCGCCAGAGATTGAGGAAATATTAGCTAGTTTAAAAGGGTTTGCAAGTACGGATATGGGCCGCAGGCTCGCTGATAAAGAGTTCTTCCAAAGCATAATAAGTCGGGTCGTGCAGTTCGTCAATAGCCGGAGTGAACGTATTTCTTTGCAAGCAGATATTTCTACCCTTAGCCCTCTATCGCATGTTATGACCAGGACAAAAAAGCGAGATGTAATGCCTAATGCGCCGACCCGCCAAGCACGCTGGAAATCGGTCGAATTAGGCGATCTGGAGAGGCAGATATATGATCAAGTCGTTGCTCTCTGTAAAATAACTGGAATGGGAGGAACGTCTCAGTGGGGACAGCAGATGAGCCTCGTGACAGCATATCGTGTAATGGCCAGTAGCATTCCAGCAGCTTGCAAGTATTTTCTCGACAAACTCGGAGGAAAATCTGCGCCGGGATGGGATATTGAGGAGCAGGAGGATGAAGAAGAAGTATTTGATGGAATAGAGAACTGGCAGACAGCGGAAAAGCATCGTTTGTCTGAGCTCTTGGGGTCTTACCGATCCGAGAACTTTAAAGACAGTAAATATGATGAACTTAGGGCAGCTATGCAGGGCGCTTGGGATGAGGATCGGCGGTCAGGGCGAGCGCTAAGGAAGATTATTGTATTCTCCTATTTCCCGAGAACGCTTGACTACCTATCCGATAGGCTACGGAATCTTAATATTCCGCATCAGAAAATACATGGTGGTGTCACCGGAGTGCTAAGGGATAAGGCCATCGACAGATTCGTGGATGAGATGGAGATGTTGGTGCTGCTTACCTCTGATGTTGGCGGAGAGGGTATCGATTTGCAATGTGCTTCTGTTCTTATCAACTATGATTTACCATGGAATCCGATGGTTGTCGAACAGAGGATTGGAAGGATTGACAGAATTGGACAGAATGCTGATGCATTGATAATTATCAACATGGTTACAAAGGATTCTATTGAAGAAAGGGTATTAGGTAGGCTTCTGGATAAGATCGAGATCTTTAAATATTCCATAGGTGAGCCGGATCCGATTATAGGTCAAAAAATAGAAAAATTGACGAGGGAAGCATTAAGCGGAGCGTTGACGGATGAAGAGCTTGATCAAAAAGTAGAGTCAGTAGGTAATGCGCTTCATGAGCAAGTGAATGATGCTCGACGCGTCATGGAGAGCGTTGATAAGATGCTTGCGTCCGACCAAGGCTTGATAGACGAGATCCAGTCTATAACACAGGAGAGGCAAGTTCCCCTTGCTCATGAAATCCTCCTGTTTTTAAACAGATTTATGGCGTCAAATTACTCGGGGTATCAGCTTCCCGTAGATTCTACAAGGAAAGAAGTTTCTTGCGATTTTAGAGGGGCGCTGGCCCAGGACTTGGAAAAGTCAGTTATGGAGATTGACTCTCTAAAAGGAAGAGCATTTGCCCTCAAAGCGCAAGGGGCGCCTGTCCGTTTGACATTATCGCGAGAAATAGCTCATCGACATGTGAATTCTGATCTCGTACACTTCCGCCATCCGTTGGTCCTTTTCGCAGTTTCAAAATACGAAAAAACAAACGAACGCAGACAGGCTGCGTTTTGTCTCTCGGTGCCGAGCATACCTGGACTACTAGAACAAGGAATATATGGATTCCTAATAATGAACTTGGAGATCGCTTCGCGGCGTCCGAGTACCAGGATGATCATTGTACTTGTTCCATTCCGAGGAGGTTCAGCAATATCCGATCATGAGAAGACTATCCCCATATTGCTCCATATGTTAGAAAATGGAATAAGTTCACCTGAGCCTTCGATTGATGGACACGGTGTGGCAGAGGTCAAAAAACGTCTAATAAGCGAGTTAGAAAGATTGAGGCATGAGTCAAGCGAAAGGGAACGAAAGTTAGATGAAATCCGATACGAACAACAATCGGCTACGTTGAGAGCCACGCTGGAGTTAAGACTCAAAAAGGCGAAGGAGAGGCACCAGAAACTTTTAGAAGGCAACAAACTTCCTTTGCCTCTGCGGCTCGCGGAAGCAAAAATCAGGAAGGCGAATGATGAGCTCTCGACCGCCATGGAACGCAGTATTAGTCTTCTAAAATGGAAGGAGCCAGAAAGCGAAGAGGTGGCTGCAGGCATTCTTATCGTGGAGGAACGCACTGCATGATCAAGTATATACAGCTCGGTCTGGATTATGGCACTAGTTCTGCAAAAATGGTCTTCCGCGACTATCAGGCGGTCGGCGGGGAGCGGTCCTATGTGATCGACGATATCAATGGGGATTATCGTGTGCCTACCAATGTTGCATTTAATAAGAAGACACGTGAATTTGTGTTCGGCGGTCACGAGGCAACAGGAACCGATGATTGGGATGTGTATTACAGCATAAAAATGAGGCTGGCAGAGGAGATCAAACAGCATGATAAAAAATATTATTACGGCGAGATCATCTCGTTCCCAGATGGTGTAAGTGCACGTGACATCGCAATTGCCACTGTTTGGTATCTAGCTGAATTAGCCCATCTGAGGATAGAGAAGTTCTATGGTGCCAGCCGCAACGATATTAAGCTGCAAATCACCATGGGAATCCCGATGAGCTTTTTCAGTGACACAGTGTTGCGAGAAGGTTTCCTTGAAGTGATTCGTAGCGCGTATTGGCTGCTCAAACACCAAGATGGGAAAATTATTCGTGGAGGTCTTCTGTCTATTGATCGACTGCAAGAACTGTCGGAGCAGGCGAGAAACGAGGTACAAAAAAAACGCGTGCCAGATACCAATTCGGTGCGCGATTGGTTGCGGACTGAGGCTGAGTCCGCGCTTACATGGGCATTCACGTCGCCCAATATAAAACAGGGTCTTTATGCGAAAGCTGACATCGGTGCTGGTACGACCAACGCCAGCATCTTCCGCATCACTGAGCGACACGACGCCACAACGGGTCGATGGCAGAAAGATGGATTTGCTTTTTTTGGAGCCACTTCTGATGCCGTTGGAATGGACTGTATCGACGAAATTATGCAAAAACATGGGTTGCTGGATTTTCGTAGTAATGAGGATAGCATGTTGATAAGTCACCCCGATCTTTCTGTAGAATGCGGGAAATATGTTAATCTAATGCATGAAGCGGTGGAAACAGCATGGGGTATCGCTTATTCCAAACAGAAGGATGTTAATCAGTGGAAGACACTCAATATCTTCGTCTTCGGCGGCGGCAGCCAGGTGACGCAAGTGAGGAATAAAATGACTGTGCATCCCTATGTGAACAGAAACTGTCTTTCTGCAGCGGAACAGGTGATCAAAATTATAGCGTTGGATAAGCCGAGCGACTTGCTGACGGCATCGGGAGCATCGTTAGTGGATAAAGACCTGCCATTTTTGCTCGTCGCATATGGTCTATCAAATAACAGACTATCGATTAGCGAAGTAAAGAACCCGAGTGAGATAAGAACAATACCGCCGCCGTTCCAGATGGAAAGGTCGTTCGTGCCCTTTGATGAGATGTAGGTGTTGAAATATCTCACGGCTCTTTGTACGCAGGGCCTAATATATGTTTTGATCGCATCAAATACGCGCTATCAGCAATCTACGGGAAATCATGGAGAAATCATGTCGTTAAGAATCTTCCACACCTCCGACCTCCATCTAGGGATGAAGTTCTCCGGCTATCCTGAGGTTCAGGCGGAACTCATTGAGGCTAGGTTTGCGACATTGAAACGGCTGGTTGCGGTGGCAAATGAGAAGAGCTGCGACCTTTTTGTTGTTGCAGGAGATCTTTTTAACCAGGTAAAGGTCGCGAAAAAGGATGTACTACGTGCGGTTCAAGCACTTAAGGAATTTGAAGGCAAGCTCGTAGCCGTCCTTCCCGGCAATCATGATTTCAAAACCGGCATGCAAGACGACCTATGGTCATACTTCAAAGGGAGCGGAATAGATAATATTCTCTTGCTCGACAAGGATGAACCATATTCACTCCACGCCTACGATCTGAATGCATTCTTATATCCGGCGCCATGCACGAAAAAACACTCAAGCGAGAATGCAGTTGGATGGATCGCAGGAACAGAGAAAGACAAGAGCATACTGCATCATATAGGTGTGGCACACGGCAGTCTTGCTGGCTTCTCTCCGGACTTTGATGGTAAGTATTATCCTATGACCGAAGCGGAATTGCATGCTTCGGGTCTTGATCTCTGGTTGCTCGGCCATACTCATATTCGATTTCCAGCCGCACCAGGAGCTTCGGATAGGATCTTTTATCCCGGTACGCCGGAGCCAGATGGATTTGACTGTGACCATCAGGGCGCAGCCTGGTTACTAGAAATTGGTGATGATAAGAAGATCAAGGCAGAACCAATATCATGCGGTATCTACTCCTTCATACATGAGAATATCGAAGTCAATGGTATAGTCGATACCAATGTGCTTAAGCAGAAATACGACCAAGACAGCAGCAAAATGGCATTGCTGAAGGTAAAGCTTAGCGGTAGCATACCGAAGGACGATTTCGCCAACATCCAGGAAGTTAGAAAAGTGCTGAAAGAACGGCTCTTGTATCTTGAGTGGGATGGCGACGACGTTTCCGAGCAAATCACAGCTGATGTGATTAATGCCGAATTCACAGAAGGGTCATTTCCCCATCGACTTCTCTTGGAATTGTCCGGGACCGGGGACCGAGACGCGCTTCAAATGGCCTATAACTTGATCGGGGAGGTGAAGGAATGATCATCACCCGATTAAAGCTTGATCCCTTTGGTTTCTTCAGCAATAAGGAAATCGCTTTCAATGAGGGCCTAAATGTAATTCTGGGGCCGAATGAGGCAGGCAAGTCCACAGCTTTCCACGGGCTCCAGAAGGTCCTGTTCACAGCCTCTAAGCTGACGAAACCCCAGTACAAAAGTGAAAAGATGGAGCGTTTTTGCCCCCTGGGGGGTGATACCATGCACGTCGAGCTTTCTTTTGCTCTGAATGGGAATGCCTATACCTTGAGCAAGACATGGGGTGGAACGAAATCGGCTAAGCTCATATCACCCGGCGGTTCTATGTTGACCGATGACTCGCAGATCGCAGAGGAATTGGACAAGCTCTTTCCTGCAACACCGGGGACATTTAAAGCTATTCTCATGACTTATCAGTCAGGCTTAGGCAGGACGCTTGAGGAACTGAAGACCGATCATGCTGAGACGGTCCAGGGACTTGGTGATATCCTCCGAAAAGCGGTGTTCGAGACTGATGGTGTTTCTATCGAGCAGTTCAAAGAGAAGATATTAGTATCCCATCACGAGTATTTCAGCCATTGGGACAAAGTCGCTCAGTATCCCGAAAAGGGTAGGGGAATCGAAAATGAATGGGCAAAGGAAGTCGGCCTGATCCTACAGGCCTTTTACGACAAGGAAAAGATAGCGTCAAGGCTTGCCGAAACGATGCGTCTTGAGGAAGAGTTTGACCGCATCAACGGAAAGATCATCGAACTATCGAAGGCTATCAGCGAGAAGGATCTTTATATCCAGGATAATTCCAAGATTGTGGAAGGGGTAAAGGAGCGGCGCACGCTGAATGCGGAAAAAGACGGTAATCAGGCGAAGATGGATGTCATTATACAGGTAAATTCAGATTGGCCTGTCCGAGAGAGCAAAATGCAGGAACTTACTGCAAAATCCCCGTTATTAACGAAGGAATCAGAGAAGCTCGAACAGGAGAAAATCGCGGCGGAAAAAGAAGAAATGAATCGCAAGCTCCGGGACCGTTTCAAGAAGGTGTCGGAGATGAATGAGAAGCATGACGAAGCGCAGAAAGCACTTCTGAAAACGAAAAAACTCGGGAAAAAAGAGTTTGAGGAGATCGTCGATACGCAAACAACGGTTGAGCGCATTAAGGCCGGGATCACAGCAGGAAAACTATCTGTGACCATTACGGCGCTTAATGACCTGGGATTGTCTATAACTAAGGATCTGGATGCTGAATCTGCAATCAGCATAGCGCAGGGCAACAATCATTCGATAGACGCCGGAGGCCTCGTCAGGCTGGTCCATCCTGATTGGCGCATGGAGATCACTTCCGGCAAGGGCAGCATACAGACACTTCTTGATGATTTCACCAAAGCGGAACAGCAATTCCTGAATCTGTTGCAGCAGCACGGAGTCGCAAATGTCGGTGATGCTCGGGATGTTAGCCGCATCTATGAACAGCAGGTTAAGGAAGTCGAAAAACACGCCAATATTTTGACAGCTGAGCTGGGTGAGGTTGCATTTGAGGAGCTTAAATCGCAGGCAGATGCTCTGGGTAAAGAGGAAAATCTGAGATCTCTCGTAGATATTATTACTGACCTGGAGCAGACAAAGGCAGAAATGAAGCAGTTAGAGATAGATTTCCAAGCCCACAAACAAACGGTGGGTCAGTACCAGATAAAATATGGCGATAAGACAAAGCTTCTTCTTGAACTTGCCCAATGCGTTGCAAAGGTGAACAATATAGAAGAAAAGCTTGGAAAACTCCCTGCACCTCCGCCAGGAGTTGACGATCTCGATACGTTTACTGGTAAATATGACGAAGCGCTTCTAATTTGGTCTGAAACGAAGGAAAAACGCGATGGACTCATGATCGAACGGGCAAGAATGGAAGGGGAAATGCCTGAGGTCTCGGCGGAAGAGCTGGAAAAGCAGCTTGCCGAAGCAGAGGCTGGGTTCATTCGTGTGAAGAGAAAAGGCGAGGCTATTGCGAGAGTTATCGAGATGACCGAAAAGGTGCTTGGAGATCTTGACTCCGGGTCTGATGGCGGAATCAAAAAAGACGTGGAAGAGTACGTCTCGCACTTAACAGGAAAGAAGTATGAGACAGTTGCAATGAATGAGACCCTGCCCCAAGGGTTCGTTCGAAAGGACGGGAAGACGCTTCCGTATGATTACCTTTCAGCAGGGACTAAGGACGTGTTCTCGATCGCGCTCAGGTTGGCCATGGCGAACCATTTTTTGAAAGAGTCGAAAGGCTTTCTCGTTATGGATGATCCTTTGGTGAATATGGATCCGGTGAGACAGAAAAAGGCATCCGATTTTATTAAAGAATATTCGAAAAGCAAACAAATATTGATCTTTACCTGCCACCCAAATCATGCTGAATTACTTGGTGGTAACAGGATTATGCTTTCTTAAACCAATGGTTCAAAGAGGTATCAGCTGATGCCAGAAACTCAACCATTTCAGATTCCCCGCATTGGCATGTTCGCCACTGTTCGCAATCGACGCGGCATTGTCACGGCGGTGGAACCCTATGACGGTGACTCCGGAAGGCTTCATCTCGTTCACCTCGAATACAAGGATGAACAACTTCCGAACAGCGAACAACTCCTGTGGGAGCTTGAGCCGCGTGCAAAACTACTTGAGCCGACAACCCTGCCGGACATTGCGGCAGATGCAATGCCAGGGGCCGATTTTGATGCAATTCTGCGTGCTGCACGCTGGAGCGCGGCACTTCCTTATCTTGACCCTGACAAAGAAGGCCCGCTGGACCGGCTTCCAGTATCGAGCCCTTTTCATGGAGCCATCCAGATAGAGGACTATCAACTCGTTCCGCTCCTCAAGGCTCTCCGCATGCCGCGGGTCAATCTGATGATCGCCGACGACGTAGGGTTGGGCAAAACCATCGAGGCTGGGCTGATCTTGAGCGAGCTCCTGCTCCGTCGCCGAATCCAGCGAGTGCTGATCCTCACTCCCGCGTCGCTAAAATTGCAGTGGCGTGACGAGATGTGGGGCTGCTTCTCGCTGCCCTTTGACTTCGTTGACAGGTCAGAGACCCACAACCTGCGCAAGCGGCTGGGAATGGACGCCAATCCGTGGCGGTCCTTCAGCCGCATCATCGCGTCGTACCACTACCTGCGACAGGAGGATGTTCTGGAACAATTCCTCGCGGCATGCCGTACGCCGGAGGGCTCGCCGCGTCTGCCATGGGACCTGCTCATCGTTGACGAGTGCCACAACCTCATGCCCTCGGCCTTCGGGGACGACAGCGACCTCTGCCGCATGCTGCGGCTTCTCACCCCTCAGTTCGAACATCGGCTCTTCCTGAGCGCCACACCTCACAACGGGCACACTCGGTGCTTCACCGGGCTTCTTGAGATTCTTGACCCGGTTCGTTTCAGCCAAACGAGCGAGCTCAAACCTGCCGAGAGGGAACGCATCCAGCAGGTTGTTATCAGGCGGCTGAAGCGAGAGATCAACGCTCGCACGAATCCACCAAAGTTCTGCACGCGCCTTGCACCCAAAGCACTCCTGCTCCAAATGACGCCTGCTGAGGCGGCCTTGGGTGCCGCATTCGATGTATTTCGCAAGGAAGTGAAGACGCTCATAGCCGGGGGCGAGCGCAGGAAGCGCCGGTCCGGCAGCTTTGCGGTAGAGATCCTTGGAAAGAGGCTATTGAGCTGTCCCACGGCATTTGCCGAATCCTGGCGGCGCTGCAAGGAGGGCCTCGCGGCGATGGAGGCTGCGACTGAAGGCGAGGTTTCTGCTGCCGAGCGCAGCTTGCGGCAGGAGACGGGGGACGACCGCGAGACACAATCGCGGGAAGCCACGGCAGCTGGCATTGTGGGCGCATGGCTCATGACGGTCGCCAGAGAGTTGCAAGGCCCGATCACGGCCATAGACGATGCTGTGTCATCGCTGGGCTTCGACCTGAGACGCAATGAAATAGTCGACCAGGAACCTGCTTCTGACGCTCGGTTCGAAGCATTTGTTTCGCTCATTGGTGAGCTGCTACTCGCAAAGGGAAAGTGGCGCGACGACGAAAGGCTGGTCGTCTTCACCGAATACAAGACTACCCTCGATTACCTCGCGAGGCGCCTTCGGGGCAGATTCGAGGAAGACCGGATCCTGACGCTCTACGGTGGAATGGACGACGTTGACCGCGACAATATTAAACTGGCTTTCAACGATCCCGTGCACAAAGTCCGCATCTTGCTCGCCACAGATGCTGCTGCGGAGGGTCTCAACCTGCAGAGGACTGCACGCTACATGCTCCACTACGATTGCCCCTGGAACCCCTCCCGGCTCGAGCAGCGTAACGGTCGCATCGACCGTCACGGCCAAGCGCGGGATGTGACGATCCACCACTTCGTGAGCGATCAGGACCAGGACCTCAACTTCCTGTCCCACGTCATTCGCAAAGCCGACGAGATCCGCGAGGACCTCGGATCAGCCAACGAACTTTTCGACGAGGCTACCCATCGGAGGCTTGTAAACGGCGAAGATCTCGCAGTGGTTAAAGCGGACCTTGACCGCCGTGTTGAAAGGGCCAGGGGGCGGGCGGCAATCGACGCAGACGCCACTATCCATGCCGGAGCTGATGAGGCGGGAGCGGAGAAGGCGATCAAGGCCATAGCAGCCGAGATCGACCATGACCCAGGAGCGCTTCGGGACACGCTCGAGGCTGCCATGTCTATACGCGCAGGCAGGCCCCAACTCGAATGTTCGGAAGAAGAACAAACCTGCAAGCTGCTTAATCCCGGTTTACCGGGCTGGACTGACGTTATAGACGATTCGCTACGACAGAGGACCGGGAGAACCGGCGGGGGCGCGGTAAAGCGGCTGGCCTTTAGTGCGAATCCCTTTCTTGAAAACGTTGGTGGCAGGACAGTCTTCTCACCCCGCAAGGACGTGCAGATGGTGCACCTCTCCCATCCCATGATGCAAAAGTCCATCGGTTCGCTCACCCGAAGGCGCTTCCCCGGGACTGGTGAGTCCGTGTCGCGCTGGACAGCGCGGTTTGGCGACGTTCCGAAGGGATCCGATGCCCTCATTCTGCTCAGCGTTGAGGAACTTGCTGTTAACGACCTGAGGGAGTCTTTTCATCACTGGGTGCGAACGATGGTTTTTCCCGTTAAACAAGGCAAGCTCCGTGATCAGCTTCCGCATCGCCCGGCAATCGAGTTCCGCGCAGCGGGATCCATACTCGAACCTGATCAATATGGACGTGCCCGAGACATATTTGAGGACGTAGAACCGGACTTGAAGGCATTCCTGAGAAACCACGCGGAACAGATCACCGCTGATATGCAAAAACAACTCGAGACGGACGGCGTTCTCGCACGAAAAAATGAAGACGCACGTTACCGCAGTCGCCAGGCTGAGGTGTCGAGCCTTATTGCTGAGAACACGCTCGCGAAGCTCGAACGTGAGGTGGAAAAGCTGATGAAGGAGCGGCAGCAGGGCCTGCTCTTTGAAGAGGCGGAGCGGATGGAGGCTATCGAACGATCCATTGAGGAGAAGTCAGCAGAGATCACCCGCAGGACGAAACACTATGAAGAAGTACGAGGACAGCTCGAGCGTGAGCGCGAGCGCATAATCAAGAATCTGCTGCCAAAACGCCATTCCCTGTCAGGAACAGTGCAGGTATTTCCGGTGGTTGTTGAAATACTTCTTCCCGGAGGTGCTGCATGAACGGCCTGGAGCTCTTTGGCTGGGACCGGCTTCGTCATGGCGGCATGCTGCTTGACGCCCAACGGCTGCGCGATATTTCAGCTCATCAGCCCGGATCCTTGTCAGCTTACCATGAGCGCGAACTGCGCCGTCTTGCAGCGGGGATCCAGGACAACAGTGGAGATGTGCCCGCATTCGTTTCATTTGTACTTGAGAACATCTGTGGTTTCATTGCTGAGAGCGGAACTTGGCAGCGCGGAAACAGTGTTCCCGCGGAGTGGGGGCGGATTGCCGTCACCGGCGAGACTGTCAAGCCACGCCAGCTTTGGCGCGGAGGCACGGCCGGGCTGCTGCCGGTGTTTGTTGTAGAAAAAGAGAAGAAGATCGGCATCGGCCGAGGCCGAAGGATCACGAGCCAGGTACTGCAGTGGCTGCGAGCGTCGAGCGAGAAGCTTGCTCTCATAACGAATGGCCACCAGTGGCGGCTTGTCTTCGCAGGACTGGACTTCGACGCCTGGTGCGAGTGGGAGCTTGAGCTTTGGTTTGAGGAGGGAGCTTTGTCTCCTCAGGTGATGGCGCTTCGCACGCTTCTGTCGCCTGTTCTCTGGACCCCGGCGCGGAAGGGCGCCGCATCGCCGCTCCTTCAGGCGATCCTGGACAGCCGAAAAGGTCAGGCAGAGCTTTCAGCTGTTCTGGGCGAACGCGTTCGTGAGGCTGTCGAGTTGCTGGTTCAAGGACACGGCGAGGCGCTCAGGGAGCATTGTGCCGGCGTCGAACCGGCGGACATCTATCGGGCTGCTGTTCGTATGGTCATGCGTATGGTTGTTGTGCTGTTTGCAGAGTCCCGTGAGCTCCTACCGCGGGACAACTCGCTCTACCATGGTTCGTATGGTCTCACTGGCCTGCTTGAAGAGCTGGAGAAGGTGGCAGCTCGCGGAGGCAACAGGCTGGCCCGCTCCTGGAATGCGTACCCACGAATCTTATCGCTGTTTCGCCTTGTCCATCAGGGATCGCACCACCCGGCAATTCCCGTTCCGGCCTATGGTGGTGAGCTTTTCGCTCCGGGAGATATTGCTGAGGAAGGTCTCTCTAAAGCGCTTGCAGTGTTTGAGACTGCCAGCTATGACCGTGAACTTCTACCTGATCGTGAAGTCTACCGCATTCTCGAACTCATAACCCGCACTAAAATAAAGATACGCCAGGGACGGTCCAGCACCTGGGTACCGGCTCCGGTGGATTTCTCCGACCTCTCGAGCGAGTACATCGGTATCCTATACGAGGGATTGCTCGACTTCGAGCTCAAAACCGCTCCGGCCGGGGATCCGGTCGTGTTCCTCGCCGTGGGGAATCAGCCGGCCCTTCCGCTTTCCCGGCTCGAGGCCATGGACGATGCCGCGCTTAAGAACCTCCTCGAGAACATGAAGGATACGAGCAGTAAAGACGAAGAAGATGCAGGAGAGGAAGATGAGGCGCAGGAGGACTCACCTGAGCAGCAAGCTGCAAATGAAGGCGACGAAACCGAGCCGGAACCGCAAGAAGTTACTGAAGAACCGGGTGATGAACGCCATACAACAAGGACGCGGGCTGAAGTATGGGCGCGTCGTGCTGTCGAGGTAGGGAAGCTCGTGAACAAACCGCGTGGCGCTATGACGCCTGAAAAGCGGCTCCGGTATGAGGAGTCCGTGGCCAGCAAGGCGCGCCTGCTTGTTACCCGCGTGATCCTTCCCGGAGAATGGTACCTGGTTCGCTGGGGAGGAACGCGGAAAGGATCGGGAACGTTCTATACGCGGCCTGGCCTTGCTGTGCCTACTGTTCACCGAACTCTTCGACCGTTAGCATACAATCCACCAGCAGGCGCCAATGGAAAACCGGATTGCGAGGCACCAGCGGCCAAATGGACTCCCAAAAAACCGGAGGAAATCCTCGCGCTCAAAGTTTGCGACCCAGGCTGCGGCTCGGGCAGCTTCGATGTGGCCGCATTGCGTTTCCTTACGGGTGCTGTTTATGACGCTCTTTATTACCACGGCAGGCTCGCCGGAGACAGCGGTCGTCCTTTGGATGAGATTCTGGGTTTGATAGCGCCTGGTACCGCAGACGATGACTTAAAAGCAATACGTCTGCCGAGGAGGCCTGAGGATGATGACTTTGAGAAGACAACCAAAGCAGTACTTCGGCGCTATGTTGTTGAGAGGTGTATCTATGGAGTCGATCTTGATCCGCTTGCGGTTGAACTTTGCCGTCTTGCACTCTGGGTCGAGACAATGGACAAAACCTTGCCGTTCTCGTTCCTTGATCATAAGGTAAAGTGCGGCAATTCGCTCGTTGGCGCGTGGTTTGATCAGTTCCAGCATTACCCGGCAATGGCTTGGAAAAACCGCGATGGCGGGGACAAAGGCCATACGAACGGTGTGCACTTTGAGAAGGAAACGCGGACAAAGGCGATCAAGGCGTTTGTAAAGGACGTCCTGACGCCTGATCTACTGAACGCCATCCCCGGAGGGCTTCCGCTCTTCACGCCGCCTGCTACAACGCCTCAGGGTGTGCACGATAAATCGCTTGCGCTGCTTGATCGGTTGCACAACATGCCGGTACAGGATGCTGCGCAACGGTCAAGACTATATCGAAGCGAACTATTAGGTTCGCCCGAGTATCGTTCGCTCAAAGAAGCCATGGATCTCTGGTGCGCCTGCTGGTTCTGGCCTACGGACGAACTAGACAAAGCCCCCCTCCCCACGACCTTTGCCAATCCGTCTGCTGACACAAGGACAGTTGCCGCGCGCATTGTCGGGCAGAAGACGTTCTTTCATTGGGAGCTGGAGTTTCCGGATGTGTATCGAACAGAAGTATCCGGATTCGATGCAATGCTCGGAAATCCTCCCTGGGATATTGCAAAGCCGAACTCCAAGGAGTTCTTTTCCAATATAGATCCGCTCTACCGTTCCTATGGCAAGCAAGAAGCGCTGCGGTATCAAACGGACTATTTTGGAAATGAGACTGTTGAGCGCGGCTGGCTCGACTATAGTGCGGATTTTCGGGCGCAGTCGAATTATCTTGCCTATGCAGCAAGCCCCTACGGCGACCCGGTAGAGAACCAGAGCAGCGGAGATCGCTTCACTATCGCCCGTGGACGAAATAATGACGTACTGCATGACCGCTGGCGCACGGAGCGTAAGAAGAGCCGCGGCTATGCAGATGCGATACATCCGTTCCGGCATCAGGGATCTGCTGATATTAATCTCTACAAAACCTTCCTTGAACAGGCGCACTCGTTGTTGCGGTTGAACGGGCGAATGGCCTTTATTGTTCCGTCAGGACTCTACTCCGATCACGGTACCGGCGGACTGCGAACGCTTTTTCTTGATAAATGCCAGTGGGAGTGGCTATTCGGTTTTGAGAACAGAGAAAAAGTGTTCGAGATCGACAGCCGCTTTAAGTTCAACCCTGTGATTATCCAGAAAAGCGGCTCCACAGCGGCGATCAAGACTGCTTTCATGCGGCGGAAGCTGGAGGATTGGGAGCAGGCCGAAGAACTGGTGACGCTCTATTCGCGTAAGCAGGTCGAGCGATTCAGTCCAAGATCAAAGGCGATTCTTGAGATTCAGTCTGCCCGTGATCTTGAGATACTCGAAAAGATTTACTCCAACTCAGTGCTTCTGGGAGACGAAGGCCCTGACGGATGGGGTATCAAGTATGCGACTGAGTTTCACATGACGAACGACTCCAAACTATTCCCGCCGCGTCCGAAGTGGGAGGAGCAGGGCTATAGGCCGGACGAGTATAGCCGCTGGCTCAAAGGAGATTGGCGGCCGATCAACGAGCTTTGGGCTGAGCTGGGAGTGAAGCCGTTAGCAGAAGGCGAAAAGTGCTGTGCCCAGCCGCCGTATGATACGCTGCCTATACTGCGGGCTGATATTCCTGCTGGAATTGTTCTGTCACGCAGGGCGGATGCGTGGATAAGAGAGAGCCGCATCGACGATTTAGCACAACCATTGTATCAGGGCCTGATGTTCTATGATAGGCGCCTAAATGTTGCCGCTCACGTGTCTGGCGCAGGTCACCACGCAAAATGGCAGAAAATCGCATTGTCGAATAGTCCGATTGTGCCACAATTTCTTATGAGGCAAGACGACTATAATTCGAATACGCGAGCAGCACATGGATTGAAACTAGCCCTCAGGTCACTATCGAACTCTACGAATGAACGTACCATCATTAGCGCATTGCTGCCCGACTTACCGGCTGGGCACTCGATAAACTTTATGCAGCCACGTGAAGGCGATATAGCTTCAGCGAACCTATTTGGAATCACTTCATCGCTGACCTTTGACTGGCTGATGCGAATGCGGATAGTGGGTACGAATGTTACGTGGAATTTCCTTACAGAATCGTCTGTACCTGGTCCCGTAATACGAGCTACGTTAATTGGATCGATTTCGAAGCTGGCGCTAACAAATTGTACTACTTCTCCTGCTGCACTAATGCTTGGGACAAAAGGGGCCTGCAAATGGGCGCTAATGAGTCACGAGAGACTGCGCTTGGATGCGGAACTCGACGCAATTGTGGCGGCAACCTATGGCATGGACTTTAATGACCTTCATCATATTCTACTAAACACTGATTGGCCTATTAGTAATGTAGAGAAAGATGGGAATGTAGATCCAAAAGGATTCTGGCGTGTAGATAAGGATAAGGATCCGGAACTGCGCCACACGGTTTTAACGATGATTGCTTTCCATGACCTCGAAGAAAACATCCGAGCTTGTGACGGGGATCGTGACAGGGGCATCGAGGCATTCCTTGAGCAAAATAATGGCGAAGGGTGGATGTTGCCCTTGACATTGCGGCTTGCTGACTACGGCTTGGGCCATGATGAGCGTGCGAAAGAGCATCAACCTGTTGCCAGCCGGCTCGGCCCACGTTTCTACGATTGGCAGCTAGCCCAGAGTCCTGAGGAATCATGGAAAGAATGTCATCTTCATGCGCGGAACCTGCTGGGTGAAGATGGATATAAGAAACTGCTCGAAGAGATCGAAGCTGAAAAGCGTGGTGAGAAACCGCCGACGGAAGAAAAGAAGGCTGACATGGTGAAGGAAGATACGCCTGGATACCAGCCAAAGCTGCTATAAAAGGAATCGATATGGCGCTTAATCCCATTGTATTTACCGAAAAGGTCGTCCGCAGCTTTCTGCGGTATCAACTAACGGCCTATCCTTTTGCCGATGCCCGTTTGCATTCGCAGATGCGGCGACTCTTGTCTCTTGACGAGACGCGCCAGTCTCCGCTCCTCAAGGGTCCTTACATCAGCCTTTCCCGTCCTTTCAGGCAGGGGTCCTCTGTCGATGCTCTTGTGACTGGAAAGATCTTCCATCCGCACATGCGTCAGCGGATCCCTGCTGAGATAACCCACGTATACGGCCATCAGGAAGATGCCATCCGTGCTATTCATGGTGGCAAGACGACGCTCATATCCACAGGCACGGGCTCCGGCAAGACCGAATGCTTCCTCTATCCCATTATCAGCAAGTGCCTGGAGCTTCGGGACGCAGGCGTACCGGCAGGCATCTGTGCGGTCATCGTCTATCCCATGAACGCCCTTGCCGAGGACCAGTTGTTGCGTCTTCGGTCTCTTCTGGCAGGCACCGGCATCACCTTCGGCATGTACGTGGGAAAGACACCTGAGCGCGAGGCAGAGGTCACGGGCATCAGGCTGCCTGTTGGAGCGTCCCGAGCGGATTACGAAGCGAAGGTTGTAGAGATCAAACAGAAGCGAAGCGGAGAGACTGTCTATCCGCCCGAGGAGGTCTGTTCCCGGGAGATCATGCGCACGGCAGGGAAACAGCCGAGGATATTGCTCACCAACGCGAAGCAGCTCGAACTCCTGCTCACCCGCCAGAAGGATGTTGAGCTGTTCACAGATGCCCGGCTGGATTTCCTTGTGTTCGACGAAGCGCACACGTTTACCGGGGCGCAGGGCGCTGAGACGGCCTGCTTGATCCGACGGCTCAGAAGTTTCTGCGGAAAGAGCTCGCAGGACACGGTCTGCGTTGCCACGTCGGCCACCATCGTTGACAAGGAGAATCCTGACGCTGCTCGGGACTTTGCCTCCCGATTCTTCGGCGTAAACAAGGAAGACGTTGTCACAGTGGGGGAGGCTTACGAGGCTGCGGTTTGGGTGTCTGGAAGGTCCGTGCCGGCAAAGCCCGCAAAGGATCCCAATTCACTGCTGGCAGCATGTGTAAAGGCAGTTGATGAAAAAGAGAATCCCGATGCCGCTGTGCGGGCGGTCTACCGCGACCTCGCCGGCGCAGATCTTCCATCTGGAGAGTGGGCACTGTCGCTTCACACTGCGCTGTCGAAGAACGAACTGATGTACCAGTTGAGCGAGATACTGGCAACGCCCAAGCCCCTCACCGATCTGCCGCAGGAACTGGAGAAGAAGATAGGCCGTCCTGTCACGGAAGCGGAGATACTGGCCTGGCTTACCCTGGGAGCGGCAGCGAGGTCGGAGAGCAGGCCGCTTGTCCGACCGGTGGTCCACGGCTTCATCCGCGGGATCAGCGGCGCTGTGGTCAGCTTCCCGGCAGGCGAAAAGGACCCGCAGCTTTGGCTGGCTGCAGAGGACGAGATAGAGAAGAGGGAAAATGAGGACAAGTACGCACACTTCCCGGTCACAAGCTGCACCACCTGCGGTCAGCACTACTTCATCACTTTCCTGAAGGACTTCAGATTCACAGGCAAAGCGCCTGAAGGCGGAGAGGCCAAGGAGAACAGCTCTTGCTGGGAGCCGCTTGAAGAGACTCTGGGCGGCTGCCGGGTTGTGCTCACTGACAGCATCGTGGGCGGGAGCGATGACGAGGATATTGCGGAGCATGAGAGGACGGCAGCATTGTACTTCTGCCGCCACTGCGGCGCAGCACATCCGGAAAAGGTCGCCAGGTGCTTGCATTGCGGAGTGTCGGAAGAACCGGTCGAGCTTTACGCTATCAAGCAGAAAAAGGACAATCCCGGATACCTTACGAGCTGCCTGTCTTGCGGGGCGAACGGCAGGATCATGATCAGCCGGTACCGCGAGCCTGCCCGTCCTGTGCGTGCCACGAACGTGGCCGATGTGCACGTGCTGGCGCAGGACATGGTCCACCACTCGGAGCGGCCGAGGCTGCTCGTTTTCTGCGACAACCGGCAGGACGCGGCGTTCCAGGCTGGCTGGATGAAAGACCACGCACGACGCTTTCGGCTGCGGGCGCTGATGGCCGAGGGCCTCCAGAACGGACCTGTTTCCGTTGGGGACCTGACGATGCACGTTGATGAGCTACTCGAACGGGACGAAGCGCTCTCCCGCGCCCTGGTACCTGAGGTGTGGCAGGTGGTGCGGCGCGAGGGCGGTGGGGGCAGGCACGAACAGGAGCGGCGGAAATTCCTGCGAATCCAGGTGCTGCGTGAGGTGACGCTTTCGTCGCGGCAGGCGATTGGTCTCGAACCCTGGGGCCGGTTGAAGGTGGACTATCTGGGCCTGGACGCGGCGCTTCCCTGGTTCCAGAAGAATTCCGGTGCTCTCGGCATGCCCGGGGAGGATCTGCGCGACGGCGTGGCGAGCCTACTTGATTACTTCCGGCGCAGACGGGTCCTGCATGACCAGGATCGAGAGATATTCACTAAATACTGGATGGACGGCGACCTTGAAGTGCAGCAGGGTTATTTGCCCCAGTTCGGAGCGCCTGTGGGAACGAAGCTCCGCCGTGATCCGAATGAAAAGCCGGAACTGGTGACCCAATGGCTAAGCGACCGCGGTGATACCACCATACGTCAGATTGCAAAGAAGTGGGGCATTGGGACCGATGATTGCGAAGTGTTCCTGACGGGGCTCTTTAAGTTCCTGGTCGATCAGGAATTCCTCAAGCCTGTCCGGCTCAAGGGATCAAGGGGAAACCCGCTCCCCAATGTGAGCGAGGTCTATCAGGTCGATGCTGATAAACTGAGACTTCAGGCGAGCCACGGGGTCTGGCGTTGCAGAAGCTGCCGTCGGCTGAACACGAGACGCACGCCGCTCCAGAAGTGCATGGCTTGGCGGTGCGACGGGGAGCTGGAGTTCGTGCGAGAGGATCCGGACAATTACAACCTGCAGATCCTTGATCAGAAATACTCCATGCTCAGGCCGGAAGAGCACACTGCCATGGTGCCACATGAGGAACGGGAGCGGCTTGAGAACCTCTTCAAGGGAGAATCGGACGCGGTCAACGCATTCGTTTGCACGCCCACGCTGGAGTTGGGCGTGGACATCGGTCAACTGGACGCTGTCCTCATGCGTAATGTGCCGCCGCTGCCTGCAAACTACTGGCAGCGGGCCGGGCGGGCAGGCAGACGCCACCGCATGGCGGTAGATATGACCTACTGCCGCCCGGTCTCTCACGACCGCTCTTACTTCGCCGATCCGCTCAAGCTACTTGCCGGACGGGTAGATCCCCCGGCATTCAACCTGCGGAACGACCTCATGATCTCGAAGCACGTGCACGCGACCGTGATGACGCGAATGCACCAGTACGTGAACGACGTAAAGAGAGCGGAAGCTGATCGCACACAGATCGACGATGTCCTGCGCAAGTGCCTGCCTGACCGCGTGTCATCCTATCTGTTCGAGGAAGGAATGGTTCGCGAAAGGCCCTTTGATTTTAGTCCGCTGCAGGCCGTGATCGAGCGTAATCTGGGAGACCTCTGCACCTACGTTGAAGGGGCGTTCTGCCAGGGATGGCCTGCGGGGGATGCTGAGGTCACCGCACCGGAGGTTCTTCGGAGCCACATCGAAGGCTTTGTGCATGGCCTCGAAGAGGTCGTTGCACGGCTTGAGCGGCGGCTGAGCTGGGCAATGGACCAGATCAAACGCCTGAACGCCTTGCGGGAACGACAGGGCGACCTTGACCAGGAGGACGAATCCCTTTTCCGACGGTGCAATTCATTGGTGAAGCGGCTGAAGGGCACTGCGCCGAGGGCCAGGCGCGAAGCAGAGGGGTACGACGACGTGAATACCTTTGGCGTGCTGGCTGCCGAGGGTTTCCTGCCGGGCTACGGTCTGGAAGTGGGAGCAGTGCTAGGAACTGCCGAGATCCCCTATTGGCGCACCGGAGCAATGGAGTTCACTCTGCCGCGCACACCGAGCGTTGCCTTGCGCGAGTACGTGCCGGGTAACCTCATCTACGCAAACGGCAACAAGTTCGTGGCCCGCAGGTTCCACCGCGACATTGACGAAAAGCGGATCGAGATGCCGGTCTTCGAGGTATCCACGGAGCATCAGGCGGTCAAGGAGACGCGGCTGGGAGTTGCGGCCGGAGCACTGGGCACAACGGTCCTGCAGGCGATCTCTGTCTGCGATGTGGACCTGCTGCACCAATCGCATATTTCCGACGAGGAGGAGCTGCGGTTCCAGATGGGTGTCGCCGTGTACGGCCTGGAACGGAACCAGCACAATGGTGGGAAAGCCTATACGTGGGGAAGCCAGAGTGTGCACCATCGGCGAGGTGTTAGACTAAGGCTGGTGAATGTTGGCGCCTCAAGTGCCATCAGGCGGGAAGAGGCGATATTCGGGTATCCGGTCTGCACGGTCTGCGGTCAGAGCATCTCGCCGCTCTCTTCTGAACGGCAGAGGGACTCTTTTAACACAGGCCACCTGGAGCGGTGCGGGAAGGACGTAGTGCCTGTGGGGTTCTACGCCGACATCACGGCTGATGTGATCTCGCTGCCTGCGTGTCAGGACCAGACCACCGCGTACAGTGTTTTGGAGACGCTGCGATCCGCAGCCACGCGAGTACTGGATATGCACATGGATGATCTGCAGGTGCTTGTGATAGGCCACGTTGACCGGGAAGATGTGGACGCACTGCTCTGGGATCCCATGCCCGGAGGATCGGGCTTGCTGGACCTGATCTGCGAGCGGTTCGAGGAGATAGTGGCTGCGGCAAAGCAGATCGTCGAGGACTGTCCTGCGGCATGCGAGACCTCGTGCATCGATTGCCTTCAGACGTTCAGGAACGGTTTCTATCATAAGTTCCTTGATCGGAACGCGGCAAAAGAGCGTTTTGATGCTTGGGGGCCACGACTAACCGTGTCACATCCGATCCCTCCGGTGCAGCCGCAGCAGGCCGCTGCCGACGGCGGAGCCCAACCCGTCAACGAGGCTGAGCGAAAACTGAGGCATCTGCTTCTCGCAGCGGGATTCGAGGAGGGTATCCGGGGACAGCAGATCCGGCTCGACAGGACCATCGGCACGACAACGCCGGATGTGATCTATCGGGCGCCTCACCACGATGAGAACGAGGGCGTATGCATTTACCTCGACGGCCTGAGCGGCCATATCCACGGCAACCCTGAGCACGCGGAGCAGGACCGCCGAATCCGTGACTGGCTAAGGAGCAACGGCTACGAGATCATCGAAATAACGAAGGTGGACCTCGACGATCCGGGGGCTATGCAGCGGCACTTTCGACGGCTTGCCGGGTATCTTGATGCCAAAGAGCTGCGGGACAAGTTGAGGAGTGATACTTCCTGGTTCGAGAAGGCAAGGAGCGGCGCAGAGTCAGCAAAGCGTTTCGTGCTCAAGATCGTTCAGCCGATAGAAGCAGAAAAGTACGTGTCGTGCGTACCGCTCGTGCCGCTCAAAGCCGCAGCAGGGGCGTTTGGCGATCCGCAGTATATCAACGAGTTGGAAAGAGATGATTGGACATGGGTGGAGGTTGATGCGAAGCGGAATTTGGCTAAAGGCATGTTTGTGGCTCAGGTTAAGGGACGCTCCATGGAACCGATCATCCCGGACGGCGCGTATTGCCTTTTCTCGTCCCCAGTAGGTGGCAGCAGGCAGGGATTGAAAGTGCTTGTTCTGCTACGGGATCAGGTTGATCCGGAGAGCAAAGAGCGATATACCGTCAAGTTCTATGAAAGTGAAAAGGCCGAAACAGCTGACGGCTGGAGACATATAAAGATCACGCTGAAACCGAAGAACCCAGAGTTCAAACCGATCGAAATAACAGCAGAGGACGAAGGCCAGGTTCAGGTAGTGGCAAAAGTGGAGGCAGTGCTGGGATAGATGATTCGGCGCGGCCCAGGATGGAAATGCGTAGAAATGCGAGGTGAACATGATCCCGGATCCGCTAGAGAAGACGGTGCTTATTCCAGTAAAGATCGTAGAAGGCAAGGTCGAATTCTTCTATGGCGGACCGCTTCCGGTTCTAAAAGAAGGTGTAGTTGGCGATCTGAGGGTGCCACGATATGCCGTTTTAGACGAAGCGGTTCTTGAGAAATTGGAGATGGGGGAAACTGTTGAAATCATTCCAGCGGGGGGGCGTCTGGGAGCCTTGATCAATATAAAAGATTCCATTTCAGATGAAATTAGAAAATATCTAATTGAACCTAAGGGAATCTTTGATGGCCAGGGTCAACTGATCGAGATCGTTCTACAGGAGCCATTGAGATTAAGACTCCGAGGAACGAAAAGGGGCGAACTATGTGAGTGCCGCTGCACTATTAGTGCATTGCCAGGTCAAGAGGCAATAAGTATTAACCAGGCGTACACATTAATATCGATAAAGTATGAGACACACAGAAGATCCCACTCGGGGAATGTGTTTGAGAAAGTCTACTGCTGGGGTGGAAATACGGAAGGATGGTTTAAGTTGGCCGTTTTGCGTGATGCGGAAGAGGCGAAATTCGAACAGATCATCTTGATGAAACAATCCTCAACTGGTAAGTAAATTACCTTTAGAATAGGAGTAACTATGCCGGAGAGCAAACATGTTACTCAAGACTATTTTGCCGAGCTTCATGTGGCCGGCTTACTTGCCAATGCAGGATGGAACGTCTACTTCCCGCACCGCGACAAGGGGATGGACTTCATCATCTCCAAGACAGGACCTGATGGCCGAGAAATTATACGTCCTGTCCAAGTCAAAGGTAAATATCCCACCTCTGACAAATCGAATAAAACCGTCTATGGTTATGTCGGTAAGCTTAACCAGATCCATCCCGAGATGGTGCTCGCCATCCCGTTCTTTGCTGCCGCTGAAATAGGATCACCCCTGTTTGTCGCCTACATGCCTTTCTCCAGGATAAAAAAACATTCACGAGGGTATCGGTGCGAACCTGCGACATTTACGAACGGAAAACCAGGACCTCGCCGAGATTATAAGAAATACTATGATGCAAACGGGATGGCAATACTAGAGCGTCCAGGATGGGCTGCGGGAAGTGAATAGACAGTCAATTGGCGTTTTTGGATGGAGATACGATAGATGTCCCGAAATACTGCACTAATATCACAGGTGAACTGGCTGTATCTCTCCCAGGAGGATATGCGGAAGGCTCGCGAGATCATTGCTGCCGCTGGTCCGGATTCCACTGTTGATGTCCTGGGTCTCGGAAATCCGGCCGAGAAGATATCAGACCTCTTATTTCCGGGCACATCGACGCTGCACACGGAACTGCGATATGTGATATTTACACCTGCGATCCTGTACGCGATGAAGGAAAAGGGGGGTGTCCCTGACCCGTTCGGGATGCTGAAGCGAAAAGAGGCGGAACTCATCATCAGTCTGCAAAAAGGCGGAGAAACAACTGGGGTCATCGGCAGGACCCGCGGCGAAGAGCTGCGGTATTGGCCCTCCATAACGTACTGGACAGCCTTCAATGCTTTTGAGACGCTAGGAAGCGGCTACTACGACCGCGGTCAGGTATTGGAAAAGCTGTCGAGCAGCATGGATATCGAGCTTGTTTCCGATGACGGGGATGCCACGGTTGTCAGGGATGAGGCGTTTGTCAGCGATCCGGAGTACCGCGCGATTGCTCTAAGCCTGTTTAAGGACATCAAAGACATCCGCTGGCCGGATAAGATGGATTTCAAGCTTAAGAAGAAAGAGGCTGACTTTCTCAAGAAAAGGCTTCACACGAAATATCCCCGCTCATTGTACATAGAATTGCTCAACCTGGGTATTTCCCGCCTTAAAGCGCAGGAGTCTCTCTTCGACCTTAAGCCGGAAAGCAAAGATCTTGCAGCGCTGCTCAAGCAGGCTGAACGTTATTCCCTGTTTGCGATGGGGGCGACTTTGGCGTACCGGTGGGAACTGTGCCGGGACAGGGCGGACACCAGTAAAAGTCCGAAGGTAAAGGATGATTGGAAGCATTTTATGGAGAAGAACGAGGAGCTGTACCTCGAGTGGAGAGAACACGCAGGGCGACTGAAAAACTGGAACGTGGACGACCTCAGTGAATCCGTGGCGAAAGCTTTTTCTGAAAACCTGAAAAGCTTCAGTCTTATGGATGACAAACTGACCACTTTTTGCCGAAACGTTCATACGGCCATGTTTGAGGAGAAACTGGATCAAGATAAATTGAAGAAGCTTGGCAGGCTCGCGAGGGACCGTGAGGAGAATATGAAGGGCAACAGATCTCGATTCAGGGACCGATCCATCGCGGTACCAGAGAACGTGCGGCCCAGCAATGATGTTCAAAAGGAACGATATCTGTACACTTACCGTTGGTTCTGGGGGAAGGCAAATGCCTTGGCCATATTGGAGGGATTGGTCAGAAAATGATCACTGACCGAGAACAGCGCTCCTTCCTGGAGATCGCGCGGCCGCCGCTGAACATGCGGCTTACCTACTGTATCGGCACGACATTTACGCTTGACTTCAGCGCTCTCATTGCGCTTGCTCTTGCGACGCAGGGAGAACAACGGTCTGAGGAAACCCTGGATATAGCGGACTCTTACCAGAAGCTATATTCATTCGGAGCGCGGGCCATCGTGTTCTGCCAGTCCTGCCGCATCATGAAGCTTCCTAAGGAGTTCTTCCGACCTGAAAAGACGCCGCGTCAGCGACTCCTGAGCCTGCTCGATGCTATCATTACCCCGATCAGTACGAACGAAGTGGAAGGGACGTTCCATCCCAAGGTCTGGCTGTTCCGTTTCGATCCCGTGGAACGCAGCGGAGATCCGGTTTGGAAGATTCTCATTGCGAGCCGGAACCTGACTGAGGCACAGACTTGGGAGATCTGCGCTGAGCTTGTTGGCTCTCGGAGTGGGCACAGCGACTCGAGGAACAAAGACCTAAAAAGATTTTTCTCACAGCTCAAGGATAAAAGTGGTATCAAGGCAAAACAATTGATCGACAAGGCATTGCGTGACTTGTCTTCTGTAGAGTTTGTACCTCCAAAGCCGTTCAATACTGCGGCTTTTATTGCTAAACGAGGAAAAGGGGCGAGTTTTCCTGTTCTGGACAATGTGCGGTATAAAAAGATCATTGCGGTCAGCCCGTTCCTTGCCATGAAGGCGCTCAAAAAATTGAACAACGTGACCGATGCTGCCATGATCGCCGGGATAAAGGATGTGCAGCTGCTTGAGTCACTGCCAAAGATCAAAGAAAACACATATCTTTTCAAGCTTGAAGGAATGGACTTTCACGCCAAGCTATACTTATGCCTCCGGAAGGACGGGAAAGGGACGGATGTATATCTCGGGTCAGCGAACCTAACCAATGCGGGAATGCTGTCAGAAGGAAAGAACGTGGAAGCGATGCTCAAGCTGAGCTGCGGCAAGGACCTGCTTGGCGACTTTGAGAACAAGTTTATTTACCAGGAAAAGAAGCGCGATAGAAGTAAAAGCAAGCTGTACCCGTGGCTGAGGCGGCTAAACGATAGCGATCTAGAAGATTCGTTGCATGTACAGGACGATGAGAAGAAGCGCCTCCCTCTGGAGATGGTTCGTGCAGACCTCGCTTCGGGGACATTCGTCCTTAAGCGTACAGGGCGGGTGTGGAAGCTGAGATGGAACGGCAGCGTGGGCCCTTGGGACCCGAAGGTCCGGGTCACGTTGCAGGTCAGCGATGACGACACGGTGTATGATCTCCGCAGCTTCATCAACGTGTATGCCCGGGTGCAGGTGCGGTCCAAGGCCCCCTCGGCGTTCATCTTGGTCCGTGCTGAGATGGTCGGGGTTTCTCCTATAGAGTTTGGTAGTGTCGCAGAGGTCATTGGGGGATCCAAAAAACGCGGTGAAGAGGTATTCCAGGAGATTGCAAGAGCGACGAAGTTCGGGGAGATGCTCCGATCGGTGCTGCGCGAGTCGCCCGGCAGGCTATTTGTTACGAAGGATCCCATACCTCCGGTTGGAGAGGACGGCAATGAGAGTCGTCAGAGTCTTCCGGGGAACGGGAAACCGAAGAGACACAAAAAGATCGAGAGCTACGTAGAAGCTCTGTTGCTGTCGGACCTGGACAGCTCCCACCAGCGCGAGATGATCGAAAGGACGATAAGCGTCTATGCAAAGAGAGGGAATAAGGAGGCACTGATGCTGCAGCGATTCTGGCGTCGACTCCAGACTGCGCTTCATGAGGTCGGGATACATGCAAACGAATAACGGACTGTTGCCGTTCCAGGAGTGCACCGTGGCATGGGTGCTGAAGCAGTTCAGGGACCGTTTGCGGGCCCCCAAGCGGTTCCTTGTCGCCGACGAGGTGGGTCTCGGAAAGACGAGGATAGCATCGCAGGTCATCGCCGGGCTTCAGAAAGGGACCGGCAGTCTCAGCGTCATTTATGTGTCGTCAAGTCTGGACATCTCTGAACAGAACCGCTACGTGCTGTGTTCCAATCCGGAAAAGGAGGTCGTGCACGTTGATCGAGTCTGTCTTCTTTATTCGGACGGATACAGACGTCAGGGCCTGAAGATCATAAGCCTCACGCCGGCAACATCCTTTGACCTGGAACGGGGCACCGGAAATATCCGGGAACGCGCCTATATCGCACGGTATCTGGCGCGGCGTCATCAGGTACCCCGGCCGATCCTGCTCGAAGTGCTTAGGGGGGCGGCTAACCCCGACAGTTTTGAAGATGCATATGTGCGAACGAAAGATAATGCCCACATGCCGCCGAAGTCTGTCTGTCGAGCGATAGACAGGACATGGACCAGCTCTCCTGACGGGGACCTAGTGCGGCAATTAAAATCCTACGGCAGCGGAAACGTAAAGAGAGGAAAGCTTGTTTCCAATCTCCGGCGCCAGATGGCCAAAGCAATCCTTGGGAACCTCCGACCTGACCTGGTGATCCTGGACGAGGTGCAGAAGTATCCCAAATTGATCGAAGTTGATGAGACCAAAGGCCTAACGCATAAAGTTGCGAAGGAGGTGTTGACGACAGATATTCCCACGCTGCTGCTTACGGCAACGCCGTACCGGAGCTTTGTGGGAAGCAATCAGCCCGGCGCTGCAGAGGCCCACGTGGAGGAGTTAAAAAGGATCCTTGTGTTTCTGGCCGGATCGGCGGTGGAAGCAGACGGCCTGGCGAGAAGGATCGCCATATATGCTGATTCTGTGCGTGATGTAAAAGAGGGAACACTTGAGAAGGTTCTGGGGGACAAAAAGGAACTAGAGCATGTGTTGATGCGTTATATGACGCGCACGGAGCGGGTCAATTTTGAGGATGCGTACAAACGGTCGTTCACCGTGCAATACCTGAAGTCAGAAATCCATCCCATCACAAGCTGTCATCTGACGGAGTGGCTGAAGCTGCGGAATGCGGTGACCAGCAGACGGTCTTTTCTGCATCTCTGGAGATCAGGTCATTCACCGCTCTCGTACATGAACAAAGAATACAAGGTGTTTGACGGTCTGAAGGCACCGGCGAACAAAGAACTATTGAAAGACCGTACGTTGTACACTACGTTGAAGCCGACCATGATCCACAGCAAACTGGAATACTTGAAATCAGACCTGCTTGCAGATGGAACTATTGAGAAATACCTGTGGATCCCTCCGACCCGCCCCTATTACTCCGGAGGCGGCATCTATTCACTGGAAAAACTTAACAAGGTGAAGGTCAAGAAGGGGCTGGTCTTTTCCTCTTGGAGCTTTGTTCCCCGCTTTGTCGCAGCCGAGCTGTCCGCGTGCAAGATTTCGAAGCGGAAGGGATGGTTCGTCAATCATCCGCTTAAGGACAGCCTGATCGGCTGGGGACGATTCTGGCATCCGAGCTTATGGCTGGCTGGACTGATAGAGCACGCCGACCTTACAGCGAAAGACCAAACGTATGATAAGCTGCATAGCCTGGGAAGAACGCGGATCAGAACTTCGCTAGAGCAGAACGGCTGGAAACTGGGCAAGGGAGGTACGAAGGCATGGGAAGTGCTTTTTGCCATGGACCTGGCGAAAAATGACAGCCTGATTCGTAGCATTATTGGCACACACAAGAAGCGCAGAGGCAAGTTCTCTCTCTCTGTCATGGAGCGCGGCAGTGCCATGCCGCTCGATATAATCCGTCGCCTTGAGCAATGCAGCCCCAGCAGGACGTTTTCAAAGAAAACGGTCGAGGATCTGGCCACAATCGCACTGACATCTCCCGCGGTCTGCCTGCTGCGCTCGTTGATCTCGATCCCCGTGGTCACGGCCGAAGAAATGAGCGATGAACTGCTTATGATGTTGTCAGATTTCTGTTTAAGGAACTGGAAGGCATACTTTAATCGTGAGGGGACGGCTCGCGCTGTTCTGGCCAGTTCACGCACGAGATCGAGCTATTCGAGAAAGATGCAGGAGTATTGTCGGGACGGAAATATCCAGGCAGTCCTGGATGAATACATTTTTCACATAAGGACCGGCAAGGGCGAAGAGTCACTAAGGAAGATCCTGCTAAAACTCTCATACGTCTTCGGCCCCAGGGGCGGCGGACTCAAGATACGAACAGCCAAAAAGAAGCCAAAAATAGTACAGACCGAGCAAGTATCCTTGTTCGGGAAGACTGACGAGATGACGAGTTCGCGCAACTCCATTCGCGAGGCCTTCAATTCGCCTTTTTGGCCCTTCGTACTCGTGACTACCTCCGTTGGTCAGGAAGGACTGGATTTTCATCTATATTGTAAGGACATCTATCATTGGAATCTGCCATCAAGCCCCGTCGATTTCGAGCAGAGAGAGGGAAGGATCAATAGGTTCAATTCTCAGTGGGTGCGCAGTGAGATCGTGAGCGCAGCAAATCATAATGGGGCAACGCCCTCCGGTTTCTATTGGGACCATTTGTACAAGGATGCTCTAAATTATTCGGAAAGGAACGACAGGTTAAACCTTGGCATGTCGCCGCACTGGACCTATTCATCTCGTGCCAAGGTTGGTAATAGGGGCTATGTCCGGCATATCTTGGCCATGCCCGGAACCGAGGAGTTCCCCCGGTATCATGCATTGATGAGTGATCTCACGTTCTATCGCTTAACTCTTGGCCAACCTAATCAAACGGAATTCATGGAGAAGTTAAAGGATAACACATACCTCAGCAGGATAGGTCCGAGTGCGGTGACGCTCGACCTGTTTCCGTATAATAGTGCCATCGTCGAAGATCGACTGTTTCAGAAAATGAAGCTATCTGATCGCTGGCAGCTCCTGATTAAGGATGCATACGATCTCTTGAGGTCGTTGCGGTCTCGAAAGGACTATTCGGAGTTGGAGCGTGAGGTGAAGCGGCACGTGAAAATTGTCAGGAGTACAAGTTCAGATAAGCAAAAGATGGATTCCATAAAGGCGTTGCTGTATTTTCTGAATCCCCATGATCAGATACACGACCGTACACCGGTACAGGGTTATCAGGATGATATAAGAGTCTTGACGCGTACGAACGCAGAATAATTGTCAGCCATGGATGGAGGTATGTTGCGGGCGATACTATGAACAATGTCGACCAGATTATAGCGAAGATAGTCGCTTTTAATGAACGAATACGAAATATATTCCTCGGAAGTGGAGGTTATTTGGTCCTGAACGATGCTGAGAGCCCGAGTGTTGTCTAAAGGTTACCCCATCTCACGCCATTTACCATAGACTTAAAATATGCTCGTCTAAAGCAGTTCCTTCCGTCTTTTCCTTCACCTTCTGGTATATAATCCCCTGTAATCATATAGAAAATAATGTTTATTCTCGCCGACAGGCAGTTGTCAGCCTCTTCCTGTATCATTCACTCGTTAAATCCAGTCCGATTCTCGTATTGATTTACCTTACGCGTTTTGCCGCCAGGAGCTGGCGATAATTTGTTTTACAGGAGGAAACGTATGAAGCTACCGGATAAGCAACTGAGATATATTGAGAGGACGGATGTTTTCGAGACTTTTGCAGACTCCTTGGGTCCTACGTCAACCTTTGATGGTCATGACGTAAGGATTGAATTGTGTGTTACAAGATTAGATGAAATAAAACCACCTAAAGCAATTACAGGAAGAAAATATACCGCATGTCGATTAGTTCTTACTCCTCAACTCACCCTTGAGATTGTCAACCAATTGCAGCAATTTCTGGGCGTTATGGAGAAAGAAGGCTTGCTCAAAAGAATTACACCTCCGACACAAGGTACGCCACCCGAAGTTCATTGAATGCAACATGAAGCCATCACCAAAGGTCGAGTCGGACAAGGCTACGCCCGGCCGCTGACCCTTGCCTTGGAATATTACATCCAGTCATTCCAGCGGATTTCGGCAGCTGATCATTTAAAAGTCAGAAGGATTCGCAGAGGATCATTGGTCCTCTGTGAGTAGGGGGTGCATCACCCCCGCTGTCGGAGCTGATGACTCCGGCTAAAGGGCAGAGCGATTGAAGGCCCTGAACCGTCGTTCGGCTGCTAGTACCCCAATACTCCGGTGCGAGCTGGGATCGTACAAGCAAGACCGTGACTGTCAGGATAACCTCCCTACCAATCTGTCCGCCCGCCCGGCGATGTACGCGACATCAATGGGCTAGCGCCAGCCAGGGCGCGAATATAAATGCAGGTGGGTTAACCGCCCACGCCGGCGTGGGCTTACTCTATGGAGAAATACCATGATTAAGTGCCACATGACAATAGAGCTAAACGTAGACTTGGCGAAGGTCCTTAAGTTCGTCGCTATTCTATTCGCTTTATTGTCGTAAAACAAAGGGGGCTGGAGCTATTCTCGCCAGCCCCCTCCTTTTTTTATCTGTACTGCTTACTGCCTCTATTCAACCCGAGCCATATTTCCGTTAGGTCATAACCTCCATACCGATACATACCACATAATGTGCCTTTCAGATAGCAGGTACGATGAATAGTGGCTCTCGAAATACACCCCAAAAAAGAATAAACAACACGATTTCCCCCACTGACAGGCTGTTGTCGAGGCCCCTATATATATTGAAAGCATCCAGGCCGAGCCAGGTTAACCAGCCCGGGGATCCACAAAGGAGGCAACAGATGAGCGAGAAAAAACAGGCAGTGCAGATCGACGAAACAGCGAAGGTATTCGGCGAGTTCCTGAAAACACTTACAGTGGGTGAGCTCGAAACCCACGACAATTTGACGATATTCCCAGTCTTCACGACAACGCCGCAGAAGAACGGCTATTCGCTTCTGGATGAAGCGGTCAAAACCGGGAAGTTCTCAGTCACCGAGGTTACCGAGGGCGGTAGCGTGCCGAACCTGAAGGTCGAGAACGGACTGGACCAGGACGTGCTGATCCTGGACGGCGACATTCTGATCGGGGCGAAGCAAAACCGCTCGGTTACGACGACGATCATCATCGGCAGAAAGAGCAAGAGCGTCATCGATGTGAACTGCGTGGAGCGCGGCCGCTGGCATTATAAAGGCAGCAATTTTACCGCCAGCGACAAACCGATGTTCTCTCGCGCCCGGGCATCCAAGTCCCGCTCGGTCAACTACAGCCTGAGAGAAAATAAATCCTACGCTGCCGACCAGGGGAAGGTCTGGGACGATATCAACGAGAAGTCGACGAGGTTCAGTCTGGAAGACGAGAACTATAAGGCAAGCGGTACCGAAGCCGCCAACGAGATGTATGCCTCCTACGAGGACAGGATCAAGGCATACGAGGGTTCATTTAAACCCAAAGTCGGCCAGGTCGGGTTTGTGGTACTGATCGACGGCAAGGTGGCGGGATGCGACATCTTCGGAAATCCCGGCGTCCTGAACCGGGCCTTCGGCAAGGGGATACGTTCCTACATCCTGGACGCCATCGAAAAGTCCTCCGACAAGAATAAGAAGTCGCCGGTCGGCGATTCCCGGAAAAAGGCTGCTGCATTCCTTGCCGGCGTCGGGAAGCTTAAACCGGAAGTGTTCCCCTCGACAGGCAAGGGCATGAACATCCGCTTTGAGGGCAAGTCCTCTAACGGGTTCGCTGCACTGGACGGTGACCAGGTTGTACACCTGGCAGCGTTCCATGAGTAACGCGGCTGACCGGGGAGCCTGATGGGTGTAACTCTGTTTTGATATACGACATTCAGCAGGGTGGCGGGGACAGATTCCCCGTCGCCCTTTATCTCTTTTTGCAGGCAAACGAAAGGAGCCGGCCATGGCAGAGGACAAGCTCTCAATCGAGATGATACTGAAGGAAGTGGATGAACTTGCCGCGTCTGGCAGGGAGCCGGAGATGTATACCCCTGTCGGCACGCGGGACACGGTCATTGGGAATTTACGGAACAACCCGAGGCTGATGGCGCTTCTGCTCCTGATCGATATGACCGTCCGTGCGATCCACTCGTCCAGGGCGACCGTTGAGCGTCGCATGGCCGCTCAACCCTGGGGCGGATCGACATGGGAAGGGGCGAAAGAGGACTTTCGGCTGGTCCGGCAGCTTGAGGCCAAGCGCGACATGCTGCACTCGCTCTTCTACTACGAGCTTCAGACATGGCTTGATGAGTGGGATGCGGAAAACGTCGGCCTCAGGAAGGACCTTGAGGTCGTCACCTACTCCAAGAATAAGAAGCCCACTGAGGTGCTGAAGAGGCTTCTGAGAGACGGACAGCTGGACGATTTAGAGTAATCCGTAAAACTTTCTAATGGAGGTTTAACATGGCGATCATGGCGAACGAGCTAAAGAAGGGCACGCGAGTCCTGATGAGCAATGGATGGGAAGCAGTCCTGGTTGACGAGCCGAAAGGAGAAAACATTCGGAAAGCTACGGTATACGGTACATTCACGGAAACCGGGAGTATATATGTAGATAAGATCGTCGAGGCGCTCATCGACGGTGACTGGGTCGGAGTCTCTCTGGATGATGACCAGCGTGAGTTCAGCGAAATGAAGAAGCAATTTGGCCTTTAGAATCGTGACGTGACCGTAGGATCAAATGTTTTTGAAAAGAGGTGACTTCGATGTCCGGCATGCTGAGTCTCTTACCTAATAATAGACAGATACTTCACTCTAAAGGTCCGGTCCGCGTTCTTGGCATCGATCTCGGCACGACGAACTCCACGATCGCAGAGACGATCTATAACCCGATGCTGAAGCCTCCGCTGTCAGCGCGATGCCTTGAGGTCAAACAGGACACGTCCGAGGGAACCTATACCCATGTGCTCGTGCCCTCGGTCGTTGCTTTGCACAATGGCAAGGAAACCGTCGGCGAAGGGGCGAAGCAACTGCTTCGACGTTCAGCTGCAGTCGGTATGGAGCAGAACAAGAACATTTTCTACGAATGCAAGAACGACATTGGCGTCCTTCGCACCTACCACAAGGCTCCGGAAGGGTTCCGGAGCGCCTCGGAGATCGGCGGAAAAGTCCTTTCCTTCCTCAAGCAGGCAGCCGAGTCGAACGGCCATGGTCCTGCCAGCAGGATCGTCGTGACGGTCCCAGCGTCGTTCCAGGCGGGGCAGCGGGCCGACACGCTCAGGGCAGCGGAACTTGCGGGTATCAAAATAACGGCCAATGATCTTCTGGACGAGCCTGTGGCCGCCTTCATAGACTATCTTGTTACGAACGAAGGAGCCTTTAAACCGGAACCCGGCAGGAGCAGCAATCTCGTCGTCTTTGACTTCGGCGGAGGGACCTGCGACGTTGCGGTTTTCACCCTCACTCCTGCTATGGATTCCGGCCGTCCCGGCATTTCCCCAAAAGCCGTATCGCGCTACCATCGTCTGGGCGGCGGTGACATCGATGCCGCCATTCTCTACGAAGTGCTCCTGCCGCAGATCCTGTCGCAAAACGGTCTCGACGAGTTCAGCCTCGGGTACGCCGAGAAGAAGCGTTCCATCGAGCCTGCTTTTATCGGTTTGGCCGAGGCGCTCAAGACCGGGCTATGTAACACGGTGACACGCCTGAAGAAATTTGGCACGCTAGAGAAAATGCCCAAAAAGGATGTATTCAAACGCCAGCCGGGGACCCATGCATGCACCCTGACCGACGGCAGGACACTCAAACTCATAGACCCATCTCTGTCTCTCGAACAGTTCGAGACACTCCTTGTGCCATTTCTTGAGAAGGACCTTCTGTATGCCCGGGAGACAGAGTACCGCCTGACCTGCACGGTCTTCGCCCCGCTCCAGGACGCGCTCGAAAGGAGTCGTCTGGAACGGACAGAGATCGACTACTGCCTGCTCACGGGCGGCTCATGCCTCATCCCGCAGGTGGCCGATGCTGTGCGTGAGTTCTTCCCGAACGCGGAAATGCTCACCTATGACGATGCAGAGGCGCTCCAGACCTCTGTTGCCCGCGGTGCAGCGTACCACGCGCTGTCCCTGGCGCTCACCGGGAAGCCCATGGTCAGACCGGTCTGTCACGACACCATCTCGATAAACACCCAGTCCGGACCCATTGACCTGATACCGCAGGGCGCTGAACTGCCTTATCCGGCAGACGGCTCATTTGCCAAGGCGCAGGGGCTTTCTGTTCCTGACTCATCGCTGATCAGGCCTGTTGACCTTCGGGTCGAGATAACGGCTAAGCAGGACGGAAGGTCGCTCCTTAGGACCCTCTGGCAGGTACCTGCGCCGGTGAACAGGGGTGACCGGCTTTACCTCGAATACCGTCTCGACGAAAACCAGGTCCTGGAAATGCGTATGCGCCTCTCGGGCGCGCCCGACGCGGAGGTGTTCACCGCGACCCTCCAGAACCCTCTTACGAACGTGGTGAATCCCCAGGCCGCGAAGATCCGGATCGATGAGGCTGAGGAGAACCTCAGGACCGGCCGGGTGCCGAAGGAGAAGCAGGCCGACGCTATCGTGAAACTTGCCGACGAATATACACAGCTCAGCCAGAACGAGAAGGCGCTCGAGTACCTGGGCCGGGTACTCAGGAGCAAGAACTGCCCCGACGCCTTTATCCTGAATAAGATGGCGATGATCTGCGGGACCATGGGCGACGCAAATCGGGAGGAGAAACTCTACCTCGAGGCTGCCCGAAACACTGCCTGGGGCGGGCCGTGGTTCAACCTGGCGCTGGCCCAGCGCCGCCGGAAGAAGTACACCGAGGCCAGGGAGTCCATTGAAAAGGCTATTACCGCCGATGACGATGGGCCGGGCTACACGCTCAAGGCGATGATCGAGGAGTCCCTGACAAATACGACTGCCAAGTCCGCTGCGCTCGATCAGGCAATGATCAAGTTTAAGCCGGCCGCATCATTGAACGATTGGGAACTGGGATGGTACCTGACGGCTGCCCGGATGGCAGGAAAGAGTGTGAAAGAAGAAGAGGCACTGGCCGAGCAGAGAAGGCGGCGGGTTGCCGGAAATTCCGCTGAGCTTGGAGGTATACTGCCGATCCTGGATCCCACGCCGGCGAGGAGGTAGAGGTGTCCACATGGCTTATGCCCTATGGGGACCTGACGCCGGAGCAGCAGCGGGCGGTCCTGTTTACGCCGGACCGTCACCGGGTGATCTTCGGCGGGCCTGGGTCGGGAAAGACCATGATCCTCCTGCACCGGGCGGCGCAGCTTGTCCGCGAGCGGCACGTCGCGCCCGGAAGATTCCGGATCTTCGTGTTCACGAACGTGCTGAAGGAGTACATCCGTTCGGCCCTGGAGCTGTTGGGCCTGTCGGAGGACTGTATCCTGACCTACGACCATTGGTGCAACCTCTATTACACGGAGCACATCGGAGGACGGCTTCCCTGGAATGGACGGGGGCCGGACTACGGGGCGATACGAAACGAGGTCTTTCGGCACGCCCAAATGAATGGCGCTGCTACGCCTGCCTATGACTTCATTCTCGTGGACGAGGGCCAGGACCTCGACCCGGTCTCATTCGAGACAATGAAGCTTGTATCCCGCCATGTGACAGTCTCCATGGATCATAAGCAACAGATCTACGACAACGGGGCTTCGGAAGAGACGATCATGCGGGAACTGGGGCTGAACAAGCGGAATATGACGGTTCTGGGTGCCTACCGGTGCTGTCCCTATATCGTAAAGCTCGCGTCAACGCTCCTGCCAGAGGGGGAGGAGCGGGACTCCTACCTGAGCCAATCGCATACAGACCAGACAGAACGCCAGACTCCGCTCCTTTATTACGCCAGCGACCGCCACGATGAATTGGACCGGCTGGCCGCGGCTATCAGGACCCGACAGACAGGAGGCGACCGCATCGCGGTCTTCCTACCTACGAACCAGCTGGTATATTCCTATGCAAGTGAGCTCAAGAAGCGGGGAATCGACCTGGAAGTGCAGCGGGCGAGGGAAGGTGCTGCGTTCATGCCTCTCGATTTCAGCAGCGACCGGCCGAAGGTGATGACCTACCACAGCGCCAAAGGATTGACCTTTGACAGCGTTCTTCTGCCCAATCTTGGGAAGGACTGGTTCCCCCGGGCAAAATGGCCGGACATCGAGCGGTTGCTGTTCGTAGGCATTACCCGGGCGACAAAGTGGGTATTTCTCAGCAGCCGGGAGGACGGAGCGTTCAAGCCCCTGGAGAAGATCGTTCCTCTTGCCACTCAGGGATCGCTTTCTATCCAGCGGGCCGGCGAACGATCGCAGGGGAACAGGTCTTCGGGCAGTGAACAGCCGGAGGACGAGAATATCATCGATATACTGTAGCGACGAGATGCAAAAGGGCGGCAAAAAACGCTACGTTCGAAAATGCGCGTAAAGCCTCCGTTATTATTGTTGCCAAAATGGCACCAGCATGATAAGAGTAGCGTATAACAAACGGAGGACGTTAACCATGAGGACGACACATGCCAAAGAATTAAAGCCCGTCGACGAACGGGTAACAGCCAGGGTGCCGACCTCGACCCGCTCAATAATTGAGCGAGCAGCAGCGATCTACGGGTCCACCATCAATCAATTTATCGTTCAGGCTGCTGTTGAACGTGCAAACGAGGTATTGCAAAACATAGAGGTGGTAAAACTCTCCGCGCGTGACGCGAGGACCTTCCTTGACGCCTTGGCAAAACCGCCGAAACCGAACAAAAGGTTGCTGGGCGCCGTTCGTGCCCATGGCCGCCTGGTTGAATCCCGGGATTGACATGGCGGGGGATTTGATCATTTGCCTGCTGGATGGTGAGAGTCATGACCGCAAGGCGTTCGACTGCGGTGAAACGGCGCTCAATGACTAGGGAAAATCATCAAAATCATAGCAAATGCAAAAAAAAAATGTAGAGTGCCAGGCGGCCGCTTAAGCCAACCGTACTATCCGCTTACCCTTTTTCACTTTGAACAGTCTTTCCCTCATACATTCCAGGACATCTTCAGTATTAAGTGTTTTTTTACCCGGCCCTTTCATGAATCTCGGCAAAGTGGGATAGCTGATATTTAAGATGTTCTGCAGATCCCTTGCGTACAACTTAACGTATTTCTGGAACCTTCTCTTTAAAATAAAGTAAAAAATAACATCGGAAACGTGAAGATACCGCTCAATAGTGACGTCGGTGCTCCCATGTCCGAGCGCCTGGCTCAGGGTTTCTATCAAATACACAAAAGATTCTCTTCCAAATCTTTGGTCATCATGCCCCAGAATCAGGAGTCTCAGCTTCTCCAAATGATTCGGCTGAAAAAGCGCATGCTGAAAGAGGGGAACATCGGCCGGAATGTCACTCTTATAAAATATGCAATATAGCCGGAGGATCAGCAGATTAGCAAAAGCATGTCGCAGTTCATGAAATCGGATTCCGGCTATGCCAATAGCTTCAAAGACTCTGCTGACCTCCGATGACACATGGCTGCTGTCCCAACGACATTTATACGCATTGCTGTTTTCGCTATTTTGAGAACCTTCGAATACCGGGATATTTACAAAGAGATACTCTCCATAGCTCTCGGCCTCTGACAATCGCTCTTTGTAGTAGTTCGTAAAATCAAGCATGAAATCGCTTGTAGACAGAATCTCAATAGGAATGTTTCTGACGCCGTTTCTGGATTTTGTCCACCGAATGCAAAGTGTCATTCCATTGTTGTAGATGATGTTTTCCAGCTTCAAGTTGACGATTTCTCCTATCCGCAACCCTCCATAGAACGACAATTGTATCATCAGGCGGATAATTCGCGCTTTTTTGCGCGCGCGATCCATCAATATGAAACGTAAACGCTCATCTTTGTATCGGCGTATGTACGCGCTGAAGACGCTGAAACACCGATCGAGCGCATCGGTCAGATCCGGAAAAATAATAAAGGGCTTCTGCGGCAGATTGTCCCGTTTGCGAAGTTCCCTGCATCGCCAGTTCGGCATTTGAAATTGATCGGGATATACAGATTCCACAAAGGCGAGAAAATCCTTGAGCGAAGTTCGTATCTGCTTTACCGTAAATTTTGCCAAGACCTTGCCAAGTGTCTCGACCAGTTCGTCCGGCGAAACGGAATGTACAGCTCCGATATTAGAAAGTTGGTAAAGCAGATGTGGAACGCCGGAAGCGTAATCATTTACGCTCTTAATAGACAGCTTTCTTCTCTTTTGAAGCAGCATGTCCTGGATCCACTGAGCATACAACAGAAAATTGTTAAAATCGACATCAGATAAGGTATTTCTCGCGGACATGACGATGTCGAATATCCTGTCTCCTGCGCCGGACTTGACAATCGGCCCACAGGGCTTCAAATTCATCAACGATGTCCTGACATCTACAATTTCATCATTCAGCATTTTTAGCCGAATGCTTGAGTAATAAAGACCGTACTTCTTATAAGGTTCATCGGAATTAGCGTAATTACGATATAGAAAAGGTGCCCAGATGGATGATTCGAGAAATGGCTGTTTGAAACTCGTATTTTTTACCATCCTTGATTGTATTGACAGAATATAGGGCGGGTGCGATTGAATAGTGTCCGTGTTTCCCGTCAAATTCAGAGTAGACGCCATTCTTACGTATTCAGGAAGCTTCCGAATATTTATTCCAAACGGAAGCGAAACTCCATAGGCTTTCAAGCGCTTGGAAGACCATGTCCTGTATATCTTCTCAAAATCATTTGATTCAAAATAGAGGGGTGCTGTAACTATGTCATCGCCATTCAAATGCTTATTAAGCGGCAACTTGGTGGTGTGCTTACTACGAAAATACAAGTATTGATAAAAGTAGAATGACGTTGGAAAGGAAAAGAAGAAACGATAGAAAGATTTCATCTCAGGAAGCGGAATCGTTACTCCGTGGGGCAGAGGATAGTCAACGATCTGATGTGTCCGGAGGCTCAGGAGATCTTTGTAGAATTGCGGGTATAATATTATCGAATGAACGGCGGCTGAAGTAATGAATTTGCAGATGATGTCGATTTCCGCTTCCCGTTTGTCGCTACTGGTAAACGGTGAAATATCCAGTGTGTCCCGGCAAAGCAAATTAGCGTACCGGGCATGCTCGAGCAGGTGGTCGTTCTGGATCACGATGAGTTTTCTCGGAATCTGGAGCGGTGTCTTATGAAAAGGGCTGATGATAAGACCATTTTCGAGCAGATTAAAAATAAACTGGTTCAAGCAGTCATGGCGGAGGAATGACTGGCGGGAACGGGGATTGCTGTCTACGGTCAGACGGTCTGCCAGCATTTTAATGTCGGATTTGGTAAAGTGCGGAACGCCTTTCGTCTGCAGCATATTAACGAGTGCTGTTGCGACCTGAAAGATGACCGTAGTTCCGAACCCGTATTGTCGGTGACAAAATTTCAAATTGTTGGCGATCGTGTTGATGCCGTCGATCGTCGCATCGAGCTTTGGCATTTCATTCGTAGGAGGCATATTTGACCCCAATCCTTTCGAGCATAGCGCAGATCACTTCGAACCCCCATTCGCAACCGGCAGATGGGACAGTCGATGAAGCCGCGCCGAGCATTTCTTTGCCTCCACGCTGATGACCGAGAAAGATATCAGCAGCATCGTCGAAAATGCCTTTCAGCCAAAGTTCATTTCGCAAAAATTGTCGGGCGAAGTTGTCAGGGAGTTCCAGATTCAAATCATATTTGGACATAATCGATTTCATGTCGCGCAACATGAAATTATCAAACTTGCCATTTACCAAAAAGAAAAAGACTGGATGTTCCCTTGTGTCAAACAATATAGCAGGGCTAGTGCGCGCAATAAAGTTGATTAACCGGTTGCTTCCCGAGATAAGTGATCGCAATAAATCGTTTACAACAGGCGGCAATGGCAGTGTTCTGCTTTCAAAATAGGATGCGCTTTGCTTGTCCGAAATGGTAATAGTTCCACAAACGTCATCAAAGTGACAGGCGCGGATGTCCGGCTTATTCCTGGGCCGCAACCCGGTAACGAGTTGCAAAACAATAACCACATAGATTGTGTATAGATTATGCCGGTCGTACGTTGTTTTCTCGTTTGTCATTGCGACAAGCAGTTTGTTGATAAGATCGCGCACCTCTTCCTCCTTCGGAACGGCGGGTGATCCGTATCCAACTCCAATTAAATCACTTGAGGATATATCCGGGGCTTCAGCGGGAAGGAAAATAGACGGTATATTGCCGTCCCAAGATATTATGTATCGTGAAACGGCAGCTTGCTTTAGATTGCCAATGATAGACTGGTGAATACTATGAAAAGCATTCAGATAACTTCGTTCCAATTCAGCGTGTTTAATGTTTATATAATGAGCCCTTGTTGATGCACTGTTAAGAACATCTTTCCCTGAAATATAGCTGCAGATCGTTGAGCTCAAGCCCTGACGTTCATAGAGATAACGAAATCCCCATTTAAAATGAGCCAGTTTAATATTTAGCTTGAAGCCAAATCCTTCGGGAGATGCATTAACCTCTTTTTCAAGGAAACGTTGTACATCGTCTACAGTCAACTGATGTCTTAATCTTCCGCTCAAGTAGCTGAATACGAAGCCACTGTCAGAGTCAATCTCCGCAAGCATTCTGCAAATCGGAACGGGCATCGGAATACGGACTAATATGTCGGCCCGGTGACACCTAGGATTATGTTCAGGCAGGTTGCGTTTTAAGAATGAACGCTGACAAAGATAGTAACGACCAGCCTCTTTTTCAAGACAAAGCTCGGCCTCATTAAGAGACTTGTCATGTACCATGTCGAGAAGTGAATAACAATCAATGCCTGTATGTATCAAAATAAAAATGAAAGTCCAAACCGACTTTATGTAATGCGTTAAATCAGGGCTAAAGTCATGTTTCCATTGACGAAACATGGCTGAATAAACAATTGATAAATGAAAAACATCAAGCTGCGGAGAAAAAGGCAAATTCAATCGAATTGTCTTGATGTGAGAACCTAAAGCGGTATTCAGATAGGGACGATGACTTGACGTTATCTGGTGCCCGTCAAGAATTACTGCGTCATGAGCTAATGGCGACTCGAAATTATCGTCGAGTTCCTCATCGTTAACGATATCCATCAGTTCAATGTTGTGGACATTGTGGAAGTCGGAAATACCCGTTCTTACGACACCGTCCGGAGGCTGTATCTCATCGGAATCTGTCTTGTCACCGCGAGGTGAGCTCCTTTTCGGCTTGGCGACGCCGAAACGAAGCAGAAACTTAATTATATTTTCATAGCGATCTCCTTGATCGGAATCAGGCCGCTGTTTTGAATGACGAAAAAAATCAAAAGCCCGTCTCACATATTCAATCGGCATTCTGTGTGGGTGCTGTGCCGTTGGAGTCATCTTGATGTCATCAGGCATGCACTCAAACAGATAGCGTACTGCGCGGACATAATCATGCATCGTATTTTCTTTAACAAGTTGACGACGGAGTGTTTGGTGAAATAAGAAACCATAGGCGAAATAGAGTGATGGTATATTGCCGTCTGACGGAATGGAGTGTTTCCAAAGTTCCAAATGCATTGCAGTAAAAAGCGACTCGTCAAAATGCGGTTTTCGTAAATAGAGTGCCGAGAGCGGTGCAGCATGTAATACGTTAAACCAGTTTGAGGTAATGGCAGTGATCAGGCGATGCTCGTTTTGCGCGAGATCAATGCTCTTAAATGCAACATCCAGGAGATGAAAAACGCACTTTTCAGACGCCAACGATCCCTTGAGGTTATCAGGTGTTTTTATCAGGTCCAATAAAAAAACTACTGTCTGATCGCAGATGTATAATTGCTCGGAGGTAAGTAGAGCGGCTGATATTACTTTAGAGTGCAGCAACTGGAGTAGATTATTTCCTGCACGATTTTGAAAATATGGGCTTGATTGGGGATCGACATGATTTTCCAATGTGGTATAAGTCAATTTGTGAAGTGACTCTAATATCTTGTCCATGTCACCGTATGTCCTTTGAATATGAACAGTTTCTTTTTTTGGAAAAGTAATTTCTGCAGCGCCAAAATATGTGGATAATGTCATCAGAGTAATATTCAGTCATTTCATAAAGGTGACTACCGCAGATGGGGCATGAATCGTCTGGAATAGGTATTATCCAATCGCGAATAGGCAGTTTTCTTTCGTAGATCAATTTGTATTGAAGTGGGGGGACGATTATGAAAAAATCACAATTGCGTTTATTGACAAGTTTAAAACATTGTATGAGACCGCTCTTTGAATTTATCATGTTCGGCTTTCCTGACGATGCTTGAAGTGCGGTTGATTTACCGTTTTCGAGGCAGAATGGACATAGCCGACCGGCCATGATGTGATTTATCCTGGTTATTTTGCCCCTGGAGTTGGTAGATATTGTCGAGTTATTGTCGACTGGCAGAGGCAACGGAAGAATTAGGTTGTTCAGGCCGCAGATAACTCGATGTTCTTCAGCTTCCCATCGCATGATATTACGTGCCTCCGACTTGTCGGTGATTAATTTAGCAGGTAAAGCTTGTGTTTTCCTCGCATGAAGGTAAACAAAATATGTAATGTAGCGTGCTATCATAATATGTTTTCCGTGCTGTTTTAGAAGAATCACGGGCGCCATATTTGAAAGAAGATCAGGATACATAGCGGTCAATTCTGCGAACCTATTTAGCTGGTCATTATCACCGATAAGTAAATCAGGATGCAGATCTATTTGGATTTCGCGGGCATCAATGTACGACAAGACTTGCGGCGATTGGGTGGCTGGTTTCGTGATCATGGCACATAATTACTGATAAGCTACGGACATGGCAATAGGAAAACCCCCCTCAAAAAGGCCTAATTATTTTTCTAAAACGATTGTTTGAGGCGCAAAATAGTATTTACATAAAAGCTGTATATGGTAATGTGTAAGTCACTATGAAAGCAAACGATGCAAGAAAACTGACTAGTCGTGATCTCACAGAAAAACGAATTTCAGCTATAAAAAGCATTATGAGTGGGCAGAGTCCGGAATCAGTCGCGCGAAATATGAGCATCAATCGTGTGAGTATTTACAATTGGTTAAAAATGTATCGGGAGGGTGGATGGAAGGCTCTTCAATCAAGAAAGCGAGGTGGTCGTACACCGCTACTGGATGAGAAGGCGCGAAAATGGGTATTTAAGACAGTGGCAACGAAAAAACCGAGCGACTTTAATCTCTCCGGACAGCTTTGGACCATTAAGTTGATCGCGCAGATAATTCGAGAGCGATTTGACATCCGAATAAGCAAGACGACGGTGGATAGAACGCTAAAAGAATTAGGATTAGGGCTAACTCAGCAATTCTCCCGGGAGGATTATAAATATCATATTGATTACGCTAAACAGGATTTTCGTAATAGAGTGAAAAATGACCCAAATTTTATGACGATTGTTGGGAAAAAGGAAATTAGAATATTTTGGGGGTTTCACAAAAGCATTTCTTCTAGTCAGTTAAAAATAAATTCTGCTTTGCGAAAAAGTAGGGATTCTACGGTGGCGTTACGAGGGGGCTTCAATATGCTCTATTCTGTGAGTACGAAAGGCGAAAACCAGTTCATGGTTTATAGAGGGCGGTTGGTTGCAACGCAAATTATTGATTATCTGAAGCGGCTGTCAAAAGAGGCAAATAAATATTTTGTAGTGTTCGTAGATTGGCATCCCGTATATGAAACCCGGAGATTCAATACCCTTCTCTCGCCGTTAAATTGCCGGATATTCATGACCAAGAAAGAATCGAATGAGCCAAAAGGAGATGTGCTCGATAAATCAAAGAATGAGTTTGGCCAAATCAAAGATGGCTAGAGCATTGCACTTGGTACTCTGTCAGAGCTTCGCCTACTGACAGTAGCGAATAAGTGTAGCGAATAAGCGGGATTAATGTTTCACGGTTGGCATGTGAAACATCAGAAAGTTTAAAGTAATTACAAAGAACGAATCCGATATATAATGGTGTCAACTGTCACCAACTACTTGAAAATGCTAAGTAAATGGTCAATCTTTAATAGGATAAATTACTGAATTTGGCTGGTATATTACATTCTCTCTGGTTCTCTTGCTGCAAGGGGGTGGCTGTAAGTGGCATGTAAAATTTAACCAGATTTTCACCCTCTGTCTTGCTAGCGAAACTGTATATTGAATGGTTTCAAATGGTCTTGCAATATGGTATGAATTCATGTAACATGCTGTTTGATAAGGAAATGCGTAAGTGTTTCTCCCGAGCTCATAACCCGAAGGTCGTCGGTTCAAATCCGGCCCCCGCTACCAATCATTTCAATGGGTTCCAGCACATGCTGGAACCCATTTTTTGTCCTCCGGGCAGGTGTTGTACATTACTTTACCGGTGCGATGCAACTGACATTACCTACCTCGATGGAATCATTTGTGGGCTGGCTCTTAACCACCCTTCGAACGTGAGTGACGTTGACCCCCTCGCTCATGAAACCCACTCTCTTCTGAGGAGTAGATTCTATCCCCGTTTTCTTCCAGTCATTCTTCATTCCTGCTGAAGTTGATACATGCAATGTACGCTTCTCCTGACCCTCCGCTAAAGTATCGAGATCCTGTATGCCGGAGCGATCATCGACGAAATCTTCGCCACCTACCCGTACGGGTAGTTCTCATTTTTTTGCAATATGTGTATATTTCATCGAACAAAGAAAAATGTGTCTGGCCCGTAATTACTGATGAAGGCCAAGACCGGCAGGCGACGGCGGATCCATGGTAAGCATCGATTTCACGAGGAAGAAGCAGGTCCTGGTCATCCACGGCGTCCCGGCAGGCGGCGTTAACGACCTGCGGCAGCATGAGGCGATCCGGAAGAACGTAAGAAGACATCTGGGGGGCTTTGCCATGCCCTTCGAAATGGACGTCTTCAAGTATGAGGATATCAACAATGAGGCCGCCCTTGTCGTAAAAAAAGCGCTTGCCGCTCTGACGGGGAACAGGATCGCCGGCTGGATCGTCGAACAAGCCGTCGATGTCGCCGGCGACGTGGCGATCGCCTTCCTCAAGGGGCCCACTTACGAATTGATCAAGGAGCGGTTCAAGGCGAGGATCATGGAAAGCTACGACCGGCGGGAACCGCTCATCATCGTCGCCCATGGTCCCGGGACCATCTACGCCTTCGATGCGGTCAATGATCTGATGAAACAGTTCGGCCTGTTCCAATGGAACCGGCGGGAGACGCGCCCTGTCCAGGGCCTCATTACGCTCGGGTCTCCCATCGCCCTCGATCTTTTCGGCCGTGACTGGCGGTCGATGACGGACCTGGTGCCGGCACGCATGAAGGTGGACGACGACACGATGCTTTTCCCCTGGATAAACTGCTGGGACCCGGCCGATCCCATCGTCGCGGGGAGCCTGGCCGGCCTTTCTTCGGACGCGGAACAGTTTGACAGGAAATTCGGAGACAGGCCCTATTACCTGGGATGGGACGTCCGGACCAGGGTCATTATCGCGGGCTCAGGCCACCTGGCCGCGCATACAGGTTATTGGAACAGCTCTGACGTGGGTTTCACGCTTCGCTGGATGATGTCGAGATGCGGGGTCTCGATATGAACATCGGGCGCCGTTGGCGGATAGCACACCAGTGAACCTTGAAGGATACATGTTTTAGCGGTCAGAGAGCGGGAAGGCATTGAGTCGCTCCCGTGCAGGGAGTAGGGAGGAGGAATATGAACAGAAAGCTATGTATTGAACGATACGAACTGGTGCTGTCGGAGATACATGAGGGGCTCTGTTCCCTGCTGAGACAGACACGCGGCGTGAAAACGATGGACCAGTCACCGGCCGAATTGGAGCAAATGATCAGCTATGCGGCCGAGATCCGGCATCTGCTCGCCGAATTGGAGCGTATGCAGGTCTGGTCACAGGAAGACGCGCTCGGACGCTCCCTATCCGAGCTCAAACGTCAATTTCTGGACTTTGAAGGCGGATTGAAGGAACAGCGAAACGACCATACAAGCATGTCATGAGCGGAATTATAGTGAGGGTCAGTAGTTGGAAAGCTCCTCTTCAATTACGGATTGTGGATCTGCGCGGTGACAACAGCGAGAAGGCGACATAAACTCGAAAAAAACAACGGCCGAAAGATTTGGGCAGGAGAAGAGACCCCTGCCGAAGTATGTATCTTGTTCGTTCTTTCCTTACGCCTCCTTGGTGCTGGAAATAGAAAAAGTATATAAATACGGAGGCAATTATGTAACTACCTAAAGGGGTAGGCATGAAGAGAATCACGAAGGAGAACAGGGACCATGCTGATCTCGGCGAAGGTGGATCGTCCCCGCTCATGAACGCCCTGAACGCGTCGTCGTCAATATCATCCTCTTCCACCCCGGAAGATTTCTATCAGCCCCGCGAGTCGGTCCGCACTACCCTAACAGGTAGTTACATCGATCGGTGAAAATCTGTATAGTGCAATAGTTCGTTCAGACCGCCCGCTCGCCGCTGAGGGCAACGGGCCCACTCCCGGAGCCTAGTGAGTATGGACCAGCAACCGAAAAAAACCATCATAGTTATTGACGACAATGCTCCGCTCCTTAGGGAGCTTGGCTCGATGCTGGAGCGGGGCGGCTGGTCGGTGACGCTTTGCGGGGACGGATCTTCGGCCATCCGGAGCGTTATGTCCAGGTCCTTTGAAGCTGTCCTCATAGATTTCAGCCTGCCTGATATCCGGGGGCACGTCATCACGGAGACGATCCGCACAATCATGCCCCGGGCGTGCATCATCGGCATGAGCTTCCTGGACCGGGAGTATGAATTCCTGGCTGCCGGCGCGGACACCTTTTTCCTGAAACCCTTCGATATCGACGAGGTGGACAGGATCGCGGGACTGCACGGGTCGCGAACAGGGGATATGGATTGATCGCAGCGGGATCATTTGTTGCCCGCGTTCCCGATTAAGTAAAAGGGAAAGGGGATACTGCATCCCTGCCCATGGTCGAGCGCGTGACCTGTTCAGGTGCTTGAAGGACGGCTGGATCTTCGCGGGCGTCACGACGTACCACGGCTCTTTCGCTCCCTGGCCGCTCGTGTCGCATGCGGCCTTGTCACCGGCAAAGGAGTAGAACGGCCGGTCTGCGAAGATTGTCTGCTTCTTTCCGTCGGCCCTCGTGATCACGCCGAAGGCCTTGGCATCGGTCCCCGCAGGTGCACCAGTCTATTTCCATGAAGAAGACGGGTCATTTTTCAAGGCACGCACCCGCGCATGCGCCGTCTTATTCCGCTTAGTCCTTGAGGAAGGCATGGAGGATCATCCCCTGCCGTCCACGAGATAGCTGCCGATTCCTCCCTTGGTCTTCAACTGTATCGCCCACTTCCCAATACATCAGTGCCGAACGCGCGATGCATAACCGCTGCTACAGCGATCATGCCTATGGTCTTTCTTGTGTCTCCATGAGGCTCCTGGAGCGTTTGCTGCGACGAAGCAATCTCGTAATTATTGATCCTTAAACCTGAGATCGCGAAGTTATTCCCGAGGGTCAACGTGAGATTGCTTCGCATTCGGCTGGCAATAACAAACCAAGGGACGCGTTCGCAACGACGGCAAGAAAACTATTTCTGCAGCCTGTTTGAATTCGTACCCGCCTGGAAGGGCCTTTATCACCGATGAACCAAAAAAAAAGCTCAACCTACTCGAACGGGTAGTACCTTTTCAGGGTGAGAGGTGGTAATGTAATAATACTTGTTGGGGCTTTAAATAACTGTCGGAAGGCGGGATGGTTTATGGAGTCGATGTTGATCAGTTCGGAAAGACAGGAAATCGACGATCGGCTGCGGGTACACGGGTTCGATCCCGAGGCCTTCGCTTATCGTCTGCAGCCGAGCACGGTCGTTACGCGCTACGTCCGTCTGCCCGGCCGGGTGCTGGGGAGGCATGAGCAGGCGCAGGCCGCGACGCTGTATCCGAAGGAGCGGCCGGGCTTTTTCTTCACCATCGAGCACGATCCCCGGTCCGGCTTCCGGTCGTCGTTCTGCCCCGATCTGGCAGATGATTCGTCGGCGGGCGCTCCGACGTGGCAAGAGCTCATGGGCCTGCTGGACCGGTGGCTCGACCGGCTCGGCCGGTACGAGAGGAGTTCCGGTAGGAACAGGGGCGCTGCACAGAGGGAGAATTGCGGGGTCCTCTGAAGGCGAGCGCTCCGCTCCCGGTCCTTTGTCGAGCCCTACCTACCCGAACGGGTAGTATCCGTTCTGCTGGAAAAACCGTATATTTCTACTGCACCATATTCAGTTTGGCTTGGGTTCAAAGGGCTGCGCCTGACGGTCCACAGCCTTGACGCCCTCCCCAGCGGTCCAGTGCAGGAGGAAGGCCCTTCTTTGGAGGCATCATCACAGGTCAGAATGATAGGCCGTGGAGGTCAAGGTCCGTAACGAGGCGGTGAAGAAGATGTCCGGCTGTGCGCGCAGGCAGGCGCTGATGAGCGTTTTGGAGACGGCAGCATGTTAACATGCGATAGGGTTTGCCTGGATGAAACAAGTATGTTACTATGGCCTGCCTTGATCCCGCGTTCTCTATGTTCGCGGACCCGACTCTCAGCATGGGGTGCAGATTGTTCGCTATGACGATACGCTCCAGGATCCTGCTTACATTCATCTCCTTCACCTGCTGTTTATCCTCTATCACAACGAACGCCTTCGCGCAGTCCGCTGAAGAAAGGCAGTATCTCCTCATGTACTTCAAGGAGGAGGAGTTGGTCGTTGAAGCGCCGACGCGGACCAGAAAATCCCTTTCCCAGACCGCGGAGAACGTGTCCGTGGTCACGGCCGACGAGATCAGGCTCATGAACGCCCATACGATCGCCGAGGTGCTGAACACGGTGACGGGCGTGCAGGTCTTCCTGACCGGCGGGCCCGGCAGCAGCGCGTCGGCCTTCATCCAGGGTTCGGGGAGCCGGCATGTGGCTGTCTTCATGGACGGAGTTCCCCTGAACAACCTTTCCGACAATGCGGCCGAACTCGGATTGATCCCGGTCCAGAACATCGAGAAGATCGAGATCATCAAGGGTCCGGCGTCATCGGCCTGGGGATCGGCCCTCGGCGGCGTGATCAACATCATCACCAAGGCTGGGCAGGACGAAGGGTTCGGCGGCGTGCTGTCGGCCACTTCAGGGAAGCACGATACCGGCGACTTCCGGGCCGAGGCGTCAGGCAAAGAGGCAGGCGTCGGCTTTTACTTCACTGCCGGCAGGCTGCAGACCGACGGTTTCCGATCGCACAATGATTTCTCGGGGAACAATGCCTATGCGAAGCTGAACTACGATATCACGAGCAAAACGTCCGTACTTACCACAGTGAGCTATGAAAAGGTCAGCCGAGGGATCGCTGAACTGCCGGACTTCGGTATCTACGTGAACAATGATGTGAAGAATGTGCGGTCCACTGTCGCGATGCGATCGTCCCTCTCCGAGAGCATTGACCTGCAGATCACGGCCTGGCACCTGCGCCAGCACAGCGACTTCAGCAACAGGCTCATCTCGACGGGTGCAGAGGTCTCGGCTGACAGCTATCTCGATGATGGATATGGCGGGGGCCTGAAGCTGTCCTGGAAAGGAGAGCATCACGCAGTCGTTCTGGGCGGCGACTATGATACCAGGACGCTGGACTCCGACACTATCGCCGACAACAGGCAGGGGATCGAGAGACAGGCCGCTTATATCAATGACACCATGTCCTACGGCCGCCTGACCATCACGCCGGGCCTGCGGTACGACAAGACGAACACGAACGGTGATTTCACGAGCCCGAGCCTCGGCATGACCTACCGGATCGGCGAGACCACCCTGCTGCGGGCCTCCGCGGCCCGGGGGTTCAGTGTGCCGCAGCTTGCGGGAACCTATGGAGACAATCTCTTTCATGTTTCCAATCCCGACCTGAAGATGGAAAAGGTCAAGTCCTACCAGATAGGAGCGGAAACCGCCGTTATGAAGCATCTCTGGGCCAAAGTGTCGGGCTTCAGGCACGATCTCGACGACGTTCTTGAGAACGTGGCGCTCACTCCCGGATCGTTCATCACGGTGAACACTGGCAGGGAGAGACGGGAAGGCTTGGAGGTCGAGCTGCGAACAGCGCCTGTCTATCACACGACGCTCACCGCTGGAACTGCTTTCATCAGCGCCGAGGATAGGGACACGGGCCAGACGATCAAAAGCGTGGCCCAAAGGACCTATGACGTCGGCCTGCAGTACGATGACGGTTCGTTCAAGGCCTTAGTGCAAGGGCATTATATCTACTGGAACACGGACCCGTTCTTCGAAGGGAAGTACGATGAATTCATCGTTGATGCCCATGTCATGAAGACCCTGTATGCCCGGAACGATCATTCCCTCGAAGCCTTTGCCGATGTTCATAATCTCTGCGATGACGATCAATATCCTTTCGATATCTATAAGAACCCCGGAAGATGGTTCGAGGCCGGCGTCAGATATGTATTTTGATCCATGACCCAAAGGGGTCAACTACACGAAAGGGAGGAAGAGCATGAAAAACCGGATCGTTGTGCTGAAAAAGGGTGTAGAGAAGAAGCAGATTGTCGAAGGTCTCTGCTGTATAGGAGCATACGTCCCATACCTGTGGGGATAGATCCATCTTTCGAGGGAGAGCACTCCGCTCTCCCTCTTTTTTTATTTCAAAAGGATCAAGATATCATCCCATAGCTCATGAAATTATCCCGTTATTCCAAGACCTATCCTTCCCCGGAAGACCCTGAGTCGGTCATTCTGTTCTCCACCAAACGCGCCTCGGCAGTGCTCGTCCCGAAGGACCTTGTCGAGGACATCGAGGCGGGCAGGCTTTCCGAAGAGGAACAGGCCGGGCTCGCGGAGCTCGGCCTCATTGTGCGGAGCGACGACGAGGAACGGCAGGAGCTTCTTTCCTATATCCAGGACCTGAACGCTCAGTCCCGTTCCGTGAAGTTCATCGTCGTCATGAACCTGGACTGCAACCTCGCCTGCCGCTACTGCTTCGAAGGCGCCAGGAAAGGGAAGCACTATCTTTCCGAAGAGGTCGCGGCGAGGTTCGTCGATTTCGTCAAGACCCGTGACTACACGGACAAGGACGATATCAAGATCGCCTTCTACGGCGGCGAGCCGCTCCTGTCGGCGGACCGGATCGCCGATATTTCGGAACAGATCAAGAGCTTTGCCGAGAACAGGGGGATGCGGTATCTTTTCTCCCTGGTGACCAACGGCGTGCTGCTGATCCCGCAGACGGTGAAGCGGCTGCTGCCCCTCGGGCTGAGGAGCGCCAAGGTGACGCTCGACGGACCGAAGGAGGTCCATGACGCGTTCCGGCCCTTCAGGAACGGTGCCGGGTCCTTCGACACGATCCTCCGGAACGTTGAAGAGGTGTCCGGCCTGATCAAGGTCCAGGTCGGCGGCAATTACACGCAGGACAACTACCGCGAATTCCCCCGCCTGCTGGACCTTTTGATAGATCGGGGGCTCGGTCCGGAGCGGATCGCGGCGATCAAGTTCGATCCCGTGGTGAACGAGAGCAGTGAGTTCGCCCTCCCGGACTTCCGTGATGGGTGCGATTCAATGGACGAACCCTGGGTCGCCGGGGCCTCGGTGTTCCTGCGCGAGGAAGTCCTGAAGCACGGGTACAAGGCGCCGAAGATCATGCCCTCGCCCTGCCTGATGGAGCATGACGACAGCTTCGTGGTGAACCTCGACGGGGTCCTGTACAAATGCCCCGGCCTGATCGGGCGGCAGGGCTGCCGGTCAGGCGATCTGCTGAGTGGGCCCGGGGAATGCCGCACGTCTCACGGGCTCGACGACTGGAAGAACGACGAATGCCTGGCCTGCGCCTACCTGCCGCTCTGCTTCGGGGGCTGCAAGTACCTGAAACTCGTGCGCGAGGGCGCCATGGGCGGCGTCAATTGCCAAAAAACGTACCTCGACCGGGTCCTCGCCGAACTGGTGGCCCAGGACATCCGGTACGGGCTGTAGTCCCGGTCCGTCCCTCCATGATCACGCGTTACCCTTTCATAGGAAAACCCGACAAGGCCTTCCCTGTCCTGCTGGCCGCGCTCGCCGTCCTTGCGTGCCCTCTTCACGCGTCTTCGGCCGCCTGCGAGACGGCGGTCGTCGTGAGCGCAGACCTGAAGCCCTACCGGGAGGTCCTCCAGGGGATCCGCGACGCCTCCGTCTGTACGGTGCGGGAGGTGGCGCTGCGCGACGGCGACGTCCTGGAACGGGTCCGCCGGACCTCGCCCAATGCCGTGGTCGCGATCGGGACAGAGGCCTTCCGGACGGTAAGGTCGTTCCGTGACGCGCCGGTCGTTCATGTCATGGTGATCCCCTCGGTGGTCGAGCGCTCCCCGTCCGAAAAACTATCGGGCGTGAGCATGAGCATCGATCCCGGGGCCTGGTTGTCGGCGATCAAGCGCGTGTTCCCCGGCGCGAAGCGGATCGGACTGCTCTTCGATCCCCGGAACACGGGCCCCTTCGTTGCGGAAGCAGTGGCCGCCGCTCCGGCCGCCGGGTTTACGCTGAGAACGGCGGAGCTTGGCGGGGCAGATGAGGTCCCGAATGCGCTGAACTCCCTCCGCGACTCGGTCGATGTGCTTTGGATGCTGCCCGATCCCGCGGTGGCGTCGGCGCCCGTCGTCGAGTACCTGGTCCGCTTCTCCATCCAGCACCGAATCCCCATCATGACCTTTTCGGGAAAATACCTGGAACTGGGCGCTGTGGCATCGCTGGACGTGGACCCCCACGACATGGGCGTCCAGGCAGCGGAAATAGCGGTCCGGCTCGCGAGAGGCGGGGACGGGCCTGTGCGCGTGTACGCGCGGAAAACGAAGCTCTCCGTCAACCGGAACGCGGCGGGGAAGATGGGCGTCTTGCTCGGCGCTTCGGCTTCGTGGGGGGGGATTGCCGATGAGTAGCCCCTTCAGGAGGGTCCTCAAGGAGCGTTTCGGCGTCAAGGTCATCACGGCGTTCATTATCGTCATCGCCGCGTCCTTCACCCTTTACACGGTCGTATGGGCGGTCTATGAGATCGGCAGGCTCAGGCACAAGCTCGAGGACCAGGGTATCATGCTGACGTCGCTCCTCGCGCGGGGCGCCGTGGTGGGCATCTTCACGGAGAACGAGGCGGAGCTCAAACGAGCCGCGGCGGACGTCCTGAAGCTGCCCGACGTGGTGTCCGTGTCCCTGTTCAATGCCGAGGGACGGCGACTCTACCAGGGCAGCGGAATGGTCGGACGACCCGGCCACGGGAAGTCGCCGGGGCGAAACGCGCCGGGTTCGCCAGCCGGGGCTGAGGTGCAGATCGCGGACCAGGCCGACGCGGTCAGTATATCACGGCCGGTCCTCAGCGCGTCCATCGCCGAGGCCGATGAAACGCTTTATTTCGGACCGTCGGCCGGTCCCGCGCCGGAGCGGGTGATCGGACACGTCCTGGTCGTGATGAGCAAGGAGAGCTACCGCGGCGAGATCGCCGCGCTCGCGGGAAGGAACGTGGGCCTGATGGCGGTGTTCATCGCGGTCAGCGGCATTGTCGTCTGGGTCGCCGTCCGCAAGGTCACGCGGCCGCTCGAACGGCTGACCGAGAGCGTCAGGGACTTCGAACGGGGGGTGCCGGTGGATCCGTCGCCGGTCGAGACGGCTGACGAGATCGGGAGGCTTGCTTCGGCCTTCAACGACATGGTCGCGGCCCGGCGGGAGGGGGAGCGGTCCCTGCGCGAGAGCGAAGACCGCTACCGGAGGCTCGTGGAACTCTCCCCGGATGCGATCTACGTGCAGCACGAGGGAAAGGTCGTCTTCATCAACAACGCCGGAGCGGCCCTCTTCGGCGCGACCGATCCCGCCGCGATCGTGGGGACGACTGTCCTTGAACGCATTTACGATGAGGACCGCGAAAGCGCGATGAAGTGGTCGCTGCAGATCGAGCAGGACGGGGCCGTCGTGTCCCTTCTTCCGGTCCGGTACCTCCATCCGGGCGGGATGATCGTGGACGCTGAGGTGGCGGCAGCGCCCTTCACGTTCAACGGCAGGAACGCCGTGCTGGTCATCGCCCGCGACGTTACCGACCGTAAAAGCCTCGAGGAGATGGTCAAGGAATATCAGCGGGAACTGCATTCCGTGGAGCATACGATGTCATCGCTGGAATCGCGGGTCGAGGAACGGGAGCGGCATCTCATCGCCGCTGACCTTCATGATCACGTCGGCCAGAACCTGGTCGCGTCGTTGTTCAAACTGGGGCTCCTTCAGAAGGGGATATCGGCGCCCGACGCCCTCAGGCACCTGGAGGACATTCGCGATCTTATCGGTCAGATCATCCAGTATACGAGGTCGCTGACCGTCGAACTCAGCCCGCCGGTCCTGTCGGAGATAGGATTCAAAGCTGCGGTGGAGTCCCTTGCGGGGGGGATCGACGCTGTTTATGGAATACCGGTCACCATCAAGGATGACGGCAGGTCCGACCTGATCGGTGAAGACGTCCGGAGCCCGCTCTTCCGGTGCGTGCGCGAACTGCTCATGAACGCCGTCAAGCATTCTCGGGCGAAGGTTGTCGCGGTTTCCCTGGAAAGGGACAACGATCGGATACGTATCACCGTTGCCGATGACGGTGCGGGATTCGATGCGTCGACAGCGGGGAAAAGGTCCGGGTTCGGATTGTTCTCCATCAGGGAGCGAATGAAAAAGCTGGGCGGTTCCTGCGAGATCGAGAGCATGCCGGGATCGGGAACCAAGGTGGTCCTTGACGCGCCTGTGAATTTGGGCATCCAGCGAAACGTGTCCTAGGGAAGCGATCGCATCGATGCATGGCCAACGCAGGGAATGGCCGGCGGTTCCGGAGAGGCGATCTGCACAAAAGAAGGTACGCAATATCGACTGAGGGGGGTGGCATGAGCACGCGGATACTCATTGTTGACGATCATCAGGTCCTGCGCGAAGGATTTCGATCGCTCATATCCGAGCAGTCGGACATGACGGTGGTCGGGGAGGCGGAAGACGGCGAAACCGCTGTTCAATTGGCGGCCAAACTGTCGCCAGATGTCGTGATCATGGATATTTCGATGCCCGGCATGAACGGCATCGAAGCGACGCGTCAGATCCTGATGGCCGACCCCGCTGTGAAGATCATGGCCCTGTCAATGCATCTGGAACGGCGGATGGTGCTGGAAATGTTCAGATCCGGCGCGTCCGGCTATCTCCTGAAGGAATGCGCCTTTGACGATGTGGTCCGGGCGGTGCGGGTCGTTGCGTCGAAAGGCGTTTATCTCAGTCCGAAGGTCGCGGACGTGCTTCTCAAGGAGTATATTCACCGCGTCCAGAAAGGAGAGCTCTTGCCGTTAGCCGAGGTGCCGGTGCGGGAACGGGCGATCCTTCAGCTCCTGGAGAGCAGCAAAGATATGAAAGAGATCGCTTCCCTCCTTCATACAAGCAGCAAGAGCGCCGATTCCTGGCGCATGCAGATGGTCCTCTATCACATCCTGCCGTATCTTCTCCGCACGCAGAGGGAAGCTGCCGCAGGACCGGATGTATACCTGACGCAGCGGGAAAAGGAGATCCTGGCCTGGGTGAAGGACGGCAAGAGCACCGGTGAGATCGCGTCCATTCTCAAGATCAGCCAGGACACCGTGAAATTTCATATGAAGAACGTGTTCCAGAAGCTCGGCGCGATCAGCCGCTCGCAGGCCATAGCCATTGCGATCGAGAATAAGCTCATCGAATCATGATCGTACCGGGATGAGCCGCTCTCACCTTAAAAAACGTCATTAGGCCTGCGCCGCCGGGACCGTCCGCGCCAGCGATGTCTCTTCGGCGGAAAACACCTTGTCGACCTCAAGGACGATGATGAACCGGCCGTCCTGTCTTCCCATTCCCTGGATGAATTCCGTGTCCAAGCGCTCCCCCGCGGCGCAGACCGGTGCGCGTCAGAATTTCTCGAATTCCCGGTCCCGGGCGTCTTCGTTCCCGCCCGACCCATGCCGGTCGAGGTCGAGCGTCACGCCGGCAGGCCGGGTCGAGCGATGAGTCGTACGCGAACCCGACGCGGCGAGACGGGCGATCGGGGCCCGTGCGGCGGGAGCGGGCAGGGTCCGGGGCTCGGCGTTCTTCATCGCCGCGCTGCTGTCCCCGACCGTGAAGAATCCCACCGCTTCCAAGAGCTGGTCCGCCTGGGACGAAAGTTCCTGTGCCGTCGAGGCCATCTCCTCGGCCATCCCGGCGTTCTGCTGGATCACCTTGTTCAACTGCTGGATCGAACTGTTGATCTGGTCCGCCCCCGACGCCTGCTCCTTGCTGGATGCGCTGATCTCCTGCACGAGCTCCGATGTTTTCTGGATATCGGGGACGAGCCTGCTCAGCATGGCACCGGCATTCTCGGCCACGTCGACGCTTGAGCCGGACAATTTGCCGATCTCTCCGGCAGCCGCCTGGCTCCGTTCCGCGAGCTTCCGGACCTCGGCGGCCACCACGGCGAACCCCTTGCCGTGTTCACCGGCGCGCGCGGCCTCGATCGCGGCGTTCAATGCCAGCAGGTTGGTCTGCCGGGCTATCTCCTCGATCACGGAGATCTTTCCGGCAATGTCCTTCATGGCCTTTACCGCCTCAGACACGGCCTTGCCGCTCTCCAGGGCGTCGTTGGCGCTTTTTTGTGCGATCGTTTCGGTCGCTATGGCGTTGTCGGCATTCTGCCTGATCGTTGCATGCATTTCCTCGATCGATGCGGAAGCTTCTTCCGCCGAGGCCGCCTGCTCCGTGGTGCCCTGAGACATCTGCTCGGACCCGGAGGAGAGCTGCCGGCTGCCGGACGCAACATTATCCGCCGCGTTCTTGACGTTCGACACGACGCCTTTCAGCTTCTGCACCATGGTCCCGATGGAGGTGAAGAGCTTTCCGATCTCGTCGCCTGACTCGGCGGTGATGGAACGGGTCAGGTCGCCGTCGGCCACCTGCGCGACCGCGGCGTTCAGGCGGTCGATGGGCTTCAGCGCAAGGTACAGGAAAAGCCGGTAAACGATGAGCGAGACAAGGATCATTGTCCCGACAGAGAGGCCGGCGAGGATCGTCTGCGACCGCCGCAAGGCGTTCCTGATGCTGGTCGTGGAATAGCCGATCCTGACCGCGCCGATCTTCTCGCTCTGCTGCTGGATCGGACTGGAGAACTCGATGACGTTCGCCGCTGACGCTCCGGCCTTCCGGTACTCCGTCAATGCCTTGTCGTCACGGTCCGTAACAGTAGCGAAGATGATGTTCTCATCCCCGGTGCCGACGTACCTGACCTGGTTCTCCAAGGCCGAGAAGTTAAAGCTCAGGATCGGTTCCGCGGAGATTGCCGCCAGTATCCTCGCCACGTTCTCACCCTTCCCGGCAAGCTCGTTCACGAGCACCTTCCGTTCATGCGCGCTGATGATGAGGCCCATTGCGGCGAAGATCAGCAAAAGAGCAAGCAGGATGCTGGCAAGGAATTTCCTGGTGAGCGTCCAATGGAACAGCAAACCCGTGGTCATGTTCTTATCTCCTCTTCTCTATCTGTACGCTGAGCTTCCGGCGACCGCTCCGCAGCCCGGACATGCCGGGGGACCCAAAAGGGCATCGCTTGCAGGGCACGCGGAGGACGCAGCGCTACCATGAAATCCTTACGTCCCCGGCAGTGACCCGGCATAGTTCATGAGCTATTCTCTGCGTACGCCGTGCCTCGCCGGGAAGTACCTGCTTCCTGCCGCGAGCAATAATGTCGCAGACCGTCGCGGGTCCGGGGGCGTGGTGCGTACGGCGTCATCTAGAGCGCACCGACGAGCTTGGCGGCGGCGCGCAGGTCGTCATATTCCTTGTCCGTGACGGGGATGAATCCGGTCAGCCGGGCAGGACCAAGGATCTTTTCATTCTGCGGGTCGTTCGGCTTGAGTTTGAGCAGGGCGGCCCGTATCTTGTCGGTCGTCTCTTTCTTCAGTTTCCCCGTGGAAAAAAAAGGCCAGTTCGGAAAGTAATCGGTATACCCCACGATCTTCAGCTGGGACACATCGAGAGAGCCCTTCATTTTATCCAGTTGTTCCTCCCGGACACCGCCGGCATCGGTGGTCTTGTTGAACACGGCCATGGTAACGTTCTCATGGGTCTTCCCATAGGGCATCATGATAATGTCCTTCTTGACGTCAAATCCCGCCTTGCTCAGGAGCAGTTTCTGGAATATGTGACCTGCCGGAGAATCCTCATCGACAAAGCTGAACTTCTTTCCCTTCAGGTCCTGCAGTTTCGTGACGCCGCTGTCCTTGCGAACGATGATGATGCCCCGGAGGCGCGTGCCGCTTTTCACCTCCGAAGAAAGGGCAAGGGGTTCAATGTCGACCTTGTCCTTTATCTGGACATAGAGGAGCGGGTTGATGAATCCGATGTCCATCTGGCCCGCTATCACCATGTCCCTGACCGCATCGAAGTTCTTTGGTATCACCAGCGTCACTTTTTCCCCGATCTCCCTGGTCAGGTATTCCGTAAGGGGATTGAACATTGCCTGCAGCTCCGGTGCGCTGAGGCGGGGCACCGTCCCGAATTTGATCTCCGCTGCGACCAGCCCCGGGCTGAATGCGCCTGAAATACTGAGAGCAACTGCCACTGCCATTACGGCCCTTCTGAAGCCTTTCTTCATGAAAAAACCCTCCTTGAGATATTTAGGATAATCACATTCGGTTCTTGTTCGAGACGGGTTTGCGTTCGACTTGCCGCGTTTATCCGGTGCCGTCGCCTGCAGTCCTTGTGCGCAGCGCTTGTCCAGCTCCTCGCCGATGGTCCGGAGAAGACGACAGTCCGGAGAGCCTGATAGAACATGGCCGACAGGAAAGCGGAAAATATCAGCAAAAAATATAACACCCTTACGCTGACAATACTACCTGCCCACACGGGTAGGTACCCGCATGGGTAGGTACCCGCTTGGGTAGTTACGCCCGCCGCAAGAATTGTGTACAGTACCATCAATACATGACAAACGTGATCACGTACATAGGGGATACGGACATGCTTTCGTCTCTGGCGGAAGCGGAGCGAAAGGCAGGGGCGGCGATCCTGGCAGTCTACGGCAGCAGCGCCGTGCAAGTGGATCGCAAGGCAGACGCAAGCCCGGTGACCGCAGCGGACCGGATCGCTCATGAGATCCTGGCCGATCATCTTGCCCGGACATCGGACTTCCCGGTCTTGAGCGAGGAGGGGAGGGACATCCCCTATGAGGAACGCAGGCACTGGGAGACTTTCTGGCTCCTGGACCCGCTGGACGGGACCAGGGAGTTCATCAGCAGAAATGGGGAGTTCACGGTGAATGTGGCGCTCATCCACCGGGGACAGCCGGTCATGGGCGCCATCTATGCCCCGGTGAAGAACCTGCTCTATACCGCGATCAAGGGCGGCGGTGCATACCGGACGGCACAGGGTGCTGCCGTCCGGCTCCCCGTCGATCAGCGGAAAAAGGGCTTCCTGGTCGTCGGAAGCCGTTCCCACGCATCCCCGGCGTTCGAAGCATATGTGCTGAAGCTCAAGGCCAGGTATGACGATCTGGTGCTGATCACGGCCGGCAGCTCGCTGAAATTCTGTCTCGTGGCCGAAGGGGCCGCCGACGTGTATCCGCGTCTGGGAACGACCATGGAGTGGGACACTGCCGCGGGCCAGCTGATCGTGGAGGAGGCCGGGGGCAGGGTGACGGAAGCGGCAAGCGGTAAACCTCTGCGCTATAACAAGGCTGATCTGCGGAATCATCATTTTATCGTTACCGGGAGGGGATGGTATGACTGAACAAGCATCGCTGGTGAAACTCATTGCTCCCTACGGCGGAAGGCTGGTGGACCTCCTCGTCTCCGATGAGGAGCGCAACAGGGTCCTGCGGAAGGCGAAACGCCTGCCCTCGATCCAGATATCGTTCCGCTCCGTGTGCGATCTTGAGCTGCTCGCGATCGGCGCCTTTTCCCCTCTTGACCGGTTCATGGGCGAGAAAGACTATCGTTCCGTGCTTCGGGACATGCGCATGGCAGACGGAACGCTCATGCCCGTTCCCGTCACGCTTCCCGTGGACAGCATCGACGGTCTGAAGATCGGCGGGGAGCTGGTGCTGCGAAGTCCGACGAACGACATGCTGGCAGTCATGCTGCTGGAAGAGATCTATGCCTGGGACCTGGAGCGGGAATGCAGCGCGGTCCTGGGCACCACCGATTCGCGCCATCCGCTGGTATCTGAGATGCATGCCTGGGGCGGGTATTGCCTGTCCGGGCCGGTCACGGTATTGAACCTGCCGCGCCACAACGACTTCACGGACCTGAGAAAGACACCGGCCGGGGTCCGCGCGGCACTCGAGGCCCTGGGCCGGGAAAACGTGATCGCCTACCAGCCCCGGCATCCCATGCACCGGGCCCATGAGACGCTGACCAAGGAGGCGGCGAACGAAGTGGACGGTTCACTCCTTATCCAGCCCGTCGTCGGCATCACCGGGTACAGCGACCTGGACCACTACACGCGCGTGCGGTGCTACAAGACGCTCATCGAGAAGTACTACGATCCCGGGCAGACGGTGTTGAACCTCATTCCCCTTGCCGTGCGCATGGCGGGGCCCCGGGCAGGGCTATGGCACGGGATCATCAACAGGAATTACGGCGCCAGCCACTTCATCATCGGCCGCGACCCCCACGGCACGGGCAAGGATTGCCATGGCAGGGCTTTTTACTCCTCCTGCGACGTCCAGGAGCTGTTCAGCGCCCACCAGGCCGAGATCGGCCTGTGCATGATCCCCCACAAGGAAATGGTCTATGTGCCCGGGGGAAACCGCTACGAGGTGTCCGACCGGGTCGTGAACGGATCTGAAGAATACATCCGCGTATCGGCAACGAACGTGATCGAGGATTCGCTGTTCCAGGGGAAGAGGCTGCCGGCATGGTTCACCTGCTGGGAAGTGGCGCAGATCCTGTTCGAGGCCAACCCGCCGAAGACCCGACAGGGATTCTGCGTCTGGCTTACCGGCCTGCCGAGCTCGGGGAAGTCGACCATAGCCGATATTCTCACGCCGCTGCTCATGGCCGCGGGCAAGAAGGTGACGCTTCTGGACGGCGACGTGGTGAGGACGCACCTCACCAAGGGCCTCGGCTTCAGCAAGGAGGACCGGATCACGAACATCCTTCGCGTCGGGTTCGTGGCGTCCGAGGTGGTCCGGCACGAGGGCGTGGCGATCTGCGCGCTCATCAGCCCCTTCGCCTCCGCCCGTGACCAGGTCCGTGCCATGGTGGGGGGGGGCCGGTTCGTAGAGGTGTTCGTGGACACGCCCGTCGATGTGTGCGAAGTGCGGGACGTGAAGGGTATGTACACCCAGGCGAAGCGCGGCAAGCTCAAGGGTTTCACCGGCGTGGACGACGCCTATGAGCCGCCCTGTGCGCCCGAGGTCCGCATCGATACCGTTTCAGCGACGGCCGGGGAAAGCGCCCGGCGGATCATGGAGGTCCTGCACGGGAAGGGGTTCCTTAACTTCGTGGAGAAGCGGGCGAAGCCGCGGACGCCGTGCACGGGAGCAGTGCAGGCCGCAAAACAATGAATCGAATTCACTGCAAGACAAAAACAGTCTCACCGGAGAGATCCGCCGAGGAAGAGTCCCGAGAGGGCGCATCAGACAAGGTATCGCTGGGAGCCCTGTTCCTCAACTTCCTCAAGATCGGGAGCACCGCCTTCGGCGGTTTCATGGCGCTCATCTCGGTCGTGCAGGATTACGCCGTGGAGAGGAAAAAGCTGCTCAGGCACGAGGACATGCTGGACGGCGTCTCGCTGGCAACTATCCTGCCGGGCCCGATCGCCGTGAACGTGGTGGCCTACGTGGGGTACCGGGCGCGAGGGGGCATGGGCGCCCTGGCGAGCGCGGCGGGCGTGATCCTGCCGTCCTTCCTGCTCCTCGTGGGATTGAGCTTCGCCTACTTCCGGTTCGGCCAGATACCGGAGGTGGGAAGGTTCTTTCTGGGATTCATTCCCGCAGTGGCGGCCATTATCTTTGTTGCGGCCTGGAACATGGGAAAAAAGGCGATCCAGGGGGTTCCGGAGGCCCTCATCGCCGTCAATGCCGCCGGCCTCCTGCTGGGCATCGGCGGTTTTTTTATCACCCTCGGCATCATCGCGGCGAGCGGGCTTGCAGGATGGCTGCTGTTCCGGGGAAGCGACAACGCGAATGCAACGGGCAAAGTCGGTCCCGCTCGCAGCCCGGCAGGGAACAGGACCGGCAGTCGCGGCCGGCCCCGGCTGTACAGCATCGCCGCGGGCGCCCTGTCCGGCGCTCCCTTCCTGGGCTTCAATCCGGAGGTGACAGGCCAGCTCCTCTTGACCTTCGGCGGCATGAGCGTGGTGCTCTTCGGCGGCGGCTATGTGTTCATCCCGATGATCCAGCAGATCGTCGTGGACGGCTATGGCTGGGTCACGCGGCAGGAGTTCATCGATGCGATCGCCCTCGGCCAGGTGACGCCGGGGCCCATCCTCATCAGCGCCGCCTTTATCGGCTACAAGACGGCGGGCCTGGCCGGCGCTGCCGCGGCGACTGTCGGCATATTCACGCCGCCCGCGCTGGTGATGATCCTCTGCACCCGCTTCGTGGACCGCATCAAGGGCTCGGAGGCCATCAAGGCGGGTCTGCGCGGGATCCGCCCGGCGGTCATCGGCATGATCGGGGCTGCGGGAGTGACAGTGGCGCGGACCGCGCCGGTCAACGGCATATCCTTCCTGATATTCGGTGTGGCCCTTCTTGCGCTGCTCCGGTTCAAGATAGAGACCGCATGGATCATTCCCGCGGCGGGGATCATGGGGTTGCTGCTGTACTGACCCGCAGGAGAGAGAGGGAAATATTTCTGCAGAAAGGTCGTCGGAAAGGAGATACACTATGATGCCGATCTTCATGATAGGGACCCAGCGCTCCGGGTCGAATCTGCTTCGCCTGATGCTGAATCAGCTGCCGGAGATCGCGGCACCCCATCCGCCGCACATCCTCCAGCGGTTCATGCCGCTGGCGCCGGTGTACGGAGATCTGGCCGACGACGCGAACTTCAGCCAGCTTGTCGAGGATGTGTGCCGGCTGGTGGAGCTGAACCCGGTTCCCTGGGAAGGGGTCGTTCTGGACCGGTTGGACGTGGCGCGCCGCTGCAGGGAGCGAAGCCTCGCGGCCATCCACGGAGCGGTGTACGATGTCTGTGCAGAGGAGAAACGGGCGGAAACGTGGTGCTGCAAGAGCCTGGCGAACATCAACTATGTGCGGCAGATCGAGGCCTATTTCCGCGCGCCAAAATATATCTACCTCTATCGTGACGGCCGGGACGTGGCGGTCTCGTTCCGCAAGGCCGTGGTGGGCGAGAAGCATTTTTATCACATCGCCCGGGAATGGGCGGAAACCCAGCGGCTGGCCCTCAAGCTCCGGGGCGAGATCGATCCGGACCGCTTCCTGTGCGTAAGCTACGAAGGCCTGACGGGCGATCCGGCGGGGACCGTCCGGACCATATGCGGGTTCCTCGGTCTGCCGTACCGCGAGTCCATGCTGGATTATTACCGCACCGACGATGCAAAGCGCGCCGCCACGTCAAGCGAACTGTGGGTCAATGTGACCAGCCCTGTGATGGCGGGCAACAGCCGGAAATTCCTGCGCGAGGCCCCGGAGCAGGATATACGCATTTTCGAAGCCGTTGCCGGCCAGGTGCTCGACGCGCTGGGATACGAACGCGCCTTCGTGAAGAGGGGAGAGGAACAGCCCTATACGGAGGACGAGATCAGGGCCTTTGACGCCGAAAATGCGGCGCGGAAGGAGGCACTGCGCAAGTTTGTCGATCCGGCGGACCAGATGCGCCGCGATCTCCAGGCCGGCCTGCTCATGACTGTCAGGGAACGGCAGGCGGTCAGGACGGCTGCGGCGAAAATGAAATACCCTGTTCTTGTATACCATCTGGGCAAACCCAAAACCGGGAAGAAAGGAGTAACGCTGTAGGACGCACACCCGGAAGATCGCCGCGCCGAGATGCCGGATCCCGGCTTCTCGATCAGTTCTGATGGCGGCGTTCCCGCCCAAAGCTGATGGCTATAACCGCAGGCACGCAGGGAAAAATCGTATAAAAAACACTTACAATTCTGATTTCTTTATGTTATTATATGCTTGCTCAGGTAGGTGGATGGATTTCGAACAATGTTGTGACCCGAAGTCGTCGGTTTAAATCCGGCCACCGCTAACAACCGATCCAAAGGCTCAGGGCATCCTCCCTGGGCCTTTTTCTTTGATCCGTGCGGCCGTTCCCCTGCGACCGGGAACGCACCGTAAATAGCCGAGTCGCGAAGAAAGAAAGAAGGTTTTAATGAATTTCAGTTCGTTCAAGCTCCACCCCCAGATCATGGCCGGCGTCGAAGCAGCCGGCTACCAGACGCCGACGCCCATCCAGAAACAGGCTATCCCGCCGGTCATGGAAGGCCAGGACGTCATGGGCCTCGCCCAGACCGGTACCGGCAAGACAGCGGCCTTCGTGCTGCCGATCCTGGAACGCCTGCTGGCCGGGCCGCGCGGCAAGGTCCGCGCCCTGATCATCGCACCGACACGGGAACTGGCCGAGCAGATCAACGACTCGATCGTTTCCCTCGGCAGCCAGACGAAGCTGCGCAGCATGACGGTCTACGGCGGCGTCGGCCTGAACCCCCAGATCCAGAAGCTGCGTACGGGCGTCGAGATCATCGTTGCCTGTCCGGGCCGTCTGCTCGACCACCTCAACCAGCGCACGGCGGACCTTGCCCATCTTGAAGTGCTTGTGCTGGACGAGGCGGACCGCATGTTCGACATGGGATTCCTGCCCGATATCCGGCGGATCCTCAAATACGTGCCCGCGAAGCGCCAGACCCTGCTGTTCTCGGCCACCATGCCCGATGATATCCGGCACCTGGCCCACGAGATCCTGCGCAAGCCCGTCACCGTGCAGGTGGGCATGACCGCCCCGGTGAACACGGTCTCTCACGCGCTCTATCCCGTGGAGCAGCATCTCAAGACGGCGCTCCTGATGGAGCTGCTGCGTCATACCAACACGGAGTCAGTCCTGATCTTCACGCGGACGAAGCATCGCGCCAAGCGCATCGGACAGCAGTTGGAGAAGGCCGGCTACAAGGCAGCGTCGCTCCAGGGGAACCTGTCGCAGAACCGGAGGCAGGAGGCCCTCGACGGGTTCCGGGACGGTTCATACCAGATCCTCGTGGCCACGGACATCGCGGCCCGCGGCATTGACGTCTCGAGCATCTCCCATGTCATCAACTACGATATCCCCGACACGGTTGACGCCTATACGCACCGCATCGGCCGTACCGGTCGCGCCGCGAAGACCGGCGACGCATTCACCTTCGTGACGCGCGAGGACGAACCGCTGGTCAGGAGCATCGAACGCGTGCTGGGCGACAAGATCGAACGGCGCACGGTCAAGGACTTCGATTACCAGAAGGCGGCGCCCGCCCGCGAGGTTTCCCGGCAGGACGCCCGGGCTTTCTCCGAGAGGATAGGGAAAATGCGGGAAGAGAGGGCCAACAGGGCCATGGTCCAGGACGCGGTCGAGGCGATCCAGCGGGAAAAGGCCGTCCGCGCGGCGGTCAGGGGGATCGGGGACCGGGTAGCCCACCGGGTGGACCTCTCCGCCATCCCCCCGCCCGCGAAAGTGGCCGTCCCGCCCAGGGCCGGGGGGGGGAT
>JAGVOT010000078.1 GCA_020052615.1 Nitrospirota bacterium | reverse complement strand
GCCGGCAGGCCGGCTGTCGGGGGCCGGCCGGATGGCGGGGAGCCTGGCCGAGTACGGCACGCTCAAGGAGGCGCGCGCGGCCTTTGAGCGGGAGTACATCATCAGGAAGCTCAAAGAGAACAACGGCAACATCAGCAGGACAGCCGACGAGATCGAAGTGGAGCGCAGCAACCTCCACCGGAAGATCAAGGCGCTGGGGATCGACACAACCTCGTAAGGCGTTAGGCGCGAAACGTGAGACGGTAGGGGCAACCCTATGTGGTTGCCCTGTTCCGGGCGGCCACGCAGGGCCGCCCCTACATTGATATTCGTTCCGCATTCTGTTTCCCCATGATCAAGACCATCAACCTCACCAAGAACTTCGGACCCCTGGCGGCGGTCAAGGCCGTCAACTTCTCCGTCGAGAAGGGCGAGGTCTTCGGCCTGCTCGGGCCCAACGGCGCGGGCAAGACCACGACCATCCGCATGCTGACCACGCTTACCTTACCGTCGTCGGGAACCGCCCTGATCGCGGGCCGGGATATCCTGACCGATCCCCTCTCGGTCAAGAAGTCCATCGGCGTCATTCCCCAGATGCTGAACCTCGACATCGATCTGACGCTGGCCGAGAACCTTGAATATCACGGCAGGCTGCATCGCATGGACCGGGCGGACCGGCCCGGCCGCATCGAAGAACTGCTCCGGTTCGTCGGCCTGTGGGAGAAGCGGGACCTGCCGGTGGAGCACCTGTCGGGCGGGATGCGACGGAGGCTGCTGATCGCCCGGGGACTCATGCACCGGCCCGCTGTCGTTTTCATGGACGAGCCCACCGTGGGGCTTGACCCGCAGGCGCGGCGGCTGATCTGGGGGCTCATCGACGACCTGAAGCGGAGCGGCATCACCATCCTGCTGACGACCCATTACATAGAAGAGGCGGACGAGCTGTGCGACCGCGTTGCGATCATGCGTCAGGGGAAGATCATGACCATCGGCGCGCCGGAAGACCTCAAGGCGGTATCGGGCAGGTATGTCCTCGAATGCCTTGGCCGGCACGATGTGCCCCGGCAATTCCTGCACAGCAGGGACGAGGCGCTTGATGCGGGCAAGGCGATGGGATGCGACGTGGTTGTCCGCGACGTGACGCTCGAGGATGTGTTCATCGAACTGACGGGGGAGAGGATCGATGCGTGATGCAATTGCGGATTTCGGATTGCGGATTGCGGAATTTATGTAGGGGCAACCCTGTGTGGTTGCCCGGTTGCGGGCGGCCACGCAGGGCCGCCCCTACCCCTCCACCTGTCGTTGCGTAAGGTTTTGATATGAATTTTTATCCGATCTTCTGGAAAGACATGCTGCTCATCCGCAAGAAGCCCTGGAAGTTCCTGGCTTCGAGCATGGTCACGCCCATTCTTTACCTCGTCACCTTCGGCTGGGGGCTGGGCCGGGGCATGAGCATGGCCGGCGGGACCTATCTCGACTTCATCCTGCCGGGCCTCCTGGCGCTCTCGGCGATGAACAACAGCTTCGGTCCGGTCTCGACGTCGGTGAACGTGAGCAAGCTCTACACCAAGACCATTGAAGAGGTGCTCGTCTCGCCCGTGGGGCCGTGGTCGATCGCGCTGGGGAGGGCGCTCAGCGGGATGGTGCGCGGACTGTTCTCGGCGTTCCTTCTTCTGATCGTGGGGCTCGCCTCCGGCGTGAACATGACCCTGTCGCCGTACATCCTGCTTGTGCTCGGCCTCACGGCGTTCTGCTTCGCCTCGGCGGGAGTTGCCGCGGCCATGATCGCCAAGTCGCACGAGGACATGTCGAACTTCAACAGCTTCGTCATCATTCCCATGTCCTTCCTGGCGGGGACGTTCTTTTCCCCGGACAAACTGCCGGAGCCGTTCCGCAGCGCGATCCTTGTCTATCCGCTGACCCACGCCAGCATGCTCCTTCGCGCGCTCGCCGGGGGCAGGGAACCTGATGCCCTGTCGGTCATCATCCTCGCAGCATACGCGGTGTTCTTCTTTTATCTTGCAGGTCGGATGGTGAGACGGATTGCGTAGCTTTCCACCATGATTTTTCTGACGAATTGGGACATCCAGGCATCCAGGGGGACTATAGGATGTCCCCTTGAGACCTCAGAAGCAGGCGCTGATTACAACCAGCGCCTTGACTGCGACGCGCCAAAAGATGGCGCGTGACCCGCGGCGTTTCATGTGCAAGCATCAACTAGCATTCTGCACCTCTTGTCCAGGGACTACGATTGCACTCTTGCAGGTACAGCCAATAGCCGACAAGATTCTTGCTATGCTTTGCTTGAAGATGTATCTTGCATTTAAGCATAAAGAATTGAACATATGATTTCACAGAAAGCCGGCTCTCTTCGTAAGTCCGTCTCCTTGTCCTTTATGGCCTCTGCTTTCACCCATGTTTTTGTCGCCGCCGCCCTCGGCAAGGCCGTTTCGCCCGAGAAGATGCCGCTGCGCTTCTGGTCGCTCGGCCTGTTCTGCGCCCTGCTCCCGGACCTCGATGTCATCGCCTTCTATGTCGGGATCCCCTACCGCCATATGCTGGGTCACCGCGGCTTCTTCCACTCTCTCCCGTTCGCGCTCATCGTGGCCCTTGTGGCGGTCTCGCTGGCGTTCAGGAAGGTACCGCGCTTTTCCGGCAGGTGGTGGGTGCTGGCCGGCTACTTCTTCGCGGTCACGGCCTCCCATGGCGTGCTCGATGCCATGACCTCCGGCGGATACGGCATCGCGTTCTTCTCGCCCTTCGACAACACGCGCTATTTCCTTCCCTGGCGGCCGCTCGTGGTCTCGCCCATCGGGGTCTATGGATTCTTCAGCCGGTGGGGCTGGAACGTGATCACGAGCGAGTTCGTCTGGATATGGTTGCCGATCCTGACACTCCTTGTCGTGGTCCTGCTCATTCGGAGAAAGCTCCGCCGCCAACCGCCGGCTGTTCCCTGAACTCTCGCGATCTCTGCGTCTCCGGACTGGCCAAATCCCCCGTTTCTCATTGACTTTTCACGGCTTCGGGGCTAATATTCCAGTCTGTATCTTTATTCCAACTCCGCGGAAATAACGGGTTTTTCCCTGAAAAATGTCCAAGGTCCAGTTCATCTTCGCCATTCATAACCACCAGCCGGTGGGGAATTTCGACTTTGTCGCCGAGGAGGCGTACCAGAAGTCCTACCGTCCGTTCATCGAGGTGCTGAAGCGGCATCCCGGGATCAGGATGACGCTCCATTACACGGGCATCCTCTACCGGTTCTTCGAGGAGAAGCATCCCGAGTTCCTCGATACGATCAGGGGGCTCGTGTCGGAAGGACGGGTCGAGGTCCTGTCGGGCGGTTTCTATGAACCGGTCCTCGCGGTGCTGCCTGATGAGGACAAGGTCGGACAGATACGAATGCTTTCGGACTATGTCCGGAAGAAGATCGGCTACGACGCCCGCGGCATGTGGCTTGCCGAGCGGGTGTGGGAGCCCCATCTCCCGCGCGCCATCGCCCGGGCGGGCATTGACCACGTGGTGGTGGACGATTTCCATTTCAAGATGACGGGCCTTCGCGATGACGACCTTGACGGCTATTATCTCACCGAGGAACAGGGCGACCTGATCAAGATCTTTCCCGGGAGCGAGCGTCTTCGCTATCTTATCCCCTTCCACCGGCCCGAGGAGACCATCGAATTTCTTGCCACGCTCAAGTCGACCGGGCGGAACCGGCTCGCGGTCATGGCCGATGACGGAGAAAAGTTCGGCGTCTGGCCCGAGACCTATCGCACCGTATACGAGGAAGGATGGCTTGAGCGGTTCTTCACGCTCCTGGAGCAGAACAGCCAGTGGCTCGAGACCACGACCTTTGCCGACTATATCCGGAAGGAGCCGGCCCGCGGAAGGACCTATCTGCCCACGGCATCGTATATGGAGATGGGCGAGTGGACCCTGCCGACGGCGGCCATGATGGAATACGACAATGCGCTGGCCCTGCTGAAGGCGATGCCCGACGGCGGCAAGATCAGGCCGTTCATCAAGGGCGGGACCTGGCGGAACTTCCTGGCCAAGTACTCCGAGAGCAACCACATGCAGAAGCGGATGCTGATGGTGAGCCGGAAGGTCCACAAGGCGCTGGAGTCGCCGGGGTCGAACGCAAAGCTTGACCGTGAAGCGGCGCACATGATCGACCATCTGTACCAGTGCCAGTGCAATGACGCATACTGGCACGGGGTCTTCGGCGGTCTCTATCTCCCGCACCTCCGCTCCGCGGTGTACGAGCACCTGATCCAGGCTGAATACCTGGCGGACAAGTCGCTGAAAAAGCTCGGGCCGGTCCTGCGGGCGAAGACACCGGCTAAAAAGACCGAGGATCCCTCGTGGCTCGAGATCGAACGGGGCGATTTCGACGGGGACGGGCATGAGGAAGTCATGCTCAACTCCGAGCTGCTGAACGTCTTTGTGGACCCCGCGGACGGCGGCAGGATCACCGAGCTCGACTGGAAGCCCAGGTCCTTCAATCTCATGAACACGCTGACCCGCCGCCGCGAAGGATATCACGACAAGATCGCCCATGCGGAGAAGGACAAAGACGCCGCGGGCGGCGAAGCGAAGACCATTCACGATCGCGTGGTGGTGAAGGAAGCGGGACTTCAGCACCATCTGCAGTACGACTGGTACAATCGCGCGTCGCTCATGGACCACTTCCTGGAGACCGGCGTGGACCTCGCGAGCTTCATGCGGGCGGAGTATTATGAGGCGGGCGACTTCGTCCTGGGAGCATATGCGGCCTCCCTGCGCAAGCAGAAGGATGCCGTGGTCCTGGTCCTGGAGCGTGAAGGGACCGCCGCCGGACTGCGGGCGCGGCTCCGGAAAACGCTGCTGCTCCGTCCTTCTTACCCGGAGATCGTTGTCCGCTACGAGATCGCGAACGGCGACCGGGAGGAGCTGAACACGACGTTCGGAAGCGAGTTCAACTTCTCGCTCCTGGCCGGGAACGCCCCGGACCGCTATTATGATATACCCGGCCATGTCCTTGACAAGCGGCACCTTGCTTCCATCGGCGAAACGAACAACGTGGGCCGGGTGAGCCTGGTGGACGAATGGCTCAAGCTGAAGGTCACCCTGGAGTTCTCGGAGCCTGCCATCCTCTGGCGCGCGCCCGTGGAGACCGTCTCCCAGTCCGAGGCGGGGTTCGAGCGGGTGTACCAGAGCTCGATGGTAATGCCCTTGTGGCGCATTTCGCTCGGTCCCGGCAGGGCCTGGAAGGCGGAAATCCGGGTCAGGGTCGAGTGAAGGAACGAGACAGTATAACAGGATCGACAAACAAGGAGATCCAGAACGCAGATTTTCACTGTTTTGTTTTATGAAAGATCTTATGTAAGGTCTTTACAGTGCCACTCATATTTGTTCATAGTCGTTTCAGCGTTGAATACTTTTCGATCTCGATGTTCGCCGGAAGAAATAAAGAGGATGAGAAATGAAAACTGTCTTTGTGATCATAATGGTTGTTGCATCGCTGCTGGTTTCTCCCGCATTTGCCGACAAGGCCCTGGGCCCCGAGGAGTTCACCTCGATCGATGAGCTTGCCTATGCCATCGCAGCGTACTTTCCGAAAGTGCAGGGCGGCGTGACGGCGGTGCAGGGGGACCGGCTGACCCTGGCCCTCGGCGAGAAGCACGGACTCCTGCCCGGCATGGAGCTGACGCTCTGGCGGGACGGCAGGGAGATCCTCCATCCCGTGACCAAGGCCGTCATCGGCCGCGCCGAGGACGAGATCGGGACCATCTCGATCGTGAGCGTCAAGGAATCCACGTCCATTGCCACGATGAAGAAGCAGCTGAAGGCGCCGCAGGAGGGCGACCGGGCGAGGATCACGCCGAAGAAGATCGGCATCGGCATCCTGCCGCTCCGGAACGACCGGCCCGAGCTTATCAAGGACCTGGCCGCGCGCCTGGGAGAACTGGGCAGGTTCACGGTCCTGGGAAACGACAAGGTCGACGCGTTCCTGAAGGACAGGAAGCAGCGGGACGCGGACCTGATCAAGGACATGGGCAAGACCTTCAGCCTCGATGCCGTGGTGGCCGTGGGGATATTCCCTTCGGAAGGCAAGTATCTGATAACCAGCAAGCTGTTCTATGCCGATGACGCAAAACCGCTCGATACCATTGTGGCGCAGCTGAACCTCACGACAAAACGCGAGGCCCTGGGCGATGTCCGGCCGTTCTTCGCGCCGGTCAAGGTGTCCGGCGAGAAGGCCCCGGACCTCCCGGTGAACGCGCGCTATTTCGCCATTGCCGATCTTGACGGGGACACCGCCGCCGAATATGTATTTTCCGATGAAAAGAAACTCTCCATCTACCGCATCGAACCATCAGGCTGGAAAGAGGTATGGGCTGAAACGGTGCCCCTGAAGGACAGGGAGTCGCAGCAGTTCCATATCGATGTTGCTGATATCAACGGGAACGGCAGGCCCGAGATCTTCGTCACGCGCATGCTGAACAAGACGGTGACCTCCTATGCCATGGAATTTCAGGACGGTTCCTACCGGAGGACCGCCGAGGTCCCCGGCTTCCTGCGGGTGATCGCCTATCCCGGCAGGGGCAACGTACTGATCGGCCAGAACTATTCTCCGGAGAACTTCTTTGACGGAATGCCCCGGGAATATGCATGGTCAGGGGGCTCCTATACACCCGGCGCGGAGGTAGTCCTTCCCAAGGGGACTGACCTGTACAGCTTCATCTACGCGGATTTCGGCGAGCCCCGCCTGCTCCTTGTGTCTTTTGACGATGACCACCGGCTGGTGGTGTACTCGGGCGAAACGCCTCTCTGGAAGAGCGAAGAGAAGTACCTGACGGTGGAGACGGTGTTGACAAAACCCTTGACCGGCACCGACGCTGCCCTGGGGAGAGATCCCACGGACCTGGACAAATCGTTCCAAACGTCGGCTGCCCATGTGGATAAGGGCCGCCTGGTAAAGATCAGCGGCAGGATCCTCGCCTTCGACCTGTACGGCAGCGGGAAGGACGACCTTGTCGTCGCGAAGAACACCGCGCAGACCTTTCTGGGCGGATACAAGGGAGGCGAACTCGAGGTCCTCACCTGGAACGGTTCGCGGCTTGAGCCCCGGTGGAACGTCAAGGACCTGACAGGCCCGGTCCTCGATATTCAGGTTTCCCGTTCCGACAAGACCGGCGTGCAGATCAACGGGCTTGTGAAGGTCCACGGCGGCGTATTCGGCAAGGACATCGTGCGGGTGGAGAAGTACCAGGGGAAATAATATCCCTATTGCGGATTGCGTAATACGGTTTGCGGATTGAAAAAAGAGATTGTCGCGTCGGTCCGCTCCTCGCAATGACAGCGTTGGTCACCTGTTACCGGGCTGCAAACGCGAAAAAGGAATCGATGAAGAAGAAGGAACCAGGAATAGCAGAACTTCGGGCAGCGATCGACCGGGAGAACCTGCCGAAGCATGTTGCCATCATCATGGACGGCAACGGACGGTGGGCCGTGCGGCGCGGCATGCCGAGGATCGTCGGTCACAAGCGCGGCGGCGAGACGGTCCGCGATGTGGTGGAGCACTGCCGGAAGCTCGGGATCCGGGTCCTGACCTTGTACGCCTTTTCCGACGAGAACTGGGGCCGGCCCCGGCAGGAGGTAAGCTTCCTGATGGACATGCTCGGCAGCTACCTCCGGACCGAGATCGCCAGGATGAAGGCGAACGGCATCCGGTTCCGCTCCATAGGCAGGACGGAGCGCCTTCCGAAGACGGCGCAAAAATGGGTCGAAAAGGCTGCAGCCGAGACCGCGGAGAATAGCGGCATGGTCCTGAACCTTGCCCTCTCCTATGGCGGGCGCGGCGAGATCCTCGAGGCCGTGAGGCGCATGCAGGCCTCCGGCATCGTCGACGGGGACCTCACGGAGGAGCGGTTCTCCTCCCGTCTCGACACGGCGGGCCTGCCCGATCCGGACCTGATCATCCGCACGAGCGGCGAGAAGCGGATCAGCAACTTTCTGCTGTGGCAGGCGGCCTACGCGGAGCTCTATTTCACCGATGTCCTCTGGCCGGATTTCGACGAGAAAGAACTTCTCACCGCTCTCCTCGACTACCAGCGCCGGCAGCGGCGCTTCGGACTTACGGAGGAGCAGCTCGGCCGGAATGCCGGGCATCTTTCCGCGAACGTGTCGTCGGCTCACAAATCGCGGCAGTAACGGAGTCCCTCGATGAGCGCTACCCGTGTTCTGAGCAGCATTGTGCTGGTCCCCATTCTTTTTGTCGTCGTCTGGCTCATGCCGTCAGGGTATTTCGCGGCGCTGGCGATCATTGCCGCCGCTATCGGACAATATGAGCTGTACGCGATGGCGCAGGCGCGGGGGATCAAGCCGCTCACGATCCTCGGCATCGCGCTCGGGGCCCTCATGGTCCTCAATGTCTACCGCCCCGTCCTTTTCCATCGCGGGGACCTCTCCTTCTGGATCACGCTGTGTGTCCTGGCGGTGATCGTGGCCCGGCTCTTTTCCCGGCGTCCCATGGAAGGCGCCCTGGAAGACATCGCGGTCACGGCATTCGGGATCTTTTACGTGGCACTGCTGTTCGCGTTCCAGGTCGCGATCCACGCAGGCCCCGCCGGGAAGAAGTGGCTGGTGTTCCTCTATCTGGTGATCTGGGCGTCCGATACCGGCGCCTACTATGTGGGCACGGCCTTCGGAAAGCACCGCCTCTATGAGAAGATCAGCCCGAAGAAGAGCATCGAGGGCCTTGCCGGCGGTACCCTCGCGTCCATCGTCGTTGCCCTGTTGTGCAGGGTCTGGCTTGTACCGGTCCTCGGCTGGATGGAGGCATTGGTGCTTGGCGCTGTCCTTGCTCTGGCCGGGACCGTCGGCGACCTTGCGGAATCGCTCATCAAGCGGAGCGCGGGCGTCAAGGACTCCGGCACGCTCATCCCCGGCCATGGAGGCATCCTGGACCGCATGGACAGCATGCTGTTTGCCGCGCCAGTGCTGTTCTATTATTTGAGGATGAGATGAATTCATTTCGGAATGCGAAATGAATCGTAGGGGCAACCCTATGTGGTTGCCCTGCTCAGGGCGGCCACGCAGGGCCGCCCCTACCGTAGTTCGTAATTATTATGATGAAACGTATTTCAATCCTCGGTTCCACCGGCTCCATCGGCACTTCTACCCTCGCGGTCGCGGAGCAGTTCCCGGACCGGTTCAGCGTCGTCGCGATCGCCGGCGGGAACAACAGCGAGCTGCTGGAATCGCAGATCCGGAAGTTCAGACCCGCCCTCGCAGCCATTGCCGGTGAGCAGGCCGCCGGGGAGCTGCGGAAGAGGTGCAGAGACCTGCCGGTCAGGATCCTCTCGGGGGTCGAGGGGATGATCCAGGTCGCCGCCGCGGAGAACGCGGACATCACGGTCTCCTCGATCGTCGGTACGGCCGGGCTGGTCCCGACCATGGCCGCAATCCAGGCCGGCAAGGACATCGCCCTTGCGAACAAGGAGGTGCTCGTCACGGCCGGCGAACTGGTCATGGCCGAGTGCCGCAAGCGGAACGTGAAGCTCTTTCCGGTGGACAGCGAGCACAGCGCCATCTTCCAGTGCCTCCATTCCGGCGAGCGCGGGGACGTCCGGCGGCTCATCCTCACGGCGTCGGGAGGTCCGTTCCGGAACCATACGAAGAAGGACCTCGCGAAGGTGACCCTGGCCCAGGCGCTCAAGCATCCGAACTGGAACATGGGGAGGAAGATCACCATCGACTCGGCCACCCTGATGAACAAGGGCCTCGAGGTGATCGAAGCGCACTGGCTGTTCGGCATGGGGCCGGAGCAGATCAATGTGCTCGTCCATCCGCAGAGCATCGTGCACTCGCTCGTCGAGTACCAGGACGGCTCGGTCGTTGCCCAGCTCGGGATGCCCGACATGAAGGGGCCCATCGCCTACGCCCTGTCCTATCCGGACCGTCTTCCCGATGTGTCGCCGGGGCTCGACCTCGCGTCCATCGCGACGCTCACGTTCCAAGAGCCGGACCGGGACCTGTTCCCGTGCCTGGGCTTCGCCTATGATGCGCTCAGGGCGGGAGGCAGCATGCCGGCGGTCCTCTCCGCCGCGAACGAAGTGGCGGTCAAGTATTTCCTTGAGGAGAAGATCGGGTTCATGGACATCCCCCGCGTGCTCAGTGCCGCCATGGACGCACATACGCCGGTCTCCTTCAAAAGCGTCGATGAGGCGCTCAAGGCGGACCTCTGGGCGAGGCATGAGGCGGAGAAGATAATAACGACCGTGAAACGTAAGGCGTGAGACGTGAGCAGCATCAAGACCGTCTTTCATCGGTCCTCTTACGTTTCACGTCTGATGTTTAACGGAATGCCGCATGTTTCATGAGCGGCAATTTAAGGAGCTGAAATGACACTCATTTATTTTCTGATCGTTATCGGCATTCTCGTGTTCGTGCACGAGTTCGGCCACTTCATCATGGCGAAGCGTGCCGGCGTCCGGGTCGAGAAGTTCTCACTCGGCATGGGACCCAGGTTGTTCGGCTACAAGAAGGGCGACACGGACTACATCATCTCGGCGCTGCCGCTCGGCGGGTACGTGAAGATGGCGGGCGAGAACCCCGACGAGGAACCCACGGGCGCGTCGGACGAATTCCAGTCCAAGACCGTCTGGCAGCGGGCGAAGATCGCGGCGGCCGGCTCGGTGACCAATATCGTCCTCGCGTTCCTGCTGATGCCGCTCGTGTTCATGGTCGGGACCTACGCCGAGGGCCCCGCCAAGGTAGGGTATGTGGAGAAGGCTTCTCCCGCCGAGAAGGCCGGGTTCCAGGCCGGCGACGTCATCGAGGAGATCAACGGGCGAAGGATCACCGACTGGACCAAGGCGCTTACGATCATCGCGGTGAATCCCGATACCGATGTATCGGTCACCCTTGACCGGAGCGGCGAGAAAAAGGTCCTCACGCTCCGTCCCACGGAGGCGACGGAGCTCAAGATCGGATCGTCGGGGCTCATTCCGGACATGCCCGCAGAGATCGGCAGGCTCCGGCCCGGGCTGCCCGCGGAAAAGGGCGGTCTCAAGCTGAACGACAAGATCCTCGCGGTCGACGGCAAGACCATCTATCACTGGAACCAGTTCTCTCTTCTGGTGAAGGAGAGCGGGGGCAAGAAGCTCACGTTCCTGATCGAACGCGGCGGCAAACGCGAGGAAAAGACCATAACGCCGGTCATGGACGGCGGACGGTATGTCATCGGCGTAGAACCCTTTATCCGGATGGTGTTCAAGAAGTACGGTTTCCTTGAGTCGGTGCAGATGGGTTTCACGAGAACCGTGGAGACGGCGGACCTTACCTTCATCACGCTCAAGAAGCTGCTTTCCTTCTCCCTTTCCATCAAGACGCTGGGCGGGCCGGTGATGATCGCCCAGATGTCCGGACAGGCTGCGGCAGCGGGCCTGTCGGCCTTCATCGCGCTCATGGCCACCATCAGTTTGTCCCTCGGCATGCTGAACCTTCTGCCCATTCCGGTGCTGGACGGTGGACTGCTCCTGTTCCTCGCCATCGAAGCGGTCCGCAAGAAGCCCCTGAGCCAGAAGGTCATGGAAGTGTCCCAGAGCGTCGGTGCCGCGCTGCTGATCACCCTGATCGCGGTAGTGTCGTACAACGATGTGGTGAGGCTGTTCTTCAGTAAATGATCGAGGCAGTTACCGCAAAAGCAGAAAAGCTTTTAACACGAATGTCACGAATAACGGCACGAATCAGCACGAATGAATAGATGTTTTCAGGTTTCATTCGTGACATTCGTCCCATTCGTGTAATTCGTGGTAAGTATTTATTAATAATCATGGATTCAATTCCCCGCAAAAAAACACGCAACATCACTCTCGGCACCGTGAAGATCGGCTGGGGCTCGCCGGTGGCCGTCCAGTCCATGTGCAACACGGACACCCGCGACGCCGATGGCACGCTCGACCAGATCAGACGCCTCGAAGAGGCCGGCTGCGAGATCGTCCGGCTTGCCGTGCCCGACGCCCAGGCCGCGAAGGCCATCGGGAAGATCAGGAAAGGCACGACCGTTCCGCTCGTGGCCGATATTCACTTCGATCACAAACTTGCCGTCGAGGCGGTGAAGCAGGGCGTCGACGGTCTTCGCATCAATCCGGGGAATATCGGGGGCAGGGACAAGGTCGCTGAGGTCGTGAACGCCTGCAGGGACCGGCGACTTCCCATCCGCATCGGCGTGAACGCGGGCTCGCTCGAGAAGCACCTGCTCGAGAAGTACGGCCATCCCACGCCGGAGGCCATCGTCGAGAGCGCCTTCGGCCATATTCGCATCCTTGAGGACCTGGACTACCGGGAGATCAAGGTCTCGCTCAAGGCGTCGGACGTGATGACCACCGTCGAGGCGTACCGGCTGTTCGCGAGACAAACGGGCTATCCCGTTCACATCGGCATCTCCGAAGCGGGGCCGGCCCGCTCGGGCACCATCAAGTCCAGCGTGGGCCTCGGCATCCTCCTGTCCGAGGGCATCGGCGACACGATGCGCGTGTCGCTGACCGCCGACCCGGTCGAAGAGGTCCGCGTGGCCTATGCAATACTGAAAGCGCTCAAGATCCGCCAGCGGGGGGTGAACCTCATTTCGTGCCCCACCTGCGGAAGGACCGAGATCGATATCATCGGCCTTGCCGAAGAGGTGGAGGCCAGGCTCGACCATGTCACCGAGCCGATCATCGTAGCGGTCATGGGCTGCGTGGTGAACGGACCTGGCGAAGCGCGCGAGGCGGACATCGGCATCGCCGGCGGGAAGGGTGTGGGGATGTTGTTCAAGCACGGTGAGATCGTCAGGAAATTCCCCGAGAAGGAACTGGCCGATGTTCTCGTCGAAGAAGTGGAAAAGATCGTGAACGAAAGGAAAAAGAAGTAACGGTTCTGGTTGTTCTCCCGCCCCCCCCGCACCGCTGCTGCGCGTGAAGTACAATAATAAGATTGACAAAGATTGGTAAGATTCTTATAATATTATAAGAATGTAATGTATATGCATATTTGATGAGGTGCGATCATGAGAACATTATTGAGCGAGCGGGGGCAGGTGGTCATCCCGAAAAAGATCAGAGATTCCATTCACCTCAACAAGGGCGACGAATTGGAAATCGAAGTGAAGGGCGACTCGATCGTTTTGAAGCCTCTCAAGCGGTTCAAAGCCCGGAAGTGGCAGGACTACGCAGGGATCGGCGAGGGCATCGTGGCCGCCCATCTCAAGGACAAGAAGAAGGAAAAAGCCGATGAAGATGCTTATTCTCGATAGTTACGCCCTGCTCTGCCTATTCGATAAAAAGCGAAGGGCGGAAAAGGATGCGGTGATGAAGCATCTTGAAGATGCGGAAAAAGGCAAGGTGAAGCTCTATATCAGCAAGATCAACGAGGGGGAAGTGTTCTATAAGCTCTACAAGTATCTGGGCGAGGAAGTCGCCACGGGATTCAGGGCGGACCTCAAGCGCGGCATGTTCCCCATCCATGTCGTCTCCGTGAATGATAAGCGGGTGGATGAGTCTTCCGCGATCAAAGCGAAATATCCGGTGTCCTATGCCGATGCATTCTGCATCGAGCTTGCCAGGGACATGAACCTGCCTATCGTAACCGGTGATCCTGAGTTTGCAAGCGTGAAGGACCTTGTAAAGCTGCAGCCGCTTGCGGAATAGTAATCCTTTGAAATTCTCGATATCAGTTAGGTAACGTGATCAGCAACGGAGGCATGATTCTTTTTGGCGCCTATCTCTTTTATCTTGGTCATAGGAATGAGCGCAAAATGAAGAAAGAAACGTCAGAAGATAATTGAAATCAACATCTGCATTTTGTGTTGTTTGGAGGAATGTTCATGCGCTATTCCAAGCTTTTCATCCCCACCCTGAAAGAGGCGCCGACCGACGCCGAGGCGGTCTCGCACAAGCTCATGGTGCGCGCCGGCTTCGTGCGCCAGCTTGCGGCGGGGCTCTACATCTACCTGCCCCTGGGCATCCGGGTGATGGAGAAGATCAACCGGATCATCCGCGAGGAGATGAACGCCATCGGCGGCCAGGAAGTGACCATGCCGGTCCTGAACCCCGCCGAGGTGTGGCAGCAGACCGGGCGGTGGGACGCCATCGGCGGCGAGATGTTCCGGCTCAAGGACCGCGGCGGCAGGGACATGTGCCTGGCCATGACCCACGAGGAGACCATGACCTGGCTCGCGGCCCACGACATCCGCTCCTACCGGGAACTGCCCCAGATCTGGTACCAGGTCCAGACGAAGCTCCGCGACGAGGCCCGGCCCAAGAGCGGCGTGCTCAGGACGCGCGAGTTCACCATGAAGGACTCCTACAGCTTCGACAAGGACGAGGAGGGACTGGATAAGTCCTATCAGCTCCATCTGGAAGCCTACAAGAAGATCTACACGCGCTGCGGCATCCGCTTCCACGTGGTCCAGAGCGACACGGGCATGATGGGCGGCTCCATGGCCCACGAGTACATGGCGCCGTCGCCGGCGGGCGAGGACGATGTTGCGCTCTGCGACGGCTGCGGCTACGCGGCGAACACGGAGCTGGCGCTGTCCGTGCCGAAGGCGTCGAATGCCCCCGGGGGGAACGTCGAAGAGGTGGCAACGCCGGAACGGCGGACCATCGACGAGGTCACGCGGTTCCTGAAGGTGACGCCCGATCACCTGCTGAAATCGATCCTCGTCATGAGCGACAGCGGCCCCGTGCTGGCGCTGGTGCGCGGCGACCAGACCCTCCACGAGAAGAAACTCGCCAAGCTCATCGGACCCCACCGGCCCGGCCAGAAGGACGAGGTGAAGGCCGCTCTCGGCGTGCCTGCGGGGTTCATCGGCCCCATGGGCCATAAGGTCCGGAAGATCGCGGACCCTGTGCTGAAACAGGGCACTTACATCGCCGGCGCGAACAAGGAAGGGTTCCACCTGCGCGGCGTCTCCGCGGGCAAGCACTTTTCCGACGCCGAGTTCGCCGACATCCATACCGCCGCGGCGGGCGACGCCTGCGCCCAGTGCGGCAAGCCGCTCAGGATCGAGCGGGTCATCGAGATCGGGAACATCTTCAAGCTGGGCACCAAGTACTCCGTCCCGCTCAAGGCGAACTACCTTGACGAACAGGGGAACGAGAAACCCATCATCATGGGAAGCTACGGCATCGGCCCGGCCCGCATCGCCGCAGCCGCCATCGAGCAGGGGAGCGATGAGAACGGCATTATCTGGCCGCTGGCCATCGCGCCCTACCAGGTCCTGATCGTTCCGGTGAACGTGAAGGATGCGCGGTCCATGGATATTGCCGAGGAAATGCACACTGCCCTGGAAGAGAAGGGCTTCGAGGTGCTGATGGACGACCGGGACGAACGCGCCGGCGTCAAGTTCAAGGACGCGGACCTCATCGGCATTCCGTGCCGGATCGTCATCGGAGAGAAGAACCTGAAGGAAGATCTGGTGGAGATCAAGTCGAGGAAGACCGGGGTCGTGGAGAAGGTGAAGGTCGCCGAGGCCGTGGAGGCTATCGCGAAGAAGATCGTGATGGAGAACGCATAATTGTAGGGGCAACCCTATGTGGTTGCCCAGATCCGGGCGGCCACACAGGACCGCCCCTACGTCGGATCAGGGGTGAGGGGTAAGGGGCAATGACAGAACTGGACATCGAACAGATCAAGGCGATCATCGCGAACAAGGCGGAGCGATTCGCGTCCCGGGCGGGCGACGTGGTCTTTGCGGGCGTCGAGGGCGGCACGGTCAAGATATCGCCGACGGGCTTCTGCTGGCGCTGACATGTGACCCGCATAGCCCTGGTCGAGGGCTTGCAGAAAGAGCTTGCCGCGAAGTTCCCCTGGGTGGAACAGGTCATCGTGGTGCGGCCGGTGCAGCTGGAACCGGGAAAAAAAGCTTGAATTCCCGACATGAAGTGCCTATAATTTGGACCATGGAGGGAGCACACCAATGTCCGATGATTCTTTTACGCTGACCCTTACTCCCCAGCAGAGCGCCGAGATAAAAAAACAGATCGGTTTCGACCTCAAGGAGATCCATTTGACCAAGCGGTCGCTGAACAAGCTCAGGGTATTCCGGCTTCGGCTTAGCGAAGAGCAGCAGCAGACCATCGCCGAGGCCTGGGGCCAGAAGGTGAAGGAACTGACGGTGACCCGGTCGGTGGCGACGCGGATCATGTGATGCCGGCCGTTTTCGGGACAGCCGGCACTATCCTCAGCATGCAATTAATCCTGTTCATTCAGCAAACCATCCCGTAAAAAAAGGAGGTGACCCCCCTTGAAAAAAGTGTTTGCAGTCATGCTTTCATTGCTTATCGTAGCGACATTCGTTTTTATCGGCT
>JAGVOT010000028.1 GCA_020052615.1 Nitrospirota bacterium | reverse complement strand
CCGGCGCGGACCTGGCCCTCGCAGCGGCCGCCTTTGCCGCCGCTTCCTCTTCGGCCTTTTTATCGAGGACCTCGCGTATCTTGGAAAGGAGCTCTTCCGGCTGGAAGGGCTTGGTGAAATACTCGCTGATGCCCAGAACATCGACGAACTTGCTGCCGACCTTGTCGCCTTTTGACGTGACAAGGATGATCGGCGTATCCCTGAACTCCGGATCCTCTTTCAAGGTCTTGCAGACCTGGTAACCGTTCATCTTCGGCATGACGAAGTCGACCAGAATGAGCGCCGGTCTCTCCGATTTTGCCTTGAGAATCCCCTCTTCCCCGTCTGACGCGAGAACGACCTCATACCCCTGCGACGAGAGGATCATCTCGATCAGCCGTTGAACGGTAGGACTGTCGTCTATGTTGAGGATCTTCTCCCCGGCCATTGCTATCCCCTGTGTTGATTACGCCATGATAATAGCACGGCGGAAAAAGAAATGTCAATAAATTTACAAGGAAATACAGCGGGTTTCTCGGCCGATGGCCGTCGGGGCCCCGGGAACGGACCGCGGTGTACAAGGGAGGCGAAAAGGCGGTGACAAGCGAGAACGGGGTGGTTCAGAGCCTGATGTCGTCGATCTGTTTTGTCAGCTTTTTCAAAAAGACCGATCCGGACTCGGTGTTGAAGATAAGCTTGCGTCCGAACTTGCCGCCGGTGTCGGCGCCGATGATCGGAATGTTCTCGCTGTGGAGCATGTCCTCTGCAAGCTGGATATTGCGCTCGCCGATGTTCATGAACGGATTCGTGACGTTCAGGACGATCCCTCCGCCGAAGACCTTGGCGCGAAGGTTGCGCTTTTCCGACCCAAGCTGCTGCAGCTTTTCGATCAGCTTCGTGATGGCGATGTTCCCGTATTTGGGCGAGGCCAGCCCCTCGCCGTTCCAAAAAGGCAGCATGTAATGATTGATACCGCCCCTGCTCCGGACACAGTCCCACAGGCAAACCGACACGCAGGAGCCGAGCACGGTCGTGACGAAGTGCCGCTCCTCATGTACGAAGAGGCTGCCGGCAAGAAGGTAATGACTGTTCTCATCGGGATGATAAAGCATTGCAGATTTTCCCTGCGGCACCGCGATCGCGAAGGCATTGCGGCGAAACCACGATTAGAACTTCGTTCCGTCCCCGAAGATAAATTCGTTCCCGTCCCCTGATGTTACATCGACAGGCTGCCCTGTTTCCATCTCGGCCAGGGACATGGTGAACACGCACCCGTTGCCCTCATTGCCGGCCAGCGAAATGCTCCCGTTCATCATCTCCACCAGGGCCTTCGCGATGCTGAGGCCGAGGCCGTGACCCTTGTGGCGCTTGCGTACCCCCGTATCCAGCTGGACGAACCGGTCAAACACCTTCTTTCGGTCCGCCTCGGCAATGCCGGGGCCTTCATCGGCGATGGCAATGTTCAGGCGGCCCTTTTCCTGCCATACGCGGAGGGTCACCTTCCTCCCCTCGTGGCAGAACTCGATGGCATTGGCAAGGAGGTTGGCGACGACCTTCTGGAGCCACTCCGGGTCCGTCTTGAACGTTATCCCGTCGCCGTCGGGGCAGACATACTCCAGGGAAACCCTTTTCTCGGACGCCTTATGCCCGAACGCCGCGATCTGGTTCCGGACAAGGGCTGCCACATCGACCAGGGCCACGCTGGGCGTCGTCTCGCCTGCCTCGAGCTCAGCGGCGGCGAAAATGTTCCTGAGCTGGAAGTCCAGGTCGAACGCCTCGTGATAGACCATGCCGGCGATCTCGCGGGCCCTGTCGGCATCGGCTTTCTTGTCGACGACCTGCTTGGTCAGCCCCATGATGGAAGCCAGGGGATTGTTGATCTCGTTCCGGATGTTCGACAGAAAATCGGATTTGAGCGATTCTGATTGCCGGAGCTTCTCGTTCACCGCCTCAAGGTTCTGGGTCATGGTCCGGAGATTCCCTACGGCGATCCGGTTCTCCTCAAGTCTTTTCTTGAGCTCCTCAAGGAGCATCTCATCGTCGATCTTTTCCATGGCTTCCTCCTCGTGTCTTCCCGCTGCATCAGCCGCGAACGGACCCGCTGACGGGACGCCGCCTGCCGCGGCATTTCCCGCTTTGAGTAGCAATTATGAACGCTTTGCTCTATCGTACATGATAGCTGAAAATGGTGGGGAACGACGGGAAAATAAAGGCGATCATTCGCACTTGCTGTCTTCCTTGCAGATGCCGGAGTCCGGCAGGGGACTGAAGATAAGGTTCGACGCGCCTCCGGGCGAAAAGGGGACCAGCGACCCGGCCCCCGGGTCAGCGGTTGCTCCTGCTTTTCCCTGGCCGGGCGCGGCCGGCAACGACTGTCTTTTCTGCGGCGCTGGCGGGGATTGCTCACAGGCGAGGAGATGGCGTCGAATGGCTTCAGTGCCGGTAAGGAATATCTTTTCCTGGGGCCCGTTCACCATCAGCGTCGGGACGTGCTCGATCCCGAGGTTCTTGAGCATCGCGGCATGCTCCTGTATCGCGATGTGCCGTACGTCCATTTTCTTTTCGTCGAGTTCCTTGCGGATCTCGGAGCAGTATTTGCAATCGGCGCTGTAGAACAGGATGTATTTCGCGTCCCGGGGAAGCGCCGTGCCGCCCGCGGGCAGGATGAGGTAGAAAAGGCTCAGGACCGCGAAGAGCGCGCCGAACCCGGCGATGACCTCTCGCTGACCCGAGAGGACGCGGAGCGCCCCGAGCACGATGAAGACGCCGAACACCCCCAGGCAGAAGACACAGACCGCGTCGAGGCGAAAGAGCTGGTATCCCACGAAGAAGCCTTCACCCGCCAGGGAGGTCACGAGAAGAAAGTTGACGACGCGCTCACTGCGCGCGCTCACCGACCGCATCTCCCGTGCCGCGAGAACGGTGATCAGCGCGAGCGTGCCAAGCCCCAGGAGGACCATCGTGAGGTCGCCGAACCGCGTGAATTGCGTCACGACCTTGCATCCCTCGGTCGCGCAGATGCTCTTGCCGTAGAAGAACTGCAGCACGGCCTCGACGAGCAGGGTGAGCGCGCTCAGCGCGCTCACGGCGAGGAACAACAGCGCCGACAGATACTTACCGCTCATGGCAAGGCTCCGGGTATTGGACGTTCAACGAGGTCATGACGCGGCCAGTCCTTTCGCAACGGCATCGATGAATTCCTCCGTAAGCGCGTGGCCGCGGGGACGGGGCTCGGCAATGGCCGCAAGATCCTTGGTCATGATGCCGCCTTCGATGGTTTTGAGCACTACGGATTCGAGACGGCGGCAGAACCCGACCACCTCCGGCGTCCCGTCGATCTCGCCCCTGCGGGCGATCGCGCCGGTCCAGGCGAAGATCGAGGCAACGGAGTTCGTGGATGTTGGATTTCCCTTCAGGTGCTCATAATAATGGCGCATCACCGTGCCGTGCGCCGCTTCATATTCATACTTGCCGTCGGGCGAGACAAGCACCGAGGTCATGAGGCCCAGGCTGCCGAATCCCGAAGCGACCATATCGCTCATCACGTCGCCGTCATAGTTCATGCAGGCCCAGAGCATGCCCCCGGATGCCTTCATGATCTGCGCGACGGCGTCATCGATAAGCATATACCGGTATTGGATCCCCGTTCGATCGAGGGCGGCCTTCGCCTTCGCGATCTCCTCGGCGAAGATATCGCGGAAGCGGCCATGATATTGCTTGGAGATCGTGTCCTTGGCGCCGAACCAGATGTCCGCCTTTTCTGCAAGGGCGTACTGGATGCAGGCCTTCGCGAAGCTGCGGATGGAGCTCTCGGTGTTGTGCATCCCCATGACCACGCCAGGGCCTTTGAAGTCGTGGATAGCGACCGTCCGCGGCGTTCCACCGCCGGCAGGCGTGAACACGATCTCCGCCTTGCCCGGCCCGTCAACGACCAGCTCGCTGTTCTTGTAGATGTCGCCGTAGGCGTGGCGTCCGATCATGATCGGCTTCGTCCAGGACCGCACGGCCGGCGGGATGTTCCGGACGATGATCGGCTTCCGGAAGACCGTGCCGTCCAGGCCCGAGCGGATCGTGGCGTTGGGGCTCGGCCACTGCTTCTTGAGGTTGTACTCCTTCACCCGTGCCGCGTTCGGCGTGATCGTGGCACACTTGACCCCGACGCCATACTTCTTGATCGCCTCGGTCGCCTCGCACGTGACCTTGTCGTCCGTGTCGTCGCGGTGCTTCATGCCAAGATCGAAGTACTTGAGGTCGATCGCAAAATGGGGCAGGATCAGCTTGTCCTTGATCATCTTCCAGATGATCCGGGTCATTTCGTCGCCGTCCATCTCTACGATGGGGTTCTTTACGGTAATGGGCACGGTGCCGTCTCCTTGGGATTGCTATGGTCGATGCAGAGGACGAGGCGAACAAGCTTCGATCGGACATCCCCTGCTGTACCGGATCGGCGCGTCAGGCGCTGGACCCGGGCTCATCGCACGGCCTCCGGCAGCAGTGATCTCCAGGGCGATGAAGAAATACTTGATCTCGTAGTCCGCGGTTTCGGGGCGTCCGGACCGTGGACGGAGTTGGCCTCCATGCTCTGGGCGAAGGCTGTCGAAGAACGGCTTGCCCCGGTGCACCGCGTAGAAGCCTTCGGCCTGCTTCCTGGTCATGGTGATCCTCTTCATAGCGATGACGCGAGAGCCTTTTTCTCGATCTTCGCCAGGATCTTTCCGGCAATGTTTCTCTTGCAGGCATCAGGCTTGATGATGGCAAAGGTACGTTCCATTGACAAGGCGCTCCTCAGGGCGATGATGAATGTGAAGAGTGATTTTAAAGCGGCCGGGATGAATTGTCAACAGGAGACATGCTGCGGAGGGCTTCGGATTTTACCTTGCCGGTGGAGATTCGTTTCAGGAGAAGGGAAGGCCGTCAAGGGAGCTGGTTCATCAATACGGGCGTCAACTACCGATATGACCTTGTATCGACGGGAAGAAAACCAAGCACTGCTTGCCTCGGAGTAGGCGGTCGTGAGGGACCGGCCAGATCGCCTGCTGTCGATGGGTCGCTGAGATTTTTCTGATCATTTCCCCGTCTGCTTTCGCAGAAAGACCACGATCGCACCGCTGCCGCCCTTATCGCGAGGGGCGGGAAGGAACTCGGCGACCATGCCCCTGCCCTGCTCCCGGAGCCATGCAGCGGCCGCGCCGGGCAGGACCGGTCCCTCGGGCGAATTGATCCCCTTTCCCGTGATCACGAGGACCGCCTGCGATCCCCGGGCATAGGCGCTTGTAATAAAGCGCTCGAGCCGCTTAAGCGCTTCATCCTTCAGGAACCCATGCAGGTCAAGTTCTTCGCTGATGTGCAAGGTCCCCCGCTTGAGCTGGCGCATCCGGCTTGACTGCGATCGAGGGGGCTCCTCCTCTTCCGTCTCCTGCGCGTCGGCGCGGAACGTCGTGGTCCTGAGCCCTCCCATGGCCTGCAGGAAGAGCTCCCGGCTTTCCTCCTCATCTCCCCGTTGCGGTACCGCTGCTGCGTGAGACGTCGGCGTCGGTTCCTCGTCGCCCTCCGCATCGATCCGCCGTGTGCCGCTCATGGAACGCAGGAACAGATCGTCGTCGCCCTCGTGCTCTTCGGCCGAAGGCGGCTTCGGTGCCGCGGCTGGCGAAGGGGGCGTTTTCGCCGTCACGCCTTTCAGCGCCATGAACGGGGCATTTTGAAAGGCGCCGGCCCCCTGGTCACGCTTTTTGTTCTTGCTGTTCCTGGTCATGTAAATATCAATCGGGATTGGTTCATTGATCGCGGGAGATTCCGTTTGCGGGATACTGTTGTCTTGCTCCGGTGCTTAATGGTCGGGATACCGCTCGGCAATATTTCGGATCGTATCGATGCAGGCAAAGAAGGTCTCGACCATTTCCGGATCGAAGTGGGTCCCGGAGCTGATCCTGAGCTCTTCCAGGACCTGCCCTTCGTCCCACCGCTCCTTGTAGGCCCGCTTGGAGCTCAGCGCGTCGTACACATCGGCCAGCGCAACGAGCCTGCCGAACACGGGGATCTCATCCCCTTTCTTGGGACGGGGCGTTCCGTCGCTGTTCTCGTAGCCGGGGAGCACCTTTGCATCGAAGGGATTGATGTGGCCTGGATAGCCGGTGCCGTCCCATTTCTCGTGGTGGTTCAGCGCCACGACGGATGACGCGTCATCGAACTCTGAATACTGCTCGGAAAAGAGCCGGGCGCCCATGTAGGTGTGCTGCTTCATGATCTCCCGCTCGGCATCATCGAGACGCGCGGGCTTTTTGAGGATCGCATCGGCGATGGCCACCTTGCCCACATCGTGCAGCATGGCCGCCATGCGCAGGATGTCGCGGTTCTTTTCGAGGTGCTCGTTGGGGACGCCGCGCTTCGAGGCCCAGTGCTCGTAGATGGCAACGGAATAGGAGGCCACGCGGTTCACGTGGGCGCCGGTCTCCTTGGGGTCCCGCAGCTCCGCCATTTTGATGGTCCGGAGGATCATGGCGCGGGTCATCTGGGCGCGCTCGATGGCAACGGCGGCCATGTTGGCAAAGTGCAATATCAGGGGCTCGTCCTTTTTCGAAAAGGCGACCGGCTTTCCCTCGGTGTTCGTCGCGTTGATCAACTGCAGCACGCCGATCGTGTCACCGCGGTTGGTCTTCAACGGGAATGTGAGCATGGACCGGGTACGATACCCCGAAAGGTCGTCGTACTTGCGGTTGAATGAGAAGGGGAGGGTCGAAGGAAGCTTGTAGGCGTCCTGCAGATTCAGCAGGTCCCCGGTGTTCGCCACGTAGCCGGCGATGGACTGGTTGTTGATGGGCATCTTGAAGGTGGAATAGATGAGCTTCCTGCCCGGTTGGCGCTGCTGAAGCGTGTCGTTCTGGCTGTAGCTGAACTTGAGCTTGTCCTCTTCTTTCACATAGATGGACCCTGCGTCGGCGTTTACCAGGAGCCTCGCCTCTTTCAGAATGCGCTCCAGGAGCACGTCGAGGTCCTTCACCTGGGTGATCTCGATCCCGAGGTTGATGATCTTTCCAAACTTCTGCTTCTCCGTCAACATGGAGCTGATAATACTCCCTGAACTGCCGCTTTGTCAAATCGGGGATGGTCACGGTTGGCTTTTCTTCATTGACTCACGGCGGCTTTTTTGTTATAGTAAAGCACTTACTTGCGAACGGATCGAACTTTCCGTTCGCCTTTTCATTATCGTGGCGGAGGAGCAGAGGTCGCAGCATGAACAATAAGGTCATTGCCATCCGGAAGAAGCTTATGGTGCAGCGAGATGAGCTCTTGTCTGAAGCCGAGCACACGATCAGCACCAAACTGGGCGCCGAGAAGCAGAGCTTTCCCGATCCCACGGACCAGGCTGCAGCTGAGTTGGACAACAACTTCCTGCTCAGGCTCCGCGGGAGGGAGCAAAAGCTCCTGAAGAAGATCGACGAGGCCATTTCCCGGATCGACGAGGGGACCTACGGCGTATGCGAGTCCTGCGGCGGACAGATCAGCCTCAAGCGGCTTGAGGCGCGGCCGGTCACGACCCTCTGCATCGAGTGCAAGACCGAGCAGGAAGAGAACGAAAAGCGCCAGACCGGCTAGGGCCGGAGCCGATAGTTCACCTCAGTAGGATAGTATTCAGAAAGGCCGACCGGGAACGGTCGGCCTTTTATCGTTCGGGGAAACGTTATGGACCAGATGAGCGAGCACAGCGAAACGCAGGAGCTGCGGGAGCTGCTGATGGAGATACTCAAAGTTCAAGAGCTTATTCTGCAGCGGGTCTCGCAGCTTGAAGAGCGGATCGCCACGGAAAAACGTCCGTAGCAGAGAGCTGTTTCCCGCACAGGCGAGCATGCCGATGCCGGTGAATCGGCAGGACCCTTTTCCTGACGCCGGACATTGCCCGCCGAGGGAACCTACAGCATAAGTCCTTCGACGATCTCCGAGTTCACTTGGTGCACCCATTGAACGACGCGGTGTTTTACGTCTTCCTGCAGGTCCTCAAAACAAAGTCCAACATAATAGTTCGCATCCTGTTTGCGGGCATGAAAGACCGAGGCATGGATCTCGACGTCCTCCAGTTCACGCAGGTCCAAATGCACGATCAATTTTGAGCCAATGCCGATGGGCGCACCGACGACCAGCAGGCAGCCTGCGGGACTGACGTTCTTGACGATGGCCGCGAAGATCTCATCAGAAAAGCCCGCAAGCGAATAGGTCGCCGGCGCGTCCGTCGTCTTTCTCATATACCGCCGGGCCCCGCCTTTGACGCTTACAACCTCGGCGATGCCGATCGGCTGGTCCTTCCCTTTTACCATTACCGGATGCTGGTCCCTGAGCGACGCCTGGTCGCCGATCGCCTCGGCGATCGCCTTGCTGACCAGCACCATTCCCGGCTGTGCGATCCCGCACATCCGTGCGGCAATATTAATGTTGTCGCCGATCACCGTATAATCCATGTGATCTTCCGAACCCATGTTCCCCATGACAACCTCGCCGTTGTTCAGGCCGATGCCGATGCTGATCACTTTTTCCCCGGAAGCCAGCCGCGCCGCATTTAATTCTTTGCAATAGCTCTGGATCTCCACGGCGGCCCGCACCGCGTTGATCTCATTGCCCCGTCCTTCGAAAATGGCCATGACCTCATCACCCACGAATTTATCGATGGTCCCTCCGAACTGATGAATGACCTTCGCCTGCAGGTTCAGATAAACGTTCATGAGCCTGACAACATCCTCGGGACTCATTTTTTCCGACAACGACGTAAAACCGCGCGCGTCGGAGAAAAGGGCCGTCACATACTTCCGCTCACCTCCCAATTTCAGCTGCGTCATGTCGCGATGTTCCTTGATGCTCTGGACGGTCGGCTGGGAAAGGTACTTTTCCATCAGGAGCTTTTCCCGGAGGCTCAGGATCATCTGGTTGAAGACGTTCGTTAATTTCCCGATCTCATCGTTCGAGCTCACGGCGACCAGCCTGCGAAGATCACCCCGGGCGACGATCTGGATCCCCGCCGCCAGGGAGTCAAGGGGTTGCGTGATCATGCGGGCGAGCGCAAAGGCAACGAGCAATCCGCCGACGACGAATCCCAGAGCGATCCAGAGATAGAGGTTCTTCTGCCTGGTCAGTGAATCGTTCAGCGCCTTTTCGGACAGCCCGATCCGCGCCACGCCGATCTTGAGGCCCTTCGCTTTCAGGATAATGGGAAGGGTGGCATCCAGAACGGATTTTTCCCCGGAGCCCGTCTCCTGGAACAACAGGGCATCCGCCCGGAGCGCAGCCAGATCGACCGAGCTGGTCAGTGCCGTGCCCTTCCGGGTAATATCGTTGTGCGCAAAGACCTTGCCTTCATCGTCCATGACCATGGCATAGACCACGTCATTCCGCTTTTGAATATCCATGATGGTGGAATAGACCGGCAGTTCCTCTTTCGTCAGCAGGCCTTCCTTGCCCGCGTTCGCGAGCTGTTGTACCAGGATCTCGGCGCGGTTCTTCAGCTCCTGTCTCAGGGACATGCTTTGCTGGGCAAAGGTCACGATGCCGAGCGAAGTGACCGCCAGACCCAGAACCATGATGAGCGTTCCGGCGATCTTGTAGCGGACGCCAAGCGAGGAGAGTCGTTTGATCAGCATGCCTGAAAAGGAGGGTGAAGCATTCTCCGGTTTCACCGGCGACGGCGCAACGACAGGGCTCTTCGTCTCAGGCGCCACACGTGGTTCTGCCGGCACGGCATCCGATACGTCCGCGGCTTCGTTCTTCTCTTTTCCCGGCTCGGCGGTCATTTGGATTCTATTTCCTCGAGGGTTTTCAGTATCCGCTGTATCTTCTTCAGATTTTCCTGAGCCTTCTGCCCCAGCGCCGTGTTCGGGCCAAATTCGATGACCTGTTCGAACGACTCCTTGGCCTCCCCGTAGCTCTCCTTGGTGTACTGTTGCAGACCCAGGTCATAATATTTCTGCTGCGCCTTGACGTCCACATGGTGCTGACGAGGCGCTCTTGCTGGTGGTGTTTTTTGAAACAACACGCACCCTGTCAGAACCAGACACAAAATGCCGGCGGCAATCAGCGGGAAAAAAGGTTTTATTTTCGTTTTATGCATGAAATGATTATTGTTTTACAGGTGTTGTTCGTAGTAGTAAATATATCACGAAAGTACTGTTTTAGCCAAAAAAAAGAGTTAGCAGTTGAATGCTAACCCTTTGTAGTTACTGGTGGGCGCTACTGGGATTGAACCAGTGGCCCCTGCCGTGTGAAGGCAGTGCTCTCCCGCTGAGCTAAGCGCCCTGAAACGGTGACTATCTTACCCGCCGGTCCGGTGATAGTCAAGAAAAAATTGGGGCTGCGGGAAACCGAAGACCGCTACACCGTCACCGACGGCTGGAACAGGCGTAAAAGGCAGTTCATGCCATTTCATAGCCTCTCTCAGGGTCTTCAGTGTCAAAGCCGTACCTTGTCATTCGACCTGCAGGATCGCGCACTTGAGATACTGGGTCTCTTTGGCGGCAAGCAGCATGGGGTGGTCGCGGGACTGGGTGCGCATCTCCAGGAGCCGCGCCTGCCGACCCGACGACCAGGCCGCATCGATAAGCATCTCCCGGAACAGTTCCTGGTCGATGTGGTGCGAACAGGAGCAGGTGACAAGAACGCCTCCTGATTCGAGCAGCCGCATGGCGCGGAGGTTGATCTCCTTGTATCCCTTGAGCGCCTCACGAACCTTGGCCCGGCTCTTGACGAACGCCGGCGGGTCGAGGATGATGCATCCGAACCGTTCCTTCTGCTTCTCGAACTCCCGCAGCTTCTCAAAGACATCGCCGGCCACGAACCGCGCAGGAAGGCCGTTCAGGGCCGCATTCCCGGTCGCAAGCTGCACCGCCTTTTCCGACGAGTCGATCCCGATGACCCCGGTCGCGCCGTACTTCGCCGCAGAGAGCGCCCACGCCCCCACGTAGCAGAAGCAGTCCAGCGTCCTTTTCCCCTTCACCAGGTCCCGGAGCGCCAGACGGTTCTCCCGCTGGTCGAAGAAGAACCCCGTCTTCTGGCCTTCGAGCACGTCAACGTGATACCGGATCCCCGATTCCTCGATGGTCACAGCGCCCGTTGTCTCGCCCAGGGCGACGCGCTTTTCCTGCGCAAGGCCCTCGATCTCGCGGGACGAGGCGTCATTCCTGAGGACGATGGTCTTCGGCTCATATACGGTACGGAGAGCGTTCAGGATGATGTCCAGCATGCCGTCGATCCCCGCGGTGAGCGACTGGACCACGAGCGTGTCGGCATACTTGTCCACAATGAGCCCGGGAAGCCCGTCCCCCTCGCTGAAGACCGCACGGAACGAATCGCCGAACCCGAGCGATGTCCTGAGCTCGCGGGCCAGGCCGATCCTCCGGGCAAAGAACGCGGCATCGAGGTCCTCCTGTTTCCTGGTCAGGATGCGCACGGCGATGAGCGAGCGCGGATTGATATAGCCCCTGCCGATGAATCCGCCCGTGGCCTCACGGACCTCGACGAGTTCGCCCGGAAGGGCGTCCGCAGGCAGGTCCTGGATCTCGTTGCTGAACACCCAGGGGTGTCCTCGCTGGACGCGGCGCTCTTCCTTCTTTTTCAGTTTTATGGTTCTCATGGGAAAAGAGACGTGATTCGTGAACAGTTATTGCGTGATTCAGGAGCGGGGCGCTGCTTTCTCAATTACGTGATCACTCGCTGCTCAATCGCTCGCAATTAAAGCCTGTTCTCGATGTGCGATTCGCTCCGGAGGGACTGGAGAAACGATCGATAGGTGTTCTCCATCTTCTGCTCGAAGAGCATCCGGGTGATGTCTTCCTTCACTTTTTCGAAGGGCTGGACCGGCGTGCGGATGTCCTCGACCCGAATGATATGAAAACCGTCGTCGCACCTGACCGGGCCGGCGAACTCGCCGGGTTTGAGGCTCTTGGCCGCTTCCTCCAGCTCCGGTATGGCATGACCGCGCTGCAGGAACCCGAGGTCGCCGTCCTGCTTTGCCGACGGACTGTCTGAATGCTCCCGGATGAGGCGGATGAAATCCTCTCCCGTCCGGATGCGCTCCATGAGGGCGGCAGCCTTCTCCTGGGCGGCCTTGACCTCGGCGGGAGAGGCCTTTTCCGGGACCGCCACCACGAGGTGGCGGACCTTGACCTCTTCAGGAAGGGAGTATTGCTTGGCGTTCCTGTCGTAGTATGCCCGGGCCTCCGCATCGTCCACGGCAAGTCCGGTCCGTACATATTTATTGAAAAGACGGGAAAGCGTCATCTGCTCCCTCAGCTCGGCCCGGTACTGCTCGAGCGTCAGGCCTTCCTTCGCCAGGGCCTGCTCGAACTGCGCCGCAGTCATATTATTGCGCTTCCTGATGTCATCGATCCCTTCGGTGAGCTCCCCGTCCGTGACATCGATGCCGTTCCGCTTCGCCGCCGCCATCTGGAGCTTCCGGTCGATCATGCCCTCGAGCACCAGCCGCTGATCGGTGATAGTGGCGTGTTTCTGCTGCTCCCGCTGCAGATCGCTCATGGTGATGATCTCGTTGTTCACCACGGCGACGACCCGGTCCACCACGACAGGACCGGCAACGGCATCCGTTCCGCCGGTGACCGCCCAGAACGCCAACGCTGCCGCTAATGCCGTACGAATTGACGCTCGTATTGTCATCCCGCTCATTTCCGTTGTCCTTTTCTGTTGCCTTTTGACCATGGGCTGATTACTATACAGCCATGCATGATCGAAAAGCCTTTGTTCTGGTCCTCGGATTCGTCCTGCTCGCCGCGACGGGAACCGCAGCGGACCGGCAGCCGCCGCATGATGAGGTCACCATCGCCGCTGTCGGAGACATCATGCTGGGTCACCGGGCCGGGCCCTATCTCGCCCGGGAAGGTCCCGACTATCCTTTTATCAGCGTCCTGCCTGTCCTGCGGCAGGCCCATCTCGTCATCGGGAACCTGGAAAGCCCGATCTCCTCGCGCGGCACCGCCGTGGAGAACAAGAAGTTCACGCTTCGCGCCGCCCCGGAGGCCGTCGAGGCGCTCAAGGCGGCAGGCGTCCGCGTCGTGGCCCTCGCCAACAACCACACGATGGACTTCGGGCCCCTGGCGCTTCAGGACACCCTGAAGGCCCTCGGCGAGAACGATATCCTTTATTCGGGCGCGGGTATGAACCTCGACGATGCGCGGGCTCCTGCCTTCCTCAAGGCTGGGGACCTGACCGTGGCGTTCCTGTCCTACTCCCTCACCTTCCCGGTCGAGTTCTATGCCTCGGCAGGAAGGCCCGGCACCGCCCCCGGGTACCGGGAGTTCGTGAAACGGGACATCGAGAACGCGCGGCCCCGGGCAGATCTCGTCGTGGTCTCGTTCCATTGGGGTGCCGAGCTCATGACCACTGCCAAGGACTACCAGCGGGAGCTCGGCCGCCATGCCATCGACTGGGGCGCCGACCTTGTCCTCGGCCACCATCCCCATATCCTGCAGGAGCTGGAGCTGTACCGGGGCCGTCTCATCGCCTACAGCCTCGGCAACTTCGTCTTCGGCTCGGAAAGCGACAAAACGAACACGAGCATAATACTCCTTTGCACCTTCAAAGGAAAGTCCCTTGTGCGGGTCGAGGCGGTGCCCCTGGACGTGAACAATTACCGTGTTGCATATCAGCCGAGGGTCCTGGCGGGAACAAAGGCGGAAAGCGTGCTCGGAGAGATCAATGCTGCGTCGGCAAGATTCAGGACCAGGCTGACCATCAGGAACGACCGCGGGATCATGGACCTTACTGCCGGAGCCCCTGGTAATTGACAACGAACTTGGTCCGTCCCCGGAGCTCTGCGAGCCACTGCTTGTAATGGACGTCCTGCTTCTGGCGCGAGAGCTTTTCGATGATCTCCCGGGAGGCCTCCTCGAGCCCGACCTTTCCGGCGCGCCGCTTGTCCTCCAGCTTGAAGATATGATAGCCATAGGGGCTCTTCACGACGCCGCTGATGCCGCCCTTCGGCAGGCCGAATACCACGTTGAATTCGCCCGGCATGTCTCCCATGGCAAAATAGCCCAGGCTCCCGCCTTCTTCGGCCTCGGGCGCTGTTGATCGCTGCCGGGCAAGCGTGGCGAAATCGGCCTTTTCGTTCTGGAGCCGATCAAAGATCGCCTGTGCCTCGACCTCGGTGGCCACGACGATCTGCCGGACACGGACCTGCTCGGGCCGTTCGAACTCCTGGGGATTCTCATTGTAGTACCGGCGGACCTCCGAAGCCGGCACATGCACGTTCCGGATCACGTCGCGCGCGATAAGCTTCTCGATCATCATGTCTTCCCAGACATCGGACTTCCATTTCTCGTAGTCGATCCCCATGCCGCCCAGCGTTTCCTTCACGTCCTTGCCCGGCTCGGTCCGCATGGCCTCGATGCGCTTGTTGATCTCCGGCAGGCCTACCTTGATCCGCCTGCGCTGTGCCTCCCGCAGCATCATCTTCCGCTCGATGAGCCGGCTCAGGAACTCCTCCTTCACCTGGAACTCCGCCTCCTTCTCGGGCTTGAGCCCCGCGCGGGCGAATCGGTCCTGAAAATCCGCCAGCGTGATGGGATCGCCGTTCACCGTGGCAAGGATCTTGATCGCCGGGGCGGCGGCCGGCGGGGGCGTCGAAGGCTTTGGCTCTTCCTTCCGGGTGCAGTTGACAAACAAAAGCCCCAGCAGGAGCACCGGGGCCATACGATTTGTGATTCGGTTGTTGGGCATTCTGTTCTTCTTAAAAGGGTGTTATTTCTTGGTCTCCGCGCCCTTCGCCTCTTCTTTCCCGGCGGGCGGGGTGAGCTGCAGCGTGCCCGTGGTCGACGGCTGGGAGAGGCTGCTGATGGCGGCTTCCAGCGCCTTGTCGTCCACGGAGATCTTCGCTTTTGCCTTCAGCGCCTTGGAATACTCAAGATAGGCTTCGCGCTGGTTGACCTGGAACACGTACCGCTTCAGCCCCTGGGCCTCCGCCTGTTTGAACGACAGTTCCTTGCCGCCCGCGGCCTTCCGGATCTCTTCGCGGTGCGCCGTGAAGTATGCCTTGACCTCATCGTCGGTCGGCTGCTTGATCTTGTCCATGAGCTCCTTCTTGAGCAACGCGTTGAACAGCTCGTTCTTGGCTGCTTCCTGGAGCCGCTGCTTCATTTCCTTCTCAAGCTCTTCCTGTCTCTTCACGAACGCGGGGTCCTTGTCCAGCTTCTGCCGCCGCGCTTCCTGAAGCACCAGCTCGATGCCGATCAGGTCCTCAAGGAACTCTTTTCTCGCCTTGGGATCGGCGGACACGGCCTGCTGCATCTGGGGCTGCAGATCAGAAAGCTGCTTTTTGAAATCGGCGGCGGTGATCTTGGTGCTGTTCACCTTGGCAACGACCGCAGTGTCGGAGTTCTTGGTGCATCCCGTCAAGGCGGCGATGATCGCCAGTAAAGCGTAGACCAGCATGTTCCTGTTCATCAATGATCCCTCCATGGGCGCCCTCGTGGACGCTGAAAATGACTTAATTATATAACACACTACCCGAGCTGCTGCAAGCATTTTCTCAGGGCATCTGCCGCTGTATGCAGCGTTTCATCGCCGATCGTCAGCTGGAGCGTGAACTCCGCGATGAGCTTGATCCTGCCCGGGTTCCGTTTCAGCAGGGCCATGATCCTGTCCGGGGAGATTCGGGCGTCCTCGCTGAAGGTAATGGTGACCAGCCGGGCACCGCCGTCGATGCGGCTGACCCGGGCCGCCTTCGCCATGAGCTTCACGCCCATGATCGTCAGAAGGTTCTCCGCGGGCTCGGGCAGGGGGCCGTACCGGTCCCGGAGATCGGCGGCGATCCGGGACAGTTCCGCCTCGTCGCCGGCGCTCGAGATCTCCTTGTACGCCGCGAGACGGAGGCTCGTGTCCCCGATATACGACTCGGGAATGAACGCCGACGCCCGCAGGTTGATCTGCGTGTCCGGTTCGCTCGCGGATTCCTCCCCCTTGAGCTCGGCCATGGCCTCTTCCATCATCTGGGTATAGAGGTCGATGCCCACGGCCGCGATGTGCCCCGACTGCTGCTTGCCCAGAAGGTTGCCGGCGCCCCGCGTCTCCAGGTCCTGCGCCGCGATGCGGAATCCCGCCCCGAGCTCCGACAGCTCCTGAATGGCCCGCAGCCGTATCCGCGCAACGTCCGACAAGGCCTCCTCCGCCGGCGTCAGGAGGTAGGCGTAGGCCTTCTGGCGGCTCCGGCCGACCCTGCCCTTGATCTGGTACAGTTCGGCCAGGCCGAAGCGGTCCGCGCGGTTGATGATGATGGTGTTGGCGTTGGGGATGTCGATGCCCGATTCGATGATCGTCGTGGTGACCAGCACGTTCAGGCTGCCGGCCACGAACTTCGACATCACTTCCTCGATCTCGCCCTCCTTCATCTGGCCGTGGGCCACGCCGATCCGGGCGTCAGGCACGAGGTTCTGGATCGTCGCCGCCATGCGCTCGATGCCGGCAACGCGGTTCTGGACAAAGAAGACCTGCCCGCCGCGCTCGATCTCCTTCATGACCGCCTCGCGGATCACGCGCTTGCCGAACCGCGCCAGAACGACCTGGATCGCCTGCCGGTCCAGGGGCGGCGTCTGGATGATCGAGAGGTCGCGGATGCCCGCGAGGGACATGTGGAGCGTCCGCGGGATGGGCGTCGCCGTGAGCGTCAGCACGTCGACGAGCTTCTTGAACTCCTTGATGCGCTCCTTGTGCTTCACGCCGAAGCGATGCTCCTCGTCGATCACCAGCAGGCCGAGGTTCCGGAAGGCGATGTCCTTCTGGAGCAGCCGGTGGGTGCCGATCACGATGTCGACGGTCCCGTTCTTCATCCCCTTGAGCGTTTCCTTCTGCTCCGCCTTCGTCCGGAACCGCGACATCATCTCCACGCGCACCGAGAACGGGCCGACCCGCTCGGAAAAGGTGCGGAAGTGCTGATCGGCGAGCAGCGTCGTCGGCACGATCACCGCGGCCTGGAACCCGTCCTCCACGGCCTTGAAGGCCGCCCGGAGCGCGACCTCGGTCTTGCCGAAGCCCACGTCGCCGCAGACCAGCCGGTCCATGGGCCGTTCCTTCTGCATGTCGCCGAGCACATCCTCGATCGCAGCCTCCTGGTCCGGCGTTTCCTCGTAGGGAAAGGCCGATTCGAACTCCCGGTAGAGGTTGTCCGGCGGGCCGAGCGGCGGGCGGTGCATGGCCTCGCGGGCGGCGTAGATCTTCACCAGCTCCCGGGCCATCTGGAGGATGTCCTTCTTCACCCGCTCCTTGGTCCTGGCCCAGGTCGGCGCGCCGAGCCGGTCGACCTTCGGCTGCGCGCCTTCCGCGCCGATGTACTTCTGGACCTTGTCGAGGGCGGCAAGGGGGACGTGCAGTTTCGCGTCGGGCTCGTAGCGGAGCGTCAGGAAATCCGTCTCGAACCCGTCCACGGCGATGTGGGAAAGGCCCTGGTATTCGCCGACGCCGTAATCCGTATGGACCACGAAGTCGCCGGGCTTCAGCTCCTTGAAGGTCGACAGGAATGGCGCGGCCTTTGATCTTGCGGCCCGCGGGCGGTGGACCTTGCTGCCGAAGATCTCCTCGTCGGTGATCACGACGAGCGAAAGGTCCCGCCACGCGAACCCGGCGGACAGCCTGCCGGTCATGATGACGACGGGAAGGGGCTCGTCGTCATCGAGATCGATCGCCGACCTGCGCGCAAGGGGCACGCCGTACTCGCCGAACAGGCGCTGCAACCGTTCCGCCGCCTCATCGGTGCCGCAGACCAGCAGCACGCGATTCGTCTCCCGAAGCTGTTTCAGCTTTTCCGCGAGGCCGCTCGCTGTTCCCTCTGCATTCTCCGGAGTTGCATCACCGTGGCCAAGGGCATGCTTCGGCCGAAGCCGGACACCGAGCCACGCCGCGGACTTCGTGTCCATGCGGCGGCCCCCGGGGTCGGCGCCAAGAAGGCCAATGTTCATCGTCGGGAACTTCGACAACCGCGTGATGATTCCGTCATGGTCCAGGTAGAGCTCTCCTGTCCCCGGCAGGGTCCTGCCGTCGGCGGTTTCCTCGCTCCTCCCCTGTTCTATCCTGGCGAAGAACGAATCAGCCTGTTTCTTGATGTCGTCGGGTTCGATCAGAACGCACAAAGCCTGGTCGGGCAGATAGCGGAACAGGTCCTCCATACTATAGAAGAAAGGTGCCAGGAATTCGGCGCCGGGAGGAAATGAGCCTTCATCGATCTGTTTAAGAAGTTCTTCGACGACTTGAGATGTTGAGCGATCGTTATCAGAGGCTCTCTGCTCTTCACTCCGCACTGGACTCACGATCAATTCCCGGACAGGAAGCGCCACGGCCCGCTGGATCTCGGCGAGGGAACGCTGCGTCTCCACATCGAACTCGCGAAGAGATTCGAGCGTATCACCGAAAAACTCCAGACGGATGGGATTGTTGTGGGCGGGAGAGAAGAGGTCGATGATGCCTCCGCGGCGGCTGAATTCGCCAACACGCGTGACAACAGAGGCGTGCTCATAGCCGATCGCTACCAGGGCTTTGCTTAGGACGTCAGGGTCCGTCTGTTGCCCCTTTGTGATGGTCCTGACCGAATCGGCGAACAGCTCCCAGGGCGGGAGCTTCTGCATCAGGGAATTCACGGAAGCGACATAGATCCCCCGGCCGCTGGTGGTGAGATGATAGAGAAAGCGCATCCGCTCGCCGACGGTGCCGCTGTCCGGCGAGTCCGCCTCGAAAGGAAGGACTGCCCAGGGAGGAAAAGTCAGGATCTCCGTTGTTCCCTCACGAGCTGCCTCGTTGTTCTCTGCGTTCTCTGCGGTGATCGTGCTTTGCTTCTCTGAGAAGAAACTCAGGTCTTCGGCAAGGGTGCCGGCCTCTTCATCGTTTGCCGTAACGACCAGGAGCGGGCGCCCGCTTTCGCGAAACAGCTCGAGAAGGAGCAGGGCCTTCGAACCGCCCCAAAGTTCGGAGATCTCTATTGTTTTTCCGCCTGCCCGGAGCTCTGCGATAAGCGGGCGGAGTATTTCCTGAAGTTGTTTCATTCCGGGAGAACTATAACATGACGGGGAAGAGCGATGCAAGATAACAAGGACGAAGGCATTCGGGTGAAAAGAACGCTCGCGTCACGCGCCGCCTTCGGGCGCGTCGCTGTGGACGCGGTTGTTAACATCATTTTCTTAGTATTTCGTTCAGAAGACAGGTAGCTTGCCAGTCTTTGTGCTGTTTAGTCTCGTTTTCGACCGCTTCAGCAAATCTTGTTTGGTCAACATAGAAACCATCGGCAAGCATTACGGTTTTGACTTTCTTTGATTCTTCAAGTGACTTTTTTATATCGGCCATGTATGGTTCCGAACAGCCTAAAATGGCATATCCCTTTGCCCTCATGAAGTATGCAAGCGTTTTGTCCGGCACCTTATTAAAACCTTCCGACAGGTAATTGTAAGCCTTCGAAACGAATTCTCGATGAGGCTCTACAGATTTTTCCATATTGGCTTTAACGACATATAACTCAGACAATCCAAAGTAAGCCATATATGAATCTTGTTTCTCGCGAATTTCCTGAAGAAGCTTTATTCCATCGTCTTCTTTTGACGTTAGGTAATAGTAGGCGACCAATTGGCCAATTTCAGTTGAGCTCAATTTATTCCCAGCCTTGAACTTCTTTAATGTTTCATCATGTCTTGTTTCTGCCCCTATATCTGCTTTCCTCCACTGATACCAATCGACAAGACGATCAAGATTCTTCATAACGAGAATGGCGCCAAGCGCTAAGACAGCCAAGATAATAATAGCTACTTTATTTTTCTTCAATTGAGACAACCTCCATCGTGCATTCTAGTGGTTAACGCTCGCGTGAGGAGCGTGCTTTTCGCGACTCACTCGACGCGATTGTTAACATTCCTTATCCCATTATAGAATTGGCAACTTGAAGTGTTATATCAATAACCAAAACCATAATTCCAGGGATTATTAATAACCATTTCATCCGATGTGCAGTTGCTTGCCCTGCACTAAAACCGGAAGCCACCAGTCGCGTGCTCTGATCCTCAACTTTTGACACAACATGGACAAAAGCTATCAAGAAAGGTATGCCGACAAGAAAAAGGAAAATGATATATGGCAGGTTTTCACCATATTCGATTTTTCCTAAAAAGTGGACTAAGGCAAGGATAACAATTATGAAGTACAGCAAATACCATGACAAAGTGCGGATGTTCTCTTTAGCGATGATCGCATTTGCATTTTTAGGGAGGGTGTATGCTTCAGCTGGTTTGTTTTCATTATGTCTGTCCAGGGCCTGATCGAATTTCTTTATGAGCCATATTATAATTGGAATCAATATGAGCGCAGCGAATACCGCAGTTAAGAGTGCATAGATGATCTGAGTAAGTGACATGAGTTCTCTTTTCAGGGTTAACAAGTAATTGTACAGTTGTCGCATTATATCAAATTCTGTATTCAGGTGTCATATGTTTTGTCCGGATAGGGACATAAGCATTTTTTCTGCTAACAGTCTAATACGCTATTTCGGACAGATGGTCACATCAGGATAACTTCGATGACTGATATCCATGCCGACAATTTGGTGCAGTATGATGCTTTGCTGGCGCGGAAGCAGGTTCCGCAGAAGTACCTCAGCTACTTCAGAATGTGGGTCCGCTCCTATCTCGCTTTCTGCAGAAAACAGGGGGTCCCGGAGTTGCATCCTGAGAGTCCGGACCGGTTCATGCTCGCGCTAGAGGAACAGGGTAAAGCGCCATTCCAGCAAAAACAAGCAGCTCAGGCGGTGGCCATATATGGCGAACTTCTCAGCGGTTGTGAGAAGCCGGGACAGCTCGCGTCCAAGAATGATGCGTCGGTAACATCACAGCAGCACGATCTACATGCTTTGACAGAAGCCTGCGCGCCTGTGATCGAGGATCTTTCAGATTGGAAGCAGGTCTACGCTGAACTGTTCAACGTGATCCGGACGCGCCACTACTCGCAAAAGACCCTCAAGACCTATACGACGTGGCTGCGGCACTTTCAGGGTTTTGTGCAAAACAAGAAACCGTCATCCCTGACGCCAATGGACGTGAAGGCGTTCCTGAACTACCTGGCAATAGACCGGCGCGTCGCGGCTTCTACGCAGAATCAGGCATTCAATGCGCTCTTGTTCCTGTTCCGCCATATTTTGCGCAGGGATTTCGGCGATCATCGGGACACGGTCCGGGCTAAGTCCAAACCCTATATCCCCGTTGTCCTTTCTCGGCAGGAGGTTGATGCCGTGCTCGATCATCTGCGGCCGCCGTATGATCTGGTGGTAAAGCTGCTTTATGGATGCGGGCTACGGCTTTTCGAATGCGTGAAGCTTCGGCTCCATAATTTCAACTTTGATGCGGGCGTCCTTACGGTGCATGACGGGAAAGGACAGAAGGACCGGACCGTGCCTCTGCCGCTGGTTACTCTGCCAGCGCTGAAGGCCCAGATCGAGCTGGTGAAGAAGTTACACGATGAAGATCTTAGGGCAGGCTATGCAGGAGTATTCATGGACAGCCAACTGGAGACGAAATACCCGGCTGCAGGAAAGGAACTGGTCTGGCAGTGGTTCTTTTTGGCATACAAACTGACACTTGTCCCATCGTCGAACGAGAAGCGGCGATATCATCTCCATGAGTCGCATGTGCAAAGGGATATCCATACTGCGGTCGGTCGTGCCAAGCTCTTGAAACGGGTTTCTGCCCACACCTTCCGCCACTCTTTCGCGACGCATCTTTTGCAGGCGAACTACGATATTCGCACGATCCAGACGTTGCTCGGTCATAGTGATGTGCGGACCACGATGATCTATACGCACTGTGTCCCGAGCAAGACGCTCAAGGAGACCAAAAGCCCGCTGGATTTTTAGACCTTGGGAATAAAAAAAAGGCGGTGAGGGTTGATCCCCACCGCCTTTGGTCTGCTGTCTGGTTGCCGGTCGTTATATCTTCGCTGCCGCCGCTGCCGCTTTCTTCTCCTGCAGGATCTTGGGGGCTGAAACCACGAAACCCATCACCGTCCCGAGCAGGCCGCCCGTCACGATGCTCACCGTTCCCGCGGCCGCGATGCCGACGCCGATGCCGACCACGATGGCCGCCCGTACGAAGAGGGTCGGCTCT
>JAGVOT010000074.1 GCA_020052615.1 Nitrospirota bacterium | reverse complement strand
TGAGCGACGAAGCAATCCCGTAGTGCTTGAAAAGATTAACGACGAGATTGCTTCGCTTCGCTCGCAAAGACCCCGAAATCGTTTTTCAACAGCCTGTTAAATTACCCCTTCGCTATCGTTGACATCGTTGTGAATCAGGCATATATTCGTGCATAATATCGCAAGTGGTTTGACACGTTCATCGCTAAACTCGACAACATCGAAATTTCGAGTTTGTCGGGTCGGTTTCCGTCACATCATACACTGATTATCGTGACATCGATATTGACGATGATTTATACTCGACCCATCTTCCGCGTGCGGCCGGGCAGAATTTTTGCGGGCTGGTAAAGAACGGAATTTCGTGTCTTACTAGCCGGAGACGGCTAGACAAGTACTGGTTGTATTGAAATAGGCTTACGAGATTATGATGATTGACAATCAAATATCAAAACGGGTCCGTATTATTCAACGCGTTTATATTGGACTTGCCTGCTTTGCCTTGCTCGCCTTCATTTCCGAGATGAGTCACCGATCAGGGAAAGAGTCCCTTGAGTATACCGTCAACTCACTTATTTTCGCATTCATATATATTGCAGTGTACTTCGGACTGAAAAAACAGAGTAATTGGGTAATTCCTCTAATTTTGATTTCATCTATTTTGGTTTTAGTTCAGACTATACCGGCAATCGTTGAACCGGCGTTCAACCTGACTGCGTTTATGGGCAAATTTGTACAGTTCTTCCTTATTTATTTTTATTGGTATCAGGCCTTCTTCTTTTCTCGACGAGAAGTAAAACAATACTTCGGTTCAAAAGGAACAATTTTATTTTAAAACTGACCGGAACACCATGATACAACCAGGCGCTCGACAGCGACGCGCAAAAGTCGGCGCGTCAGCGCCGAGTTCTGAGTCGCTTCGCGCTGTTGATCTGCTCATGAATCCATCGACGGGTAAGAGAATGCTCATTCGCCATTTCCTCATCCCAGCCATCATGCCGGTCCTCTTCTTTGTCGTGGCCTTCTCGCCGGTGGACCTGCTGGGCTGCAGAACGCGGGGGCTCATTGCTTTATCGTTGGCGCTCGTGAGCGGTCTGGCGGCAATCGGAACAGCTGTTATGGCGCTGAAGGGCAGGGTGAAGGGGGAGGCCGGTTCGGAGAAGTGGATATTGACGACGCTGATCCTGGCCATCCCGGTTGTTGCGATGCTTATTCTGGCCTGAACTATATTCACTCAATAGCTTCTCTCCCTTCTATAACGGAACCCGTTCCGCGCGGAATATCTCTCCTCCCCAATGAATCATTTGTTTATGCTGCCCTGCGCATCGGAAAATACACTTGACGCAATGCAATGCACTGCAATATACTACGATTGTAATGCAAACGGAAGGAGGGCTGGTGTATGCGAGCACAACTGACGGTGAGGCTGCCTGAAGACCTGGACAGGGAAGTTACGAAGTATGCAAGTCGTCTCCGGCTTAAACGTTCCGACATCGTGCGAATGGCGTTAGAGAGGTTCTTGAAAGAGCCTGCCGTCCAGGAGGAGGGGGTACCGTACAGGAAAGTGAGCAGCCTTATCGGATCCGTTTCGAGCAAGGTCCCCGATCTCGGCTCGGCGCATCGGGAACACCTGATGAAGAGGATAAAAAAGCATGCGTAGTATGCTGCTTGATACGGGAGTTCTTGTTGCGCTCCTTGATCGGAGCGAGTGCAATCACGAACGATGCGTCGAGGATTTGCGGTCATTCTCCGGGGAACTCCTGACGACCGAACCGGTGCTGACCGAGGCGCTCTATTTACTGGGGCCGTCCGTAAAGGCTCAGAAAGCCTGCATCGAGTTCGTGCTGAAGGGCGGAGCAACGCTGGTGCCGCAATCGGCGACAAGCCTGTCGCGGTCTGTGACGCTCATGGAAAGGTATCATGATGTCCCCATGGATTTTGCCGATGCAACGCTCGTGGTATTGGCGGAGGAGGCAGGAACCGATGAGGTGTTTACGCTCGACCGGAGGGGTTTCTCTGCTTATCGCATCCATGGGCGGAAGGCGTTCTCGATCAAACCCGGATAGCGGGCGCTGCTCAACTCGATAGAATGATCCTCACCTTCGTCCCTTTCTCCGGGACGCTCTCGATCTTCATTTCCCATCCATGGGCCTTGACGAGATGCTTCACGATGGCCAGGCCCAGGCCCGTGCCGCCCATCTTGCGTGACCGGGCGGTGTCGACGCGGTAGAACCGCTCGCCGAGCCGGCCAAGGTGCTTCTCCGATATTCCGATCCCTGTATCTTCCACAAAGAGGAAGGGCCTGCCGTTCTCTTCGCCGATGCCGAAGGTCACTCCGCCCTTGTCGGTGAACTTGATCGCGTTGTCCACGAGGTTGGTCACGATCTGGATCAAGCGGTCGCGGTCGGCCATGATCGTGCCGATATCGGGGGCGATGGAGGCCTTGAGCCCGATCCCCTTGGCCGCCGCCTTTTCCTTCACGATGGGGAGGACCGCGTCGGCGATATCGTCGAAGGCAACCGCCGACTTGTCCACGCCGATGACGCCCAGCTCGATCTTGGAAATGGTCATGAGATCGTCCACGAGGCTGTTGATGCGCTTGCTGTTCGACCGGATGGTCTCGAGGAACTTGACGGCGTGCTCCCTGTCGTCCAGCGCGCCTTCGAGCAGGGTCTCGGCGAAGCCCTGGATGGCGGTGATGGGCGTCTTGAGCTCATGGGAGATGTTGGCCACGAAGTCCTTGCGCACCTGCTCCAGCTTCTTGAGCTGGGTGATGTCGTGGAAGATGGCGACGAAGCCCGACAGGACGTTGTTCCCGTGGAAGAGGGGCGATATCCGGACAACGCAGTGGCGCTCCTCGGGCCGGTCGAGCGTGAACTCCGTCGTCCCGGCTGCGCCGCCGGTCCGGACCTCGTCGAGAAGGGAGAAGAACGCGCTGTTCCTGACGACCTGGATGAACGGCCTGCCCATGAGGGGGGCGTCGCCGAAGAAATGCCTGGACGCCGCGCTCGAAAGAAGGACGACGCCGTTCTTGTCGAGGATGAGGAGGGCGTCGGGAATGCTCCTGAGGATCTCATTGAGGCGCCTCCGCTCCTGTTCGTGCTCCTCGATGACGGTCTTGAGCTCTTCGGACATGCTGTTCAGACTTTCGGCGATCTCGCTGAACTCTCCCGCATCGGCAAGGAACAGGCGCTTGCCGATGCCGCGGGGCACGAGGGCCGTGGCGAAGTCCTTGATCTGCCGGGTCAGCCTGCGCAGATAATCGATCTGCCACAGCGTGAACGCGCCCGTGATCAGGATGACGAAGCTCACGATGAGGATGATCTTGATCTTGGCGGAGGTCACGGCATGATCGAAATCCTCCAGGGGGAGGCTCAGGCGGACATACCCGGCCGGTTTCCCCTGAGCGGTCACGCGGTAGGCGACATAGAGGAGCTCGTGCTTGACCGTGTCGCTGTACCGGATGTACATGCCCGTGCCGTTCAGCGCGGCCTGCTGGATCTCCGGCCGTCCTGCGTGGTTCTCCATGCGCGCGGCTTCGCTGTCGGAATCTCCGATGACCTTGCCGTCGTGAAGGATGATCGTTACCCGCGCCCCGGTCTTCGCCTTCGCCTGCCTGCAGAGCTCGTCATACTGTCCCGACGGGGCGAACGACACGCGGTCCGCGATGAGGGAAGCCTGAACGGCGAGGTTCCGCTGAAGACTGTCGAGGTGCTGATCCCTGAGCGTGCCGGTAATGGAAAACTCGATGAAGAGGAGTGCAAGGACCAGGATGGCCGCGTAGAGGATGAAGATCCGTTTGAAGATGCCCCGTTTCATGCGTTTACTCCACGTAGTAGCCGATGCCCCGGCGCGTCCTGACATAGACGGGCGCCGACGGATCGTCCTCGATCTGGGTGCGCAGTCTCCGGATATGGACGTCGACGGTGCGCGGTTCGACGTAGGTCTCGCCTTTCCAGACCGCGTCCAGGAGCTGGTCGCGGCTGAAGACGCGGCCGCGGCGCTGGACGAGGTAGAGCAGCAGCCGGAACTCCGTGGCGCTCAGCTCCATCGGCTTGCTCCGCTTGGTCACGGTGAACGTTTCCGTGTTGATGACCAGGTCGCCGAGGGTGATCGTCTTTCCCGCCGCCTCCTGCTCGCCGGACCGGCGCAGCACCGCTTTGACGCGGGCAACGAGCTCCCGGGGACTGAAGGGCTTGGCCATGTAGTCGTCGGCGCCGGTCTCGAGGCCCCGGATCCGGTCGGCCTCGTCGCCCTTTGCGGTCAGCATGATGATGGGAACGCGCTCCGTCTTGGGGTCATTCCGCAGGATGCGGCAGAGCTCGATTCCCTGGATCCCGGGAAGCATGAGATCGAGGATGATCAGGTCGAAGTTCTTCTTCCGGGCCTTTTCCAGGGCGATCCCGCCGTCGGGGGCCGTGGATATCTGGAAACCCTCTTTTTTCAGGTTGTACGATACCAGCTCTACGAGGTCGGGCTCATCATCGACGATCAGGACGTTCTTCATGGCCTATACAATAACTGATGAAGGCAACGAAAGTCAAGGAACGATGCCGGCCTTTTCGCTTAATGCCTGCGGGAACTTTATGCTACACTATATTCATGATCGTCATCGAACCGTATAACGGAAAACCCGTAACGGAACATCGGGTGGAGATCGTCGAGCGGAAGGGCACGGGCCATCCCGACTATCTCTGCGATTCCATGATGGAGGCCGTGTCCATCGCGCTGTCCCGGGAATACGTGAAGAAGTTCGGGGTCATCCTGCACCATAACATCGACAAAGGGCTCCTGGCCGCCGGCAGGGTCGAGAAACTGTTCGGGGGAGGGAGCGTGCTCGAGCCCATGGAGCTGATCATCGGCGACCGGGCTACATTCGAATCAGGCGGGAAGAAGGTCCGTGTCGCCGACATCGCCATTGACGCAGTGAAGGCCTGGCTCAGGAAGAACATGCGATTCGTCGACCCGGAGAGGCATCTTCAGTACCGCGTCGTGCTGGCCCGGGGTTCGGAGGAACTGACCGATATCTTCGCGAGGTCCGGAAAGGTCCTGGGGGCGAACGACACCTCGGCCGCGGTTGGCTATTATCCGCTCAGCCCCACCGAACAGGCCGTGCTTTCCCTGGAGCGTCATATGAACTCCGCTGCATTCAAGAACAGATATCCTGAAAGCGGCGAGGATATCAAGGTGATGGGCCTCCGGACGGGAAAGGACCTGGACCTCACCGTGGCCATGCCGCTCATCTCGCGGTTCGTCTGGAACGAGAAGAACTACTTCGAACGGAAGGCGGTGCTCCAGAAGGAGATGGAAAAGTACGCCCGGAAGTTCGATGCGTTCCGCAAGGTGCAGGTCCATTTCAACACGCTCGATGAGCCGGGGCGGGGACTGAACGGCGTGTACCTGAGCCTCCTCGGCACGTCCGCCGAGGACGCGGACTCGGGACAGGTGGGCAGGGGCAATCGGGTGAACGGACTTATTTCCCTGAACCGGCCAATGGGCACCGAGGCTGCGGCAGGCAAGAACCCGGTCAGCCATGTGGGCAAGATCTACAATGTCCTGGCGCACCGGCTCGCGAAAAAACTGTACGAGAACATCGACGGAGCGCGGGAGGTGTACGTGCTGCTGCTCTCCCGGATCGGAACGCCGATCAACGAACCGCAGGTAGCCACTGCGCAGGTACTGCTGGAGCGGGGCAAAAAGATCGGCAGCATCGCGCGAAAGGCCGAAATGATCGTCGCCAGGGAACTGGCGGCCATCAATGGGTTCTGCAGAGATCTCAGCAGGGGAAAATATCCGATATGCTGAAGATACAGGAGACAGGAGACAGAAGACAGAAGACAGAAACAAACACTACCAAGGGAGGAAATTATGAAACACCTTTTGAGCATAGTATCCATTGTACTGTTCGTTGTGGGAGCAGCGCTGGCAGAGGACAAGCCGGCCCAGAAGCGTTTTGTGGCGTCCATCGACAAGGACGGCTATCAGCGCGTGGAAATGACGGCGGGAGAATATTATTTTGATCCTGCCGTCGTGGTGGTGAAAGTGAACGTGCCGGTCGAACTGACCATCAAGAAGACGGGCGGCATCACTCCCCACAATATCGTCATCAAGGCGCCGGAGGCGGACGTTGATTTCAAGGTCGACCTGTCGAGCGAACCGCAGAAGATCTCCTTCATGGCCACGAAGGCCGGTTCCTATGCCTTCGAATGCACCAATAAGTTCCTGTTCTTCAAGAGCCACAAGGAGCGGGGAATGCACGGGGTGCTGGAAGTGGTGGAGTAGGGAAGAGCAGACACGGAGCCAGAAGTAGGCGCTTCTAAGCGACGCGGGGACAAGGGGACACGGAGACAGGAGCAAATTAAGGAGTACAGGCATGATCGATAAGGAGCTCATCGCGTATTTTAAACTTGCTCACGGGTTCTTCAACCTGTCGATGATGGGCCTGTTCTGCTACCAGGGATGGATGGGCTATGTGATCAGGCAGGCGAGAACATCGGGAGCGCCGGTCCCGATCGACGCGGTCCGGAGGCACCGGAAGGCAGGTCCGGTGTTCGCACTATGGGGTGTATTGGGATATTTCGCGGGGATCACCGTGGTGCTGCTGGACAAGGGCAGGGTCTTCGAATATCCGCTGCATTTTCTGGCGGGGTTGATGATCGCCATCGTCATAGCAGCGGTCTACGCGGTCTCGCGCAGGATCGCCGGGCCGGAGCCGCATTACCGGAACATCCACTTCGGCCTTGGGATGTGCCTGCTGGCGCTTTACGTCGTCCAGGTCCTGCTGGGGCTCGGCATACTGCTGTAATACCCGAGAGCATTTAGACACTGAAGATGCGGATCAACTTCCTGATAAAGGCGGATGCATCCGACGCTTATCCGCATCTATCCGCGCCAAGGGCCGTTTCCTGTCAATCCTTCCTGTCCAGCGCCTCCCGGACCTTCCGCAGGAGCTCCGAGGGAGAGACCGGTTTGGAGATGAAGCCCGATCCTTTTTCCAGTATCCCTTCCTTGCTGATCATGTCCGCGCTGTAGCCGCTGATGAACAATACCTTGATATCGGGTTTGATCGATCGCATCTCTTCGCAGGCATCCTTTCCGCTCTTCCGGGGCATAATGACGTCGAGCAGCAGCAGGTTGATCCGGTCCCGGTTCTCCCGGAAAACACTCACGGCATCATTCCCGTCCTTTGCAACGATCACGGTATAACCGAATTCAGTGAGGATGGAGCTCGTAAGGGTGCGGATGATCTCGTCATCCTCCGCTACCAGGAGCGTCTCCGTTCCTCCCTTCAAGACCTCCTCGGCAGGAGCTCCAGCCTTTTCCGTGCCGCGCTTGAGCTTGAGCGCCGGAAAATAGACATGGAACGTCGTTCCCCGTCCCGGCTCGCTCTCCACGTCGATGAACCCCTGGTGCTGCTTGATGAGCCCATAGACCGAGGCGAGGCCGAGACCGGTGCCTTTTCCCATCTCCTTGGTGGTGAAGAACGGCTCAAAGATGCGTTCGCGGGTCCGCTCGTCCATGCCCGCGCCGGTGTCGGCAATCGAGAGCCTGACATACGTGCCGGGTTTCCCGTAGCCGTGGACCGCGACCAGGTCCTTATGCAGCTCCTCGATCTCGGTGCTGATGGTCAGGGTCCCGCCGCCAGGCATGGCGTCCCGGGCGTTCGTCACCAGGTTCATGAGCACCTGCTCGACCTGGACGCTGTCTGCCATGACGGTCGTGTCGGCGGGGGCGAGGCGGGTGATGAGCTCGATGTCCTCCCGGATGAGACGCTTCAGCAGCTTCTCGACACGCAGGATGATGCCGTTGAGCTCGATGGGAACGGGATTAATGACCTGCTTCCGGCTGAACGCCAGGAGGCTCTGGGTCAGCTGGGCGGCCCGCTGGGCGGTCGTTATGATGTTCTCCGCATAGGACCTGAGCGGGTCGGTCTTCGCCAGCTTCATCTGCAGGAGATTCCCGTACCCGATGATGGCGGTGAGGACATTATTGAAGTCATGGGCGACGCCGCCGGCCAGGAGGCCGACGGACTCCATCTTCTGGGCCTGCCGGAGCTGTTCCTCGAGCCTCATGCCGGCGGTGACATCGTTGGCCAGGACGATCTCTCCGCGCCTGCCGCCGAAATCCACCACGTGGGACGTGATCTCCACATGGATGACGGTCCCATCCTTCTTCCGGTGCCGCCAGATGCCGGCCTTGTCGATGCCGGTCGTGATGCGGGAGACATTCTCCAGGAGCGGTGAGATATCATCGGCGGGCCGGATGTCCCTGATGGTCATGGCAAGGAACTCGTCGCGGGAATAGCCGTAATGCACCACGGCGGCATCGTTCACCGTAAGGAACCTGAGCGTTTCGAGGTCGTAGACCCACATCGGATGGGGATTGCTCTCGAACAGGATCCGGTACTGTTCTTCGCTCTCGATGAGCTGCCGCTGCCGCCGCTGGATGTTCCGGGAGAACAGCATGATGGCGCCCGTCCCGAAGAACCAGAGAAAGACGTGGCTCAGCAGGAGCGCTTTCCGCTCCTTGGACTCCGCATCGAAATGCGGTTTGAGGGGGACGGAAATGCTGATGCCGCCGCGAATGTCCCCGACCGTATAGCCCTGGTGGCCGTGGCACTTGAGGCATGCCTGTTCGGTCTTGAAGGGCCGCATGATCCTCATGTAGGGCTCGTCATGCATGACGGTCTCGCTGCTCTGCTCCTGGAGACCCCGTTCGAACTCCTTGAGGGTCTGCTCTTCCCATGCATCGGGCCGGTTGACCGGATTGACGTACCGGAGGCTGGTCAGATGGCTGATGATCGGCAGGGCGGAATGCCTGCTGATGAGCTCGAATACCTGGCGCGTCATCCAGGCGGGATTGACGAGCGTAAGCTTCCTTCCCGTCGTGGTCGTGATGTCGCGCTCCGCCACGGTCAGATAGGGATTGGGCTGCATCGTATCGGTCACCGGCACATACACGCCGCCGTGGAGCGAGCCCCACCGGCGGAACTCGATGGTGAGGTCGTAGAAGGAACGGGCGACGACGCGCGCCTTTTCAATGTTGTTCAGACGGGTGACATGATAGTTCCAGGACAGGGAGGCGATGACGACAGCGGACCAGCCGGCGATGAGCAGCAGGATGTGCTTCTCCAAGCGGAGCATTCGGCGCTGTGTTGAACGCTTGAACATACGTGGCATCATAGTACCATAGAGGCCTGCTGAAAGCCATATTGAAGCGCCCTGCGGCAAGCAGCGGGGAAGGGACAGGGGGCCGTCTCGGGCCAAAAGGCGCCATCGACATACATCAGTATGTGTGATCCAAATTACATTTATCCGGAAACCGCTGATATATAATCCCCCCCAGCTGCAGAAGAACAATTCTGCCGCACCACGTTTATCAACCGAAAAAGGCTAACTCCGGGCAACCGGAGGGCGCAAAGCCGCGGATCCTTCGGAACAAGGACTGCCGGGCTGCCGAAGAGTCGACGAAAGACATTGACTTAACGCAGCCTGTTCCCTTCCGGAGCAGGCTTTTTTATTTGCCAGGAGGTGTCACGATGCCGACGCTGAGAACAGGATGGGGAAGAATGCTGATCGGGACCTTTGTGTTCGCGATGATGACGGTGCTGTGCGGCATGCCGGCGTCGGCAGGAACGGCAACGCTTACGTGGCAGCAGCCGACGACCTATGAGGACGGCGCGCCGTTGACCGACCTTGCCGGCTACAAGGTCTATTACGGCACGTCGACCGGCGTGTACACGAACACGGTCGATGTCGGGAACGTTTTGACCTACCAGGTGCCGAATCTGACCGATGGCGTTACCTATTATTTTAACGTGACGGCCTACAACACCGCCCTGCTTCACAGCGGGTACGCGACGGAGGTAAGCAAGACCATTCCTGCCTCTTCGTACGCGCTGTCCGTGGGCTCCGCGGGGACCGGAAGCGGTGCGGTGACCTCGGCGCCTGCAGGGATATCCTGCGGCACGACCTGCTCGGGCGTATTTGCGGCAGGGAGTACGGTGGTCCTCACGGCGACACCGAACGCCTCATCGACCTTCACGGGGTGGTCGGGCGCCTGCAGCGGGACCGGCACGTGCACGGTGACGATGAGCGCTGCCAGGAGCGTCACGGCGACCTTCGCGATCAAGACCTTCACCATCTCCGCATCGGCCGGCGCGAACGGGACCATCACGCCCGCAGGCGCGGTCTCGGTCAACTACGGAGCAACAAGGGCCTTCACCATTACGCCGGGCTCAGGGTATCATGTGGCGGACGTCCTCGTGGACGGGTCCTCCGTCGGCGCGGTTGCGTCCTATTCCTTCACGAATGTCCTGGCCGGCCACAGCATCTCAGCGACCTTCGCGGTCAACACTTACACGGTCACGCCGAGCGCCGGCGCGAACGGCACGATCAGTCCTTCCGTGCCCCAGACCGTGAACCGGAACGCAACGATCTCCTTCACCGTTGCGCCGAACGGCGGCTACACCATCGCCTCGGTGACCGGGTGCGGAGGCGCGCTGAGCGGGTCCACCTACACCACCGGCGCAGTTACAGCGAACTGCACGGTGAGCGCATCGTTCACCTCGGCCGCCTCGAACACGCTGACCGTGAACAGGACCGGAAGCGGTTCGGTGGTGAGCCTGCCTGCGGGGATCGACTGCGGACAGATCTGCTCGGCCGGCTTTGCCGGCGGCACCGCGGTGTCGCTGACCGCAACGCCTGCATCGGGCTGGACCTTCGCCGGATGGACGGGTGCCTGTACCGGAACAGGGGCATGCACGGTATCGATGAACGCGTCGGCAGCAGTGTCGGCCCTGTTCAAGGATGCGAATCCGCCTGCCCTGACCGTGTCCTCGCTTCCCGACGGGTCAGTGACCAGGAACCAGGACCTCAATGTGTCGGGAACGGTGCAGGACGCCGGCGGAATGCAGAGTCTGGTCATTAATGGAAGCGTGGTTCCCGTGCAGAGCAACAATACCTTCAGTCATCTTGTCACGCTTGCGGGCGGCAAGAACACGATCACCACGGTGGCCACGGACCTGGCCGGCAACAAAACAACGGACAGCCGGACCATCATGCTCGACCAGGCGGCGCCCGGCCTGACCATTACGGCGCCTGCCGACAACAGCGCGACAGCCGGCTCCATCGCGACCGTCACCGGCACGGTGAGCGAGACATCGACCGTCAGCATCGTGTTGAACAGCGGAGCGCCGCAGGTGGCATCGATGAGCGGGACGACCTTTACGGCGACGGTCATCCTCCGGCCGGGACTCAATACGATCACGGCCACGGCATCGGACAGCGCCGGCAACACCTCGACCGCCGAGAAGCGCACGGTCGTCTACGATGACCAGAAACCGGCTGTTGCGATCACCAACCCCTCTGCGGATTTCACGACCTCGAACAACAGCGTTGCCGTCCAGGGAACGGTCAGCAACAGCCTGAGCACGAGCACGGCCTCAATTTCCGTCGATGGCGTCGCTACGATCCTGGCGCTCGACAGCAACGGCAACTTCAGCGCGACCGCCGTCCTTGCTGCTGAGGGGCTTCACACGATTGCGGTCACGGCGACGAACCAGGCCGGCGTGAGCACCACCGTTCAGCGGAACGTCCACTATACGATGCTTGGCGACCTGAACAGCTCGGGAAGCGTCGATCTGACCGATGTCGTCCTGGCCTTCCGGCATATCACGGGAGAACAGCTGATCACCGATGCCGTGACCAAGACGAGGTGCGACGTGGCGCCCCTTGGCGCGGACGGAAGACCCGATCCCGACGGACAGATCGATATCGGTGACGTTGTCATCATTCTACGAAGGGTCGTCGGTCTGACGAACTGGTAAACGAGCCGCAGCGGAATGCACGCCGTCGGACAGAAGGAGGAAAAAACATGAAAATGCTGCTGAAGAGATATCCGAAAGAACTGGCGCTCCTGGTCGTGCTGGGCCTGGCGTTGTCCGCAGGATGCGGAGGCGGGGTGACCACCACTCCCGCGGGACCGGGAAACACCACCCCCGCGGAACAGAAGGCGGTCATTGCGTTGAACACATCGGGGTCCCTGTCCTCGGGCACAACGATCGGCGGTTTGGGCGTAACGCTCAATCTCCCGGACAACGTAACGATCAAGACGGATGCGAGCGGCAACGTCGACAGCAGCGTCGTAACAGCGTCGGGGGTTGCCGCCGGGCAGGCAACGGTCATCACGCTGTATACGGGTCCCAGCGGCTCGGTCGCGGCGAAATTGCACATCGCCCTTGCAAGCGGGTCGGCGGGCATGCCGGTGGGCGAGTTCGCAAAGATCACCTGCTCGGTCGGAACGGACGGCATGCCGGCGGCATCCGACTTCAGCCTGAGCGAATTTTCACCGGTGGACACCAACGGAGCCGTCATCCCTTCGCTGACTGCCGGCCTGTCGACCGTGACGCCGTAGGAGAACGGCCATGAAACGCTTCGCTCCCATCGTTGCCGCTCTTCTGTTCGCCCTGCCGGCCGGGTCCGGCCTGGCTTCGACGGTCACGCTCACGCCGTCCGGGGGCGGGGTGTTCGTCCTGGAGGGACAGGCGTTCCAGGACGTGTCAGGTCTTGAAATTGCCCTGTCCTACGATCCCGCGGTGCTTCGCGGTCCGCGTATCGACCAGGGGGGCCTTATCGACGGGGCGTTAATGATGTCGAATACGAACGATCCCGGCACCATCCGAATTGCAGCGGTCCGCCAGGGACCGGTCCAGGGATCGGGAATGATCGCGCGGATCACCTTCGAAGCCGCGGCCGGGCAGGGAGGCAGCGGCGCCGTCTCGGGACTGAACGTGAGCGCCGTATCGCCAGCGGGGAACAAGAGCCGGCTGCCCGCATTCATAGGAGCCTCATCGCAGGACCAGGCGCCTTCCACGGCGACGATCCCTTCGACTTCAGAGGCAGCATCGCCGGCAGCACCGCCGAGTGCGACGGCAGCACCGCCCCCGA
>JAGVOT010000043.1 GCA_020052615.1 Nitrospirota bacterium | reverse complement strand
TGAACGTGACGACCGAGGCGGCGGCAGGCAGCATGTCCTTCGGCTGGCGGCCCATCGAGGCCTACCTGGCCGGCAAGAAGAAAAAGAACGAGGCGAGGGAGAAGAAGGACAAAAAGGATGCGGGAAAGTAGCAGAGCGACAGCAAGACAAACAGGACAAGGCGGGACAGGTCACACTGTCCCGCCTTTTTTGTTGAGTTGTCATCAACTTCCGGGGTATCCCGGGACTGACGATCAAATTGTTCACTCTTTGTGAAACCTTTTTCTCCTTCCAACGTCTAATCAGTACAATTAAGAACGATTCGCAAGCTCACAGTAGCGGTTACGGACTTTGTTTTGGGGACCAGGTGATCATGTGCATGCGGCAGAGGAAGCAGCCTGCGCAGGCGGACGGCCATTCCTGTTGTGCGAAGCAGAGAATGTCCATCCGGCGACCGGCCGCGCACATCATCACCAGTCTTCGGGCAGGGACCTGGAACGGCATATACCATACCTGCGGAAAAGGAGAAGTGCCATGTTAAAGAAAAGTTTGTCTTTTGTCATTGCAGCAGCCGTGCTGACGCTCGGTCTCAACGCCTTTGCTGAGGAAGTAACCACCACCGTCGCCGCTCAGCAGGACCAAACGCAGCTCCGTGAGCGGAAAATGGACGGCACCGGGGACCAGAGCAGGACGATGAGGCAGGACCGTGACCGGACCGGAGAGCACCAGGGATCGGGGTCCGGAGCAGGCTCAGGACAGAAGAGACAGGGGGCCGGGTCAGGATCGGGCATGAAAGGCGGCAAGGGCGGCGGGCGGCGATAGAGAAGCAGCCTGCTGTATTTTCAGAACGAGCACCATGATGCCAGGGCGACCATCGGTCCCCTGGCATTTTATTGAAGCGAGCTCATCCCCCTTGTGCGCCCTTCATCTTCCCGGCAGCCCGATATGGCGAATGATGAGCCGGTCGAACAGCCGGTCCGGCAGCATCTTCTTGAGAATCGCCCGGAGCCGCACGCCGGAGCCCACGAGATACCGGGTCTTCGGATTCGCCGCCGTCAGGGCGTGCTCGACGGCGCGGGCGACATGGACGGGATCGAAGGCGGCCGCGGCCGTCTTTTCCGAAGCCTTCGTGACCGCTTCGAGGGAATGTCCGTAGAGGTCCATGGCCTGCGCGGGAAAGCTCCGGGCCGTTTCCTGCGCAGCCGCGGTGGACTTTTTCCATATGGGCGTCGCCACGTCCCCGGGCTCGACAACCGCGACGGAGATGCCCCAGGGCAGGAGCTCGATCCGGAGTGCGTCGCTGAGCGCTTCGAATGCATATTTCGACGCGGAATACGGCCCGAGATAGGGGAAGGCCACTCTGCCGGCGATGGAGCTCATATTCACGATACGTCCCCGGGCATGCCGCAGCAGGGGCAGAAACGCCTGGGTGACCGCGATCTGGCCGAGGACATTCACCTCGAACTGCTTCCGCAGCTCCGAAAGGGGAAGGAACTCGAGCGGGCCGGCAACCACGATGCCGGCATTGTTCACCAGGCCGGCCAGCCCGTCGCTCCCGACCGCCCCGGCAACACGGTCCGCCGCGGCAAGAACAGAGGCGCTGTCGGTCACCTCCATGAGGAGCGGGGTCATCCTTCCCGCCGATCTCTCGATCAGCGATCGTCCGTCGCTTTCTTTCCTTATTCCGGCAAAGACGCGAAACCCGAGCCTGTCCATATGGAAGGCACAGGCATATCCGATGCCGGTCGAAGCACCGGTGATGACAACTGCGCCTTTGTCCGCGCCGGAAACCTCGTTCATACAAACCTCCTGACTTCTCTCTATAAGATATAAGCGATCGAAATTTCTCCGTAACCTCTCTGATAATAGCACAGGGAAGGGTTGCCTGGAACAGGTCCCTTTGTTGTCACAATAGTATGCGTTGTTCTGTCCCCCTGTCTGTTCTTCTTATCTCCTTGTCTGTTTCACTGTCCCCCTTGTCTCCGTGTCACCTTGTCGCCATGTCTGTTTTTTCTTTTTCCGCGTCTCCGCGTCCCCGTGTCACGATGTACCCTGTCCCCCTGTCTGTCTTTGCCGTCTCCTTGACCTTCCCCCCCTCCTCGTCTACACTTACACCATGCTTTCCGCCCTGTTCAACCCTCGATCCATCGCGGTCATCGGCGCGTCAGCGGACCCGAACAAGGTCGGCCACGCCGTGCTCAGGAATCTCCTCCAGTACCATTACCCGGGAAAGCTCATTCCGATCAATCCCTCGTGCCCCGAGATCCTGGGGCTCAGGACATTCCCCGCGGCGTCGGCGGCCGGAAGCGCCATTGACCTGGCGCTCATCGCGGTGCCGGCGAAGTTCGTGCCCGACACGCTCGTCGACTGCGCGGCTGCCGGCATCAAGGCGGCGGTGATCCTGAGCGCCGGGTTCAAGGAGGCGGGCGCCGAAGGAACGCTCCTGGAGCAGCGGATCAAGGACATCGCGAACAAGCGGGGCATCCGCGTGCTGGGCCCCAACTGCCTCGGGCTGATCAACACAAACAGCGACATGAACGCCACCTTCGCGGGCGGCATGCTGCCCAGGGGCCGGATCGCCTTCTTCTCCCAGTCCGGCGCGCTGGGCATCGCCATCCTCGACTGGGCCCTGGGGAACAAGATCGGCTTCTCCAAGTTCATCAGCCTGGGGAACAAGGCGGACCTGAACGAGATCGACTTCATCGAATACTTCCAGAACGACCCCGACACGGACATCATCCTGGGCTACATCGAGGACGTGGTGAGCGGCACACGGTTCCTCAAGGCGGCGGCGCTGGCAACGCGGCTGAAGCCCATCGTGCTGCTCAAGTCCGGCGGCACCGAGGCGGGCGCCCGTGCCGCCTCGTCCCACACCGGCGCGCTTG
>JAGVOT010000012.1 GCA_020052615.1 Nitrospirota bacterium | reverse complement strand
GGGATTCAGCGATGAGGCCATCGCCAGCCTGAAAAAGGCATACAGGATCATCTTCCGGTCAGGGCTCATCCTGGAAGAGGCGCTCGCCAGGGTAAAAGCCGAGTTGGGAGAGTCCCCGGAAGCCATGCACCTTATGGAGTTCATGAAGAACTCAAAGCGGGGGATCACCCGTTAGGATCGAAAATAGGTCGACACCATGAACATGAATAAAATCGGGCTCATAGCAGGGAGCGGCGATTTTCCCCTGGAGTTCGCCAAGGCGGCAAAACAGAAGGGGCTCAGTGTCGTTGCCGTGGCGCACGAAGGGGAGACCCTGCCGGAACTTGCCCAGTGGACCGATGCGATCGTCTGGATCAAGCTCGGCCATCTCGGAAAGCTCATAAAATTCTTCAAGGACCAGGGTGTAAGCGATGTGCTCATGGCAGGAGGGATCAAGAAGACCGGCATGTTTGGCGGTCTACCGGACCTCCGGGGAGCGGCCCTTCTGGCCAAGATGGTCGCCAAGCACGATGACTCCCTTCTTCGCGCCGTGGCGGACGAGCTGGAGTCGGAGGGCATTACGGTCCGGGAGTCAACGCTCTATCTTGACAATCTTCTCGCTCCCGCCGGTGTCCTGACAAAAAGGAAACCGACGAAGGACGAGTGGAAGGACATAGCATTCGGCTGGCAAATGGCGAAAGAGATCGGACGGCTTGATATCGGCCAGACCGTCGTCATCAAGGACAAAACGGTCATTGCCGTTGAGGCCATAGAAGGCACCGACGAGACCATCCGCCGCGGCGGCCGCCTGTGCCGGGAAGGCGCGGTGGTCGTGAAGATCTGCAAACCGCAGCAGGACCTGCGGTTCGATCTGCCGGCAACTGGATTGCAGACCGTCATCTCCATGCTGGAGGTCAAGGCGGGATGCCTCGCCATCGAAGCGGGAAAGACCATCATGATCCAGAAGGATTCCCTCATTGCACGGGCCGATCAGGCAGGCGTCGCCATTGTTGCGCTCGATAAGGACGGAAGTATCCCATCACCAGCATAAGAGTACAGGCAGGGGACCATGAAGAAGATTCGAGCAGGTGTCATCGGGGCAGGTTACCTCGGCCAGTTCCATGCCGAAAAATATGCGGGTCTGCCGAACGTCGAACTTGTAGGCATCGTTGAGAAGGACCGGGCACGGGGGGAGTTGATCGCCCGGAAGCTGAATACGGAGGCTTTTGCCGATCCCTCCCGGATCCTGGGCACGGTCGATGCGGTCAGCATCGTTGTTCCTACCATGCTCCATCACGAGATCGCCAAACAGTTCCTCGATGCCGGGGTCCATGTCCTGCTCGAAAAGCCCATGACCGTGACCCTGGAACAGGCTGACGAATTGGTCTCCCTGGCGTCCCGGAAAAAGGTCGTCCTCCAGGTGGGCCATATCGAGCGATTCAATCCTGCAATTACGTCCCTCCAGCCGCTCCTGAGATCACCGGGATATCTGCAGGCGGAGCGAAGCGCTCCCTTTACCGTGCGATGCACCGATGTGAACGTGGTCCTTGACCTCATGATCCATGATCTCGACATTGTTACCAGCCTGGCCGGATCAACACCACGCAAAGTGAGTGCGGCGGGGTTCTCGGTCATCACCCGGGAGATCGATGCGGTCATGGCCAGGATCGTCTTCGCCAACGGCTGTGTTGCCGACGTTTCGGCAAGCAGGATATCGGACGAAAAGAAACGATCGCTCAAGATATTCGATGGAGATTCGCTCTACACCGCCGACTACCAGACCCAGAAGGCATTCGTATCCCGCAGGGGGGCAGGGGATGTCCCCGAATTCGTCACGACCGAGATCGCCACAGAGCGCCGGGACACCCTCCTGGAAGAGATCAAGGCGTTCATTGGCTGTGTCGAACAGATGTCCCGGCCTGCCGTATCGGGCATTGAAGGCAGAAACGCCTTGGCGCTGGCAAGACTGATCACCCATTCGATAGAGAACAGCATTACCGACTTTGTTCCGTTCACAGAGAGAGAGGAGCTATCCCAACATGTCAGTACCGATGGTTGACCTAAAGATCCAGTATGATTCCATGAAGGACGAGATCGACAGGGCGGTCCTGAGCGTCATCGAGAACACCGCGTTTATCCTCGGACCGCAGGGGAAAGCGCTGGAACAGAGCATCGCTGCCTATCACGGCGTAAAGTTCGCCGTCGGCGTTGCATCGGGCACCGATGCCCTCCACCTTGCGCTTCGCGCCGCCGACATCGGACCCGGCGACGAGGTCGTCACGACGCCGTTCACCTTCATCGCGACGGCTGAGGCGATCTCCTACCAGGGCGCGGTCCCGGTGTTCGTGGACATCAGGCAGGATACGTTCAACATCGATGTGACGCAGATCGAGTCCCGCATCACCAAGCGCACGAAAGCGATCCTGCCGGTCCACCTCTACGGACAGTCCGCGGACATGACCGCGATCATGGCGATCGCCCGGAAACACAAGCTCAAGGTCATCGAGGACTGCGCGCAGTCCTTCGGCGCGGACCATCGCGGTACGAAGACCGGGGCCTTCGGCGACCTCGGCTGCTTCAGTTTCTTCCCGAGCAAGAACCTCGGATGTTATGGCGACGGCGGCATGGTCATCACCAACGATGCAAAACTGGCGGAGCGGCTCCAGAGCCTCAGAAACCACGGAAGCAAGGTCCGTTACTACCATGACGAGGTAGGCTACAACAGCAGGCTGGACGAGATCCAGGCCGCTGTCCTGAACGTCAAGTTCAAGCGCATCGATTCCTACAACGCGGGCCGGATCAAAAGCGCGGCCCTGTACAAAAAATATCTATCCGTGCCGGGTGTCCAGACGCCGGTCGAGAGCGGTGACGGCAGGCACGTCTACCACCAGTACACCATCAAGGTCAAGGACAGGGATGCCGTCAAGAAGCGGCTCGATGACGCAAAGATGTCGTCCATGATCTATTATCCCGTACCGCTCCACCTCCAGGCGGCCTATCAGGGTCTGGGTTTGAAGCAGGGGAGCCTTCCCGCGTCAGAGCAGGCGTCACACGACGTTCTGTCCCTGCCCATGTACCCGGAACTGACCGAGGAGCAGATCATGACGGTCTCGGACGCGGTCAAGAAGGCACTCTAGTTCGGAAAGGGCATGAAGAAGATCCTCATCATCGCCGGCGAAGCATCAGGAGACCTCCATGGCGCCAACCTGGTGAAGGCACTGCACGAGCAGTCGCCTGACCTGAAGGTCTACGGTGTCGGCAGCCGGAGGATGCGCGAGGCCGGCGTAACGATGCTGGCGGACGCGTCCGAGATCGCCGTCGTAGGCGCAACAGAGGTCCTGACCCATATCGGCGCGATCTACAGCGTCTATGCGAAGCTGAAGCGGTTCCTGCGTGAAGAACGGCCCGACCTGCTCGTGCTGATCGATTTCCCGGATTTTAACATCCTGACCGGCAAAGCGGCCAAAAAGCTCGGCATCCCGGTGCTCTATTACATCAGCCCCCAGGTCTGGGCGTGGCGGAAGGGGCGGGTGAAGACCATCGCGAAGCTGGTAGAGGCAATCCTCGTGGTCTTTCCCTTTGAGGTCGAGCTCTACCGTGCCACTGGCGTTGACGTTCGGTTCGTCGGCCATCCGCTCGCCGACGTGGTGGATTCCCCATTCACCCGTGACGAGGCGCGCAGACAGCTGGGACTCAGGCAGGACCGGCGCACGATCGCCCTTCTTCCGGGAAGCAGAAGGAAGGAGGTCATGCATCTCTTTCCGGATATGCTTCGAGCCGCGAAGATACTGCGGGGACGATATCCTGACCTCCAGTTCATCCTGCCCGTGGCACCCACGCTCGATCGGAAGTTCGTAGAGGGCTTCATCGAGAAGAGCGGGGTTCCGCTCACCATCGTCGACGGCAGGGTTTACGATGTGCTCCGCGCATCGGACGCGGCCATGGTGACGTCGGGCACGGCAACGCTCGAGACGGGCCTCATGGCGGTCCCGATGGTGATCGTCTATCGGGCGTCCCGGCTTACGTACTGGATCGGCAGGATGCTCATACGTGTGAGAAACTTCGGCCTGGTGAACATCGTGGCAGGACGGGCTGTCGTACCGGAGCTCCTTCAGAACGACGCGACACCGGAACGGATCGCCGGGGAGCTCGTAACGATCCTCGCCGATCCCGAGAAACATCGCCGGATCACTGAAGAGCTCGTGCGCGTGCGGAAGATACTGGGGGAAGGCGGCGCGTCGCGGCGCGCGGCGGCAGCGGTCATCGAGCTGCTGGAGAAAAGGGCGTAAACGGCCATGGAAATATATCGACGGCTCCTCAGCTATCTCAAGCCCTACCGCATACGTCTCATCTGGGCGGCGGTATTCATGTTGCTCGCAAGCGCCATGATCTCGGCGCAAACCTACCTGGTCAAGCCGGTGATCGACAAGGTGATCATCGGCATGGACTGGAAGATGGGCCGCTGGGTGCCCCTTGCCCTTATCATCGTCAGCATCCTGAAGGGGATCACCTGGTACGGCCGAGATTACTTCATGGGGTATGTGGGTCAGAAGGTCGTGAACGATATCCGCGACCAGCTGTACGCGCACATCCAGAACCTCTCCTTCTCCTACTTCACCAGAACGCCTACGGGCGTGATCATGTCCCGGATCGTCAACGACGTGACCCTGGTGCAGGGCGCACTGACCCGGGTGCCGTCCAGCCTTGTACAGGGCGTCTTTACCATGACAGCCCTGACGGGCTATATTCTCTATCTGAACTGGCGCCTGGCCGCCTTTTCGCTGATCGTTCTGCCTTTTGCCGGCATCGCTCTGTCCAAGTTCAGCAGGCGCTTCCGCAAGACAAGCACCCGGATGCAGGAGCAGATCGGCGATCTCACGACGCATCTCCACGAGACCATCTCGGGTATCCGCATCGTCAAGGCCTTCGGCATGGAGCTCTATGAAGGCAGGCGGTTCGCAGCGCGGAACAAGGACCTGTTCAACTCGCTGATGCGGTCCATCAAGACCAGCGCGCTTTCCCATCCGGTGATGGAGGTCATTTCCATGACCGGGACCGCCTTTGTCATTCTGTACGGTCTCTACGCGATCATCGTGAGCAAGACCATGAGCCCGGGCGATTTCTTTTCCTTCACCGTCGCCCTGGTCTTCTTTTACCGTCCTCTCAAGGACCTGAACGGCATCAATAATATCGTTCAGGACGGCATTGCAGCGGCAAAGCGCATCTTCGAGGTCCTCGATACGGAGCCGGAGATCAAAAACAAGGAGGGTGCGATAGCGCTCTCCCGCGATTTCAGGACGATCGAGCTGAAGGGTCTCTATTTTCAATACGAGGATACACCCGTTCTGAAAGACATCAATCTGACGGTAAAAGCCGGCGAGGCCATTGCCATCGTCGGCAGGAGTGGAGGAGGGAAGACCACCCTCGTAAACCTCCTGCCCCGGTTCTATGATGTGACCCGGGGAGCGATCCTTATCGACGGCACCGACATCCGCAGCGCGACCCTTGAATCCCTCAGGTCCTGTACGGCGATCGTAACGCAGCAGACGATCCTGTTCAATGACACCATCCGGAACAACATCGCCTACGGTTATACGGAAAAATCGTTCGATGATATTGTACGCGCGGCCCAGGCTGCCCACGCCGATGGTTTCATCCGCTCCCTTCCCGAAGGATATGACACCCTGATCGGCGAATCAGGAGTCAAGCTCTCGGGCGGACAGCGCCAGCGCATCGCCATTGCCCGTGCCCTGCTCAAGGACGCCCCCATACTCATCCTTGACGAGGCGACATCATCGCTCGACACGGAATCGGAGCGTGAGGTCCAGAACGCCCTCGACGCGCTCATGCAGGGCAGGACGAGCTTTGTCATCGCCCATCGCCTTTCCACCGTTATGAACGCCGACCGCATCATCGTTCTTAAGGGCGGCAGGATCGTGGAAGAGGGCCGGCACGAGGAACTGCTGGCCCATGCCGGTGAGTACAAGCACCTCTATGATCAGCAGTTCCGCGATGAACAGCAGGGAGTGAAGCACTGATGAGGGCCCGATTTCTCTCATTCATCGCCTGGTCCCTGATGTCGCTCTGGAGCAGAACTCTCCGGATCCGGTTCGTGGACCGGAAGATACCCCAGGGACTGGCATCGAAAGGGATGAACTGCATCTACGCCTTCTGGCACGGAAGGCAGTTCCTCCTGTTCTTTACTCACCGCGATTCGAATATCGTTATTCCCGCGAGCGAGAGCCGCGACGGCGAGATCCAGGCAGGAATTATCAGTCGCTTCGGGTTTGGCGTCGTGCGCGGTTCAAGCAAGCGCAAGGGGGCTCAAGCGTACTTGGGCCTTATGAAAGCGCTCAGGGACGGGAAGAGCATCGCCCTTGCCGTTGACGGTCCGCGCGGCCCGATCTACGAGGTGAAGCAGGGGATCACCTCCCTCGCGGGAAAGCTGGGGAAGCCTATTGTGCCGCTGGTCATGGGTGCGAAGCGCTCATGGGTCCTCGAAAAGATCTGGGACAAATATATGCTGCCGAAACCGTTCACGGAATGCGTGATCATGTACGGGGAACCGATCCTCGTAAACGGTACCGGTGTAGAAGAGCTGGAGAACAAACGGAAAGAGCTGACCGTTGCGCTTAACGCCCTCATGGCACGTGCGGATGCGTTCTTCGGTTCATCAGGCTCCTCAAAAAGGTGAATGACCCATGTATATCCTTTACAATCTCTTGCTCATCATCGTAACCATCGTTCTCTCGCCTTACATCCTGTTCAAACTCCTCACGGTGCCCAAGTACCGTGGCGGCATATCGCAGAAGATCGGCCGTGTTCGCAAGGGTGTCCTGCGGGTCCTGAACGATACACGGCCCATCTGGGTGCACGCCGTTTCTGTCGGCGAAGTAATGGCGGCGCACCCGCTCATACGGGACCTGAGAAAAAAGTACCCCAATCGCAAGTTCATACTTTCAACAGTGACTGTAACGGGAAATCACACGGCAAAGCAGCGGGTCCCCGAGGCCGATGCAGTCTTCTATTTTCCTTTTGACTATCCCTGGATCGTGCGCCGGGTGATCAAAACAATAAACCCTGTCATCGTCCTGGTGGCTGAAACAGAGATCTGGCCGAACTTTTTCCGGGAGCTCAAGCGGCAGGGGATACCCTCGGCTTTGATCAACGGCAGGATCTCTCCAAAGTCATACGGCAATTATCTGAAGTTCAGGGCCTTCTTCACCCAGGTCTTCGAAAATGTTACCCTGTTCTGCATGCAGTCCGAGGAAGACGCGGTCCGCATAAAGGACATAGGGGCATCCGCGGACAAGGTCACGATCACCGGAAACCTCAAGTTCGACCAGAAGATCCCAACGGCTCAACATCTGCCGGTTTCCATCGCTCCCGGCAGGAGGGTAATTACCGCCGGAAGCACTCACCGTGGTGAAGAGGCTATTTTGCTGGAAATATACGGCCGTCTACGGAAAAAGTATCCTGATCTGGTGCTCATTATTGCGCCGCGCCATCCCGAACGTTTCGACGAGGTCTGCGGGATCATCACGAGCGCAGGGTATGAATGTCAGAGGAGAACGCGTATGAAGGGACCGGTCAGAGACGTCGTCCTGCTCGATACCATCGGTGAGCTGAGGGCCTTTTACGGATTATGCGACATTGCTTTTGTCGGCGGAAGCCTTGTGAAGGTCGGAGGTCATAATCTTCTTGAACCGGCAGCCATGAAAAAGCCTGTCATATTCAGCAGTTATATGTTCAATTTTAAGGAGATATCAGAAGCTCTCATTCGGGCAGGCGGCGGCATCATGGTAAAAGATAAAGATGAACTTTATGGCAATCTGGATAACCTCCTGAAAGACAACAAACTTGCCTCGCTGATTGGAGAAAAGGCTTTTAAAGTGATTGCGGAAAATTCCGGGGCCACGGCACGGACCATCGATGCTGTCCATGGGCTGATCGTTGGTAAATAAAAGAGACATAGAAGACATCATGTACGGCAGAAAGAGCTCAGGCATTATAAGGGCTCTTCTCTTTTTTATTTCCCTGCTCTATGGAACGGCCGTTCATCTGCGCTCCCGGGCTTATGGCTGGGGCCTGCTCAGATCGAGGAAACTCCCCCTGCCGGTCATATCGGTCGGCAACGTCACCTTGGGGGGGACCGGAAAGACACCGGCAACGGTCAACGTTGCCGGAATACTCCTTAAGCACGGCAGGAAACCGGTCGTGCTGAGCAGAGGCTACGGCAGGTCCGATCGTTCAGCCGTCCTGGTCGTATCTGACGGCATCGCACAGGTACTTGACCCGGTCTCGGGTGGGGATGAACCGGTACTGATAGCACGCAGGCATCCGGGGGTCCCGGTCGTGGCAGGCGCCGACCGGTACCGTTCGGGTACGGCTGCGATCGAGCGTTTTCGACCTGACGTAGCCATTCTCGACGACGGGTTCCAGCATATCCGTCTGAAGCGTGACCTGAACATCGTCCTGATCGACGCTGTCGATCCCTTCGGATCGGGCAGGCTGTTCCCAGCCGGGATACTTCGGGAGCCGCTGACGGCTCTCAAGCGTGCGGACATCGTGCTTATCACGAGATCGGACAGGACCGAAAACGTCGGTCAGCTCAAAGAGGTCGTCGGTCGGTTCACCGGTGCCCCGGTCTTCACTGCGCGGTATTCACCGCGGGACCTCATGGATGTGGCAACGGGCGAGACCAGGCCCCTTGATTTCCTTCGCGGCAAACCGGTCTTTGCCTTTGCCGGCATTGCCAGGCCCGACTCGTTTATTTCTTTGCTGGGGACCCTGGGGGCCAAGGTGACAGGAACCGCCGTCTACGGCGATCACTATGCCTATACAAGGTCGGACCTCGCAGGTCTCATCCGGCAGGCAGGTGAACACAGTTCTTCCCTGCTGGCGACGACCGAGAAGGACGGTGTAAGGCTCAAAGACATGGCGCCAAAAGGCGTATGGGCCGTCAGGATCGATCTGGAGGTTGTTGAGAGCAGTGCCTGGGAGGAGGCGGTAGTTCGCTCATTATGAACAAAGCGGTATTTCTTGACCGGGACGGCACGGTGACGGAGGAAGTGGGGTACCTCACCAGTCTCGATATGTTGAAGCTCATTCGGGGCGCCGGCGCTGCGATCAAGCGGCTGAACGAGGCCGGCTACAAGGTGGTCCTGGTGACCAATCAGTCGGGCGTCGCACGGGGCTATTTCCCCGAATCCCTGGTCGATGAAGCACACGGTCTCCTCAGGCGGATGCTGATGGACGACGGTGCTCTGCTCGACGGCATCTATTATTGCCCGCATCATCCTACTGCAGGGAAGGAAAAGTATACGATCGTCTGCGACTGCCGGAAGCCGGAGACGGGACTTTTGGAGAGGGCGGCCAGGGACCTTGCGATCGATCTCAAACGGTCCTTCATGATAGGCGACAAGTGGAGCGATGTGGAACTCGGCCACCGGGCCGGAATGAGGTCCATCCTTGTGAGTACTGGCTACTCGCCCGATGATCCCGGAAATAGACGGCCTGCCCATGTGGGCGACCCGGTCCTCACGGCACACGACCTCGCTGAGGCGGTCCAGTGGATCATCGGACAAGAGGCATCGGACCGCACATGAAGCTTGCAGCTCACAAGATCCTGGTAATGCGCTATCGGTTCATCGGAGACACGGTCCTCACCGTCCCGTTCCTGAGAAACCTCCGGACGGCATATCCAAAGGCGCATATCGACCTGATGATCGAGCCTTTCTCGGGCCAGGTGATAGAAGGGTGCCCCTATGTGGACCGGGTGATCCCCTTCGAGCTGAAGACGATCCACCGGTACAGCAAGAGCACCGATCGGGGAAAGATCGCCGGGAACGTGCATTATTGGCAGATGCTTCGCAAGGAACGGTATGACGCTGTTTTCGTGCTGAAACGTTCGCTGTCGAGCGCGCTCCTCGTATGGGCCGCTGGTATCCCGCGCCGGATCGGATTTGCGACCGAGGGCAGGGGGCTGTTCCTTACGGACCCGGTGAAGTACCGCCATGACCAGCACGAGGTCGAGAACTTTCTGGACTGCCTGCGGGTGGTCGATGTGCCCGTCGGATCGACCCATCTTGAGCTGTGGACCACGCCGGAACAGGACCGGAAGGCAGACACCCTCTTCGCTGAAGCCGGATGGAAGGCGGGGGACCTCAAAGTGATCATTCACGCAGCAGCGAGCCTTCCCGCAAAGCAGTGGCCTCTGGACCGGTTCGCCGGGATCATGCGAACGCTCCGCGACCAGTATCAGGCACGGTTCGTCTATACCGGCGCCAAGGGTGATTCGCCGCTGTACGAATCGATCGAGACGCAGGGGCCCTTCAATGGGCTGAATCTCTGCGGTGTCACATCCCTTCGGGAGAACATCGCCGTGTATCGGGCCTGCGACCTCTTCTTCGGTGTAGACTCGGGCCCCATGCACATGGCAGCTGCCGCAGGCGTGCGCGTGGTCGCGCTTTTCGGTCCCACGGACGAACGCAAATGGGGGCCTTGGGGCGAAGGGCATTCGGTCGTCACGAAGCGTCTTGCCTGCCATCCCTGCAGGCCGCACAAATGCAGCGACCATGCATGCATGGACCAGATCGCCGTTGCCGATGCGCTTGCAGCCGTTCTGGTCAAGGTCAGATCGATCGTTCCCCGGGGAAACGGAAAAGCAAAATGACCGCCAAACTTTCGGTAACGATCATCACGCTGAACGAAGAGGCTAATATCCGGCGCACCCTGGAGAGCGTGCGGTGGGCCGATGAGATCGTCGTGCTCGACTCAGGCAGCACGGACAGGACCGTGAGCATCTGCCGCGAGTTCACGGACAGGGTCTTCCACCAGGACTGGCTTGGCTTCGGGAAGCAGAAGAATGCTGCCATCGACAGGGCGACGGGCGACTGGGTGCTGAGCCTCGATGCTGACGAACCGGTCGAGAAGGGGCTTGCCGACGAGATCAAAAGGATCATAGCATCTCCTGCGTCTGTTGACGGCTACCGTATCCCGCGAAAGACCTTCTTTCTCGGCAAATGGGTGAAGTATGGCGGGTGGTATCCCGATTACAACCTGAGACTTTTCAGGAAGGGCAGGGGCCGATTCGAGGAGCGGGCTGTTCATGAAGCGGTCAAGGTGAACGGATCGGTCGGCACGACAGAGCATGCGATCCAGCACTATGCCTATCCCGACCTGGCATCGTACCTCGCCTCCATCAACAAGTATTCGAGCCTGGCCGTCGACGTCATGGCGGAAAAGGGCATTCCGGCCCGGAAAACGTCATGGATCAACATCGTCTTCAGGCCGGTATTCACGTTCCTGTTGAAATATATTGTCCGCCTGGGATTCCTTGACGGCAAGCATGGTCTCATGATCAACCTTTTTCATGCCTACTATGTCTTCGCCAAATATGCGAAGGCATGGGAATATGCCGGGAAGGACCAGGGTTCGTCGTCCAAATAATGTTGAAGAAAGACGCCAATTAAGATGAAGATCCTGTTCGTGAATAATTTTCGCAAGCGGGGAGGGGGAGAGGAATTCCTCAGGGAACTGCTTCCCGGCCTTCTCAAGAAGGGCATCCAGGTCGGCCTCGTCTGCCGTCCGAACACTCCGCTCGTGGAGATGTTCAAGGGGAGCGGCATCACTCTCTATCCGATCGACCGGTCGGGTCTACGGGCGCTCACGTCGGTCCTCAAGATCGCCGGCATCATACGCAAGGAACGCTACGAGATCGTGAACATCCAGCGCGGCCATGACATCATCCAGTCGCTTTTCGCCGCACGGTTCTCCGGACAGCGCCCTGTGCTCATGTACACACCCCAGGTCCCGGAGTTCATCCGGTCCCGGTTCCTGCTCCGTCGCATGGACGCCATAGCAACCATATCGCGGCACATCCGGGACCGGCTTGTCAGTTTTGATCCGGTCCTGGCATCGAGGACCACGATCCTTTATTACGGGATCGATCTTGACAAGTTCAGGCCGGCCGCGGTCCAGAAGGGATGGCTCCGGAATCGCTTCGGTCTTGCCCCGGCGGTAAAGATCATCGGCACGGTCGGAGACCTCTGGAAGAACCAGATCGAGTTCCTCGATGTGCTTGCCTTCCTCCGGGGACGTTTTCCCGATACACGGTATGCCATTGTCGGTACTGACTCGGGAAGCCCTGCTGTGGATAGATTCAAACAGCGGGCGGAAGAGCTCGGCCTTACGGGCTCTGTCCTATGGCCCGGAAGGCTTGCAAAGGACGACATGCTCTCTTTCTACGCTGACATCGACATTGCGGTCAGCACCTATCGGAATGAAGGCTTCGGCATCTGGATCCTCGAGGCAATGGCAATGGGCAGGCCGGTCGTCTCGTTCAATGCAGGCGGCATCAGGGATTCCCTGGAGGGCTCGCCCTGCGGCCTCCTGGTGGACGGTGGTGCGTCCGAAATGGCCGGCGCCTTGTCCGGCATTCTCGGTGACGATGTACGGCTCAGGACCATGGCTGAAGCCGCCCCTGCCTGGGTGCACAGCAAGTTCGGACGTGAACGGATGGTCGACGATTACGAACGATACTTCCGTTCGCTCCTGCATCACCCTCGCGGGCAGACCTGATGCAGGACCGTTCCTGATCCCGCGGCGTGAACAGGAACTATCGGGACCGAAACGCCGCCGGGGAGATCAACGAGAATAAGACCCGTCAAGCCGGACGAGATATTCTTCGGAGGGCGCCTGATCATCGTTGCAGGAAAAAATAAGTCGTACGAATCGAGGAGCGAGCGCATTCTCCGTAGCTTGCTGCGGGGTTAGCGAGCGATTAGAATAAATAATATTACCTTGACGATCGAAGATTCCCTGCAGCTTGCTGCAGGGAGCTTCAATGTTCAGATGCATCAAGAAAGCGTACTTCAGCACATGACAACAACCGCCCATCATAAATCACTGGTCGTTTTCCTTTTGATCTTCAGCTTAAGCCTGGCGTTGTCCAAGACCGCTGCGAACGTCATGATGACGCTGATATATGTGGTCTCGCTGGTCCTTACGGCCCGCTATCAAGAGTATAGAAGGAATATTCTCTCGAACATCGACCAGCCCCTCGTCATTCCGCTGCTTGCCTATCTTGCCATCACGGTCATCGGCATCACTTACACGGAAAGGCTTGCAGACGGGATCGGGATCGCGAACAAGGTCGCCGGCCTGTTCCTCGTGTATTTCATGACATCGGTCGTGATCGACACTGTCCTCGATACGGATGAACGGTCAAAGCTGATCGACAATCTCATCATGATCTTCATCGCAGGGGTCCTTGTTCTCGATATGATCGGTCTGTTGACCTACCTGGGGGTCATCGCCGACCGCAAGTTCTCCCTTCCCGTCTATCCGAGGCATGTCCACCATATCTGGTTCGCCAACATCAACGCCGTAGGCGTCTATGCAGCACTATCCTATTTTCTGTTCGGTCCTGAACGGCACAACCCCGGAAGAAAGGCACTGCTCAAGGTCTTTCTGCCCTTGGCCGCCTTTTCCATCCTGTTCTCGATCTCCCGGACCGCCTGGCTCGGCCTGATCATGAGCGGCCTTGTCCTTACCTACCTCTATTCCCCGAAAAAGAGGGCATTTTTCCTTGTCCTCGGCGCGGTCGCGGCCGGAAGCCTGCTGGCCTACCTGTTCATTCCCCTTGTCCATGACCGGGTGGATATCGGCATAACGGATATTCTGCAGTACGCTGAGGGACAGCGCGAAACTTCCATGGGGTGGCGTTTTCTCATGTGGAAAGGAGCATTTTCCATGTTCCTGTCCAACCCGGTCTTCGGCATTGGGACGGGAGATTACGTGGTAACCATGCACCGGTATATTGCGTCGGGCGCCTACCCTGAGTCCCTGCTGCAGTTCAACCAGCCGCATAATATGTACCTTTTCTCCATGGCAACCACGGGCCTCGTGGGCCTCTCTGCGCTGCTCTCCATATTTGTCAGCGTGTTCCGGTTTGCCTTTCCCCTCGGAACGGTCCCGCAGGACCGGAGACAACTGACATTTCTCGCACTGGCGGTCGCCATTCATTACCTCGTTGCCGGATTGACGGATTCCCTGTTCAATATTTTCATCCTCCGTCTCAGCTTTGCGTTCATCATGGGAATTTGCATCCGGAGGGAGGGCGTTCACCCGGCAGGAAGCAGATAACTTCTTGACAGTGAGCGTAAGATAAATTATATTGAAACAATTGATTTATCATAAGAAAAGGGGTTTTTACGCATAATGAAAAGGGCACTTATTACGGGCATCACCGGGCAGGACGGATCGTATCTCGCTGAACTGCTGCTGAAAAAGGGCTATGAAGTTCATGGACTGATCCGGAGGTCATCGTCCTTCAATACAGGCAGGATCAATCATATCTACCGGGACCCGCACGAAACGGGCGTACACCTTTTTCTGCATTATGGGGACCTGAACGACGCCAGCTCCTTGAACCGGGTGCTGCGCAACGTGAAGCCGGACGAGATCTACAACCTTGGCGCCCAGAGCCATGTGCGCGTTTCCTTCGATGTACCTGAATATACCGGCGAGGTCGTTGCGCTCGGCACCATACGGATCCTCGAGGCGATCCGCGAGACCGGATTGAACACGAAGTTCTACCAGGCCTCGTCGTCCGAGCTTTACGGCAAGGTCGTTGAAACGCCGCAGCGGGAGACCACGCCGTTCTATCCCCGGTCTCCCTATGCCTGCGCCAAGGCATATTCCTACTACATCACCGTGAACTACCGGGAAAGCTACGACCTCTTCGCCTGCAACGGCATCCTTTTCAACCACGAGTCTCCCCGCCGCGGCGAGACGTTCGTTACCCGAAAGATCACCCGCGCGGCGGTCAGGATCAAGCTTGGCATGCAGTCCTGCCTCTATCTGGGCAACCTCGACGCAAAGCGCGATTGGGGCTATGCCGGCGATTACGTTGAGCTGATGTGGCTCATGCTCCAGCAGGCGGAACCCGACGATTATGTCATCGCCACGGGCGAGACGCATTCGGTCCGCGAATTCGCCGAACGGTCCTTTGCCCGCCTGGGCATGCAGCTCCAGTGGCAGGGATCGGGTGTGCACGAGAAGGGGATCTGCGCGAAAACCGGGAAGATCGTCATCGAGATCGACCCGAAATATTTCCGACCCACCGAGGTGGACCTGCTGCTCGGCGACCCCACAAAGGCAAAGGTCAAGCTGGGCTGGGAACCCAAGGTCACGTTCGAAGGTCTGGTCAACATGATGGTCGATGCTGACCTGGAGCTCGCGGAGCGAGAGAAGCGGTCACATGGATAGCGGTTCGAAGATCTATGTTGCCGGCCATCGCGGAATGGTCGGCTCCGCCCTTGTTAAACGCCTTCAAGAGCAGGGTTATCCCAATCTGCTCCTCAGGACGAGCAAGGAGCTGGACCTCAGGCGCCAGGCTGATGTCGACGCATTCTTTGAACAGGAACGTCCGGATTTCGTCTTCCTTGCAGCGGCAAAAGTCGGCGGCATTCTGGCGAACAACACCTATAGGGCAGAGTTCATTTATGACAACATCATGATCGCGGCGAACGTGATCAATGCGGCCCATAGATCTGGCGTTAAAAAACTGCTCAATCTCGGATCTTCATGCATCTATCCAAAACTCGCCCCCCAACCGATGAAAGAGGAGTATTTTCTTACCGGATCGCTCGAACCGACAAATGAACCTTATGCCGTAGCGAAAATCTCGGCGATCAAACTGTGCCGGTATTACAACGAACAGTACGGTACGAACTTCATCTCGGTCATGCCTACGAACCTGTATGGCCCGAATGATAACTTTGATCTTGAACATTCACATGTCCTGCCCGCGCTCATCAGAAAATTTCATGAGGCAAAGAAGCTGCAGCTCCCCCATGTGACCATTTGGGGGAGCGGAACGCCATTCCGCGAGTTCCTCCATACAGATGATCTGGCTGATGCCTGCATGTATCTCATGCAGCGTTATGACCATCGGGAAATCGGTGAGTTCATAAATATCGGAACGGGCAGAGATACCACGATAACCGATCTTGCTTTGCTCGTTAAAGAGACCATCGGATATACGGGCGCCATCAAATACGATCAGAGCAAACCGGACGGGACCCCCAGAAAACTGCTCGATATCTCACGTCTGCAGGCGCTTGGGTGGCATGCATCGATAACGCTTGAGGAAGGCATTAAAACGGTCTATAGCTGGTATTGTAGTCATCATGATGAAGGAGCCGCAGTTCTGCCAAATTAATCATGGACCTTAAAAATAAAAAGATCCTGATCACTGGGGCCGATGGATTTATCGGCTCTCATCTGACCGAAGAGCTTGTGCGGCAGGGCAGGGATGTTCGCGCATTTGTCCTGTACAATTCCTTCAATTCCTGGGGATGGCTTGATCATGCGTCACCGGATGTCCTGCGCTCCCTGGAGGTCTTTTCCGGAGACATTCGCGACCCCCACGGTGTGCGCAAAGCCATGACCGGCTGCGATGTCGTCCTGCATCTGGCTGCCTTGATCGCCATCCCGTATTCCTATCATTCGCCTGATACCTATGTGGATACGAACGTGAAGGGGACCCTGAACATCGTCCAGGCCGCCCAAGACCTGGGAGTTGAGAAGGTGGTCCATACTTCTACGAGCGAGGTATATGGTACGGCAAAGTTCGTACCCATCACGGAGGAGCATCCTCTCCAGGGTCAGTCTCCCTACTCTGCGTCCAAGATCGGCGCGGACCAGATCGCCCTGTCCTTTTGCTCTTCGTTCGGTACGCCGGTTGCGGTTATCCGGCCTTTCAATACCTATGGCCCCCGACAGTCTGCGCGCGCCGTGATCCCCACGGTAATAACCCAGATAGCCCAGGGTCAGATGAGGATCAAGCTCGGATCGCTCCATCCGACGCGGGACTTCAACTATATCGCCGACACGGTCCGGGGATTCGTGGCAGTTGCGGAATCCGACAGATCGGTGGGAGAGGTCATCAATATCGGCAGCAACTTCGAGATTGCCATAGGCGAAACGGTGAAGCTCATCAGCGACATCATGGGCGCCGCGCTCGAGATCGAGACCGACGAAGTACGAATCCGCCCTGAAAAGAGCGAGGTCGAACGGCTCTGGGCCGACAATGGAAAAGCGAAACAGCTTGCCGGTTGGGAGCCCCGGTTTGCAGGCAAGGACGGGCTTCGGCGCGGTCTCGTCGAGACCATTGACTGGTTCCGCAATCCCGATAACCTTAAGGCTTACAAATCGCATCTCTATAACCTATGAACGAACGTCTGGACACCGGTGGCATTCTCGCGGCGCTCAGAAGCGTTGTTTCGGGATCAAAAGGGGCAGTTGCTCTCCACGAACCGCTCTTCAACGGCAACGAGTGGTCCTATGTGAAGGAGTGCCTTGACACCGGCTGGGTATCATCGGTCGGAAAATTCGTGGATCGTTTCGAAGAGCAGCTTGCCGCGTATACCGGTTGCCGCCGAGCGGTCGCGATGGTGAATGGAACGGCAGCACTGCACATGAGCCTTCTCCTCGTCGGCGTCAAACCGGGAGATGAAGTGCTCGTGCCGTCCCTTTCCTTCGTGGCAACAGCCAATACGGTCGCCTATTGCGGCGCGACACCGCATTTCGCCGACAGCGACCTCAAGACCCTGGGCATGGACCCGCTGAAACTGGATGCCCACCTTCATCGGTTCGCCGATGTCCGACAGGACGGCTGCTGGAATCGGGAAACGGGCCGGCCGATCCGGGCCATGGTCCCCATGCACACCTTTGGCCATCCCGTGGACCTCGACGCGCTTACCGAGATCAGCGAACGCTATCGCATCACCATGGTAGAGGACGCTGCCGAGTCCCTTGGCTCGTTCTACCGGAAGCGGCACACGGGGAACTGGGGTCGAGTTTCGGCCCTGAGCTTCAACGGGAACAAGACGATAACGACAGGCGGGGGAGGAGCGATCCTGACGAATGACGATGAACTTGGTCGCAAGGCGAAGCACCTGACGACCACGGCGCGCGTCGCGCACCCCTGGGAGCTGTCCCATGACCAGGTCGGATACAACTACCGCATGCCCAACATCAATGCCGCGCTGGGATGCGCCCAGCTCGAGCAGCTGCCGGCATTCCTTGAGCGGAAACGGGACCTTGCGGAGCGATACAGGAAGGCTTTTGCCGGCATACGGGGGATAGAGTTCTTCACGGAGCCTGAGCATGCCAGGAGCAATTACTGGCTGAACTCGCTTTTGCTCGATGAAGCGGGGGCGGATGCACGTGATGCCATCCTGGAACTGACGAACAAGAGCGGGATCCAGACGAGACCGGCGTGGACGCTCATGCACAGGCTCCCGATGTATCGGAGCTGCCCCCGTATGGACCTGTGCACTGCAGAGGGCATCGCCCGGCGGCTCATCAACATCCCGAGCAGCGCCGTGCTGGGAGCGCATCGTGATCAGGCGTAAGGTATGTGTCGTTACCGGATCCCGCGCCGAGTATGGACTGCTCTCTGTGGTGATGCGAGCGATCAAGGATGAGCCCGCATTCACGCTCCAGGTAGTTGCCACGGGCATGCACCTCGCTCAGCAGTTCGGCCTTACCTGGAAGGAGATCGAGGCGGACGGATTCGTGATCGACTCGAAGGTTGACATGCAGTTGACCACCGACACTTCCGCGGGCATTACGAGATCGCTTGGCCTGGCAGTGATGGGATTCGCTGATACGTTCGACCGGCTGCAGCCTGACCTCGTGGTCCTGCTGGGTGACCGGTACGAGATCCTTGCGGCAGCACAGGCCGCGCTGATCGCGAAAATTCCGGTGGCGCATATCGCCGGCGGTGATACCACGGAAGGCGCCTTCGACGAGGCCATCCGTCACAGCATCACCAAGATGGCGCATCTGCATTTCGTGACCAATGAGCCTGCTGCCCGCCGCGTCCGGCAGCTCGGCGAGAACCCGGCCCATATCCATACTGTCGGGAGCCCGGGTATCGATGTCATCAGGAAGGTGACGCTCCTGGACCGCACGTCGCTGGAACGGGAGCTGGGATTCCAGTTCCTCGAACGCAACCTGCTGGTGACCTTCCACCCGGTTACACTTGACGAACGTTCGTCAGAAGATCAGTTCCGTGGCCTGCTTACAGCGATTGACCGGCTGGGCGCCGGCGTGGGAGCGATTTTCACGATGCCGAACGCCGACCCGGACGGCAAGGCTATCATCGACATGATCAACGGATACGTTGCGACCCGGCCGCGGGCAAAGGTGTTTGCCTCGCTCGGTCATGTCCGTTACCTGAGCGCCGTGGCACAGGTAGACGCCGTCGTGGGGAACTCTTCGAGCGGCCTGTATGAGGTCCCCTCGTTCAAAAAACCAACGGTGAACATAGGGGACCGGCAGAAGGGGCGCCTCCAGGCCACGTCTGTCATCAACTGCCGGCCTGACGCGGGCGATATCGAGCGCGCGATCAGAGAAGCCTTCGTCAAGGACTGTTCGGGCGCTGTGAACCCATATGGGAACGGCGACAGTGCCGGCCGCATCGTCAGGGAACTGAAGAATGTGCCGGACTATCGAAAACTATTAAAGAAGAAATTTTACGACCTCGACAAATGAGATCTGACCGTATCTATATCATTGCCGAAGCGGGAGTGAACCACAACGGTTCCCTCGACCTGGCGCACAAGCTTGTCGATGCCGCTGCAGATGCCGGAGCGGACGCGGTCAAGTTCCAGACCTTCCGCGCTGAAGCGCTTGTGAGCGAAGGAGCTCCGAAAGCGGCCTACCAGCAGCAGTATACCGATGCCGCTGAATCGCAGTACCAGATGCTCAAGAAACTGGAATTAAGCGAGGCAGCGCACCGCGCTCTGGCCGTCCACTGCCGCGCCCGCGGCATCCAGTTCCTGTCCACCCCCTTTGACGAGGAGAGCGTCGATCTCCTGGTACGGAAGATCGGCGTTTCGATGCTCAAGATACCTTCAGGCGAGATCACCAACGGTCCGCTTCTGCTCAAGGCCGCGCGCACGAGAAAACCTATCGTCCTTTCCACCGGGATGAGCGACCTGCGCGATATTGAGGCCGCCCTCGGGGTGGTCGCCTTCGGGTATACCCGTCCCAAGGACGCTCCTTCCCGGACCGCCTTTCGCAAGGCCTTCGCCTCACCGGAAGGCAGGCGAGCATTACGGAAGAAGGTCACGCTCCTTCACTGTACGACCGAATATCCTGCTCCGGCGGCCGATGTGAACCTGAAGGCCATGGACACCATGCGGGAGGCCTTCGGTCTTCCCGTGGGCTATTCCGACCATACGGCCGGCATGTCCATCCCCATCGCTGCAGCAGCAAGGGGGGCAGTGCTGATTGAAAAGCATTTCACGCTTGACCGAACGCTCCCCGGCCCGGACCATCGCTCATCTTTGGAGCCGCAGGAGCTTGCGGCAATGGTCAAGGCTGTCCGCGACATCGAATCGGCGCTCGGCTCGGGCAGAAAAGGACCCGCGGTCAGCGAAAAGAAGAATATCACCGTTGCCAGAAGAAGCCTCGTTGCGGCGCGAAACATCGAAAGGAACGAGATCTTCTCACCGGAGAATATCGCCTGCAAGCGTCCGGGAACGGGATCCTCTCCGCTGCATTACTGGAGCCTCCTTGGAAAAAGGGCGAAAAAGAACTTTCGTAAGGACGAGGTGATCGTCATATGAACCTGCCGGTGATCATCCTGGGCGGCGGCGGACATGCGAAGGTATTGATCGAGGCCCTGAAGACCTCCAAGAGGACCATCCTGGGCATAACCGATGCCGATCCCGCCAAGCACAATATGCTCATCATGGGGATCCCGGTCCTGGGCGATGACGGCGCTGTCTTGCATCATCTCCCGGGAAGTATCCGTCTGGTGAACGGTATGGGCTCTGTCAACGTACCGCGGGCGAGGACAGCCCTGTTCGAGAAGTTCAAAAGCAAAGGCTATGCCTTTGTCACCGTGGTCCATCCGTCGGCCGTCATCGCGTCCGATGTAGCGCTCGGCGAAGGGGCGCAGATCATGGCGGGGGCGGTGATCCAGCCCGGCAGCACGATAGGCATGAACACGATCGTTAACACGAAGGCTTCCGTGGACCACGATTGTTCTATCGGCGACCATGTCCATATTTCCCCGGGGGTGACGCTTTCCGGCGACATCCGTGTCGCCGACGAGGTCCATCTGGGCACCGGCGCGACGGTGATACAGGGCATCAGGATCGGCAGGAACAGTCTGATCGGCGCGGGATCGGTCGTGGTCACGGACGTCCCTGAAAACACCGAATATGCCGGTGTACCGGCTCGTCAACGTGCGTCGAAAATATCTTAACGCTTAACCAGGTGAATGCAATGGACCAGGAACTTCTCAGATCGCTTCTTATAGCGCCGCACAGCACGATCAAGGAGGCGATCCAGCGGTTGAATGATACCGGCCGGAAGATCCTCTTTGTCACCGATGCTCAGAACAAACTCATCGGCGCGCTATCGGACGGCGATATCAGGCGGGGGATCATCACCGGCCTCGTAATGAACACGCCCGTGGAATCAGTAATGACAAAAAAGTTCTTTTCCCTTCCCTTGAACACGCGGGACCTGGCTCATGACGCGAAAACCTTGATGCAGAAGCATATGATCGAGCAGGTCCCTGTCGTCAACGAGAACGGTGTCATCGTTGACGTCCTGCTCTGGATCGACTTTCTGGGCGATGACAGACCGGTAATAACCAAGAAAGCGGCCGCCCTTGACAACCCGGTCGTCATCATGGCGGGAGGAAAGGGGACGCGTCTGGATCCTTTTACCAAGATCCTGCCCAAGCCGCTCATTCCCCTCGGGGACAAGCCCGTCATCGAGAATATCATGGACCGGTACCATGAAAACGGTTTTTCCCGGTTCATCCTTGTCGTCAATTACAAAAAGGAGATGATCAAGGCCTACTTCGGGGAAAATACGCTCCCCTACAGCATCACGTTCGTGGAAGAGGAGGAATTCTACGGGACCGCAGGCGGCATGTTCCTGCTGCGGAGGATGATCGACCGGCCGTTCATTGTGACCAATTGCGATACGATCCTCGAAGGCAGCTACCATGACTTCATACAGTGGCACCATAACCACAAGAACATCATGACCATCATAGGGTCTCACAGGGAATTTACCGTTCCCTACGGAGTGCTCTGCATGAACAACGGCGTTCTCGAGCGCATCGATGAAAAGCCCAAGCTGGACCTGTTCATCAACACCGGGACCTATATGTTCGATCCCTCCATATTCGATTTTATCAAGGACCGCCAGCATCTCGATATGGACAAGCTCATTGCATTGGTCACGGTGCAGCGCGCGGAGCGGGTCGGTGTCTACCCGCACTGGGGTGGCTGGTTCGATATCGGGCAGTGGGATGAGTACCGAAAGAGCCTGAAGGAATTGGGAAATGTATAAGGATAAGCGGATCGTTGCACTGATACCAGCACGCGGCGGTTCTAAAGGACTCCCGCGGAAGAACGTTCTTCCCCTGAATGGAAAGCCTCTTATCGCATGGACCATTGAACAGGCGAAAGCGAGCGTGCATATAGACAGGGTCATCGTGTCGACCGATGACGAGGAGATCGCGTCTGTCGCCCGGGCCCACGGCGCGGACGTACCGTTCCTGCGTCCGAAGGAACTCGCCTCCGACACGGCCAAGGCGATGGACGTCATTCTCCACGCCCTTTCCTGGCTGGAAGAAAACCGCGACCGATACGACGTCTTCGTGCTCCTGCAGCCGACATCGCCGCTCCGGACGACGGAGGACATCGACAACGCGCTCACCCTATTGTTCTCGAAGGACGCTCGTGCGATCGTCTCCGTGTGCGAGACCGAACATCACCCGTACTGGTCAAACGTGCTCCCGGCGGATGGTTCTCTGGACGGGTTCCTGCGGCCCGATATTATGAACAAGAACCGCCAGGAGCTTCCGACGTTCTATCGCCTGAACGGCGCGATTAACGCGGCGTATTGCGATCATCTGCGGACCGGCAAGACCTTCTTCGGGAAGGGGGCGTACGCATTCGTCATGCCCGGGGAACGGTCGGTCGACATAGACACGAGGATCGACTTCCAGCTTGCAGAACTGCTGATCGGAAAGAAGCCTTCATCCCAGCCATGTCAAAGAACATAAGGATAATACCGCGACTTGACATCAAGGGACCCAATCTCGTGAAGGGCATCCATCTGGAAGGCCTCCGGGTCCTGGGAAAACCGGAACAGTTCGCTCGTTCCTACTATGACAGCGGCGCCGATGAGCTGGTATACATGGATGTGGTGGCAAGTCTTTATGAGCGGAACAGCCTGCACGACATCATCGAACGCACCGCACGGGAAATATTCATCCCCCTGACCGTTGGCGGCGGGCTGAGGACAATTGAGGACATCCGTGACGTGCTTCGAGCCGGAGCGGACAAGGTATCGCTGAACACCGCGGCGATCAAGAACCCGCAGATCATCAGGGATGCCTCGCGAAAGTTTGGTTCATCGACCATCCTGATATCCATCGAAGCGATACGACAACCCGACGGCCGTTATCTGGCATATACTGATAACGGCCGGGAACATACGGGGATCGAAGTTCTTGCGTGGGCGAAGCAGGTCGAGGAGCTAGGAGCGGGTGAGATCATGATCACGTCGATCGACCGTGAAGGAACCGGCAGGGGGTTCGACATCGACCTGACGAAGGCTGTTGCCCATGCGGTCACTATCCCCGTCATAGCATGCGGGGGAGCCGGCGAGATCGATCATATCCGCCAGGTCATTTCCGATGCTGGCGCAGACGCCGTTGCCATCGCATCGGTGCTGCACTACGACATCATTCGCAGCCAGGAACGCTCCTTGGACGAGTCAAACGAAGGGAACCAATCGTTCCTGAGAAGCGGAAGGACGTTCTCCAGTATAACGCCGGCCGGAATGCCGGCGATCAAGGAGCACTTGTCCCGTCATGGGATAAACTGCCGTACAACGCGATCAGAGGAGAAGTTTCGTGCAGGCACGTAAGGGGCAGATAGCCGTCATCGACTATCAAATGGGCAACCTGTTCAGCGTTGTGCGTGCCTGCAAACAGGTGGGGCTCTTACCCGTGATCACATCCGATCCAGCGGTCATCCAGAGTTCTGATGCAATGGTGCTGCCCGGTGTCGGCGCCTTCGGGGATGCGATGCAGAACCTCGTGCGGCTCGACCTCGTATCGTCGATCAGGGACTTTATTGCAAGCGGCAGGCCGTTCATGGGAGTTTGCCTTGGTCTGCAGCTCCTGATGACCGAGAGCGAGGAATTCGGGCATCATAGCGGTTTGGATATCATCCAGGGACGGGTGGTCAAATTCTCGACCACCGGCCAGGACGGGCGCACCGTCAAGGTTCCGCAGGTCGGCTGGAACCGAATCTACCTCCCGGCTCAAACCGGCAAGACCGCATGGCAAGACTCACTGCTTCACGGCATTCGGGAGGGGGAGTTCATGTATTTCATCCATTCCTTTTACACGATACCGGACGACGTCCGGATGGCGGCGTCTTTCACCAACTATGAAGGGACGGAATACTGCTCAAGCGTCGCCTGGAACAATGTATTTGCATGCCAATTCCATCCGGAAAAAAGCTCAACGGAAGGCATGAAGATCTACGAGAACTTTGCTTCCCTGGTGAAGCATCGGGAGAAAGAAAATGAATAAGAAGTTCGAGACTAAATATGGTCTGCCGGAAAAGGTGGTTTTCTGCAACCGCTGTGTCATATCAAACCAGCGCCCCGCCTCTGCAGTTGAATTCAAGCACACCAGGGACAGCAAAAAGACCACCATGAACATTGATCGTGACGGCATCTGCGACGCATGCAGGGTCGCGGAGCAAAAGGAGAAGATTGACTGGAAAAAGAGGGAAGAAGAACTTCTCAGGCTTCTGGACAGTCACCGACGGAAGGATGGCCACTACGACTGCATCGTCCCCGGAAGCGGCGGCAAGGACAGCGCCTTCCAGGCCCACGTACTGAAATATAAGTACGGCATGCACCCTCTCACGATAACGTGGCCGCCAATCCTCTACACTGACTATGGATACCGCAATTTCCGGAACTGGATAGAGGTTGGGGGATTCGACAACATCACCTTCAATCAGAACGGCCGCGTAATGAAGCTTCTGACGCGCCTCTCGATCGAGAATCTGCTGCATCCGTTCCAGACCTTCATGCTGGGGCAGAAGAACCTAGCACCAAAGATCGCAGCAAAGTTCGGGATCCCGCTCATTTTCTATGGCGAGAACGAGGCGGAATACGGCAACCCCATCGCCGACAATGCCACGTCACTCCGCGACAAGTCGTACTACAGCATGAAGAACGTCGACGAGGTATACCTTGGGGGGGTCTCAGTCCGCGAGCTCATCGACCGCTACCAGGTGGACCTGGGCGACCTCATGACCTTTCTCCCGGCGGACCACCAGGAGCTCGAGCGGTCGAATATCGAGGTGCACTATCTCGGGTACTACCTCAGGTGGACGCCGCAGGAATCCTACTACTATGCCGTGGAGCACACTGGATTTCAAGCGCGCCCGTTCCGGACCCAGGGGACCTACAGCAAATACAATAGCATCGACGACAAGATCGACGACCTGCACTACTACACGACGTTCATTAAGTTCGGGATCGGCCGCGCGACCTACGACGCATCGCAGGAGATCCGGAACCGTCACATTACGCGCGAGGAAGGCGCGGCTCTCGTAAAGCGGTTCGACGGAGAGTTCCCGGACCGATACTTCAACGAGATCATGGATTACATCGGCATGCAGCCGGAGCAGTTCCACAAGCTCTGCGACCAGGGCCGCTCTCCCCACCTCTGGACGAGGGTCAACGACGAATGGATGCTTCGCCACACGGTGAATAAGGACGGTGCCGATGACTGAGGGCGCGGAAACGAGATCGATCTTTATCGTTGGGGCCGGGCAACTCGGAAGCCGCCACCTCCAGGCGCTCAAGACGGTCCCTATCTCGCTCGATATTACGGTGGTCGATCCCTCAGAGACGTCCTTGAGGACCGCGCGGGAACGCTATGAAAGCATCCCGGGCGTTCAGACACATAGTGTGCGGTACCTGAGAGAGGTCCCCGCGTCTTTCGATCCGGTCGACATCGCGATCATCCCCTCGAACTCCGACATGCGGCGTCAGATCGTTGAAACGCTCCTCGGGAGGGGAACGGTCCGCAGTATGGTGCTGGAAAAACTATTGTTTGATAAGAAGAACGATTACGCGACCGTCGAGGACCTTCTCAGAAATAACGAGGTCCGGGCATGGGTGAACTGCAGCATGCGCACCATGCCGTTCTATGCCGGGCTGCGGACGCTGTTCCAGGGGACACCGTTCACCTACATAGTTACCGGAAGTCAGTTCGGCCTCATTACCAACGCGATTCACTACATCGACCACATGGCCTTTCTCTCGGGCGGCTCGCGATTCTCTCTAGACACGTCCCTGCTCCACCTTCCGCCAATAGAGAGCAAGCGAAAGGGCTTCCTGGAACTTAACGGGACGCTGACAGTGAGGTTCGAAAACGGCTGCTCAGGCGTTTTAACCTGTTTTCCTGACGGCGACCTGCCGGTGATGGTCGAGATAATCTCCGCCGGGACACGGCTGATCTCGCGGGAATGGGAACGAAAGGCATGGATCGCGAGATCCGGTGAAGGCTGGGCGTGGAAGGAAACGGATGCTGTCATCCCCTACCAAAGCCAAATGACAGCACAGGTCGTTGGGGATATTCTCACAAAGGGAACCTGCGGCCTGGTCCCTTACAATGAGTCGATGCAGTTGCATCTCCAAATGCTCGAACCTCTGCGGGAATTTCTGGAGGGCCGGGGCGCGAGAAAGCAGGAGCACTACCCGTTCACTTAGGCACACTGAAGAAGGAGCACATAATGAGCGACATGCTGCTGGTCGGAGCGGGTCCGATGGCGATCGAATACGCGAAGGTCCTGCGCTCTCTATCCGTAGATACGACCGTGGTCGGCCGGGGGGCGGGCTCGGCTGCTGATTTTAAGGAAGCAACCGGAGTCGAGGTCCACGAGGGCGGCATCGAGGCATGGTTGGCCTTGAACGCCGTTCTTCCATCGCACGCGATCATAGCCGTGGGCGAGAAGTCCATCGGATCATCCGCCTTGCTGCTCATAAAGCACGGCGTCAAAAACCTCTTAGTAGAAAAGCCCGGTGGCGCCACAATCGACGAGATCAGACAAGTGCGCGAAATGGCCGGACAATGCGGAGCGCAGGTGTTCGTTGGCTACAATCGGCGGTTCTACGCATCGGTCATGAAGAGCCGGGATATCATCAGTGAGGACGGCGGAGTAACCTCCTTTAATTTCGAGTTTACCGAATGGAGCCACGTCGTCAAAGATCTTAAAAAAGAGACGGGAGTCAAGGAACACTGGTTCTTGCACAATTCGACCCATGTTATAGACCTCGCATTCAACCTTGGGGGGAAGCCCCGAGATATCGCCTGTTACACCGGGGGTGGGATCGACTGGCATCCTGCTGCGTCGATCTTCTCCGGGGCTGGCGTAAGCGACCGGAACGCTCTGTTCTCCTATCAGGCGAACTGGGAAGCTCCGGGGCGATGGGGTGTAGAAGTCCTCACCAAGAAACATCGCCTGATTTTCCGGCCCCTCGAAAAGCTCCAGATCCAAAAAGTCGGCTCCGTCGCCATAGAATTCCTGGAGATCGACGACCCGCTGGACCGGGACTACAAGCCCGGACTCTTCAGACAGGTCCAGGCATTCGTTCGCGGAGCAGAAGGGGAACTCTGTTCGATACAAGAACAGGCCGATATGATGGCTGTTTACTATAAGATGTCAAACTATCCCCCGGTTGGGTAGAAAGGATCATTCATGTACAGCGAGATCACAAAATGCAGAATATGCGGAAACATCGATCTGGTGCCGGTCCTGAGCCTTGGGGAGCAGAGCCTGACCGGGGTCTTTCCGTCAAGAAGGGATCAGAAGATCACCTCCGGTCCCCTGGAGCTCGTCAAATGCTCTGATGACGGTACCGGCAGGTCCTGCGGCCTGCTGCAACTGAGGCACTCCTATGACCTGCAGGAGATGTACGGGCGGAACTACGGATACCGCTCGGGTCTGAACCGGTCCATGGTCGAACATCTTCATCTGAAAGTCGGCAAGATCTGCGCGATGGTCGATCTGAAGCAGGGGGACCTCGTCATTGACATCGGCAGCAATGACAGCACTCTGCTCCAGGGATATCCGCAGAAGGGCTATAACCTTGTCGGGATCGATCCTACGGGCATAAAGTTCAAGGACTACTATCCGGACCGGGTCCAATTGATCCCGGAGTTCTTCTCGGCCGGCGCGGTCAAGAAGCGCTTCGGCGGCGCAAAGGCGAAGGTGATCACATCGATCTCCATGTTCTACGATCTGGAGTCGCCTGTCGATTTCATGCGGCAGATCCATGACGTTCTTGCCGACGACGGGATCTGGGTCTTCGAACAGAGCTATATGCCCACCATGCTGGACATGAACGCCTACGATACGATCTGTCACGAGCACCTCGAGTACTACGGTTTGAAGCAGATCAAATGGATGGCTGACAAGGTAGGCTTCAAGGTCCTGGATGTGGAGCTGAACAACGTCAACGGCGGCAGTTTTTCTCTCATGGTCGCCAAGTCCGGCGCACCGTACCGGGAGGCAACGACGCTCGTGGAGACGATCCTCCGCAAAGAATCGGAGACGGGGCTGCAGACCATGATGCCCTACGAGGCGTTCAAGCGCCGTGTCTTCGAGCACCGCGACCAACTCATGCAGTTCATCAGACGCGCTAAATCGGAGAACAAGAAGATCCTGGGATACGGCGCCTCCACGAAAGGGAACGTGATCCTGCAGTTCTGCAATATCAGCGAAAGGGACATCCCGTACATCGCAGAGGTCAACAAGGACAAGTTCGGCTGTTACACGCCGGGGACGCTCATCCCGATCATCTCGGAAGCGGAAGCGCGTGCCATGATGCCCGATTATTTCATGGTGCTCCCGTGGCATTTCAAGGACAACATCGTGGCAAAGGAAGCCGAATATCTCCGGTCGGGAGGAAAGATGTTCTTCCCCCTTCCCGAACTGGAGGCTGTCGGGAACCAATGAAAAAAGCGATCATCATCGGCTCGCGCGGCCAGGACGGACGCCTGCTGACCGATCTGCTCCTTGCCGGGGGGTACGCCGTCCTGGGGATCGACCGGGGAGAGACGTCGCTTTCCGGAGCGCCGGCGGAGCCTTATCCTCCCGTGGACATCCTGGACCGCGCCGCGGTCGCTCAGACCATCACCCGTTTCCGTCCCGACGAGCTTTACTTCTTCGCGGCCTATCATCATTCGTCCGAGGACCGGCTCGACGCCGATGCAGAGCTGTTCCGTGCCAGCTATGCGATACACGTCGAGGCCTATATCAATGTGCTGGAGGCGGTCAAGAACGCATCGCCGACAACGCGCATCTTCTATGCTGCCTCGTCCCACATCTTCAAGGGAACGGCGGCCGACCGGCAGGATGAACGAACGCCGATCCATCCGCTGTGCGTCTACGGGATCACGAAGACCGCGGGCTATTTTACCGGACGTTTCTACCGGAACGCGCATAACCTCTTCGTCGCGAACGGCATATTGTACAACCATGAATCGTCCCTGCGTCAGGACAAGTTCGTTTCCATGAAGATCATCAGGGGCGCTGCGCGCATCAAGAACGGCCGCCAGGACAAGATCGTCCTCGGCGACCTGAATGCCGAGATCGACTGGGGTTATGCACCCGATTATGTCGACGCCTTTCACCGCATCCTGAACAGCGACCGGCCCGATGATTTCATCGTCGCGACCGGCGTCAAGCACCGGGTCCGCGACTTCGTCTCCATCGCCTTCAACGCCCTCGGACTCGACTGGACGAAGCACGTGGAGGAGCGACCGTCGCTCATCACGAAGCAGAACGTCACGCTTGTCGGTAGTCCGGCCAAGCTCATGGCCGTGACGGGCTGGAAGCCATCGGTCGATTTTACCGGCATGATCAAACTGCTGCTGCAGGCGGAAGGAGCAGTACTTCATGAACAATGAGGCACCCCGCGCATCTATCTTCCGGCGGTACTATACCGAAGAGCCGTTCATCGATCGGTTTGCCGCCTCGCCTGCGGACGCTGTCGATGTCCTCATCCCCGTGGTCCATGCAAACGAGCTTTGGGAAAGCAACCTGCGCTCGCTGTACCGCGAGATACCGATCAACCGGCTCCTCATATCGGACGGGGGGTGCAAGGATGATTCGCTCGATATCGCCCGGCGGTTTCCCCGGGTGACCGTCCTCGATCACCGGAACTATGTCTCCCTGGGGTACTGCCTCCGGAAACTGATCGAGGCGGTCGAAACGGATTGGTTCATCTATGTCCATTCCGACGTGTACCTGCCTGACGGCTGGTTCGATGCCATGAAGCGGCATCAGGGGTCCTACGAATGGTTCGGCTGTCCCCAGCGCATCACGGCGCTTATCGAGTACCCGAATGTTGACAAGCTTTTCGGCGAGACGCGACCCTATGCGGGCAGCCAGATGGGCAGGAAGAGCGCATTCCTCCAGGGCCTTGCCGGCATCGACGATGACTTCGTCTACCGCCAGGAGGACTATGTCCTCGCGGGCATCATCGAGAAGGCCGGCTTCCGCCATGGCCGCATCGAGGACACGTTCCATTACCATCAGGTCATGCACAAGCCGAGCCCCTGGGCACGGAAGTTGAAGCGCGTGGCGGTCCAGGTCGAATGGAGCCGCGACGAAGAGGTCCGGGCGTCCACCATGCAGCTGTACGGGATCATCAAATACCTGGAGCCGTCGAGGAACCTCGCGAGAGAGGCGGAAGCCCATCTGCTGCGGCTCCTGGAACTGGGGGAACTCGACCATGCGCAGTTCAGGAAATGGGTTGCAAAGACCAACCCTCGGTGGCTGCCTCATTATTACCGGCCATGGGTTGCGTTCGCCTACAAAGCGATCAGAATGCTGCACCTGCATGACCTGGCAAGACGTATCCGGCCCTTGATGTGAGCAACGTTCCGCCAGAAATAGCATGTGATCCTGGCACACGTCACCATCAATCCATAAGAGCACAGGAGCCTGTATGATTAGAGCCTTGCGATCAAAAATCATCCTATCGGTCGACAACTTTCCTGCAGGTCCCCGTTGAGGAAGGCATCGATGCACCGTTTGACTCGTATCTGTCGACGAGGAACTATCTTTCCACCGTCGAATTCACAAAATAATCGCTCGACAACGGAACCGTACATGAATGACTATCAGACTCGCCTGCGGAATGCGCTCATCGATCAGCACAAGCTCGTTTTCGACTACGAAAAGAAGCGCCTCCGAGATGAATTCGCGGAGCACTTGAATTGTCCGGTCTGCGGATCGGACAGAAATTCCGTGTATATGAGGAAGGATTTCTTTACTTTCACGCAGTGCGCGGCGTGCTCAATGGTCTTCCTGAATCCGCGCCTGAACAATACCGCAACCCATGCGTTTTACAACAGCATGTGGAATTCGATCTATAATGAACTGAAGTTTGACGCAACGACCGCCTCCACGGCACTCGACGACAAGATCAACCTCTCGAACCTCATGTCGATCGGCCAAATTCGGCCGCCGCGCAAGGGCGACAGCCTTCTTGAAATTGGAAGCGCCAAGGGATACTTCCTTAAAAAGGCCAGGGATCAGGGCTATAACGTATACGGGATCGAGCTCAACCAGAAGAACTACGAACTGACCCGGCGGGAGATCGGCGACACCATATTCAACAAGGACCTGTTCGACCTCAAGTTTGAACCGGAGTTCTTTGACGTTATCTATATGCGGGATGTATTCGAACACGTACCCAATCCCAAAGAGATGCTGCAGGAAATACACCGCATCGCCAAGAAGAATTGCATTCTCTACATCGAGGTCCCCAACATCGAAGGGCTCATTTACCGGATGGTCGGGGAAAAACACGTGGTCGTCTTTGGATTCGAGCACCTCAACTACTGGTCACCGACGACCCTGAGCGCGGTCCTGTCTTCTACCGGATTTTACGTTGATAAAATCATGCATGCGTCACTTGACTTCAACCTGCGATACCTGACTTCCTATCTGGCAGATCAGCAATTTACCGCAATACAGGCGAATCCCATCAATCCGGTATTGCGCACCATGCTCAAGGTCATCCAGGGGATATGCTCCCTTTCGCCCTTTCAATATCTGGACAACCTCATCCTTCCCTGGCTTGCCAATACGTTACATCGCGGAAGTGTCATCAAAGTCATCGCCAGAAAAAGATAGCCTTTTACAGGGAGCTGACAACGCATGACGATATTCAACAAACTAATGCTCTTATCCCGGGTCATGACCAACAAGATCCTGGATGCATTTCTCAAACAATATATCGAAAACCGAATTTTTCGAGAGCACCATATCTATGGCGATGCAAAACGCCTGCACCTGGCGAAAACCGCCAACGTCAATAACGGATTTTTCAACCTTGCTTCCGGCAATATTACCATAGGGGATTACGTGTTCTTCGGCCACAATGTCACCCTCATAACCGGCACCCATGACTACAACAAGTTCGATCTTCAACGCCAGACCAGCATTCCAGCCTCGGGCAACGACATTACGATCAAGCGCGGCGCCTGGATATCGAGCAACGCAACGGTCCTCGGACCGTGCGTTATCGGCGAGCACGCCGTCGTTGCCGCAGGTTCTGTTGTCATACACGACATAGAACCATACACGATCGTTGCGGGAATACCGGCAAGACCCGTCAAGACGATACAACCGCCGGCAGGTCTTCGGTCTTAATTGGTTGCCCGATGTTCACAATGCGGGGAATGCATCGCGGGAACCCTTGTTCCCGGAACGGTTATTAACTAACGATTCATGACCTCACTTGCCCAACATATCACACGATTGCGGAACAGCACCTTCTTTTCCGAAACGCTCAGCCATTTCAAGAACTATCTGAGCACGCGGATCGCGACGCAGGCCATCTCCTTCATCTCCATCCCCGTCCTTACCCGGCTGCTTTCTCCCGAGGAATACGGTACCTACAACGTCTTTCTGTCGTACACAGGCCTGTTTTCCGTTCTCCTGACGCTCAACCTGTCCTCGGCTGTCGGTCGGTATTTCTACGAGAATAAACCGGATTTCAGATCATTCCTTGGAACAGTCATCATCGTGAACACGATCCAGCTGGTCGTCAGCACCGTCGCGTTCCTGTTCATCCTCGACAGGCTCAGTTCCTGGTTTTCCCTACCCCCCCTGGTGATCATGATCATGCCGGTCGTGATCCTCATCGTCCTGGTCGACAACCTTTTCCAGCAGCTCTTTCAGGGCCTGAAGGAAAGCAGGAAGATCGCCGTTGTCACCATATGGCGCACCTATCTGACCTTCGGCGTGGGCGTCGTGATCGTCCTCCTGCTTGCCGGTAACCGCTACCTGGGCCTGATCTGGGGCCAGATCATCATCGGACTGGTGGTTTCCGTCTACCTGCTCCATCAGATGCGGCCACATATCTCCTGGAAGCTTGAGACCGGACACCTCCGCTACATCTTTTCCTACTCCATCCCGCTCATCCCCTATACGCTAAGCGGCATCATTCTCGACCAATTCGACAGGATCATGATCAACAGCTACAGCGGATCGGCCAGCGCCGGGCTGTACAGCTTCGCCTATAACATCGGCATGTTGTTAAATGTATTCTCCAGCGCGCTTTACCAGGCCTGGATGCCTAACTTTTTCGAATACATGAATAAGAAGGACTTCTCCAGTCTCAATGTAAACGCAGAGCGGATGTTTCGGATCATCCTCCTGGCAGCTGTTCTCCTTATCTATTTCGGACAGGACATCGGCCAGATGCTGGCAGGAAGAAACTATTATGAATCGCTGCACATCGTTCCGGTCATCGTTCTGGGATATGTCTTTTATGCTATCTTCCCGCTCTACGCCTGGAGCATGGGCTATGGATATCGGACCCTCTGGGTATCTTTCATCGTTTTGGCTGCCGGGATCGTAAACATTTTATTGAACCGGATATTGATTCCCCATTACGGGTATGAGGCAGCGGCCTACGCAACGTTGGCTTCCTTCATTCTCATGGCATTGATGGCCTGGGTTACTTGTCGGTACATCCTGAATCTCTACACAACACCGCCTTCAGCCATTCTGAGGCCGCTTGCAGTGCTGATGCTATTTACGGTGGCAGCTGCACTCACACAGCTGTTCATCAAAGGTCCGGTGATCGTTTTTTTTATAAAGATTCTTCTCGCAATCGGTTCGGCATATGCCCTGCTGGGCAAGTACCTTAGACCGCCGACCGTTGAGCAGTGACCGTACAATGACTGTTCTCAATTTACCGGTCGGGCATTCAATGGCAGAGAAAACATGAACGCACAAAAAACAATGGCATTGCTGAATGAGATCGAGCATACCTTTCCTGTCCATCAGTGGAATATGGAGAAGGTTCACTTCTGGCCGATCGTCAGGATAAAACTGGCATGGGATCTGACGACCAAGCACATGACAACCGGGGAGCATATCCGTACCATAGGTTATTCACTGCCGCATCTATTTCCGACAATAGCCGGTAAAATACATGACATGGCCAGGTATTCCGCAGCTCGTATCAAGGATTCCTCACACCACAGCCCTCTCCGGGGACCGGTGGACGTGGTACTTCTTGGTGATGGAATATCCCGTGTTAACCTTCAAGGCTCCTGGTATGATAGACTCTGCGATCCGTTCATGGACCAGTTCCAGAATAAGGGCATGTCCTGTTTTCATCTCGAACCGAATCACTATTACTTCATTCCCCGATACCGGCCGTCCCTGTTCATCGGACCCCATCTTGACGCTATACGGATAAAGACATCGTTATTCGGCACTGCCATACCATGCAAAACGGATAATGCCGACCGTTATGATGCATTCCAGCGATTGCTTTCTGACAAGAATGTCGTGAATAGCGGGCTTTCCTTAGTGATCATAGCAAAACGCGTACACACGATACTTTCACTTTCTGTTTATTTCAGGTCGCTTCTGGCCAAGTTGAGGCCTCGGATCGGTTTCCTCGTGGATTATCCGTCACTTGAAGGTTTGGCATTCTGCCTAGCATGCCGCGCTCAGGGCATCCCGACCGTCGTGATCCAACACGGAGTACAGGGCGACTTTAACGAGGCATATGGACGCTGGATGAACATACCGAAGGACGGCTATGAGCTGCTGCCGAGCATATTTTGGTGCTGGAGCGAAGAAGATGCGCGAATAATAAATGCCTGGAGCTCGCCCGCATTTCCACTTCACCAGGCGTTCGCAGGCGGCAATCTTTTTCTCGACAGGTGGCGTGACGGGACTTTTCCCATCGCTTTGGAGTATCGTGATGCCTTTCTCAAGGTAAAGACTGACCATCTTGCGACCACTCACATTCTGGTCACCCTGCAATACGGATTCTCAAGTGAGGATCATCTGCATATCTTGCTCAAGACCATGAAGCAATCGCCCCCGACCTGGCATTGGTGGATTCGTCTTCATCCGATGATGATGAGCGACAAGGCAAAGATCGAGATGTTACTGACAAGGTATCATATAACGAATTACGATATAAACGAGGCAACCGGCCTCCCCCTGTATGCGGTCTTGCCGAACGTCGATGTCCATGTAACTTTGCACTCAGCGGTCGTTATCGAAGCCGAATCATTCAATGTTCCTTCGGTGATCATAGGAGAAATGGGAAGTGTCTATTTCCAAAGACAGATAGCCTCAGGTGCCGCCGTTGCTGCTTATGATCCAGATGCCGTCATCGAGACCATCGGACGGCAAGCCACAAAAAGACGGCTGACGTCCGTGCAATCCTATGCCGTACCGGACAGATCTCGTGACAAGATCGACGAATTGCTGGTTATCGCTGACAGCGTACGGGAGATACTCACATAACGGCACAGGAACGGAAGACGGTCTCTACGATAGACATCGAACAAGAGGTGAGGGGGCTTATGAGCATAGCATATCAGATCTGCACCAGATGCATCATGGACACATCAGACCCTGAGATATCATTTGATGCCTCCGGTGTCTGCAACCATTGCAGGAACTATGATGAAACGTTAAAGACACAGAGCATTTCAGGGGAGGAGGGAAGGTTACAGCTTGTCCGAATCGCTGAAATGATCAAGGGTGACGGCGTGGGCAAGCCCTACGACTGCATCATCGGGGTAAGCGGAGGCGTCGATAGTACCTATCTCGCGTATATTGTGAAAAAGCTGGGTCTGCGACCTCTCGCTGTCCATCTTGACAATGGTTGGGATTCGGAGCTTGCCGTCCAGAACATAGAAAATGTGCTAAAAAAGCTGCATATTGAGCTCTATACGTTCGTTATCGACTGGGAAGAGTTCAAGGATTTGCAGCTCGCATTTTTGAAGGCTTCAACACCCGATTCAGAGATCCCGACGGATCATGCCATCTTTTCGCTCTTGTACCAGCTCGCCGATAAATTCAAGATCAGGTACGTTCTGCCGGGATTCAATGGACGAACTGAGTCGCATTTGCCGAAGGCATGGTCCCAGGGGCACTATGACTGGAAATATATCAAAAGTATTCATAAGCGCTTTGGCAAGGTGCCTCTTACGACCTTTCCGCACGCAACCTTTTTTGGGCTCGTCTGGTACCGGCTTTCGCAGCGATGGATCAGCGTCCTGAACTATGTTGATTATGTCAAAAAAGACGCTATGAAGATCCTGGAAAAAGAACTCGACTGGAAATACTATGGCGGAAAACATTATGAATCGATCTACACGAGATTCTACCAGGGATATATTCTGCCGAAAAAATTTGGCTTCGACAAAAGGCGAACGCATTTATCGAGCCTGATCTGTTCAGGGGAGATCACGCGGGAAGAGGCGCTGGAGGAGCTGAAAAAAGAGACCTATCCGCTGGAGCTCCAGAAACAGGACAGGGAATATGTCATAAAAAAACTGGGCATTACGGAAACGGAATTCGAGGAAATAATGTCTCTTCCGTTGAGGAGCTACTCGGATTATCCCTCACAGGGTTATATTTATAAATCCCCTCTTTTCAAAGCGGCCTTTTCCCTGTATACTCAATTGAAAAAATCTTCGGGGATCCGCCGTTAAGGACAGGCAGCCGCATATCTTGATATTCAATGATGCAGGAGTTTGCGTCTAGATTCAATACGTTAACAGGAGATGGTATGGTGCGATTTGCAATAGTAGGATGCGGCAGGATCGCGAAGAAACATGCTGAGATCGTCGGTGGAAAGCAGATCTCGGGGACCGAGCTCGTAGGCGTCTGCGATCTTCGGGCGGACCGGGCAAAGGCCTATGGCGAGAAGTATCAGGTGCCCTCTTTCACCGATATGCATGAGATGATGAGCAAGATCGGAGGCAGCATCGATGTCCTGAGCATACTGACGGAAAGCGGCAACCATGCTGCAAATGTCCTGCAACTCGCCCGCTACGGCAAGCACTTCGTCGTCGAAAAGCCGATGGCCTTGACGATCGAGGACGCCGACGCGATGATCAGCGCCTGCGACGCGGCAGGCGTAAAGCTGTTTGTGGTCAAACAGAACCGCTACAACCTTCCCGTCCAGAAACTGCGGTCAGCGCTTGAAGAGGGAAGGTTCGGCAAGATCGTCATGGGAACGGTCAGGGTCCGATGGTGCAGGACCCAGCAATACTATGACCAGGATGCCTGGCGGGGCACCTGGGCCATGGACGGCGGGGTATTCACGAATCAGGCAAGTCATCACGTGGACCTGCTTGAATGGATGCTCGGCGAGCCGGAATCCGTCTTTGCCAGATCAGCCACGGCTCTCGTCAATATAGAAGCTGAAGATACCGGTGTTGCCGTCATCAAGTTCCGGAGCGGAGCCCTCGGGGTCATCGAAGCAACGACTGCCACGAGGCCGAAAGATCTGGAAGGTTCCCTCTCCATCCTGGGCGAAAAAGGTACTGCCGAAATCGGCGGATTCGCCGTCAATGAAATGAAGATCTGGAATTTCGCGGAACCGAGGCTGGAAGACGCTGATATTCTGGCCAACTATCGTCAGAATCCGCCCAACGTCTATGGGTTCGGACATGTCGCCTACCTTGAGCATGTGGTAGATTCCATTGCTCACGGCAAAAAGGCCCTCGTTGACGGTTTTGAAGGTCGTAAATCCCTCGAACTGATCATGGCCATCTATGAGTCGATCGAGACGGGCAGGGAGGTCTTCCTCAAATTCATCCCCAAGAAGTGCCGCCTGGGTAAAAAATGAACAGGATCGCGGAAACAGCCAGACTCTATCCTCACGTAAAGCTCGGGAACAATGTCATAATAGAGGATTTCTGCGTGATTGGAGCTCCGTTCACAGGCCAAACGGACGAAGAGACCATTATCGGAGATAACGCGGTCATCCGATCGCATACGGTCATCTACGCCGGCAACAAGATCGGAGCTGATTTTCAAACCGGCAACAAAGCGAATATCCGAGAGCTGAACAGCATAGGCGACAATGTCAGCATCGGCACCCTGAGCGTATTGGAGCATCATATCATCATTGAAAACGACGTCAGGATACACTCTCAGACGTTCATCCCGGAGTACAGCGTATTAAAAAAGAACTGCTGGATCGGCCCCAATGTCGTTCTGACCAACGCTAAATACCCTCGATCACCGCGCGTGAAGGAGCTCCTTCAAGGCGTGGTCATTGACGAGTTCGCGAAGATCGGTGCGAATTCCACCATACTTCCGGGAGTAATCGTCGGCAAAAACTCGCTGGTAGGAGCAGGAAGCGTCGTCACTGACGACGTGCAGGAAAACCAGATTGTTGCAGGCAATCCCGCTGTATTTATCAGAAAGATCGATTATTAACGCTCCCTATGATTAAATTTCTTGACCTCGAAAAACAATATCGAAGCATAAAGACCGACATCGATCGCGCGATACAATCGGTCATACAGGATAGCGCATTTATCGGCGGGACCTATGTGACGAAGTTCGAAGAGCACTTTGCGGCCTATCAGCAGGTACGGCACTGCATCGGCGTCGCGAACGGGACCGACGCATTGGAGATCGCGATCGAGGCCCTGGCGATGCCCCCCGGGAGCGAGGTCCTCGTCCCGGCAAATACCTTCATCGCATCCAGCGAGGCAGTAACGCGGTCCGGCCATCGTGTTGTCTTTTGTGATTGCGACCCGCGCACCTATACGCTATCTCCGGAAGATGCCGCTCGTCGCATAACGCAGCGAACACGCGCGATCATGGCGGTCCATCTGTACGGTCATCCGTGCGACATGGACGCGATCCTTTCCCTCGCCCGGCGGAGCAACCTCTTCATTATTGAGGACTGCGCGCAGGCACACGGTGCTGAATTCAAGGGGCGCCGCGTGGGGGCAATCGGGGATATCGGGTCGTTCAGCTTCTACCCGGGAAAGAATCTCGGTGCTTTTGGCGACGCCGGAGCCATCGTAACGAACGACGATGACCTGGCAAAGCGCTGCAGGATGATCGCCAATCATGGACGAACGCTGAAATACGCCCATGAATTCGAGGGAAGAAATTCCCGTCTGGACGGATTGCAGGCAGCGGTCCTTGACGTAAAGCTTAGCCATCTTGATGCGTGGCTTGCGCATCGCCGCACGATCGCCGCTTACTACGAGCAGCATTTGTCGAACCTGGCCGAGATAACGCTGCCTTATCAGGCTCCATGGGCAAAACATGTATGGCACCTGTATGTTATCCGTACGCATAAACGCGATATCTTGCTGACCTATCTGCAAAACAATCACATTCAGACCGGCATTCATTATCCCATCGCACTCCCGAAACAACAGGCATATGCCTATCTCGGGCAGCAGAATGATCCTATGCTAGCAAATAGTTATGATGCGCAGATCATAAGCGTGCCGATAGGCGAGCATCTGGATGCCGACGAGATTGAAAGCGTGACGACAACGCTTGGAAAGTTCTTTAATGCGACCACAACCACTGGATAAGACACGGAACGTTCGGGGACTTTTTATAACACACGATGTCAGCAACTATGGAGCTTCACGAAGTCTTCAATTACTCCTTAATAATTTACCGGACATACACATCGATCTCATAGTCAGGAAAAATCTGTTTAGAAAAGATGCAAGTATTCAGGACATCCGCAGCAGATTCGGTCCTCATATTGCCGCGATCTCCCGGCAGTATCTGCCTTTCGATCTCTGCTATAAGTACAAACCTGCGAATTCCTGGAAGCTCGCGCTCCAGAAGATCATCAACAGGATCGTGTGGAGGGCCACCAGAAGCAGAGTATATGATTATATTAATAGAGGCAATTATGATTTCATCCACTTAAATTCACTGGTGCTGCATCCGCTTATTACCCCCAGGTACCCTTTTGTCATACACATGCGTGATATTTACGATCGCAGCAGCAAACATGCCCTGAACAATATCAAAAATGCAAAAGGCGTTATTTTTATCGATGAAGCAACGCGAGACCCTTTCCTGGGCGTATCGTTCGCGCATAGCATCGTTCTGAACAATCCATTTGACATGACACTGCTCAGTGAATATGCGAAGAGCCATTTTAACTGGCCTGAGCAGGATTTCACGAAGAGGGTGATATTCAGCATTATCGGGGGCGTTACGAATAAGAAAGGGGTCGATTTTATCATCCGGAGCTTTATGAAGCTGCGGAATGATAACGCCAGGTTGCTCATAGTCGGACGAGGGGAGAAGAACTATGAATCCCTTTGCAGGCGGATCGCCTTACCGGATGAACGGATCATCTTTTGGGGTGAAGAGCGGGATATACTCAAGATATATTCGATCAGCGACTATATTCTCCGCGGCGAGGAGTATCAATGCATCGGCAGGACCATCTACGAGGGCCTCTATGCGGGCTGCCAGGTGATCATACCTGCGGAAGATACCAAGAGAAAACCAATGTTCGAATTTGATACATTTAAGCATGCCATACACTTTTATCAGCCTCGCCATGATCATGAATTATCAGGCCTTTTGGATAGGCTGTCCTTCAACAAAGTGCGCAAATCGTCTTATTATTCAAATGTCGACAGGTACGTTAGACAATTTCATCTGTTTATCACGGAGCTGTTGAACAACGAGTGATCTTCGGCGCGTCGCTCCATCAGCGTCTCGGTGCTTTCTTCTCCCATTCCCAGCCGGACCTGATGATCGAGCACAGGTCGTCATGCTGCGGCGTCCATGCCAGGGACCACTTCAGCTTCGAGTTTTCGGCGGCCAGGACCGGCGAGTCGCCCTCCCGTCTTGCCGATCCCACTACCCGGAATACCTTCCCGGTCACCGTCCGCGCCTCGTCGATGAATTCCCGAACGGAACATCCATGTCCATATCCGCAGTTGAAGACGTCGCTTTTCCCTCCATCGCGCAAATATTTCCACTCCAGGACGTGAGCATCGGCAAGGTCCGAAACATGGACATAGTCCCGAACGCAGATCCCGTCGGGTGTAGCGTAATCGATCCCGTTCACCGTGATGTTCTCCCGTTCCCCTTGGCCGCCTTCAGGACGAGAGGGATGAGATGGTTCTCCGGGTCATGGCGTTCGCCGATCCGGGGACGGGCTCTGCCCCGGCAGCGTTGAAGCAGCGGAGCGCGACATACCGGAACTCCCCGGACATCGACAAGTTCCGCAGGACCGCCTCGATAAAGGCTTTTGACGTTCCGTACGGGTTGATCGGCTTGATGGGCTCGTCCTCGGTTATGGGTACGTGTCGTTAGACGGCCGCTGTTGAGGAGAAGATGAATTTCGAGACCCCGTGGCGGATCATGGTTTCCAGCAGGTTCACCGTATTCCCGCTGTTGTTCTGGTAATACTTGAGAGACTTCCGGACCGATTCCCCGACCTGGATGAACGCCGTGAAGTGCATGGCCGCGTCTGGCCGGCACTCGCCGATCGTCCGGTCGAGCAGATCCTTGTCGTTCAGGTATCCGACGGCCAGCCTGCCGCATACCAGCGGCTGTCGCTATGGCCGGCTACGACGGTCACCATAATTTTCATGCCATCTCGATCTGAACATCGCCTGCCGCCGGTCTGGGCCGATCAATAGGCACCTTCTTTTTTCAGGACCGCCCGGACGGTCTTGAACAGCATCAGGAGATCAAGCCAGAGGGACCAGTTGAGGACGTACCACGAATCGAGCCTGACCCGCATGTCGTAATTCACATCATTCCGTCCGCTGACCTGCCACAATCCGGTGATGCCGGGACGAACCAGGAAGTAGTACTCGGCGTACGCTCCATAATATTTCGTGATCTCTTCATCGACCACCGGACGCGGCCCGACCAGGCTCATCTCTCCCCGCAGAACGTTGATAATCTGCGGCAGCTCGTCGAGCGATGTCCTCCTGAGAAACGCGCCCATCGGCGTTATCCTGGGATCGTTCTTGAGCTTAAACGAAAGGTCCCACTCCCGCAGGGCATCGGGATCGGTCCGGAGGATCGTGGCAAGCCGTTTCGCCGAGTCCCGGTACATGCTCCTGAACTTGTACACGCCGAATGGCCTTCCGCCCCGGCCGATCCTCATGTGGCGGTAAAAGACCGGGCCCGGAGAATCGAACTTGATCAGCAGTCCGAGGAGCCCGAGGAGACAAAGGAGCGGGACCAGGAACACGAAGGAGCATGCAAGGTCGAAGGTCCTTTTAATGAAGCGATTATACGGCGATTTCAGGTTGTTGTTGATCTTCAGGAGAAAAAGCTGCTGATCAAAGAGATGGTAGAGCTCCGTGTTGGTGAGCGCGATTCCCTTAAGGTCCGGGATCAGCAGGATGTTCTTGGTATGCTTCTGGATGTTATTGGTGAGTTCCGTGAGCTTGTCCACCGGCAGCGAAGGTATGGCAATGATGATGGTGGATATGTTGAGCATGCTGACGAACCTGCCGAACTTGTTCGTTTTGCCAAAGACCTTGTACTGTTTCCCGCGGATATCGATCTCCGTGCCGATCTTGTCCTCTGCATCGTCCAGAAAACCGATGAGGTTATACCCCAAGTGAGTCTCGGAACGCAAGCCGTTCGCCGCCGCGATCCCGGCCGTTCCGGCGCCGATAATGATCACATTCTCCTTCCCGATGCTCGCGGTGAACAGTATCCGCTTTCCGAACAGACGCAGGAGCGGGAACAGGAGAAGACCGTATCCCCAGAGGAACAGCATGGTCAACCGCGAGACTTGTCCGGTCATATTGCCGAGAGTGATGACGGCGAGTATCGCGATCGTGGAGGCGGTCACGGCCTGGATCAGGACCTTGGTCTCGTCCCAGAACGGAAGCTTCTTGTTATACAAGCGGTCATAGGCGAGGAAGGCAATGAAGATCTGGGGGATCCACCAGATGTTCAGAAAGTAGGCGAAGGAGCGATCGAGCGCAATCAGGTTCGGAGAGAAGACGTTCAGCAGTTTCCGGGTGTAGTACGCCATGCTCAGGGAACCATAGAAGGCCAGCAGGTCGATGACAAGCAGGGAAACGATCCTGATGATGTTCTTGAGCGTATTGTTCACGATGGTCCTTTGCGCGCGCGGAACCTGATGCAACGCGTAAAAAAGATAGTACAAAACCGGGGAAAATGCAAGGCAAATAAATCTTTACACGATCGCAATAATGTAGTATTATTAGTAACTTATAGGTGCCATCACCTGCGGGGAACAGCTGCCGGGAACGGCGCCGTCCGCCCGATCTGCTGCCCGGCGCCAAGGTCGGCCCCATCCTCTCCAGAAAGGACATCCATGAAAATCGTGATACTCGCAGGCGGACTGGGAACGCGCCTGAGCGAAGAGACCGACATCAAACCCAAACCCATGGTGGAGATTGGGGGCAAGCCGATCCTGTGGCACATCATGAAGATCTATTCCCAGTATGGGTTCAATGATTTCATCATCTGCCTGGGATACAAGGGATACGTGATCAAAGAGTATTTCGCCAATTACTTCCTGCACCAGTCCGACGTGACCATCGACCTCCAGAAGAACGCCCTGGAGATCCATCAGTCAAAGGCGGAACCCTGGAAGATCACTCTCGTGGACACCGGGCTTAACACGATGACCGGAGGAAGGATCAAGCGCGTACAGAACTACGTGGGAGACGATACCTTCCTGCTCACTTACGGCGATGGGGTGGGGAACGTGGACCTGCGGGCGCTGCTCGACCTGCACCGTTCGAAAAAGAAGCTGGCCACCGTTACCTCGGTCCAGCCCTCAGGCAGGTTCGGAGCGTTGCACCTGGGCCCCGGCGGCAACGTCCTGTCGTTCCAGGAAAAACCGAGGGGAGACGGCGCCTGGATCAACGGCGGGTTCTTTGTCCTGGAACCGGGTGTTTTCACGTACATCGCATCGGATGAGACCGTTTGGGAGAAAGAACCCCTGGAAAATCTTGCGAAGAACGGCCAGTTGGTGGCGCACACGCATGCGGGGTTCTGGCAGCCCATGGACACGCTTCGGGACAAGAAGCACCTGGAAGACCTGTGGAACGCGGGCAAGGCCCCCTGGAAGGTCTGGGAATAGGAACGATGACGATCGAGCATGCCTTCTGGAAGGGCAGGCGGGTCTTTCTGACCGGCCACACCGGATTTAAAGGCTCATGGCTTTCGCTGTGGCTGAACGCTCTCGGAGCCACGGTCCACGGCTATGCGCTTGATCCTCCCTCGGACCCCAGCCTGTTCGCGCTCGCCGCGGTCAAGGATGTGGTCCACTCCATCATCGCCGACGTGCGGGACCATGAGGCGCTTACCGGGGCTCTCAAGAAAGCCGATCCCGAGATCGTCATCCATATGGCTGCCCAGCCGCTGGTCCGGGACTCCTACCGGGTGCCGGCGGAGACCTACACCATCAATGTCATGGGCACGGTGCATCTTTTGGAAGCCGTCCGGAACTGCCGGTCTGTGAAAGCGGTCATCAACGTGACGACCGACAAGTGCTACGAGAACCGTGAATGGATCTGGGGCTACCGGGAGAATGAGCCGTTGGGCGGCTACGATCCCTATTCGAACAGCAAAGCCTGCTCCGAACTGGTCACCGCAGCCTACCGGAGCTCTTTCTTCAACCCGGAAGCGTATGCAGAGCACGGCGTGGGCATCGCCTCGGCGCGCGCGGGGAACGTCATCGGCGGCGGGGACTGGGCGGCAGACCGGATCGTCCCGGACTGTATCCGCGCGATCCTCCGGCGGGAAACGGTCCGCGTCAGGAATCCGCATGCGGTCCGGCCGTGGCAGCACGTCCTGGAACCGCTTTCGGGATACCTGCTCCTCGCACAGCGCTTATATGAATCAGGGACGCAATTTTCCGAGGCATGGAACTTCGGTCCCGATGATGCCGATGCGAAGCCGGTGGAATGGCTGGTCAGGAACCTGTGCGAGAAATGGGGTGCCGGGGCGTCCTGGACGGTGGACCCCGGAACGCATCCCCATGAGGCCCATTACCTGAAACTGGACTGTTCCAAGGCACGATCGAGGCTCCCTTGGCGGCCCCGCTGGGACCTGGACAAGGCGCTGGACAGCATCGTCGCATGGACGATGGCCTACCGGCAGGGGAAGGACGTCCGCAGTGCCTGCCTGGCGCAGATCGCGGAACACGAGGAACGGAAAAGCGGGGGATAGGTGGACAGACCTCAGGATACGGAAAATGAACTTCGGGAGCGGGCGATCCGCGCAGCGGTCCAGTACTACACGTTCAAGCATATGAAGACCGGGGAGTACCGGCCCGGTGAGCGGATACCCTATGCCGGACGGGTGTTCGATGAACGGGAGATCGCGAGCCTCATCGACGCGTCGTTGGACTTCTGGCTCACCACCGGCCGCTTCGCGGCCCGGTTCGAGAAGGAATTCGGCCGTTTCCTCGGTGTGCAGCATTGTTCGCTCGTCAACTCCGGCTCGTCGGCCAACCTGCTGGCGTTCATGGCGCTGACCTCGCCCAAGCTGGAAGACAAAAGGATCGTGCGGGGCGATGAAGTGATCACGGTCGCGGCCGGCTTCCCCACCACGGTCGCGCCGATCATCCAGTACGGCGCCGTCCCGGTGTTCGTAGACGTGACGCTTCCCACCTACAATATCGACTCAGCACGACTGGAACAGGCATTCTCGGACAGGACCCGGGCCGTGATGGTCGCCCACACGCTCGGCAATCCCTTCGACCTTGCCGCAGTGAAGGCGTTCTGCGACCGGCACGGCCTCTGGCTCGTCGAGGACAACTGCGACGCGCTCGGCTCCCGTTACCGGCATCAGGGAGCGTGGAAGTACACCGGAACCATCGGGCACATCGGGACCTCGAGCTTCTATCCTCCGCATCACATGACCATGGGTGAGGGCGGCGCGATCTATACGAACGACGGCAGGCTCAAACGCATCATTGAGTCCTTCCGGGACTGGGGCCGCGACTGCTGGTGCCCTTCGGGAAAGGACGACACATGCCGGCAGCGGTTCAATCAGCAGTTCGGCGAGCTCCCGAAGGGGTACGACCACAAGTACGTGTATTCGCACTTCGGCTACAACCTGAAGGTGACGGACATGCAGGCGGCGATCGGGTGCGCCCAACTCGAGAAGCTGCCGGCGTTCATCGCGGCACGGAAGAGTAACTGGAAGCGCCTGCGGGACGGACTGGCGCCGCTCGCCGACCGGTTCATCCTTCCCGACGCTACGCTGGACTCGGACCCGAGCTGGTTCGGTTTCTTGCTCACGGTGCGCGAGGACGCCGGATTTACCCGTGACGGGATCGTGGAACATCTGGAGAGAAGCGGCATCCAGACCCGGATGCTCTTCGCGGGCAACCTGATCAAGCACCCGTGCTTCAACGAGATGAGACGGGAGGGGACGGGATTCCGCGTAGCCGGCGAACTGGAGAACACCGACCGGATCATGCGTGACACCTTCTGGATCGGCGTGTATCCGGGTATGTCGGATGCAATGATCGACCATATGCTGAAGAGCATCGCGGACTTTTCCCGCCGGTGATCCGATAATCCATGCGCATCCAGGAAACGATCATACCCGGCTGCTATGAGATCCTTCCGAACATCCTGAAGGACGAACGGGGCCGCTTCGTCAAGACGTTCCACCAGGACATATTTACCGAACACGGCTTGGCCACCCGCTTCGCCGAGGAATATTACACCTACTCACGCCGGGGGGTCCTGCGGGGTCTTCATTTCCAGATTCCGCCCAGGGACCATGTGAAGCTCGTGACCTGCGTTTCCGGCGCTGTGCTTGACGCCGTCGTCGATCTCCGGGTCGGTTCTCCCGCGTACGGGAAACACCTGACCTTCGAGCTAAGCGCGGAAAAGGCGAACATGCTCTATCTGCCCGCGGGGCTCGCGCACGGTTTCTACGTGCAGAGCGCCGACGCGCTGCTGCTGTACAAGGTAACAAGCGTGTACTCGCCGGCGCATGACGCAGGATTGCTCTGGAGCTCCGCTGGGATATCCTGGCCGGACCGCAGCCCGATCATCTCCGTACGGGACGGTGGTTTCCCGGCCTTCGCCGAGTTCAAAAGCCCTTTTGTCTTTTCCGCCACTACCCCGAAATGACACCGGAAACCACGCGAAAGACCGCCCTCGTAACGGGCGCCACGGGTTACGTAGGCTCCCGTCTTGTACGACAGCTTGTCGCCGGCGGGTGGGACGTCCATGTCGTCGTCCGCCCCGATTCAAACCTTGCGCTGCTGGCTCCGGTGCGCTCGTCCGCGGCCGTCCATCGCCACAACGGAACAACGGAGAGAATGCTGTCGATCGTCGCCGAGGCGAAACCGTCCGTTGTGTTCCACCTGGCGTCCCGGTTCCTCGCGCAGCACCGGCCGGAGGACATCGAGCCGCTGGTCCGGAGCAACATCCTTATGGGAACCCAGCTGGCCGAGGCCATGGCAAAGAACAACATACACCGCCTGGTCAACACCGGGACCTCATGGCAGCATTATGAGAATTCGCCTTATGATCCGGTCTGCCTCTACGCTGCCACCAAGCAGGCATTCGAGGCAGTGCTGCGCTTTTACACGGAAACAACACCGCTCAAGGTCATCACATTGAAACTGTTCGACACCTACGGCCCAGATGATCCGCGTCCCAAGCTGTTCACCGTGCTCAGAAAAGCTGCACGGGAACGGGAGCTGCTTGCCATGTCGCCGGGAGATCAGCTTATCGACCTCGTCTATATCGATGATGTGACGCGCGCCTTTTCGCTGGCAGCCGAACGGCTCCTTGCCGGTTCCGCGGACCGGAGCGAGAAATACGCCGTATCATCACGATCGCCGGTCAGTTTGAAACAGCTGGTAGAGACCTATTGCCACGTGACCGGGAAGGACCTGAACGTGCAGTGGGGCGGCCGTCCTTACCGTCCGCGCGAAGTGATGGTCCCCTGGCATACAGGAAGTACGCTGCCGGGATGGGAACCCGAGGTCGGCCTTGAGGACGGCATCGGCAGAATGGAAGCGCCGTCATCATGATGAAGGACGACGCCGGACGCGGGGCGGTTCCTCCGTCCACAACGGCCACGCGGATAGTGCACGGCATCCTGGGGGGGACGGGTCAGACCGTCGTGACGATCATGGCGTCCATCATCCAGCTTCGCCTGATCATCGCGTTCCTCCCGACGGATGCCGCCGGCACCTGGTTCCTGTTCCTGAGCATCGGCGCCTACTTCGCCTATTTCGATCTCGGCATCAGCCCTACGCTCAGCAGGGAGATCAGCTTCATAACCGGCAGGCAACCGGGCAGCGTTCCCCTCAATGACCGGACCATACCGGACCTGATCGCAACCTGCCAGCGCATGTTCCAGACCGCTGCTGTCGTCGTTTTTTTTCTGGGCCTGGTCCTGGGATGGCTCTTTCTGAACGCGGTCGCACCGGGCGTCGACCGCAACGTGCTCGGCGGCGCTTGGCTGATCTTCACCATCGGTGCTTCGCTCAACCTTCTGGGCGGAGCTGCATTTGCCGCGCTGTACGGTACGGGAAACGTTGCAACCGAGCGGATCATCCGGGCGTCGACCCAGTTCCTGGGGCTTGCGCTCAGCGCCTTGCTCCTCGCGTTTGGCGCAGGCATCATCGGCCTGGCCGTTGCCTGGGCGGCCCAGAACATCATCGCGCGGATCGCGGGCTGGCGGATGCTGTACCGTTATCATCCTGAACTGAAGACGGCACAGGGGAGGGCGTCCGCGGCCCTGGCACGCTCGATCGCGGCTCCGAGCCTCAAGTGGGCCGCCATGGGCGTGGGCGCCATCCTGATCCTGCAGACAGACAATCCCATCATCGCGGCGACCCTGGGAGTCGGGTCCATCCCGCCCTACGAAGCGGTCGCGAAGATCATCGCCGCGCTGATGACGTTCTCTCTGCTGATCGTAACCAGCTCGACGCCGTTCATCTCGAAGGCATACGCGGCGAGGGAGATCAACACGGTCTCGGTGCTCCTGCTCAGGAACGTCCGTTTCGGCATGGCGGTCATGATCGTGCTTGCGTCATACCTCGCGTTGTTCGGCGACCGGGTCATCGAGGCCTGGCTCGGCCCCGGCAACTTCGTGGGGTTCCCGGTGCTCTGGACGCTCCTGGTCATGCTGACCCTGGAAGTGCACCACGTCATCCATGCTACCGCAACGATGGCCGCAGGCCACCTCGTTTTTCTCCGCCCGGCGATCTTCGCGGGCATTTTGAAAGTAGTGCTGTCAATCCTTCTGGCGCGGACGCTCGGGCTCTGGGGCATCGCCCTCGGCACGCTGATCGCGCAACTGGCGACCAATAACTGGTATGCGCCCTATACAGCACTCCGGTTCTTCAACCTCCCATTGCGCCGTTACGCCGGAAACGTCGCGGCCCCCTTGGTGCTGCTGCTGCTTGCGCTGCTGGCGGCAAATGCGGGCCTCCGACAGCTTACGGACGGCCTCCCGCCATTTCCCGGCGCCGTCCTTGCCTTTCTAGCATCATCGGCAGCGGGCTTGGCCATGACGTACTGGCTCCTGATGCTGCAGGATGAACGGCGGGTGTTCGAACGGGCGATTGCATTCTGGAGGTGAACGTGGTCGCACGAGTATGGGAGATGATCCCGCAGGACGGGACGGGACGGGCCAGTCCCTAGGCGGCCGGGCGGCCGTTCCTGAAGCCGCATCCGTGAGACATGGACTTACAACCGATGAAACAACTATTCGATACGCAGTTCTCAACGACGTTCAGGGCCTCTGCCGCCTCTGCGCTGCTGATGCTTATCGTCCTCCTGGAGTTCTTCTTTACCTTTCCCCGATGGAAGGTAGGCGAGTTCAATCCACGGTTGATGGATATCGCCGTCCTCGGAGCTGTCCTGCTCTTCGCAGCGTTCAACCTCCGGCACAAGGGCGCGGAGATCGTGCACCTGGTCAGGGACCATAGCACGCCGATCCTGCTCCTGGCGGCGATCGCGTGTTCCGCGCTGCTTACGTTCTTCAGTACGCACCACTCCGGACATTCCCTCAACAGGCTGGTCCAGTATCTCGAGTACTTATTCCTCACGGTGTTCACTGTGTGGGCGATGCGGGAGCGACCGCTGGCCGGGGACGTCCTGCACATGATCGTCATCATGTGCCTCATTGAGGCCGGTATCGGTTTTTTCCAGCAACTGTTCAATTACGGAGATCTCCATATCTGGAACATCGTACGGATCTCCGGGACTCTGGGCTATTACTTTTCCTCGCATATCCTGGTCGGGGTCATCATCAGCGCCGTCTACCTCATGCACCCGTCGACCAGGCGCTGGACCGGCTACGCCGCGATAACGACACTACTGATCAGCGTCCTGGTGCTGGCCCAGGTACGGATCATCTGGCTCCTGACGGCGCTATCCGTTCTCATCCTGATCGCCCGCTTCCGCACGGGCGCCTCCCTCAGGCGAATTGCAACATCCCTCGCCCTCGGTCTCGCCCTCGCCGCCGCCCTCATTGGCGCTTCGGTCAGCGAGAGAAAGGCTGCGAACGCACTGCCCGGCGACTATGTTTCCGCATTATCCGAACGCGGAACAAAAACAGGCCGCCTGCGGTTCGAGCTCTGGACCATCGCTATGAACATGTTCCGTGACCACCCCCTGACCGGCGTGGGCTTGGACAACTATAAGCGTCTCTACCTGTCGGGATCCTATGCGAGCGATGAGTTCAAGGACATGATGGACTATTTTTACCGGTCTCCGGAGTTCGACGCACACAGCGCGTTCTTCACCCGCCTCGCGGAAATGGGAATCCTCGGAACGGCGGCTTTTGCGGCGTTCTTTATTTACCTCCTGCGGTCTGCCATCCGTCTCGTGATGCAAACGCCTGATGACCGGGCCGGGACCGCGATCGCCTTTATCCTCATGATCTCTTCCGTTGCCGATTTTCTGAGCGATCCCCTGGGGGGCAAGCTGTTCTGGATATGTTCCGGTCTGCTCATCGCGATGAGACCTGCAGGCGCCGAACGCGGCCTTCAAGCCGCCGATCATTGCCCGCGCGTCCGGTCCGACCGGTTGACAACGCGGGGTCTTCGCATCTTTTCGGGAAAGGAGGCCGGTCATTAGCGCGGATTTCATGACAACTGATCGATCCTCACGACCGGCGCCGGCAGGGGCTCCGGCCCTCGTATCCGTTTGCATACCGGTATACAACGGCGAACGGTATATCGGCGATGCGATCCGGTCCATCATTGGCCAGCGCTATCCGAACATCGAGATCATCATCCAGGACAACGCTTCGACGGATACTACGGGGGACATCGTGCGATCCTTCGCGCAGCGGCATCCGCAGATTTCCGTTCAGCGGAACGCCTTCAATGTCGGCATGGCGCCGAACTGGAACATCGCGATCAACCGGGCGCAAGGCGATTTCATCCTCCTCATGAGCGCGGACGATGTCATGGAAGAGAACTACTTGTCCACGTGCCTCGGCGTGTTCAAGGACAACGATGTCGACGTGGTGACCACGAACCACTTTTGGCTCAGGGGTTCGACAAAAAAGAGACGGCGAAAATATGTGGACGAAGGCGCGTACCGCGATTTTTGCGCCAAGGTGCTCATCCATAACCCTTTTCCCATCGTGTTCGCTCTTTTCAGACGGGCCACGGTCGCCAGGATGAAGCAGAAAGACAACCTGTTCAACGAGGCCTTTCCCTACACCTGTGATTATGAACTGCTGCTGCGGTTGTCGCTTTCCGGTCTGGCGCTCTACTACCTGGAGCAACCGCTAGCTTCCTATCGCTTGCACGATGCCAATCTTTCGAGGCAGGTCATGCGCATGAATCGCCAGGCCGTGATGGCGATCCTGCTTCATAGCGGAGAGCTGAAACGCCGCTGCCGCCCCAGCTACCAGATCACATTGATACGGTTCATCCTTCGCGTTGTACGCAACCTGATATGGTTCCAAAAGTTCGACAGACGGTTATTTACGATCTTATGGCACGAGGTGATACATGCCGATTGAAGTTCTCAAGACAAAAGCTGATAATGAGCATGCACGGCGAGAATTGCGCAGGAGAGGGCTGGACCTTACCAGTTCCTGGCTGATGCGCGTAGTGAAAAAGAGGATCTTCAAGACCGTCGCTATCGGAGACCGTAGAAAGAACTGGGACGTGCTAAAAACACTGGAGTTCCTGATGGAAAAGGTGCCCCGAAACTCGCCGGTGCTCGATATCGGCGCTTATTCCTCGGAAGTCCTGTGCGCTCTTCACAAAATGGGTTACACGGACCTATCCGGTATCGATCTCAACCCGGACATCGTCATGATGCCCCATGCCGTCAGTATTCGTTACCAGGTCGGCAACTTCATGCAGACTCCTTTTCCCGACGCCGCGTTCTCCGCGGTCACGGCCGTATCGGTCATCGAACACGGATTCGCTGGCGACCGCTTGCTCGCCGAGATGTCCCGTATCGTAAAGCCCGGAGGATATTTTCTCGCATCTGTTGATTACTGGCCAGACAAGATCGACACGGGCGGTATCAAAGCATTCGGTCTCGACTGGACCATCTTCGCTCGCGATGAAGTGTTCGCCCTGGTGAGGCAGGCGGCATCCTACGGCTTTTCTTCCTTTGGAACGGTGGACCTTGACGCCGGGGAACGGGCCGTGAATTGGCAGGGGAAAGAATACACGTTCGCCTGGATCGTTTTGCAGAAGAACCTATAATTGCTACGGCCGCCGGCCATGCACATAATTCTTTACAGCATGTCGGAAATACTCTATATTACAATCGATTATCAGGTAACCAACGTATCCGAAGGACAAGAACACAGGATGATCGGGCGAAGTACAATTCATCGGCGCGGGGGAGGAGAGGGTTGAAAAAGGCTCTTATAACGGGCATCGCAGGCCAGGACGGATCCTATCTCACCGAGTTCCTCCTGTCGAAAGGATATGAGGTCCATGGCGTAGTTCGGAGGATATCCATCGAGGATACCGAGCACAAATTGAAGAACATCCAGCATCTTCTGGGCAAGATCAAGTTGCACGTTGCTTCCCTGGACAACGTTCTCTCTTTGATAAAGATCGTCAAGGATATCCTGCCGGACGAGTGTTACCATCTGGCGGCATCGAGCTTTGTCAGCTACTCCTTTGAGGATGAGATCTCCATCCTGAACAACAACGTGAACAGCACCCATTATCTGCTTGCCGCGCTCAAGGAATTCTCCCCCCGGTGTCGTGTTTATTTTGCCGGTACGAGCGAGATGTTCGGCAATGTCATCCACTCACCCCAGGATGAATCGACCCCGTATAACCCGCGTTCCATCTACGGCATTTCCAAGGTAGCGAGTTATCACCTGGTCAAGAACTACCGTGAGCAGTATAAAATGTTCGCCTGTTCCGGCATTCTGTACAACCACGAATCACCGAGACGGGGTTACGAGTTCGTGACGCGAAAGATCGTTTCCTCCGCGGTAAAGATCAAGCTGGGTCTCCAGGAAACGCTTTCACTCGGCAATCTGGATGCGAACCGTGACTGGGGCTACGCTCCGGACTATGTTCGAGCCATGTGGCTTATGCTCCAGAACGATGCCCCCGGCGACTACGTCGTTGCCACCGGTGAAACGCACAGCGTACGGGAGTTTGTCAACGCGGCCTTTTCCGCGCTCGGCCTTGATTACCAGAACCATGTTGCCGTTGACCATAATTTGTTCCGGCCCATGGAAAACGTCACGCTCTGCGGCAATCCCGCAAAAGCTGTCGCAAAACTGGGATGGTCAAGGACCAAGACCTTTCCCGAGATCGTCGAAGAGATGATCAACAGCGAATTATCGCTCCTCAAAAAAGGTACGGCATAACAATAAACAGCCCAGCTGCAATGATGAGTTCTTATGACATGATCACACACCTTTCGTCGAAAACGCGTCGGATGTCTCCTGCAGATCGTAGGGAGGGCAGTGCACACTTTTCTGAAACAAAGACAGCAGTACCTCGGCCCGGCATGCCCCAGATAAGCATTGTGACCGTGGTGTTCAATGACCGTCAGCACTTGGAACAGACCATCCTCAGCGTGCTGGGTCAGACCTACCAGAATATCGAGTACATCATCATTGACGGTGGATCAATCGATGGGACCGTGGACATCATCCGGCGTTACGAAGACCGGGTCGCATACTGGCAGAGCGAGCCCGATCGGGGCATTTACGATGCGATGAACAAAGGTATCTCCGCGGCTTCCGGCGACTGGATCAATTTTATGAACTCCGGTGATACGTTCTGCCGGAGCGACGTTCTCTCAACGATCTTTCCCGGGAAGGTCGTGCAAGCGGACCTTATCTACGGCCATCACCAGGTCAACTACCACGAAAGATTTTCCATGGTCAAGAAGGCCCTCGACCTCAAGTTCCTCTGGAAGGGGATGGTCTTCCGGCACCAGAGCCTGTTCGTGCGGACCGCCCTGATGAAACAGCATCCCTTCGATCTTTCCTACAGGATCGGCGCGGACTACGAATTCATCTTTTTTGCTTACATGAACAACTATTCGTTCCATAATTGCGATCAGGTGATCGCCGCTGTTTCCACGGGGGGGGTATCCGAGAAGAACCTGCTTCTGGGGAACCAGGAGCTCTGGTCGATCGTGACCAAGTACCGCAATACCCTCCCGGTCAACGCCTTCTACGCAAAACAGTACGTCGTGACCTTGCTGAAGATAGCGGTGAAGAAAGTGCTCCCCCGGAAGGCCACCGATTTCATCCTCTCCCTGCTGAACAAGCCGTAGAACGCCGCGTCGCGTTCCTGCCGGCGGCCCGGGTGTTCCCGGTGCGACACACCGCTTCATTTTTTAGCTTGTATCATCCGTATTGTGTATGCTATAAATTTCAAATGCTGCGCAGCGCCATCAGTATGCATGCTCCGACGAAACGCCGCAGACCGTCGCGCCGGCAATACCGTTCCCCGGCACAATGATATTCACCATGACCTTTCCACAAACTATCTGCCTTATCACGGGTTCCTACCCCCCCCTTCGTTGCGGCGTCGGTGATTACGCCTCGCAGCTGGCGGCGGCGCTTGCCGGAAGAGGGGAGCAGGTCACGGTGGTGACCTCACCGGGTTCCGGTCAACCGTCGGGTCCTGAAGCGGTCCTTGCGCTTACGGACCGGTGGGGCGTATTCGCAATGCCTCGCTTGCTTCGGCGTATTCAGAACCTGCGGCCGGACATCGTGCATCTGCAATATCCCACCAACGGGTACGGGTACCGCCTGGGACCCCAGGCCCTGGTGATGCTGTGCAGGCTTGCGGGCCTCAGGGTCATAACAACAAGCCATGAGTTCATCCGGGCAAGGCTACTGCGCCGGCTGAGCCTGATCCCCCTGTTCCTATTTTCCCATGCGCTGATCCTGACCTCCGATGAGGAGCGGGCCGCGATCATTGACGCCATGCCGTGGTTAAGAAAGAAAATCGACCGAGCATCCTTCATCATCCCCGTGGGCACCAATATCCCGCAGGTGCCTGTGCAGGAGGGAACCGGGGATATCGGCAAGACTGTTGCTTTTTTCGGGCTTTTCTATCCGGGCAGAATGATCGAAACGGTCGTCGAGACTTTCCGGGAGGTTGCACGGGAGCGCCCTGATGTCCGGTTTCGGTTCATCGGCGACGTCCATCCCCTGCATCAGGATTATTTCCGCTCGATCAGATCGTTCGCCGAAAAGGAGCTTCCCGCGGACCGTATCGAGTGGATCATGGGAAAGACACCCCGGGAAGTCGCCCTGGCCCTTTCGTCATCATCCGTGTGTCTTCTTCCCTATCCCGACGGGGCGACCTTCCGGCGGACAACGCTCATGGCAGCGCTTTCTCTGGGCGTACCCATCGTCACATCGCGATCGGCGGTCACGCCAAGGCTTTTGGTCGACGGGCAGAACATCCTGTTCGCCGCGGACCGCGATCGGATGGCCGCGGGCATCGTCCGGGTACTGGCCGACAGCGCCTTGGCGGCCCGATTGTCGGCGCATGCGAGAGAGCTCAGCGGCCTGTTCTCCTGGGACAGGATCGTTGAGGACCATCTGCAAGCCTATGACGCGTTGACCAGGACGGGAAAGGGATGCAATGAGAACAGCCATCGTGCATGAATGGATCGCAGAGATCGGCGGGTCCGAACGTTGCGTGGAAAGCATCTACCGAATCTTTCCTTCCGACGTCTTTGCGCTCGTCTGCAAGGATGAGAGCGTGCGGTCGCTCGGCATCGATCCGGCGCGGGTGACCGCCTCGTTCCTGCAGAAGTTCCCGCAGGCCGTGAAACGCTACCGGAGCTATCTGCCGTTCTTTCCCCTGGCGGTTGAGCAGTTCGATGTGTCCGGGTATGACGTTGTCATCTCGTCGTCCCATGCGGTCGCGAAGGGCGTCCTCGTGAACGCGGACCAGTTGCACCTGTGCTATTGTTATACTCCGATGCGCTATGCCTGGGACCTCTATCACCAGTACCTGCGGGATTCCGGCCTGGACCGCGGGCTGAAAGGCAGGATCGCGAAGCTGGTCCTTCACTACCTGCGGATTTGGGACCTTGGCACGGCCCAGCGGGTCGACCACTTCGCCGCTATTTCACATTACATCGCCCGGCGCATCAAGAGAGTCTACGGGAGGGACGCCACCGTGATCTATCCCCCGGTGGACGTCGATCGGTTCGAGCTCGAGACCCGGAAGGAAGACTTCTATCTGGCGGCTTCCCGGATGGTGCCGTACAAAAAAATAGACCTGGTCGTAGAGGCATTCTCCCGGATGCCCGATAAGCGCCTGGTGGTCATAGGGGATGGACCGGACCTCGAAAAAGTAAGGTCCCGGGCAGGACGTAACATTGAACTGCTCGGTTACCAGCCGTTCCCAGTGCTGAAAGAATCCCTGCAAAATGCCAGGGCATTCGTGTTCGCGGCAGAGGAGGACTTCGGCATTCTCCCGGTCGAAGCGCAGGCGTGCGGAACACCGGTGATCGCCTACGGGAAGGGCGGATCGCTCGAAACGGTCGTCCCGCTCGGGGCGGAAGGCAGGCAGGGGACCGGGCTGTTCTTCGAAGAACAGACACCCGAGGCGATAATCGCCGCGGTCCAGCGGTTCGAGAAGATCCGGGATAAATTTGACGGTAAGCAAATCCGGGAGCATGCTATGACGTTCAGCAGAGAGCGATTTGAACGGGAATTCCGGGAATATGTCGAATCAAAGATGGCGGAGCGGCCGTAACCCGCCGGAAGAAATACTATTCGGAGGACCGAAACGATATGTACGCAGTGATCATGGCAGGGGGATCGGGAACGCGCTTCTGGCCGCTCTCCCGCGAAAAGATGCCCAAACAGCTGCTCAAGATAGGGAGTGAGGATACCCTTATCCAGCTGACCGTCGACCGGGTGCTGCCGCTGATCAAGCGGGAGCACGTCTTTATCGTGACCAATCAGGGGATAGCCGGCGATATCGAGACACAGCTCACCCAGCGATTCGGCGGTTCCTGGGACCGGAACCTGATCCTCGAACCTGAAGCGAAGAATACCGCCCCGGCGCTTGGACTTTCGGCCATACACGTGAACCGTATCGATCCCGAAGGCATCGTAGTGGTCCTTTCAGCGGACCATGCCATCAGGAACGTCAAGGCCTTCCTGGCCTGCATCAGTACCGCCGAGCAGGCGGCCCGTCAGGACTATCTCGTGACCCTCGGCATCAAGCCCAGCCGTCCGGAGACCGGCTATGGCTACATCAAGGCCGGGGAACCCTGCCGCGAGGACGGCCTTGCCGGGATTTCCCGCGTGGAGCGATTCGTCGAGAAACCCGATCTGAAGACCGCACAAGAATATCTGGAAAGCGGCCAGTATTACTGGAACAGCGGCATGTTCGTCTGGAAGGTGCGCACCTTCCTTGAGGAGATAGAACGACACCTGCCCGCTCTTCACCAGGGACTCATGGATTTTCAGAAAAGCATCGGCAGCGGCAGCGAGGCTGACTCGATCCGCACCCTGTTCTCCCGGCTGGACCCGATCTCGATCGATTACGGCATCATGGAAAAGACCGCCCGTGCCGCGATCGTGCCCGCGGACATCGGGTGGTCCGATGTGGGCAGCTGGACAGCCCTGGAAGAGGTGACCGACAAGAATGCCTCCGGTAACATCATCTCGGGGAATGTCATTGATATCGACAGCACCGATTCAGTGGTCTATGCGGAGAAGCGTCTCGTAGCCACGATAGGCCTGAACAATACCATTGTTGTCGATACCCCTGATGCCACGCTGGTCTGCAGCAGGGAACGGGCTCAGGACGTCAAAAAGGTCGTGGACGAGCTGAAACGACGCAAGTCTGAAGAACGACTGATCCACCGCACCGTCCACCGCCCCTGGGGGAACTATACGGTATTGGAGGAGGGCGAGCGGTACAAGATAAAACGCATCGTCGTCAATCCGAGCGCAAAATTGTCCTATCAGAGCCATCATCACCGCAGCGAGCACTGGGTCGTGGTATCCGGAACGGCGCGCGTCACGAACGGCGACAAGGTCTATGACGTCCATACCAATGAAAGCACCTATATTCCCATATCGGCGAAACACCGTCTGGAAAATCCCGGCAAGGTCCCGCTCCAGATCATCGAGGTCCAGAACGGTGAATATCTCGGAGAGGACGACATCGTCCGATTCGACGACGACTACCACCGCCATGACGCGAAGAAGAGATCCCCCCTGCCGGAGCTGCCAAAATGACATCATTGTTCAATCGTGAGATCTTCCGAGAATACGACATCCGGGGGATTGCCGACCGGGACCTGACTGACCCGGTGATCGAACTGCTGGGCAGGGCCTTCGCTGAGTACCTGAGGCCGTCGGGGATCAACAGGGTTGCCATCGGGTACGATGCGCGTCTCAGTTCACCCCGGCTCCGGGACGCCCTTGGCCGCGGTCTGACCGCATCGGGTGTTGATGTGATCGACATAGGACTCTGTCCCACGCCGGCCCTCTACTTTTCCCTCTACCATCTGAAGCCCGGCGCCGGCATCATGATCACGGGAAGCCACAATCCGGCCGAATTCAACGGATTCAAGCTCTGTGTCGGCAAGGACACGATCTACGGCACGGAGATCCAGAAATTGGGGGGGATCATGGGATCGCTGCGGGATCCTGAAGGCCGAAGCCAGGGAAAGGGGGAGAAGGGAGCCGTAACAAACCACCCCATCATCCCGGACTATGTGAGCTATCTGAAAGGCCTGTTCCGGGAATACCATGATGTCCCCTTGTCTGTCGTTCTCGATTCCGGGAACGGCACTGCCGGCCTGGCCGCGCCGGAAGTGCTTCGCTCGATGGGCTGCCGTGTCACGGAGCTCTATTCAGAGCCTGACGGCAGCTTTCCCAATCATCATCCCGATCCGACGATCCCCAAGAACCTCGATGCCCTCATCAGCACCGTTGAAAAGGAACACGCAGATTTCGGCGTCGCGTTCGACGGTGACGCCGACCGCATCGGGCTCGTAGATCAGCAGGGGGCCGTTCTCTGGGGCGACCAGCTCATGGTCCTGTTCTCCCGTGACATTCTGGCCGACAGGCCGGGTGCGACCTTCGTGTCCGAGGTCAAATGTTCCCAGACCATGTACGATGACATACGCAGCCACGGCGGCAAGGCCATCATGTGGAAGACCGGCCATTCGCTCATCAAGGCAAAGATGAAGGAAACCGGCGCTGCCCTTGCAGGGGAGATGAGCGGCCATATCTTCTTCGCGGACCGGTATTTCGGCTACGATGACGCCATTTACGCGGCCTGCCGGGTTGTGGAACTTCTCAAGAAGGCCCGGCACCAGAAGAGCGCTGACGTACCCGTCAGTTCGCTCATTGCCGATCTTCCGAAAAACTTCAATACTCCCGAGATACGCTTCGACTGTCCCGACGCGCTCAAGTTCAAGGTCGTAGAACAGGTCCGGCATATCTACGCCGCTCCCGCGAAGTCAACCCTCCCGGTCCGGGAAGTAATAACCGTCGACGGGATCCGTGCCGTCTTTGAGAAGGGATGGGGTCTCATACGGGCATCCAATACCCAACCCGTTCTTGTCATGCGCTTTGAAGCTGTCGACGAGGCATCTCTTCAGTCTATCAGGACCCTGATGGAAGAGCAGGTGCGAACGGTCATCACCCGCCTGAGTTGACCCGTGTCCCGTCGCTGCAGAAGCTGCTTTATTCCCCGGCCCTCCTTACCTGAAACGATCCCCTATTGCCTGCTGATGCCGCATTCCCGCAAATCCCTCTGCCAAGATCGATTGTCAACCATCTTGCCATATTTGGTTGACATTTCACCCCCCATCGGGTACAACAATACCCTATGAGCGCATCGCTGCGGACAGAAATAGCATCAGCATCGGACAAGATCCTCAGTGGCGGCAGCATCGGCCTTTCCGAAGCCCTTTCACTGTCGCAGTGCTCCGGTGCCGGCCTCGCTGACCTTTTTATCGCGGCCAGCCGCGTCAGAGAGCATTTCCATGGTTCCTCAGTTGATATTTGTTCCATCGTCAACGCGAAATCCGGCGCCTGCAGCGAGGACTGCCGCTTCTGCGCGCAATCGTCCCATTATTCCACCGATGCGCCGGTCTATCCGCTCATCGATGTGGACCGCATGGAAGCGACAGCCAGGGAGGCCAAAAAGAACGGCGCCCGCCGGTTCTGCATCGTGACCAGCGGACGGGGCATCGACGACGTATCGGATCTCCGGAACATCGCCCGGGGCGTAGAGCGGGTCAGTGCCGCCGGCCTCTCGCCCTGCGCAACCCTGGGAACGCTCACCCATGACCAGCTCCGGTATCTGAAGGACGCCGGTCTTCATCGCTATCACCACAACATCGAGACCTCCCGGGAGTTCTTTCCGCGTATCTGCACGACCCATACATTCGATGAGCGTACAGACCTTCTGCGTCATGCCCGCGCGATCGGACTCTCTGCCTGCAGCGGCGGGATCCTGGGCATGGGAGAGACCATGGGTGACCGCGTAAACATGGCGTTCTCGCTCAGGGAACTCGACGTCGATTCGGTCCCGATAAACTTTCTGATGCCCATCGCGGGAACACCCCTGGACAAGGTGACTCCCATTGCTCCGCTCGAAGCACTCCATACCATCTCCCTGTTCAGGATGATCCTTCCGGACCGTGAGATCCGTGTCTGCGGCGGAAGGGGCACCGCCCTGTCTGACCTCCATTCCCGTATCTTCGAAGCCGGTGCCGATGGTTTCATGATCGGGAACTATCTTACCAGGACCGGCCTCGATCCGGAGAGCGACCTCCAGATGCTCAGGGATCTCGGCCTTTCCATCCGTCCGGCATGACCACTCCCTTGCTCTACAGCATCCGTATGCGGGCTTCCGCTGCATCACATCATATTTCCGGCGCAGAACGTCTTTCTGATCAGGAGCGTGTCAGCATTATCGTCCAGGAGCTCATGACCCGCGCTCTTTCGCGCGGTGCAGCGCCTGACCGGATCGTTGTCACGGTCGAAGCACTCAAGGGCGCGTCTCTTCGCGAGCTCCGGTCTCTGGACCTCACGGCGTCGGCCGCGTCAGACATCGCTGACTGCAGACAGGCGGCACGAACCATGCTGCTGAGCTTTGGCATATCTCCTCTTGCCATCGAAGCGGCGTTCCAGCATCTCGATGACGGCCCGGCGCCCTCCGGCGGGAATATGCGGGGCGCCATGATCATGGACGCGGCCTCGGGAACCCGGCTCGAGCCCGATCATGAACGGGGCGTGCGGGTGTCGCGGTTCGACTGGAGCGATGCTGCTTCCGGCGAGATCGACCGATCGCTCGCGCGCATCAACCTGACGCATTTTCGAACGAAGGAAGCCCTTGCGCTGGCAACCAAGGTCGCTTACGCGCCCGGCATCATAGCAGAGCTCTGCTGGTCCGACGACAGCACCTACACTGCAGGATATATAGCATCCCGAGCAACGGGGTATTGCCGTTATCCCTGTATGAAAGAGAAGGGGATCGACCGGGGAGGCAGGGTGTTCTTTGTCAGAGGCGATAAGCTTGATAAAGACCCTCTACTGAGCTTTCTCCAGTACGATCCCGTCCTGATAACCTCCGTTGGCAGCTGCATCATGTCCCCATGACCGCCATGTTCGAACGAGAGCTCGACATTTTACTTGAACAGGATCTCATGCGGACTCAGGTCCCCATCGGGTCGGCGCAGGGTCCCCGGGTCGCTTTGAACGGCCGGGAGGTCATCCTGCTCTGTTCGAACAACTACCTAGGACTTGCGGAACATCCGGCCCTGAAGGAGGCTGCCCGCTCCGCCCTTGAGCGTTTTGGAGCCGGCTCCGGCGCCTCCCGCTTGGTCTCCGGGAACTGTATTCTGCATGAAGAGCTGGAGCGCCGGATAGCCTCGTTCAAAGGAACCGACGCCGCCATCGTGTTCAATTCCGGGTATGCCGCCAATACCGGCGTCATCCCTGCCGTAGCCCGGGAAGGGGACCTGGTATTGAGCGACAGGCTGAACCACGGGAGCATTATAGACGGCTGCCGCCTGAGCAGGGCCAGGACCGAAGTCTATCGGCACCGGGATATGGACCACCTTGAATCCCTTCTGCGATCGAATACAGCTGCTCACCGGAAATTGATCGTCACTGATGGTGTTTTCAGCATGGACGGAGATATAGCGCCGCTTCCTGACCTTGTAAGGCTCGCCGAGCGCCATGACGCGATCCTGATGGTCGACGACGCCCATGCCACGGGTGTTCTGGGCAACCGGGGGAGGGGAACCGCAGAACACTTCGGTATGGAAGACCGGGTGCATATCCAGATGGGCACCCTGGGAAAAGCCCTGGGATCGTTCGGCGCCTATGTTGCAGGAGCCCGGGACCTTGTGCAGTACTTGTTGAACACCTGCAGGAGCTACCTGTTCAGCACGTCGCTCCCACCCGCCGTCTGCGCTGCATCGATAGCGGCCCTCGATGTCCTGGAAGCGGAGCCCTGGCGCCGGGAGAAGCTCTGGGACAACAGGGAACGTCTCGCTCGCGGCCTGGCGTCCCTGGGCGTCAACACCGCTCCGTCGGGAACCCCCATATTTCCGCTCCTGGTAGGGAGCTCCGATCGGGCAGTTCGGGCGTCTCAAAAGGCGTTCGCCCGGGGGATCTTCGCCACGGCCATCAGGCCTCCCACGGTCCCCGACGGCAGCGCACGGCTCAGGGCAACGGTCATGGCCACACATTCGGAAGAAGAGATTAAGCAGGCCGTCGCGATATTCGGTCAATTGAACGACGAGGGGTATTTCTCCCATGGCAGACCGGGATAACCGCGTCATTATCGTCACCGGAGCATCCCGGGGCCTCGGCAGGACGATCGCCCTGCGGTTCGGCCTTGCCGGCGCACGGGTCGTCATAAACTATCTCGAACGGCATCAGGACGCTGTTGCCGTAGCCGACAGTATAACCAGGCAGGGAGGAGATGCCCTGGCCGTTCAGGCCGATGTCCGGCAGGGGACCGAGGTAGATGCGATGATAGACGCGGCATTGAAGCGATGGGGTACAGTAGATGTTCTGGTGAACAACGCCGGCATAACGAGAGATGGCCTTGCCGTCCGTATGCCCGAGCAGGACTGGGACGACGTCCTCTCCACGAACCTGACAGGGCCCTTTCACGGTATCCGCGCGGTATCCCGTACCATGATGCGGCAGCGCTCCGGCCATATCATCTCCCTTGCGTCCCTCAGTGGCATGCAGGGCAGGGCGGGCCAGGCAAATTACTCGGCAGCGAAAGCCGGGCTTGTCGGGCTTACCCGAGCGACGGCAAAAGAACTGGGAGGGTTCAACATCAAGGTCAATGCCGTCCTCCCCGGTTTTCTCGAAACGGAGATGGGAAACTCGGTTTCGCGATCCGTCCTCGACCGGATCATCGGGGAAAACGCCCTCGGCAGGTCCTCGACCCGGGAAGAGGCCGCAGAATTCATTTATCATCTTTCACTGATGCACCATGTGTCAGGCCAGGTATTCAACCTGGACAGCAGGATCCCATGATGGTACCGGGGATATTCATAGCCGGGACAGATACGGGGGTGGGAAAGACCTATGTCGGCGCCGGCCTGGCAGGGGCCTTGCGCGAACAGGGGATCGACGTTGGCGTGATGAAACCGGCAGAGACAGGATGCCTGCTCCGGAATGGGGTTCTGGTTCCCCGTGACGCGTTGAAGCTGATAAAGGCGGGAAGGGTGGATGATCCGCTGGATCTCGTGAATCCCTACCGGTTCCGCGATCCACTCGCCCCTGCGATCGCTGCGGCTCGCGCAGGGAAAAGGATCGAGATCAGAAAGATCGTTTCCGCATACCGTATCCTTGCCCGGAAGCACACTTGCATGCTGGTGGAAGGGGCAGGCGGGATCATGGTCCCGTTGACCAATAACCGTCAGTATCTGGATCTTGCCGGCATTCTGCGCCTGCCGGTACTCATTGTTGCACGCCCCGGGCTGGGTACGATCAATCATACGCTTTTGACCGTCATGGCCCTTCGTTCCCGCAGGCTGCCCATCGCAGGGATCGTGATCAGCCACCGTTCGAAGAAAAGCCCGGGATTGGCCGAGAGAACGAGCCCCCCTGCCATTGAACGCTTGTCCGGCGTCCCGGTCATCGGCCATGTCACCTACGGGCGGAAGGACTTAACGTCCATTATGAAGTGCCTCTTGACGTTAAAATAAAACCCCCTTGTTCGATCGTGAATAAAGGGGCTATTGTCTGCTTATTCCCACTGCCATCTCAACATCCGACCGAACCTTTTTACCCGAGGGCTTTTTCTCACTGCCAAGTCCTTTGATATACAGCACCAGCGACTGCATCTCCGCGGAACTTGTCTTCAGGGATTTGCCGTTCAATGCCTTGGTGATGCAGGCGTTCACCATCGTTTCCAGGTCCTTTCTTACCCCGGCCTTCTCCAGCCCGGCCCCATCCTTGTGGCAGTCATTGCACGACTTTCCGTTCGTACCGAGTTTCGTGTCGTTGAACAACATTCTTCCTTTGTCAGCCGTCGCTTCATGCTGCATTGCATAGACAACGACTGCCAGCATCCCTACCACGAGAATCGCAGCCGCGCTTACACCAAATGTTCGCATGCCGATCCCTCCCTTGACGTTCTTACGTTACTCTGTATCACTCTGTATCGAAAAGATATCAATAACGAGCTTCCTCGTCAAGCAACGACAAATATCCGGTTGCAACAGATAATTTTCTTGACGCGCTCCGGTCTTATTGATACAGTTCACTCACCATGCGATACCTGCTCATTCTCCAGATCATCATTGCCTTTCTACTGCCCGCCGTTCCTCAGGCAGAAGAACTGGAGATCGTCAATCGTCCGGTCAACACCTCCGGAATGACCGGGCTCCTCGTGACAACGTCTCCATTTACGCTGCCGCCCCGATCCCTGGAGGTCGGCATCATGGCCCTTTCTGAGAGCAGCCTTGTTCCCAATTATACGGCTACGGCATATCCCATGACGGTCAGTCTGGGGCTTTCTCCCGGCAGCGAGATCGCTTTAAAAGGTGCCTTTCATTACGTGAACAAGGACCCTGATCAAATATCCCGCGGCATGGGTGATACGGAACTGTCCTATAAGTGGAACATCAGGCCGCAGAACGAGCTCAGCAACATTCCGGGAATTGCGCTGACCTTTGCCGGCGTGTTCCCGACAGGAGACAGAACCGCCGGGACGAACAGTGTCTCGCATTGGGGCGGACGCATGGGTATATCCATTGGCAGTGAACTTATATGGGAAGACCGTATTATCGGCATATTCGCCGACGGACAGGCTGCGGTCCAGGACCTTTCCGACAATGAGCTCAAGGACAGCTACTTACTGGTGAACGCAGGTATCTTGTTTCCCATAAGCAAATACAGGAATCTGCAGATGATCATTGAGTATAACCTACGCAAGGGCAAGGACATTGTCACGATCGACGGCGTGGATTTCAGTGCTATGACCTATGGATTGCGCCTCGTCAACGAACGTTTCAATTTTACGTTCGGAACTCAGTTCATTCACAAGTCTCAGGAAGGGTTCTCAGATTCCAACAGAATGATAGGAATGATAAGCATTAAACTTTAAAAATAACATCATGTTAGAGCAATATTAGTTAGCCAATGGTTTAAATAATTAATATGACTGATAATGTATATTATGTCAAATTGTATATTAGGATCCTTTTTCTGTCAGTATCTACTCCCATTGAAACGATCTTAACCCTTCCCTCATCTCTCCTTTCTCCTTCTCCTATTCTTTCTTAACAATCCCATTCAGGCAGAACTTTTCCTTGTTCGCAATGCGTCTCTGCATGATGGCCAGGTTATGCCGGTATTTTTCATTCTGAAAGCTCCATGTTGACTTGTGCCAAAGATGATATATGATCGCATAATTTCTGACCGATCTCAATTTCCCGCCCTGGTTAAGCACCCGAATGCCAAGATCATTATCCTCGATCGAGCCGTCAAGGAAGTCCTCGTCACAGCCATTGATAGCAAGAAAGAGGTCCTTATAAAGGCTGAAATTGCATCCCCAAACACCATCATCGGTTATCCTGTCTCTATGCAGGAGCCTCCGAAGCAGCCGGTTCTCTATGCGCAGCGATTCTTCGACCTTTCTCGACCGCACCCCCTTTCCAAAGACCGCATCCCATACCAGTTCGAACGTCAGCGTCAGAACGGGCCTTCGGCGCGCGAGGACCCGTTCGGTCAGTGCTGCTCCCATGTCCACCCGCTTCCCGCTCAGAATGGCGTCGGGAGCGCTCGCGTTGACGTGGGACAGCACGAAATGGCGGTGGGCCATGCAATCACCGTCCAGGAAGATCAAATATTCACCGGTCGACTGCCTGACCGTTTCGTTCAGGATCCGGGGCTTTCTGAAACCGATATCCTCCTGCCAGACGTGTTTCACCGGAAAACGCCCTTTGAGCCGATCCGCCAGTATCCCGATGGTCCCTTTCGTTTCCGGCCCGCTCCCGTCGTCCGCAATCATGACCTCATCGGGCACAAGGCTCTGATCGGCCAGGCTCAGCAGGCAAAGTTCGAGTGCTTGTGGTCTGTTGAAGGTGGGTACGATGACCGTGATCTTCATGTTTCCTTCGCTTGCCCGCAGTGTTATTTGAGCGGCACCCTGACCATGCCGATTCCGAAGCCGCTCTGGCCGGGGTCCTGGATGAACTCCTCTGTCTGCTGTTCGAGGCGCAGGCGCTTCCAAAGGTTGTATACCTGGTTCGTGGCGAACGGCTGCGACTCTACAATATCGTGAAATGCGACGATGCCTCCGGGCCTGACGAACTCGCGATACATCGCATAATCCGCTGTCACGCCTTTTTCCGTATGATCTCCGTCGATGAAAAGGAAGTCGGCCTTCTTCCCATCGAGCTGTCGCGCCACGCGGTCCTTGAATGCCTGACCATGGGAATCACCGCTCAGCAGCGTTACCCGGCACGCGGATCCGGGCGGTGGAAATGACTGGAGAAACGACTCTTTCTCGCTCAGGTCCTCGAGGTCACAGGTGATCACCTGCTTCGTCGCCAGTTGCGACCAGATCAGCAGCGTACCGCCGCGGGCCGTACCGATCTCGAGGATGACCTCGGGCTTCAACTCGGCTACGGCCCTGGTGAGCGACAATATCTCTGACGGCATCTGCGACGTCCTCACCCGATAGTATCCGCTGCTGCCGAAGTTCATCGCCCACTGAACGATCTCTTCCAGGGAACGCCGCCGCTCATGGAATTTCCTGAGCCGCCGGAACGCGAAATAGCGGTTGAACGGCTTGCGAATGTTTCTGGTCAGCTTGCGGTATTGTTCTTTAGTCATTGTTGTCTCCCCTGGGTTACGATCCTTGATCGTGGTCGCGCGAACAGGTCAATGCGCCCCGGCTTTCCCGAAATAGAACACGGCCTGGTCTCCCCGGCCCTCCTGGTTCAATTTCGCGGCGCGGCGCTTCCACTCGCCCTCTTGCGACCCGGTGAACCCGGCCTCCTTGAAGGACCGGAGACCGCGCTTGTACAGTTCGCTGGTCCTGAATTGATCGAGGGTCGAGTCGCACTCCGTGGACCGGAGCACCAGTCCGCATTGTTCCGCCAGCAGCCGCATGCTCTCATAGGAATGGAGATAAAAATGCCTCGGCGCATCGATCTGGTACCAATGTTCGCGGTAGAACTCCCAGGCATACGAAGATGCCACCGGGACCCTGATCAGGCAGGTGCCTCCGGGACGCAGAAGTCCGGAAGCGGCCCGAAGCGCAGCAGCCTGGTCGGGAATATGTTCAAGGGAATGATGGAACATGACCACATCCCATGAGCCTTCCACCTCGTTCACGGTCCTCTTCAGGACCTGCAGGCCGTTCGCGTACGCGAGGTCGTGCTCCATGTAGGGATCGACTCCCAGGGTGTTGCGAAAACCGGCTTCCCGCAAAGCGTAGAGCCGCCATCCTGATCCGCATCCCACGTCAAGGATCCGGGAAGCGGGAGTAAGGCCCAGCCGCATAAGGGGAAGCAGTTTCTTGTTCGGGAACAATGCCCTGACCAGGTTGTTCCCGAATCCCCGTCCACTAACGGAGCTGAAGTTCCTGATCCTGCGGGCAAGTTTGATGAACTTATTTTCTGTCTTGTCCCGCGAGGTCGCTGAAAAACTGTAGTAGTCCCGTGGGTAGTACTTGCCCATGTCCTCAGGGATCTCGGCGATCTGCAGACACTGGCAGCGGCAGCACTGAAAATACCGAAAAGGGTCTCCGGACCGGAGCATCTGTTCCCGAACCGTATAGACTGGATGGTCCCCTAGGGCATTGCAGATCCGGCAGCGATAGGTCATGGGTTTTGCTCCCCGTTCTCCCGCTCAGATCCGTAACCGGCGGCATGATAGGAGCTTCTCACGAGCGGACCTGCGGCAACCCGGCGGAAACCCAGGTCGTGTGCCTCGCTCCTGAGCGATTCGAACTCCTCGGGCCGATAATAGCGTTCCACGGGAAGATTGCGCGGAGAAGGCCGCAGATACTGACCCACGGTCAGGATCTCGCACCCGACGCTTCGAAGGTCCCGCAGGACGGAGCGGACCTCGCTGCCTTCCTCGCCCAGACCCAGCATCATACCCGACTTGGTGGTGAAGCCGCGCTGCTTCGCCTGCTCCAGGATGCGAAGCGACCTTCCGTAATCGGCTCCGGGCCGAACGCGAGGATAGAGCGATGGAACCGTCTCGATATTGTGGTTCACAATGTGGGGACGTGCATCCAGTACTGCTTCCAGCGATGCAAAGGAACCCTGAAAGTCCGGGACAAGGACCTCGACGCGGCATTCCGGAGACCTTTTTCTGATCGCCCTGATGGTATCGGCGAACGCCGATGCCCCTCCATCCGCCAAATCGTCTCTCGTCACCGACGTGACGACCGCATAGGCAAGACCCATCGCTGCGACGGCGTCGGCAATGCGTCTCGGCTCATCGTGATCTGCTGCGCTGGTCTCACCGGAGGGGATGTTGCAGAACCTGCAGGAGCGGGTGCAGCGGTCGCCCAGGATCAGGAACGTGGCCGTTCCCGCGTTCCAGCACTCGTTCCGGTTGGGGCAGGCCGCTCCCTCGCAGACCGTGTGAAGCTGCAGGTCGCGAAGGCGGTTCCGAAGCAGCCTGTAGCGTCCGTTCAGCGACAGGCCCACGCGGAACCACGGGGGAAGGCGTTCCGCGCTCCGTCCCGCTCCTCTGGCGGAATGCGGTTTCAGGCCGTCCCCTTCTCCCCGAGTGCTGCGGCGATCACCTGGTCTATCCGTTCTACCGATATGAAGGTCATCTCTTTCCGCAGGTCCTCGGGAATATCGTCGAGGTCATTGATGTTCCGCTCGGGCAGGATAACGGTCTTGATCCCGGCCCGGCGCGCCGCAAGCACTTTCTCCTTCACCCCGCCGATGGGCATCACCTTTCCCCGCAGGGTGATCTCGCCGGTCATGGCGAGGTCCTTCTTCACGGTCCTTCCGGTCAGCAGGGACACGATGGCCGTGGTCATCGTCACGCCTGCCGACGGTCCGTCCTTCGGGATGGCCCCTGCGGGAACATGGATATGGATGTCGGTCTTTTCGAAGAAATCTTTTTTGATGTCCAGTTCTTCCGCATGGGCGCGGACATAGGACAGGGCCGCCTGGGCGGATTCCTTCATCACGTCCCCCAACTGGCCCGTAAGCGTCAGCTGTTTGTTCCCCGGCATCATGGACGCCTCAACGAACAGGATGTCCCCTCCCACGGGCGTCCAGGCAAGACCGGTGACCACTCCCGGCCGGTCGATCATCGTGGACGTCTCGGCAAAGTACTTTGGCTTCCCGAGATACTCATGGAGATTCTTCTGCGTGATGGTTATGGGCGTCGGTTTGCCCTCGGCAACAGCCTTCGCCACCTTGCGGCAGACATTCGCGATCTCCCGTTCCAGGTTCCGGACGCCGGCTTCCCTCGTAAATTCCTTGATGATGCCCTGAATCGCGTCATCCTCGAAGAGTATCTCTTCGATCTTGAGCGCGTTCGCCTTGGTTTCCTTCGGAACAAGATACTTCCGCGCAATATTCAGTTTCTCGTGCTCCGTGTACCCGGAGAGGTGGAGCACCTCCATTCGGTCGAGAAGCGGCGCCGGTATGGTCTCCAACTGGTTCGCCGTGGTTATGAACATGACCTTTGACAGGTCGAAGGGAACATCGAGATAGTTGTCCCGGAAGTCCTTGTTCTGCTCGGGATCCAGCACCTCCAGCAACGCGGACGAGGGGTCTCCCCGCCAGTCTGCACCGACCTTGTCGACCTCATCGAGCATGATGACGGGATCGCGGGTCTCGACACGCTTCAGCACCTGGATGATGCGGCCCGGCATGGCGCCGATGTAGGTCCTGCGGTGTCCGCGGATCTCGGCCTCGTCGTGGAGACCGCCCAGGGACAGGCGGACGAATTTACGGTTGAGCGCCCGCGCGATCGACTGTCCCAGGGACGTCTTGCCGACGCCGGGAGGGCCGGCAAAGCACAGGATGGGCTCCCGCATGCGGGAACCCTCCCCCGCGGCGCGTTCATCTCCCAGCTTTTTCACCGCCAGGTACTCGAGGATGCGGTCCTTGACCTTTTCCAGGCCATAGTGGTCCGCGTCAAGCGTCTCCTTGGCCTTCGCGATGTCGATTGCCGACGAAGACAGCGTGTTCCAGGGCAGGCCCGTCATCCATTCCAGGTAGGTCCGGATCACGGAAAACTCCGGTGAGGTCTGGGAAAGCTTTTCCATGCGCGAGAGCTCCCGCTTCGCCTCTTTCTCCGCTTCCGGGGGCAGTTTCGCCTTCTCGATCTTCTCCCGCAGGCTTCTGGTCTCTGAGCCGTCCTCCGCCTCTTCGCCCAGTTCCTTGCGAATGGCCGCGAGCTGCTGCCGGAGGATGTACTCCCGCTCGGCCTTCTGCATCTGATCCTTGGCCTGGCCCTGGATCTTTCTGCCCAGTTCAAGAACCTCGATCTCCCGGTTCAGCACCTGGACAAGGCGGTTCATCTTTTCCTCGACAGGATCGATCTCCAGGATCTCCTGCCGCTGCGGAAGGTCCAGGCGGATGTTCGTCGCCACAAGGTAGGCAAGCTGGCGCGGGTCTTCGATGTTGAGTGCGGCCGCTGAAAGCTCTTCCGGCATGTTCGGCGTAAGCGACACCAGTTTCTGGAAGAGCTCGGCCATCCCCCGCATCAGCGCCTCGATCTGGACCGACTTTTCGCTCGCCTCGGGATTCGCGGTGACCTTCGCCCTGATATAGGGCTCGCTCTGCGCGAATTCGGTAATGGCGATGCGCTCCATCCCCTGGACCAGGACCCGGAGCGTTCCATCGGGCGCCTTGACCATCTGGAGAATGCGCGCCATGGTGCCGACGGCGTAGACATCCCCCGTCCCGGCGACCTCCGTGTCCGTCTTCTTCTGGGCGGTGAGGGCCAGGATCTTGTCGCCCACCGTGACGTCGTTGATCAACCGGATGGACTTTTCCTTGCCGATCACGAGAGGATACACGGTCATCGGATAGACTACCGTGTCCTTGAGCGGCAGCAGCGGGAGCTCCGCCGGCACCGGCGGTATCTTGTCTGATGGTGTTTCCAGTTTGTCTTCCATTTCGCTCATCCTCGTTCCTCTCTGATAGATCCTGAACAGCCTGTTGAACACGTCACGCATCTTCATGGCGCTCGCACGGAAGCATCATTCAAGTTTGCGCAGCATGATCTTGAGCATTCCATTCTTGTACTCTGCGGTGACATTGTCATGGTCCACCGTGACGGGGATATAGACCTCCGTACGGAACTCGCCGAACTTGATTCCCAACTGGTGGCAGGCGGACATCCCCGCTTTAAAGTAATTCGGCTGTTCGCGGATCCCCTCGACCACGAGAAGATCGCTGAAGAGCGTTACCGAAATGTCTTCCTCGGTGACCCCGGCCACTTCGATCAGGACGATGAGCCGGTCAGGGGTCTCATAGACGTCCGTAGGAGGACGCCACCCCGATGCAACGGGCACCGCCCAGGTGCCGAAGGTCTCCCAGATATTCTGCAGCGCGGCGTCCGGGCTCACCTTCCGGGAATATTTATAGGAAATGTATCGGTATCGCACGATTGCCCCCTTTCGTGACGCAACTGGGAATCCATGATCGAAGATCCCCTGCCCCCCTGAGCAAGACTGCGGGGACCTTCAAGAGCAAGCGGGGATGGTGTTCACCATCCCCGTCCGAACGTGGTGTACATTAACACAGGAAATGGGGAATTTCAAGACTTATGGCTGGAGCACACCCATAGTCACAAGATATTCGAGGAAAAAACCGGGGACGTTGATGGGACCGATGTTCAGAACGCGAAAAGAGCAAGAATTTTTTTCTGATGTTCCTCGGGAATCTGCCGGGATATCGTTTTGACCAGGGAGTGGAAGGTTTGTTTCGGCATGGCACCGCCTTTTTGGACGCCGCATTCCTGGAGCGCCCGATCAAGCACGATGCCGCCGACCGGTCCGAGCATGGTCAAAAGCTCCTCTTCCAGGCGGGCAAGGTCGGAGCCGCTGGCCAGCGCGGGACCGCTTCCCGCGTTCGACGACGATGCCGCGCTGTCACTCCATACGATGATCTTGTTCAGGCTTTTGATCTTGGTAATGATGTCCTCGGTTCGTATCGTGATGGGATGAGACACCTCCATCCTGGCGCCAAGGATGAAAAATCCCCGTTCAACTTCGAGGGCCCCCAGTCTGACCAGGCATTCGAGGTTCCGGCAGCTGCTGTAGGTGACATGGTAGACCGTTCCCTCCCGGAAAAAGAACTTGAGCTGGTTGTTGTCGTTTTTTATGCTGACCGACAGGACCCCGGTCATGCGTGCGGCGCTGATCTCGGTTATTGCATCGCCCAGGTTCTTTCTCATAGTCTACTTGTCCTTTTTCTTCATCATGTCCATCATCATCACGATGCTCGTCTTGAGCCTTGTGAACGACTCTGCGAGCGTCTTCAGTTCGTCCTCGGTGTCGACCTCGAACTTATTGTCGAACTTCGACTTGCTGACCTGATCGGCGACCTTCACGAAATTCTCGATGGGACGGATGATGCTCTTCCTGATCAACACGTTTATCACGATGAACAGCACAAAGAACAGGAGGCTGAAAACGATGGCCACCATGATCGTGGACCGCGTGGCGATATTGATCGGGACCGAGGCGGGGACGTAGATGATGTTCGAGCCGACCACGCTGTTCATTGCGTAGTTATACCCCGAGGCCGTGCCGTACCGCTCAACCTGTTCCTTCGGCGCGGCTTCAACACTACTGTGACAGTTCATGCATTCGGGCCGGTCTGCCACGACGGGTCGTGCGATGTAGTAGAGCGGAACGCGCCCGTCGGTCTTGATCCCCGTGAGCTCCTTGACTGCGAGATTCTCCTGGAACTTCATCAGCAGCGTTTCTTCGAAGGGATCGGCCTTGTTCTCTTGCGCGAGCGGATTGGCTGAAGCCTGCTTATAGCGATAATAGGGCTGGACTTCCTGGAGATTATAAGCGACCTTGCGCAGAATGTAGAACCCCGACATGCCTTCGAGAAGAAATTTGCCCTGCTGATCCTTTGATACCGCCGGCCGCAGTTCCTTGCCTACATATTTTCTGACCGATTCCATGGAGTTCATGGTCAACAACGCCTTGTCGGCAACCTCGCGGATGGCATTCTCCCGGAAGAAATAATACATTACGGTGGTCATCGCCGGAAGGGTAAGGAGGAAGATGATGAGCAGGATGAGACTGAAACGTTTTGAAATAGCGAGTTTTTTGAACATATTCTCCCTTTCGGAATCAGAGTTTGTTCAGTGGAGCCCCCACCGGCAGGAGCCGGTTGCTCCCTTTAAGAACGCGACCTCCCGCGAATTCCGCATTCCTCCCCCGGCGGGAGCCGGGGGATTCCAATTCGCAGGGATTGAAACGTTTCTATCACCCTGTCAATTCATTGACGATCCGACGAAAAAAAAACAGGGATAGGGTGCTGAAGTTATGAATTATATATAGTAATAAGTTGCGAACATGCCAAATTACAATTATATATTGCAAATAATAAAAAACCGGGTATTATCCCGGTTTTTCAATATGTTACAGGCTGCTGATCATTGGTCTAACGCATCCCCCGCTGCATTTCCTTCAGCCGCTTCACCCGCTCAGCGATCGGGGGGTGGGTGCTGAACAGTTTCATCAGTCCGCCGCCGGAGAGCGGATTCATGATGAACATGTGGGCTGTCGCGGGCTTCGCGTCATGCATCGGTACTACCTGGGCGCCGCGCTCCAGTTTCAGGAGCGCGTTCGCAAGTCCGTAGGGATTTCCTGCAATCGCCGCGCCTCCCCTGTCGGCCTCATACTCCCGAGTGCGCGATATGGCCATCTGGACCAGCATGGCGGCGATGGGCGCCACGATCATCATGACCAGGGCGACGACAGGGCTTCCTCCATCATCGTCGTCCCTCCTGCCGCCGCCGAAAAGCATGGCCCAGTGGGCCATCTGCGCCAGCATGCTGATGGCGCCTGCGATGGTCGCCACGATGGTGCCGGTCAGGATGTCGCGATGCTTGATGTGGGCCAGTTCGTGAGCAATGACGCCTTCCAGCTCTTCCCGGTCGAGGGCCCGCATGATGCCCTCGGTGACAGCTACAACACCATGCTCCGGGTTCCTGCCCGTTGCGAAGGCGTTCAGCGCCTCTTCCGGTATGATATAGACCTTCGGCATGGGAAGACCCGCCTTCTGGGTGAGCCTGCGCACCATGGCGTACAGGTCGGGCGCCTGGGCCTCGGTTACCGGCTGGGCATTATACATTTTCAGGACGATCTTATCGCTGAACCAGTACGAGACAAAGTTCATGACCAGGGCCATCATGAAGGCGATGATCATGCCGTTCCGGCCGCCGATCGCCGCTCCCACGAACACCAGGAGCACGGTCATAAAGGTCAAAAGAACCACTGTTTTGAGCGTATTCATACTGCTTTTCCTACCTCCTGAAGAGATATAACTGGTGTTTCACTATGGATATAGATACCACATTGGCACAGGAGAAGTCAACACTTCGCGGACCTGTCCGGTGAAGGAGCGGGAGAAAAAAGTTCGGTCCGAACGACAGTTATGACCTGAGCAGCATACTTTTCTGTTGACAACACTCGGCCGGTTTTGTTATATTTGTCCCTGCTCAAAACGAGCGCGGGTGTAGCTCAGCTGGTAGAGCACGACCTTGCCAAGGTCGGGGTCACGGGTTCGAGTCCCGCCACCCGCTCCAGAATGAATGAAGGGGTCAGTCGAAAAGACTGGCCCCTTTTGTTTTGCCCTTTTTACTGCGGCAACAGCTGCCCGGCGTTCCACTTCATCCTTGACAAGTGAACGTTCGTTCACTTATAATGCCTCCATGCCACGGATCACTAAAAAACGGGAAACGATCAGTTCGCGCGTCGGCAAGATCAGGAAGTTCTACAAGAACAGCGGCAGGATGCCGAGTTACTCCGAGATCGGCGACATGACCGGCCTGCGCTCCAAGAATGCCGTCTTCAAGCTAATCGCCAAGCTGGAAAAACTGAAGATCGTCGAAAAGGACAAGAAAGGCAGGCTGATCCCCCTGGCCATGGCCGGTTCCGTCCGGGTCCTGGGCACCGTCGAGGCGGGCTTCCCCTCTCCCGCCGAGGAGGAACTGGTCGACACCCTCTCCCTGGACGAACTCCTCATCCAGAACCGCGAGGCGACATTCCTGTTGAAAGTATCGGGCGATTCCATGTCGGGCGCGGGCATCCTGCCTGGGGACATGGTCATCGTGGACAAGGGACAAACGCCCAAGAGCGGCGACATCGTCATTGCCCAGGTGGACGGCGAGTGGACCATGAAGTATCTCCGCAAACGAGGCGAGACCATCACCCTCATCCCCGCCAATCCCAAGTACCAGCCCATCAAGCCCAAGAACGAGCTGAAAGTAGCAGGCGTGGTGACGGCGGTGGTGAGGAAGTACAAATAGAATAGAACCGCAAAACTTAAGAGAAAAGAACAAAAACTTTGAACCGCGAGGGCGCGAGGGACGCGAGGAAGGCAGGATCAGGGGCAAAACAATGGATATCGAAGAGATCGCAAGCAAGATCGTGGCAACTGCCATCAAAGTGCATACTGCTTTGGGGCCTGGACTATTGGAATCTGCATATCAGAAGTGCATGGAATATGATCTGAAAAACGATGGTCTGCGCATCGAATGCGAAGTAGTTCTGCCGATCAGATATGGTGAGATCATCATTGACGCTGGATATCGCATCGATATGCTCGTTGCAAACACTATTATTATTGAGCATAAGACCGTGGAGCGGCTTCTGCCTATACATGAAGCTCAATTGCTGACCTATCTTAAAATGAAGCAGTGCAAACTGGGTTTTATCCTCAATTGGAATGTCCCGCGCATGAAGGACGGCATCAAGCGGATGGTGAACAACCTGTAACGTTCGGAAAAACATTTTGGTTTTTAGCTGCCCTCCTCGCGTCCTTCGCGCCTTCGCGGTAAAAGTTCTTTGACGTTCGTGAATTTCCGTCTTGAGAAAAATCATTTGCAATGATAAGCTGACCCCACTGTCGCAGGTAACTGAATGAGAACACGGCTGATCCTGAAACCGGGTCAACCCGGGACCAAAAGGCTCACGGAAAAGTACGGCGATGCCTTGCTATGCATTCGCTTCAAGTACGACAGGGAGTCGCGGCAGCGGTTGAAAACGGTCGAACTCGTCGTGGAAAAGACCGAATGGACCCCTCCCCCGCCGCGGTATACAGCCGATACGCTCGTTCCCCTGCGCATCGACGCTTTCGACATGCTGGCGCGGTCGCAAGCCAAGACCGCAGGCGGACGGTGGAACCCGGAGAAAAAGCTCTGGTTCGTGAAGTATGGTAAAATAGTCGGCACACCTCTGGAAAAGCATATACAAGCAGATGATTCCTAGTCATGCGAACAAGAAAAAATCATCTACCTGTATATGACAGCTTGTTATCTACGGGTAGATAGTTTCATATACCTGTAGATAGTTTCCTTATAGTCAATTACTTGTTCTCCCGGCGCTTCGCGCCGCCGGGAGAATGGGGCGGTAACTCGTGGACTGCCATCCCGGCAAAAGCGCCGGGAGAACCAGGCAGTCAAGATCGTCGCCCTTACGGGGCCGCGACTTACCGCCCCATTAATCCAGGCTGGAAGGATTTCCTCAATCATACTATGAAAATACTTACATTATTTGCGTCAATTTATTGTCTGCTAATAACTTCTGCTTTGGCCGGTGGCGTAACTATCGAGCGAATAGAGGGAAGCTCATTTAAGCCAGTCCAAAACAACACTGTTCGCATCGTTTCTGTAGAAGTAACCATAAAGGACGGAAGTAAAGTTACGGAACATATTGCTTATGAAAATATTTCGGATAAGCCGTCAATTGTTAAAATTGCTTACCCCCTGCTTAAATTCGAAGAAGGTGGTTTCGAAGGAAATGATCCACAGGAATTCAAAGCTTGGATAAATAATAAGCTTGTTCAAGTTAGTCCATGTGTACTGGATAGTTCGGCCATCAATATATTATTTGAGGATAATAAAAGTACACCCTCAATTGAAGCATACTGTTGGGATATCGAGCTTAAGGCTAAGGAAGGCAAAAATATCAAGGTGGAATATTCTGTAGCTTGGGATTCCGATATACGGCGTTTACCAGAGCAATCATTATTTTATATTATGAGAACAGTCGCCCTATGGAACGGAAATATAAGCAAAGCGGATTATTCTATTCAATTGCCCAAAGATGTCGTTCGAACCCTGAAGGATACTTATTTAACTTACAGATTGGATATTAAACCCAGTGGGTACAAGATTAAAGATAGCCAAATTGAATGGCATTTTACTAACTGGAAACCAACGGAAAATATAAACGTAACTGTAGTAGAGGAGGTACCAACCCCGGACAAGGCTCTTGAGATGACGATTGAATACTACAAAGCCAAACAATATGAAGGTAATAAACGAGCATATACAGACCATGACATTCGGTACAAATTGTTATTCGGTGATGACATCCCTTTGAAACATCAAAACATGGAAAGATTGAACGCCAAGGCTTTGCGAAATGAAATCTTTGCGCGTCATGGTCGCATCTTCACCACACCAGAAATGAAAAGGATATTTGAATCTGCGCCCTGGTATAAGCCCAGACCGGATTTTAAAGAATCGGAGCTTTCTGACATCGAAAAGAAGAATATTGAATTCATTTTTGAGTTCGAAAAGAAGAAAGGTTGGAAGTAACTGCAGTATTAACCTGCGGGTCGACAGCGACGCGCCAAAAGGCGGCGCGTCACCCGCGTGTTGAAGGTGTAGGAAAAGTCATTTTGTGCTATACTGGAGCCATCGAAACGCAATTCTGAAGCACCAAAACCCCTCACCCACGGGAGGCGCATGGCGAGATACAAGCATTACGATTATTCCCAAGGCAAATTCATCCCGATCAGCTTCGACAAACAAATTCTCCCCGGCACCTTCGAGCATACCCTCCACTACATC
>JAGVOT010000090.1 GCA_020052615.1 Nitrospirota bacterium | reverse complement strand
GGCCGCCGCTGGCCGGATATGTTCTGCAGGGCCTCGAAGAGCGGCCCGAAGCGCGTCTCTTCTTCGATCATCCCGATGCAGACGAGGAGCGTCAGCGCGTCGCGATCGAGTCCCGCGGCTTCGCTGAGCGCCCGGAGAGGAAGGTGGCCCGGTGCGGCCGATTCCCAGGACCCGAGCCAGCCGTTCCACAAGTGCGGCGCTTCGTCCACCGGCGCGCCATCGAGACCATGCTCGGCCAGCTCGTTGTGGTAGCCCGCGAGGAACGGGAACCGCTTGAGCATGTCTTCAAGCGACTCGTGCGCACGGGCGGTCTGCCGGAGCACGTGCAGAACGGCGGCGTAGAACAGCAGTTTGAAGTGCTCCGCCGGAGCGTGAGGGATGTCGGAGAAGGGATTCCTTGCCGTCATCATTACTTATCCTCGTCACCATCAGAATGAACGCCGTATTGCTTCGTCGAACTCTCGGTGCCGATCATTGGCGTTCCCGCTCTCGACCGCTCAACTACCGGTTCAAACCGATTCTTCGTCGCCAAGCTGTAGATCATCCAGCGGTGAGGGTCATTCATAATGAAACGCCACGTAACGACCGGCAGCGGGCACCCAGCCGGGATCTCTGTCCAAGCCCGCAACGCGAATCTCGACCGGCAGGTCGTCGAGAGAAAAGTGCACGTCGAGATTCGTTTCCGTCGCCCTTATCCTTGCGCGGCTCCGGATCAGGAGGCGATGTACTTCCTCGTCATCAGTTGTGCCGAAGGCTCTGCGAAGCCGCGCCTGTATATATGGAAGTAGCCGGTCCAGCCATTGTTCGAGCGGCGTATGCGTCGGGTCCTGACAAGCGAGATCAAGGGGCTCGATCCGTTCGGGGACCGCCTGGCCGTATGTTTTTATCTCATGGGAAAGCTGGACCAACGGCTCTTCACTCGTCCGGGCAACGTCGAGGACCACGAATCCTTCCCCGTGCAGCAATCGCAGCCGGTCATCGTCCGAGGACCAGCGCCATGCCGTCTCAAGCGAAAAGGACTCAAGCCATGAGATTGGAAGCCGCCATTCATCAGGCGGCTCGAAGCCGGCTCCCGGAGTCGCGCCATCGTTCCTGCCTGCGAGCGCCGCAAGCAACGACCAGACGGGATCATCAGAAGCCGTCTCTCCGACAAGACGGCGACCTGCGAGCGTGATGAAATCCCAGATACTAAGATCGATCCCCGGCTGAAGGGGCGTGGTGAAGTCACCGTAAAGACCGAGATATAGGCCGAGATTGACGAGGTAGAATAGCCCGCCCAGATCGGTCTCGATCACGGTTTCGTTCAGAAGGCCAGACTGCGCCGCCTCCATAGCACGGGACTGCATCATTGATGGATTGTCGCGACCGCCCAAGCCGGTGTCAACAATGGAAGAAGCATCTTCTATGTCAAATTGACCTTCTCTTCGTGATTCACGGTATTGATGCTTCTCGACAGGAGAGCTGGTACGTTCGTCATTCCCGCTAAAGCGGGAATCCAGAGGTTTTTCTGTAACGTTGCCGGATTCCGGATCAAGCCCGGAATGACGGCTTGCGGATGGCTCGGACCTGCTGTTCGTTTCTCTTGTCCGGGCTTGTTCCTGCTTGGGATCAAGCGAGCCAGGTCCGGTAAGTGCTGTTTTCCAACGATCGATCGCCTCTGCGAAACTGCTTTTCCTGATCTCCGCCGGAGCCCTGGTTAACATTAGCCCGATCCCGATCAGTGCCTGTTGTTCAGGTCCCAGCGAGGGAGCAGTGCTTTCCGGCACGAACCTGCGCCATGGAGGAGGAATCGGTCCGCTGTTTGCCGACCGTCTCGCTAAATTCGGAACGTATAAATCCCTTATGCCGCCCTCTTCGACTTGGTCGATAGTACCTTCTGTCCAGGATGATGTTTTCCGAACTTCCTTTTCCTTGTCTTTAATTGATTCTGCACGGTTTGTTTCTTTGTTGATGAACTGCCCGTCGAGTGCTGCCTGGAGATGTGCAAGTCCGAACTTTTGCGTCATTCCGCGGACGAGAGCAACAACCTCGTTTCCGGACAGCTTTGAGGCGAAGGGCGCGACCTTCCCCTGCTCAGCGAGAATGCGCAAAGCACCGGGATTGTATTCAGGGGTCTCGAGCCACTGGTGCATGAGCATGCCCGCGGTCACCGTGTTCCTGAACAGGCTCTTCCACCACCATTGCGTGGTCATGCCTTCGGACCAGTCGCGGGCAAGGCAGGCGAGCAGCTCGGACCGGTCCAGGAACAGAACCGCCTCGGCGTCAGCAGGCACCAGGCTGAGAGCCGGCCGCGCTGCCCGTTGTGTGAGCATCTCGATGGATTCCGCTACCGCCTTTTCCCAGTCCCGCAGAGGCCGCATGTCGGTCCGCCACAAACAGAGCGCGCCGGGCTTCGGGTCGCAAAGCCTGCGGATGCAGACGATTGCGGAGGAAGAAAGGCCCGGTGGATGAAGTGTGACATTGCTCAGCAGGCTTTCCATTCTCGCACGAGCGGAGAGGGGATCAATACCACCTCCGCGCGCGCGAATGCGCAAATTGTTGATATGAGCGAACTGAACAGTACCCATACTTATCAAAGGTTGTGCTTCAAGAGCGCTTAGCTGCTTTCATTACTCGAGCAACTTATTAGCCGCCTTTTTAGCCGCCTCTGCCAGAGGAACACTTCCTCGGAATGCGGCTGCTATTTTTGCATTATCTGCTTCGGCCAATGCGCCTACGGTAGCGATACCCATGCGTGCAAGAGACGCGCCTACCTCGCGGGTGATTCCAAATACGTTCGTCACCGGCGCCGACTTTTGGACTGTTCGAGAATAAGTGGTTTTGGTCGCTTCCAGCGTGTCGATCCCCTTGGCTATATTTGTCACCTGTTCTGCGCCTATGCCTAATGCACCTGCAACGTCGGGAGCGGCAGCATTCTTAAAGGACTGTAATGTCGTAATGCCTTTTGTTTTTAGCGCACTGATTTGACCCTCATTCAAACCGAGCCGAGTAAGCGACCACATACTTTCCGAAACCCTCGCCTGAGCCTCAACAACGAGCCGCTCGGCAAAAGCTAGGTCTATTTTCATTTTGCTGCTGAGATCCGCGGCTTCGCAGTTAGCAAGCACGACAAAGCTGTCGAGTCCTGCTGTTACGAGGGTCTTTTCCATTGTTGTATTCACTCCGCTCAGCGAGGCAACGCTGCCCTGTAGCTCCTTGGATTTGGCTTGGGCCGTTTTAATCGTCATCTCCGCGGCTTCCGGCGATGTTTCCAGCGCGCTTTGCACGAGCCCGCTCCAGGCGGAGGCCAGTTGTGCCGTGTTATTGATTCCGTGTTCAGCCAGTTTATTCGCAACATCGATGTCAACGCCGGGAAGTGCGGACTTTATCAAAGAAACTGATGCAGCGTCTGCATAATCCTTGGGTACGAGCATCACCGGCACATAAGCACCATTGTCTCCAAACACCACGTAGGCATAAGCCTGATCGGTCACTGTTCCGGGCGCATAGGACCGGTCCATAAAGATTTTGATGTTACGATCCACGGGAGCTCCGGGATTCTCCTCCTGGACTCGGTCGGCAACACTTTCCAGCCAGTCCTCTACTTCTTCCACTTCCTCCGGCCCGGGATCAGTGACCGGGTCAAACCCGGTCCGCTCTTCAGGCGGCGGCCAGGGCCAGCGAGTATGGCTATAAAGCGGATCAGCAGCAGCGTACCAGCCGTGGTCAAGCTTTTCACCGATGTCAGGTTTTCCATTCTTCGGGGGCTTGCCGCCTTGCGTTTTCGGCGTCATGGTAAGTGATGTGTCAGTTTTCCGGCCGGTAACTACCTCGACATCTTTAAACGAGGTATTAAAGCCATCCATTTGAGCGGAAACACGATAGCTGCCGGGTGCCAGGTTGTTGCGAACAAACATAGCAACGGCTATATTGCGTCCTTGTTTATCAATATCCAGTTTGCACTTCACGTATTTGAGTGGAGCTTGCTTGGCGGTTACCTTGAGATACTTTTCGATGTAGTCACAGGCTATGTCCTGCAGCTCTGGGCCTTGACCTGGCATCACGATGCCGTCCGGAGAGGGTTGTTTTCCGGCTTTTTTGGTTTTGCCGCTTTTCAATTTAATGGTTATCGTGGCTTCGATCGATCCTTTTGTTTCAACCGTTGGCTTCTTGATCTCGATTTTCTGATGTCCCATACCCAGTACCGTGGGATTACAGATCGTGAGCCAGACCCATCCCTCTTCAATTTCCGGCACTTCGAAAGTTAAACTGCTGCTGTTGATGGTGTCGATCTTGTCGGCATCTACCCGGGTTCCACCGATAAGGATTATGTTCTCATTCTGCGTGCCGAAGTTCTCACCCTCGACAGCAAGTGTTTGTCCGGGGCTTACCGGTTGAGGGGACACGCTAGTTATGCTCAGAAAGCCCGGCGAGCTGGTGCCGGTCCCTATCTTCGCCTCCAGGTTCTCTAAAGCCGTCAGAATATCATTCATGAGCTTGGCCGTAATTAAATTTCCTTCTTTCACGCGGTCAAATTTCAGTGACATGTCATGCCCCTCCTTGTCGCTTGACGGCTAACTGGCCAGTGTCGATGAATAATTGCTGTAAGCCCAGTAACTGAGATCGAATCGAGCGTCCCCGGCAAAGGGCATCTGCCCGTTGGTAAAGACCAGATAGGGTTGGAACAGTTTGGGAGGCTGCTCGTCGATCGCCTGAATGTTTTCCCGTACGAGATAGGTCCAGATAAGTTCGCGGCTTTTCAGATCTATGGGCGGATATTTCGCAGCTTCGCGCAGAAGCGGCCCCAGCTTTGCGCCTTCCATGAATATGCGGTCCGGGAAAGCAAGGATCTCCAGAATGGCTTTATCGCGCAGGGTCAGTCCTGATGCAAAATTCACAAGCTTGATGCCCTGCGATCCTTTTTTTGCGGCCAAGGGCAAAATTCCGGCCGGTGGCAGATAACGAAAATAACTCGTCGCCTTCATCTTCTCCAGTTCGGACGGGTTCGCCTTGAACATCTCATCCATCTGGTCCTGGAACTGCAGGAACATGGCCTCACCTTCGGCCTGCCTGCGGTCGTCAACGGCAAGGGGCCAGGCCAGGCTCTTGTTTTGCGCCGAGACCCGCCGTCTGACCGACCACATGTCCACGAACTGAACACCGTCCCTGGTCCAATAGATCATCGCCAGCGGCACGTCGCAGTCCGTGAGCTTGTCCTTGGCCCGCAGGGCGTCCAGCGCGTCGTAGGCGAGATACGCTGGTCTTCCCTCTTCTGTTTTCCTGAACGGATCTGCCGCAAAGGTCGCCAGCTCCTCGGTGCCGAAGCAGAGGTGGGCGAGGATATTGCGCAGTTTCTCGCGGCTTGCCGCGTCGTTCTTGTCTTTACTCTTGTTCATGAGCTCCAGGACCTGCGATCGGGTGGCGTCGCTTATGCCGGCGAGGGTATTGATGTTCATCTCCACCAGCCGGAACTGGACGCCCTCCACGGCGTACCGCCTGCCGCAGGCTCGGCCAGCGCCGGGCTCTTCGCCCAGTCCGCTCATGGGCGCTTTTCCCTCGTAGCCCGACGACGGGGCTATGGCAAGGATATAAACGCCCGTGCCGGTCTGGTACACCTCGGTCGTCGGAGGCTCGCAGGCGGCGAACAGGCCCGCGACCGCAGCCTGCTCCTCCTCGGCCGGGACCAGCCGGATGGTTGCGTCATCAGGCAGGCTGAGCGTCTGGCCCTTGCGGTTCAGGGCAAGGCCGGCCGTCACCTTGAGCAACGGCCTGGTGGTATCGGGAGGAGACGAGGGGTCCGTGGTGACGCTCACCTCGAGGCCGAAAGCGACGCCCTCGCCCCCGGCCCTGCCGAGGAGCTCATGGTGCTGACGGTTGGCGTTCTGCTCCGCGCTCAGGTCCTCGGCGCTCAGCAAGCGGCCGTTAAAGAAGTTGGTGTTCCTGATTCCTCTGTCCAACAGGGGAGCAAGAAGATCGATCGTTTTCATACCTGTTTTCTCCAATGCAGGCCGGTCTCGGTTCAATACTTGTTCACTTCTATCATGAATTCGATCTGCCGGATCTCCGTTATCGTAAGCAGCGTTGTTCCCCGCGTCACCCGGAGAGCGAACCCTTCCGGCCGGAACTCGAGCAGCCGCACCGTCGGGATGGGCAATTTCACCTTTGGTCCTGCCAGGGCCTCGGCTTTGATCACATAGCGGGTGGAAGCGTCCGGCATGCGGTAATCGTCAAAGGTGAAGGCGATCTCTCCCTTTTTGACGCCCACTGCCCGCAGCCGGTTGATGTTGTTCTCGCCGGTCAGGTCACGGCTGCGCGCCTTGCCGGCGGCTACAACGCCGTATCTCAACGGTATCGGCGGCGAGCTGCCCGAGCTCACTGGCTGCCCGATTCATTCCTGTCTTTTCCCGCAGCACGCCAACCACTCCTGCTGCATGCGAAGATGAAGCAGATAGGGCCGCCGGTCCTCAATAACGTTGATGGCGCCGCCGACCTTCCCGTCAGCAAGAGGAACCTCGAGCTCGGCAAGCAGAACCCCTTCCGCTCCCTTTTTCTCTGCGCATGCGGTTGCCATATCAGCGCATTGTTCCGTGTCGATAAAGTCGTTCTTCCACAGCGGACGGAGCTTCGTCACCCAGATGAGGAAGGCGGCGCGCAGATATTTGTTCGCATCGTCGGTATTAACGACCAGGAGCCCGGGCGGCGACAGGTGCATGAATCCTGGTGTCGAACAGGGCGGCGAGGTCGCGGAATACGCGGCGTTGTGGATGGTTTTCTTGAAATCGTCGATATTCATCGAAGGGGCGCTTCCGATCTGAAGATTCGAGGACAGCCAATCGATGAACGCGCGGACCGCGTCTTCCTCGCACTGGTCAGGCGGTTCGAAGCAGAGATCGAGCACGAAGTCGTCCTTGAGCCGCGACGCCGCGGCAAGCTCTTCTTCGCTCCGGCACGGCTCGCCGGGAATGGGCACCTCATCAGTGGGGCAGCTGCGGTAGGACAAGACCACGTAGAGCGGCAGCGATCCGGCGGCGGGAGAACCCAGCCGCCTCATGACTTCCGCGCGATGTTCTTCCATGGCAAGCCAATCGTTCAGGTAGGCGCATTGGTTCTGGGACACGCGGATCATCTGGCCCCTCGGGCTCACGGCCGTTCCGGCAGTGACCAGGACCCGGGGCTTCGGGTTGTTCGGGTCCGTGTCCGCGGACACGCTCAGCCCGCTCACGGTCCCGTAGCCCACAAGGTCGCGGACCATCCACTGGTCGCGGCCGCTCAGGTAGGCGAACTCCTGGACGAACTCATCGACGCCCAGCACCATGCCCTGGGTATACTTCACGTGCTTTGTCGGATCGGGTTTCTTGGTCTGCTGCAGTGCTTCTGTAGTGAAAGTGCTCATAACGGTTCTCCCTCGTCAATGAGTGCTCTTTGCGGCGTGCCAGCAGCCTGGCCGCTCCCGGTCGGGAAGCTTCGCAGGCAGGTCTGAGGAAATAAAGCTCTCGCCCAGGTGTCCTTTGCCCAGGACCGTACGGGACATGAGCCCGGACCAGCGGCTGCTCAGGTCATCGATGATCGTGTCTTCACCGAGCCGGACCATCCCCAGCCGGAACATGTTCCAGTAGAACTTTACATCGAAGACGGCGTGCGCAGGTTTTTCCAGGTTCACGACCCGGGTCGCAAGGTCCAGACGGTACAGGTGCTCCGCGGAATAGGGCGTTTCGGTCTTGGGCATGGGGACCAGCACGGTAAAGCGATGCGCTGTCCGGTGCATGGCGAGCACTACCCCCTCGAACTGGAACCAGTCCAGGAGAGGAGCGCCGTCGGCCGGAAGCCGGTCCGGCAGGGGCGCCTCGCTGAAGGAATTCCAAACGGCCGCATATGCCCTGTTGAGCTCCGATACCGCCCGGTAGCGCCGCTCCAGAAAACGCCGCCAGCGCTCCCGGTCTGCGGCGACAGCGGACGGAATGAATCCCAGGGCGTCCTGGCAGAACCGGCGCCAGTCCGCGGCCTTTTCTTTCTCCTTCGGTTCGATGACCGGGAATTCGGGGAGCGCGTCCGGCGTCTGCGCGCCGGGTTTGAGGAATTCGGCGTACCGCCGGCGCAGGTCGTCCCCCCCCTTTTCCGGGAGCCATCGCGATGTCTTCTCCACCAGGCGCGGCCCGCTGAAGCCGCCCGTGTCACCGAACACCACGCCCGGCGTGCTGCGGGTGCGGTACCGTTCTACGATTCGGAAGGGCTCCCTCCTGCGCCCGTCAATCGAGCGCCCCCGTGCCGCCTGCGGGACCTCAAGGGTCCGCTCATCGAAGCACTCTTTATCGAAGGCAAGATGGAGCGCCATCGTGAGGCCATGGATGGTGCCGCGGTACTGGAAGAAGTCCATGGCGTGCCTGATGAAGAGGCGCCGGCGGGTTTCGTCCCAAGCCGGATCGAGGGCGATGCCGAACCAGCCCGCAAGCCAGTCGAGCGCCTCTTTCGGCGCGCTCCGGTAGTCGAACAGGACCTGGGCCGCGGCGATCCTGTCCTCCAGGGCCGTGTAGAGCCCTTCGAAGCCGGCGAGATAGCGGTCGAGGAACGACGCCGACTCGCGGTCTTCCCGGTACACGGCCGGGAGGTAGCGCTCGAGGTACGAGAAGCGCGGGTAGTAGGCCCGGAGCGCCCGGAGCCGCGGCGTGGTCCTGCCGTCTCCGGAAAGGGTGAGCTTGAGCTGCAGATACCTGCCACGCGCCCGCTGGAACAGCAGTTCCCAGGTGTCTCTGCCGTCTTCCGGCTTGGGTACAAAGGGCAGCTCGGACCCGTTTCCACGCCGGTACGGGTCGGGCTCCTTGCTCCATTCCGTGAACTGAAGATCGTTCTTGTCGTTTGCAACCCGGCTCCACACGCATACCTTTGTCTGGGGCGGAATGGCGGCGTCGAGCATCAAGCGGTGCCATGTGCACTCCGGTTCCTGTCCATCGAGCACCCCGTTGTCGATCGGCGTAAAGAGCGTGGCTTCGAGGGCAAATCGGGGCCTCGGCTGTTCGACCAACGGTATCCAGCGGTCGCTGAAATCGTAATGAGCCTTCGTTCCCGCCGAAACCAGGCCCTTGCCGCCGAAGAGGCGCATGGGATAGTAACCGGGGAGCGGCTTGAGCGTGAGCTTTCCGTCTTGTTGCGATATTTCGAACGCGAACGCCTGGTTCCCTTTCTCTTCCACTACATATAGCCGGTCAAGGACCGTTGTCTCGCCATCCTTGTGTTTCGGCACGAAGGCGAAATCGTGGGCGACCAGGGTAAAAAGGTGCTGGTCCTTTTTTTCAATCAGTTCCATCATGCCTTCCAGGGAAACAGGGTCTCCCACTTGAACGCCCGTCAGGCCGTCATACCGAAGAATTCGTGAATATTGCCGGCCCCTGTTCCGATCCAGGATGAGAACACTTCCGTCCGGCAGCGATTCAACCGCTATGGCATCCACAGCCGGCGATACGTCGAGCGATATTCCGGCAGGCAATGATCGCTTCGCTCTTCGACGCGCGGGCGCCCCGTTTGCAGGCTGAAAATCCTCCCGCCGTTCGTCTTGCAGCGTTATTTCCTGTGCGTCGCACTTCATGATGTTGAAATGACGGTCCAAACCCCAGAGCATTCTATTCTCCCGGTCCAGGATCCAGACACCGCCGCCCACGACAGGCGCCATGTCGAACGGAGCGAACAGCGCCCCGGAGGGCCAGAGGATATGGCGCGGCGGGCCGCCGGCATAGAGATCGATGATCAGGATGCCGCCCGGTTCGAGCGTTCCCGCAACGAGGAAATGGTCCCCGGTCACCGCGAGTCCGCTGAGCAACTGGGGCGCGGGAGCCGGGGCGGGCTCCACGGGCGCGAACTCGCCGGGCGCGAAGGATTTCTTGCACGCCAGCCCGTCGCCGGTGTACCAGAAATGGGACGTGTTCCCCGTGCCCGCGGAGTTCACCAGGATCTCGGTTCCGTTCTCCGCGATCCAGTACCAGTTCCCGAACATGTCACGGCAGGCGCCCCTGCGGTCACGGATATCGGGCGCCTTCTCAGCGCGTGGCGGCGACGCCTGCACGTTTCGCGGATGGATGAACTGAAAGACGATTTGATGCAGATGTATTTCATCCTTTTTTTCATCCCAGGCGAGACCGGCTTCTTTTTTCTCCGTGGGTGAACCAGCCCACAGCGAGGACAACGGCCGCGATCCCTGCGGGGCCACGCACCGGCCCCAGTCGGCCTTTCCGAGAAGAAGGTGATATTTCGTTCCGTTCACATCCATGATTACCTGCATTCCTCCGGGACCACCGGCACGGGAACGACCGCGGAAGGCGCGCCCGGCTCCGGCGCCGGAGCGGCCTGGCCGCGGAGCTGGTCCAGGTCCAGGGGTTCACCGATCGCCACCGATATCCCGATGACTCGCGGAAGTTCCAGTCCCTGCATCTCCACCAGGTCCTTATTGTTCCCTTTCTCGTCGCCCAGGAGCAGTTTCTTTATAGATGCAACGCCCGCGGCGCGGCCGGCCTCGGTTGCCAGTTCGAGAGCAGCAACGGATTTATAGAGCGGCCACCCGGTCTGCATGTGGGCATAGGTTGCTGCAACCGGGCATTCGGGAGTACCCGGGTTTTCCGGTTCCGCGTAGGGGAGCGGCGAGAGGAACCGGAGCAGCCGCCGTTTTACCGCTTCGCGCACTTCAGCGATGCTGTGGCCCGTGACCACGCTGATGCCCGCCGATATCCAGACGGACTTGTACGACGGGCCCAGCAGGAACACTTCCGTCGTGACCAGTCGTTTCGGATCGATGTACTCGCAGACCGTGTCGATGAAGATCTTGTTCGGAAGCGGCGCGTCCGGCCGGGCAGGATCATATTTCGGAATTATCATGAGCGTCACCGCTCCGGGCGCATCGCCCGGCTCGTTCGGGGACAGATCGGGGTTGAAAGCGGGAATCACCTCCACACGGCCGATATCCACGCCGGGCGTCCGGCGCACGACGGCGTCGAAGTCGCCGGCGGTGACCAGGCGGTCGCGGTGCTGAAGGTAGCCGGAGATCTGCTTCTCGCCCTCGGACGCTGTCGCTGCCTCGGCCCCTCCCCAAGTGCGCACCGGGTTGCTCACCATGATCCCGGCAGGGAGTGTCGGGCCGGAGTTGATAGCGTTCTCGTTCACGTTTCCCCGGATGCCGAGGCCGTAATCGTAGCTTGCCCGGATCGCGGCCCCCCCGGCAGGCCGGGCGCCGCGGGTCCCGTCGCCGAACCGGACCGTGCCCGACACCGGATCGAGCTGAAATACATTGACACGCACTTCTTTCCTGTCGGCCGTCGCTGCCTCGACGTCGTAGGATTGACGCTGAGACGACAACGTAACTTCGGGATCGGCGCTCATGATGTCGTCGATCTCTTCCCATGCTTTAGTCCCGATGGTGAGCCTGACCGTCCCGGGAATGACGGGCGTTCTCGAAAGGACCACGGTCTGATCAGGAGCGCCGGTGCCGGACGGAAGGAGTTCGTTCGCCACATGCGCCCGCTGGGTGATCATGACCGCGTTGGTGCCGACCCATCGGAATTGCGCCCGCGCCGAGGACGACGGCTTGATGCGGATCCACGTCAAGATCCGGCTGTTCAGGTCCGTGTCTTCGAGGGCGGGGGGAAATTCCTTTACGCCTGCCTCGAGCGGATCAAGGTTGTCCCAAAGCCTGAGCTCCGGGGCCGGAGGGAGCGTGATCTGCACGACGCCCGGCACGGAGAGGACGTCGACGCTCTGCGCTGCATCGAGCGGTCGATACCGGGGCTGACGATCAGCTTCGGCTGCGGGCAGCGTGCCGCCGACAGGCATATCGTATTTGATGGTCTGTTCTGCTGTCGTCGTACGGCCGCCGGGGGACAACCTGCGGCCTCCATCGCCAAGGGACGGCACGACCCCGAGACTGAGCACTTTGCCGCCGATCTGCCGGCGCGCCTCCTCGATGTCGTCGCCTTTGCGCGCGGCAAGAGCTACCCAGAGCGACCCGTCCACGGCCTCGGCCGCCGCGTTCACGCCGCTGCCCAGCGGTGTGGTTTCATAGAGCAGCGACGTCGTGCTGAGCGGCGGCATAAGGTATGAGGCGTAGAGCTGGTTGTAATAATCCAGGGTCTGCTGACCGGGGTTTTTTACGATGCGCTTGTAGAACACCCGACCGTCCACCGGCAGGACGTCGAGGCCCTGGTCCGTGTGATACGGCACCTGGCCGGCCCGCACTTCGAGACCGCCGGCAAGGGTAAGCGTCTGGAGCGGACCGCGCTCGTTGGACAGGGTGATGATGCCGCGCGCCGATGACGCGGGCCTGACCGGGACGCCGAGCAGCGAGAGGAACTTGCGGCGGTTGCGCTCGGGGATCTGGTTGCTCCGGTAGAGCAGGTTCTCGGTGAAGAACGCGAAGACCTCGATGAGCGTGCGTCCCGGATCGCTCTCGTTCCTGAAGTTCGTATACTCCGGCGTGTGAACGGGTATCCTCGCCAGGGCCTCTTTGACAAGGTCCTCGTACGTGCGTTCATCGACGGGGGGGATCTGCGGTGACATCTTCGCTCCTTATGCGCCGGTCAGGGCCACGTTCAGGCTGAGCTGCTCCCGGGCCTGCGTGGCTACCAGTTTATAGGTGATCGTGGCCACGGCCGCGCGCGGGTCTGCCGGGTCGGCATCGACACTCACCGATTCGACCCGGATGCGGGGCTCCCACGCTGCCAGGGCCCTCTGAATGCGGTCCTGGATCCGCTGGCGCGTCGCCGGCGTGTTCGGCTCGAACAGAAAGCTTCGAAGCCCGCCGCCGAAGTCCGGCAAACGAAGTCGCTCGCGGGGCTCGGTCATCAGAACGACCCGGATCGCTTCACGGATGTTCTCTTCTCCCTCGGACCAGAGGAGCCGCCCGTCCGGTCCCAGGCGCGGCGGAAATTTCAAGCCCCGCCCGAATATGCGGCCTGCGTCCGTCATGTCTTCTTTCCCTTCATCCCCGGGATCGGGAAACAGGTGAACAGGAACGGAAGCCAGCGGAAGAACATATCGAACAGAGCGACAATGATGATCAGGAGGATCAGCGCCGCGAGCGTCACGATCGGGATGGAGAGCGAGCAATACATGCCTGCACTGCCGTTTTTATCGGTGCAGGGGCCCGTCTTTTCCGGCTCGGGCAGATCTTTATGAAAGGGCCAGGGGAGCACCGACAGCACCAGGTCCCCGAATGTCAGCTTGCGGATCTCCCCGACCTTTCCACAGAGCATGTCGGACATCATTAAGGTAGCGCTCTTTCTGAACTTCCGCAGTCCGGCAGGAGAGATGTCCATCGGGAGCGATATCCTGACCTGCCGCGCCGGCGCGTCGGGATCGAAGAACGCCGCCATCTGGAACTTCTCCGTCGGCCTGCTCATGACGGCCGGGTGCAATGGCCCGCAGTTGGGCCGCTCGAACATGCAGCGGATCACGAACCACCCGTCGCGCGGGTCCAGCGGCGCCCGCGGGACCTGCGGAAGAGTGATCTCGGGCGGCGTTTCCGCCGTGTCCGGCAGCGCCTCTTTCATGAGGCGGGACAGTTCATCAAGCCTGGCTATCGCGACTTCCCAGTCCGCCAACCCTGATTCAGTTACTGCGAGCTTTGGCAGGGGCCCGTTTTTCAGATCATCCAGGCCCGGGTCTGTCAGCGGAAAGCTAAAGCCGGGCCATGGGGTCGATCCGATCAGACTTTCTCCGTTATAGAATCCCGTGGTTTCTTCGAGACGGGAACGGAAGTCTTCGACCACCTTCAGCGCGTCGATCAAACTCACCTTAAGGTTCTTATTGTCATAATAGGTAGCGGGTGGAGACAGCAGGACGGGGTAGTATTCCCGTATGTGGCTATAAGCGATAGTGATTTTTTTCAGTTCCCGATACAACGTTCGCCCTTCGTCGGTGGCAAGGGCGGTTTCGTCATCATTGATGATCGCCTGCCGCAGCTCTCCAAAGTACCGCTGCAGAAACTCTGAAAAATCGAGGAGCACGTACCAGGAGACCGTCTGGATCTGGTCTCTTGAGCTTTTAAGGATCTTGATTCGCTCTTCCTGCTTTTTCGTCTCAGCGTTGGAACCCAGGTCAAACGATGGCAGCTTCTCATTCGCGTCATCTATCGATCTTCGTAACGTTGCAGCCTGCTCGATCAATGCCGCCCAGGGTGATATGACCTTTTCATCGAACAGCGCCAGAAGCGCCTGCCGCGCCTTTTCCAGCTTTGCCTCGCCCGCGGCCTCAGCGGTCTCCCTCTCAACATAGGGCATTGCTGATAAATAGGCCTCGCGCTTCCCCACCGGGATCAGCCCGGCGAGCATGCGGCGCGGCTGACCGGCCGTTTCAGTGAAATTCAGCGAGAAGAGCGGCAGCCGCTCTTCTCCACTTTGCATTTCCGTTCGCTGCTCCGTCGGGATGAGCTTCCAGCCAAAGCCGTCGGGCGTTGCAACGTAGGCGTATTCCGACCATTTATCGCCGGTTGCGTCGTATGGCGCTGCCGACGCTTCGTCGGCGTCCGCGTAGACGACGCGCCGGATGACGAAGCCCGTCGACTCCTGCCGACCCGCGTCGACGCGGCGATCGGGCATTCCGAACTGCTGGCAAACGAGCGAGGCCGCAACAAGGTAATAGCGCTGATGCGCCGGTTGATAGAGCTTGAACAAAGGCTTCTCCGCCTCCCCGCTCGCGGAAAGACCGCCGGCTGACGGCTCCTGCTTCGCGGCGCCCGCGGCCGCGCCTTCGCGTTTGGCCTGCTGCCGCTTCAGTTTTTTCGACAATGCGGTCACCGGCTGCGCTGTCTGGAGTTGCGGCGCAGCGGACGGCGACGGCTGGGGCGCATGCCACGCTTCCGGCTTCGCGACCCACTCGGTCAGACGATCAGGAGCGTAGGCCAGAACGGCAAGGACCTCATCCATGAAAAGGTCGTTGTCGAAGCGCAGGATCGCCGGCTGCCACGCCGATCCATTGCCGCCGCCCGACTCGGCGACGCTTCCGTTCCTCCAGAGCGGCGCGGGCGCCAGCCATTTCGCCTCATGTCGTACCAGTCCGTTCACCATATGTTCCCCGCGCCCGGCGTATAGGACGCGCTGATCACGCTGTTGCTGATGACCGTGTCGGCCTGAACAACGCCGCTGAATTTCGACATGCCCGCGTTGACCGTCAGCGTGCCCGCCGAGATCTCCGCCACGCTCGCGTTGATAGTGACCTTGGCCGACGCCGTAACGGTCACCCCGCTCGTTTCAAGCTTCACGGAATTGCCGTTGCTGTCCACGATCTCGACGGAGCCCGGTCCGTCCTTCAGGGTGATCTTTTGCCCGCCCGGTGTCTCGAGGACCATGGTTTCCCGGCCGTCCGAGTCGTCGAGGGTGATCGTGACGCCGTTGCGCGAACGCAGCACTTTCTTGAAGTTCTTTCCCGCGCCGTCCATGGACTCCGGAGGGTTGTCCTGACCGTTCCACAATCCGCCGACCACGTAGGGCCTGCGCGGGTCGCCCGCTTCAAAGGCCGCCAGCACTTCGTCATTGACGTCCGGAATGAACCAGCTTCCCCGACGGCTGCCGCCCATCATCGTTGCCACCCGGGCCCAGGCCTCGTACCTGCCTCCGTCGCTGTCCGGCGACCAGGGCAGCGTGATCTTTACCCTGCCCTGACCGTCGGGGTCTCGAATGTCGGTCACCAGCGCGGGAAAAACGCCGTACCACCTTCCGCCCAGGCCGGCAGCCAGCCTTGACTCCAGGACCATCGCAAGCGGCGTTTGTTCGTGCCGGTCCATTACACCCGTCCTATTCCCGGCCGCTCGGCCGTGAATTCGGTGCGAAGGCCTTTTTCACCGTCAAAAAGATGATTCACGGCGGACACATAATAGGTCCCGCTGAAAAGAGGCCCCACTCCCTGCAGGTCCACATTGGTCCCGACGCGAAGCCGCGCGTCGGTGTCCGTGACGCCCCGCCCGACCACGAACCGCCTTGCGCTCATCTTGAAGAGCGACTCGGCATGGGTCTGCGCTTCCCGGGCGGTCAGCGGGATCGCATGCGCCAGGGTCTCCTTGCGCTGTCCGAAGGCCGACGCCAGGATGCTTGTCCCGCTCTCGTCGCCGCTCAATTCGCTGCTGATGACGACGTCGGTCGCTTCGTGCTTCAGGGCGGCCTTGCCCGAAACGTCCCATCCGCATACGCACATGGCCGTGCGCTGCCCTGCCAGATCGGCCAGGGCGGTGAACTCCCGCATGGTGCTTCCGTGCGTCAACTGGAGCCGCCCCCCGCCCCTGCCCGCGTGTGATTTCGCGTGCATCGTGCTTCCTTCCATCCAGACCTCCGCGTCGATGGTTCGCGCCCGTTCCCGCAGGAACGCCAGATCGCTCTGGTTCACCTGCGCCAGCACCGTGTGGCCCGGCCCGTCAACGGCCACGTCCGGCTGGAGCCCATGCTCCGTTGCGACCTGGCTGATGATATCCGCGTCGCTCAGGTCCGTAAAGGTCCGGCTCCGGCGGGTCATCCGGAGGTCCTGGAACCGGTCTTCGGCCAGGACCGCGAGCTGGGGTGAGCCGCGTCCCGGAAAGTTCGCTTCCAGGCCGAAAATGCGTCCTTCGAAGATCGTGTCGCTGCCCATCTTGACGGCAAAAGCCTTTCCGAAATCGAGCGTGCTCCGGTCGAAATACAGAAAAGTCGTTGAGTTGTTCACCGATCCCCAATTGCCGAACAGGGCCTCGCAGCAATAGAGTCCGTTCACATCTTCCCTGATGGACAGGCCCAGCAGGCCGCCGCTCAAGGCGTCGTGGTCCCGGCCGTCGACCGCGATCACGGGCCGTGCGCTCTGTATGCCGCTTTGATTGGCTGTGTTCATCATCGTCGCTCAGTGGGCCCATACCCGTTCAGCGCGCTCGGCCCGCCGCTGAATGATCCTCTCAAGATCATGCGGCGTCGCCGCCTCGGGAGGAGGCGCGGCCGCAGCGCCGGCCGGACCCTCGGCCGGCTGGTTCTCCGATACCACTTCGAACTCGTTTATCACGACTCCCATGGCTGTCCTCCCGCACTATCGCCTACGAGCGGCGGCGATTCAGGTCGATCAGCTGGCCCGGGGCCAGCAGGCGCATGTTTTCGATCCCGTTCGCGGCCGCGATCCGCTTCACGTCACGCCCTTTGCCGCTACCGTCGGCCAGCGCATGCAGATTGCTCCCGGCCGTGGCCTGTACCAGGGGATGCGTGCCCGGCCCTTCGCCATCCGCAAACTTCACCTCCAGGATCTTCTGCTGGGAAAGGTTCAATGATACGCTCGCGCGGAGCGGCAGGCCGTCGCTGGAAAAGAATTCGATGGATTCCTCCAGGGAATCCATGACGCCTTCGAACAGAAAGGTGCCCCACTGGAAGCGGACGCCGGGCGGAAGGAGTATCTTCGGGTCAGCTTTCGACCCCTGGGGCGTCATGAAGTAAACGACCCTCTGCGTCAGCTTGCGCACATCGTCGACGGGCGCTTCCCCTTCCGGCATGGGCGCCGTCGCATCGAACCAGAGCTGCAGGGACAGCTTTGTCGTGCCGGAGCCGATGAACTGTTTTCCCGCCGTTCCGCTGCTCTGGTCCTTTGTGTCGATCTGGTTGGCATAGCTCAGCTTGAGCGTCTCCGGGTTGAACTGCACCGTGACCTCGTGATTGTCCGGCGCGGGCTTCTCCGTTTTGAGATCTTCCTCCAGCGCTATGAGTTTCGCTCTCTGCAGTGACATGGCAGGCGCTCCTTCATGGTCCGCAACGGATTATCGAATCATGTTCAATTCGCGCTTTCACGCGGGCTTGCGCGATATCGCTTCATATGCCAATTGCAGCTCTTCGACAGCAACCATGCCGTCCTTGCCGTTCAGCGCCGGCATTTTAAGCTTCACCGGCACACACCGGGAAAGTGTGAACCGCACACGCTCCGTGACGCCGTCCTCGGCAAACAGGACCACATCGGCGTCTGCGCGGAAGCCCGCGTTGCTCACCACGGTCTGAAACCACGTCCAAAGGTCGTAATTTTCGGTCATGCCCCGCTTCAGCGTCAACTGACCGTACGCAACGGGCCCCGTCAGGCGTACCTGGCGGCCGTTGTTGCCGCCGTCCCGGATCGTCTTGAGCTCCATGGTCATCTCGAGACCGTCGCACTCCGAAAAGGCGGCGGAGCAGATGTTCCCTTCGACGCCGAGGATGTTTATCTCCACGGAGAAGTTAAAGGCGGTAAAAGGATATTTCACCGTCTCTGCAGCAGGATTCGCCATGCCTTATCTTCCCTCCGAAACAGCCGCCCCGTCGCCCGTCTGCACCAGGCGTATCGTCAGAAAGTGAAGGGGTTTCGACGGCGCGACCTTCAGCTCAACAATGAACCGCCCCGCCTCCAGGCTTTGCGGCGTATTGAGCCCGTTCCCGGTTACGACCTGATAGGATGTCGCCGGCGTCGGTCCGGCGAACGCGCCTCGCATGAACAGTTCGTCCAGCATAGCCTCGAAGCTCCGCTGGACAAGCCGATGAAATGAAGCGTTATTCGGCTCGAACACGTACCGCTGTCCCATCCGCAGCGCCAGTTTCCTGAGCAATGTCAGCAGACGGCGTACATTGATCGGGCGAAGCTCAGGGTCGTCGCTCATGGTGTCGGCGCTCAGGACCAGAAAGCCCCGAGCTTCCTGCCTGAGAAGATTGACCCGCGCCTCCTGCAGTTCAAGCCTGCGCTCGGGAAGGACGGGCGGGTCAAGCATGAGCGCATTGTTCACCGGGACATTGGCCGGAGCCACCCATGCGCCGCGTCTCATCGCCCGTTCCGCGAAGATGCCGCACAGGGGGCCTTCCGGCGGAACGGTCCGCAGCGGATTGACCGGACTCTCGTCCCGAGTGGTCACCCAGGGATGATAGAGCGCGCCGTAGCTGAGGGCTGCCGGCTCCAGTCCTCCGGGTACCGCTTCTTTCAATGTTTTTTTATGGACTGCGCAGTCGTTTTCCCGATAGTGCTCCGGGAGGGAAAGCACGGCAAACAGATCTCCCCGCGCCGCGCACGTGCGCAGAAGCGCCCTCTGCACAGCAAGAAGCGTCTCAAGCGCCTCGGTTGAATACTGCTCCGTCTTGTTCTGCGTCCACGGCAGCGGCTCACCGACCTGCACCGCTATGCCGGCCGACCAGTCGCTTGTATCGCCATTTTCCTCAGCCCGGACCCGATAGTAATAGGTCCCGGGTTGCCGTCCGTAAATTGCAATCCGGTTGTCCCCGCCCTCATACATGACCGCAGCTCCGGCCCAGTCAGGACTTGTCGCTTCCTGCACCGCGAACCGGGCTTGCTGTCCGAATGACCACGTAAGGACGAAGGAACCCGACAGGTCCGGTTTTCCGGCATCGAGACCTGTTGGAGGTTTTATTACCCGAATGGAGCAGTTGAGGAAGTTCCCCTGTAAGGGGTCTCTTCTTCGGTGGTCTTTGTCTTCGGAGCGCTTCTTTTGCTCTGCAGGAGACAGGCCGCATTGTTCGAAATGCCACCATTCCGGCCGATATTCCGGCTTTGATTCCGGTTCCTTGTCCTTAGGCTGCTCATCAGGCTTCTTCTTCTTCCATCCCCGATGAACCGCGTCGGGAACACTGATGATCGTCGCCTCGTCGATCTCTATCGCCGCATGGATGCCCTGTAGTTTTCGGATCGTCGGGGCCTGGTAGCGGATAAAATCCGCCTGGGACATCAGGGTGTGCAGGCCGTATCCGACCAGCCCGTGATCGAGAAAGAGGTCTGCCGTGAACGAGGCGAGGCCGTCCCTCTCCAGCGGCGTTGCGGCGAGCTTTACGGCGCCGACGAACCAGTCGCGATTGAGAACGAAGGGCATGCCGATCGGGAAGCAGAATGAGTTTTCCCTTTGCGGTTCCTTTTCGCTCTTTGCCAGGGGAAAACGGCCGCCTCCGTGCAAGCTCCAAAAATCCATACGCTCCTCGACGAAGGCTGCTGCGGTGCGTTCTCTCTCCCCTGCGGCGCCCGGCCCGCCGTAAAGTTCCCGATCGGTAGGCAGTTTTCCCCAGTATCGCGGATGCCGCGGAGTAAACCCGAGGCCGCGGAGGGAAACGAAATAGTCAACACCTCGTTGAGCGTGAAGATCGAAGCTGAGTATCTCGCCGGAAACTGGTTTTTGCGAACAGACAGGTGCATCATAAGCAATCTCGACAGCCTCGCCCTGCAGGCAGGCCCCCTTGCTCGCTGGGGATCCTTCTCCGGTTTCGTACCCGGCGCTCCGTACCGACATCCATACCTGCCGTTCATTCCATTCGACCCGTATCAGGGAACCGGGCGCCGGCAGCTCCGCCGGCAGAGTAGTCAGGCCGATCGACATTGTTTTAGTGGAGGGATCGGACTTGATGATATTGCCGGATAACTCGCACCATTGTTCTTCCTCGAAGCCGGATCGGCCGCCCTGTCCGGATGGGGGCGAGACCGGCGGGCTGCATACAGAGTTCGGCCCCTGACCGAATACATGAACGCATACGGAAGGCGGTGGACTTGCTTCAGCAACAGGCCCAAGCCAGATAGAACGACCCGAGGCCCTCACGACATTGATGTCAAGCGGAGGAGAGAGAGGCGGAGAAGCCGGTGGTTGTTGAACTGTATCGACTGCAAGCAATAGAATATGACCATCTTCAAAGGACACTCGCAAAAGATCGCCCGGCGCGATCCCGGCTTTCGATCTTACCTTGACATCGACTGTGCGTCCGTCCGGCGAGACTGAGACAATCTCAACGGCGAGCGAAGCGAGGACGGTCCCGGTGCGCAGCGAATCGGACCAGCTGCCTTCCGACCGCGCCCGGGCAAAAGCAGGCGTGACAGCGACAAGCTTCCTGCCGGACTCGTCAAAATCCACCCGCGCAAGGCCGGGAATCGGAAAATAGTTATACTGGGCGGCCTTTTCCCCGGTCCGCTCTTCATCGTCACGCGCCGCTCTTGCCACGCGGATGACCCAGCAGCGCCGGCCGCCGTTCCGGAAGAAGGCCCTCACCGCGGGGGCGAGATTAGCGTACACGGGCCGACTGTGCTGCTCGTCCCAGGCAAGGGGGGCGTCAATGCCGAAGACCGCCTCGAACTGGGCTGCATCCTCCACCGCGACCGGCGTGTGCAACGGCCCTGACGCGGCAAATCCCACGAAAACAGCCACGTCCATGCGTGGCAAGTGCTCCCTCTGCGTCGAGGGCTGCGCCTCAAAGCCGATGCCGGGCAATCTCTGCGCGACCTGCGTCATCATGCTTATGCCATCTCCAGGCGTTCGTAGGCAAGGACCAGCTCTTCCATGGCAACGTCGGTCCCTTTGGCGTTCATCGGGCCGCTGGTGTGCTTGATGATCCGCGCCCGCAGCAGCTTCCACTCCTGGGCTATTTTGCCGCGGTCTTCGCTCAAAAGCTGGATCACCACGTTGCGGTAGGCGTTTTGATCGCCGTTCCGGATCTGGTCGAGCCATTTGTAGAGGCCGAGCGAGCCGATGACTCCTCGCTTCAGCGTTACGTCCGTCGATTTGTTCATGCCGGTGATCTTGCGGACGCTGTTCTCTTTTTCGTTGCCGTTCCGGTACTCGGCGACCGTAACCTCCATGCCGATGCCGCTGCACTCCTGGAAGCCCGCCTCCGGGCCCTCGGTCACGCCGTCGCCCAGGTTCACCAGAAAATTGAATTGAACGTAGGGCCGTTCTCTTAGTTCAGCCATGATATCCTCCTTGTATGCATTCGCTAGCTTTTGCGGTCCGCGGTCCACTGGCCGATGCGGAATACCACAAACTCCGCCGGCTTGAGCGCAGCCACGCCGATCTGGCAGATCAGCCTGCCATTGTCTAGGTCGTTCTGGGTCATGGTGGAGCGGTCGCACTTGACGAAGAACGCCTTATCGGGTTTTTCGCCCAGCAGGGCGCCGGACACCCACTCGTTGAACAAAAAGTCCTCGACGGTCCTTCGCACGTTGGCCCAGAGGGCCTCGCCGTTCGGCTCGAACACAGCCCACTGCGTTCCCTTGTCGATGGACCGTTCGAGATAGGCGAAATAGCGCCGCACGTTCACGTATTTCCATTCCGGATCGGAGCTGATAGTGCGCGCTCCCCACAGCCGGTTGCCCCGTCCCTCGAAAAACCGGAAGCAATTGATGCCCTCGGGGTTCAGCACTTCCTGCTGGCTCTTGTTCAACATGGTCTCGAAACCGAGTGCGAGGTTGACGACCTCGTTTGCCGGGGCCTTGATAACGCCGCGGTTGGTATCGTTGCGTGCATAGATACCTGCTACGAATCCGCTGGGTGGAAGACTGATTTCTGCCCTTGTCACGGGATCGAGCACTCGCACCCATGGGTAGTAAAGAGCCGCGTGCTTTGAATCGTATCTCGCTCTCATCGCTCTGACGCCGGCAATGGTCTGTTCCTCTCCGGAATCCAATACCGCTATCCGGTACTTCATTTTTTCGGCGTGAGAGATCAGATTATTGATGATCGTTGCTCCCTCAGAACGATAACCATTCTCATATCCAAACGTCGAACCCGGAGCTGCCACTATCGAAATATCTTCTATGTCCTCAAAGAGCTTCAAGCCGGTTTTTCTGTCTTTTTCGTCTACTTTGCCTTCATATTCGTCTGCAGTAGGTCTTTGCCCGTCATTTCCTCCTTTAAGCACTACATTAATAGAACGAGCTGCATCGCTTAATTCCATGTTGGTTAATGCATTACGCACATTTATGTCAGCGCAAAGAGCTTCCAATACATCTATGCCGCTGGCGATACCGCTATTGCCATCCGTGTCTTTACCGAGTTCAATCACGATCGGCAATCGACGTTCCAGTGACAGACTGCCCGGTTTTGCTGCAAACCTGTCAAATAATGAATCGGGCTCGCCTGCGCGTTTGTGGCCGGGATGAAGAGGGATCCCTTCGTAAACGGTTGGTTGGAGGTCACTGCCGGCGATAGGCATAATAAATACACTTGCGGTAACTATGCATACCTTATCGCTGCACTTCGTGTTCGGATCGGCTTTCAAATTTTTAAGCTCCACCATTTGAGGAGGGCTCAATCTTCCGTCATAGCGGTTGTTAAACCTCCACTTGGTCTCTTTTTTGGGATCATTTGTGTCTACATAGGATTCAGCCAGATAAAAGGCACCATATTCCTCGACGGGTGGAGAAACATAGGGAGAAGAGCACGTCCAATCGTTTATCCAAACCACATCGCCATCCACCAGTACTTTATCAGCGCTCCCGAGAATATTCTGACCCACTTTCAAGGTGAGACGCACCCGCATGTTTCCCAAGATGCCCGGGAAGCGAGCTCGTATTCTTATCGCTTTTGGTTTCACCGTATCAGCTGCAGGCTTTTGGGGCAGCCAGACATCTGCACAGCCGTCTCCGTTGATTTTCGCCCCATCGACGTCTTTATCTTTGCCGATCGGTCTGAACGCTCGCGAGATATATAACCTTTTGCCGCCTTCCTCAAAGAAAGCCCTGACCGCATGCCACATGTAATTATGCATCTCGCCGGCATCATCAAAGTTCAGTTGTTGTCTGTCTCCATAAACCCTCTCGAATTCTCCCAGACTCGTGATAATGTCCGGCTCGAGATCTACCGGCCCATACCGCGTCGGCCCGACGAATCCGGTCGTCGTGGTGCTCACCCCCTCTATCGACTTGGAGCGAAACGACACTTCTTCAACAAATACCCCCGGCGCTAAATATTCTGGCATGATCTCCTCCTTCGCTTCACGGCGGCGATACCGCCGAGGTTATATACAATTCCGGCAGCGTTTCGCCGCCGGCTTTTTTCGTGCGTATGATCTTTTCGTCTCCGAATGTTATGGCCGTGCCGGTGAGGGGCGTATTTAATGTCTCCTCTTCCCATAATTTCGCCGGCGGCTGAGTGCATGCAATGATCTCCAAATCCGGGATTGCGGGCGGATTCGGGTCCGGCGTGTAAAAGGCCTGAAGGTCTATCCGCCACTGCTGCATTCTGAGAGGAATACTTCTCTCCCGGGGAGGAGACCCGACCGGAGGGCTGAACTCGAGACGGGCGGGTTCAGGGTAGGGAAAGATCAGCACGATCCGCCCCTTTGCGTCCGCAAGCCCCCGCGCCAGGGGCACTCCCTGGTAGCGCGCCTCGAGAAGAGCCCATGCCGCTGGTTGTTTTGCGTTCGGGTCCCGCAATTCTGCGCGAATGGCCGCCATGCCGGCTGGAATGCTTCGGGTCGGCGATGAAAAGAGCGGGACAAAGGAGCTGCCCGTGTCTGGAGAGGATCCTGATAGAGCGCAGCTCCAGGGCCAAATCCCCTCCTGGACAGGCACGGTGACGTTCAGCAAGAACGGCAAAAACCGCCAGTCCCGGAAGAATGGCAAAAGGCGCCAGTCCCGGTTATCCGTAACTTCTACAATATAGCGTTTACCGTGAAGCGGCGGTGTCCGCGGGTCCACATCTTTCCATTGCTGCTCGGGCCGCTTGATCTCCCTCAGCGCGAAGTCACGCAGTCCCGGCAGATTATGAAATCCATACACGCCGGATGGATTGGGAACTGCCTCCGAGCGCAGTCGGGGATTCATCGCAGGATAGGCCGAAACTTTGAGACCATCGGAGATCGTCCTTCGAAGAACGGGGTCCCAAAAGCGCACGCCGAGCAGGGATGTGTGAAGGACACGGTCCGTAACACCTTTGACGGCAGGACCATTGCTTTGTGCCGTGTCGTACGTCATTGCGATAGGTTCCCCGCTTCCACTCCGCGAGCTTGTACCAGGCGTTCAGCATGCTCCACATCGGAATCGAGCATGATCAGCCGTGCTACGTAGGTTACCGAAAGCTGCTGATGCGGCTTGAACACGTCCCAGATATTGATCATGTCCTGCACAGAGATCGGTTCACAGACGAGTTCCACCGATTCATTGGCCCGGAACGTTTCGGGCTCCCCGTACCGGTTAAGCAGGTTCACCGGCAAAATAGGCATATCCTCCAGCACCCGCATGGCCCAGCCAAGGAGGCGCTGCTGCTTAGCGGCTGTTTTTGCCCATGGCGTCAGCATATAATAAAGGTCAACCGGCAGTGCCGGACGGAAACGCTTTCCATTGGACTCGGTGCGCATCGGAAGGTTTCTCCGTGTGGTGTTGACCGTCACCCGATAAAGATATAAGGAGATGCCTTCCTCCATGGGTGTGAGGAAATTGTTCGGTTGATACAGCTCGAACTGGGCCCCGGAATGCTCCGGCGGGCACTCGGATGCCAGAAGGCCGAGGATCGTCTGTCCCGTAACTGCAATTGCATTGTAGGTCGCCATATCCGCGTGCCCGCCCTTCGTCAGGTCCTTCCGGCCCTTGAACGCCGCACCTTGTCAGTTGACGGGAGAGCGTTAAACAGCCTGTCTTCCTATCTTGGCGAGAATTTCATTCCATCACTGTTGTTGTCACGGTTCAACCGGTATACGATCGTATCTCGCGCTCTTTTGTTCACAACGATCAGTTGGTTCTTGATCAATTCGCTGATCGCTTCTTTCACCAGGTCTCGCTGATATTTGATCTTTCTCTCCAGCAGCCACCATTGGACAATACCTTCCAATGTATCCTCGGCATCGGGATGGTCCGAGAGATACGCCAGGATCTCGTGCGCTATCTGCGCCTTGTTCGGTAGACAGAGGTCGCCTTTCACAGTGTTAAGGAATTGCAACCTGCGTGCCGTTCTGGACATCGTAACGCTTCAGTAGTCCGGCATCGTCATTTGTTATGGGATATCAACAACAAGGAGCAGAAAGACCTTGCGGGACGATCGGAACTCTGGAACGAGCGGCAACGTATTTAACGACGACAGGTGGAGGTTTTTATCCTGGCTGATTTCTCTGCAGACGGGACGATATTCGGAAAATCAATGGGATGGCCAGCTGGACGGATTCGTCCTAGTGCTGCGTGTTTATATCCTGGAGTGACCGGGGGGTTGAGTTGATTTGAAGCTTTCGACATCGATCTGATATTTTCGCATCAGTTCCCAGAAGGCCCGGCGATTCTTTTGTGCGGCCTTGGAAGCCCGGGTAATGTTCCCCTGATGGGTCCGGAGCAGCCCCTGCAGGTATTCCTTTTCGAATTCCGCCACTACCTTTGCTTTTTCCGCCTTGAAGGATTCCTGCAGGACCGCTGCGGCATCCGGCCGCGGCAGCGCAAGTTCGCAGTCCTGAATGAGGTCGCCCTTCGCAAAGATGACGGCCCTCCTCACCACGTTCTCGAGCTCGCGCACATTGCCGGGCCAGCCATATCCGCGCAGGTGCTCCATTGCCGCAGAAGTGAAATCGGAGATTCCTTTTCCTTCATCTGCCGCGCTTTGGGCCAGAAAGCTGCGCGCGAGGAGCAGGATATCCTCACGCCGCTCCCGGAGGGGCGGCAGCGAAAGGTGAACGATGTTCAGCCGGTAAAAGAGGTCCTGCCGGAACGTTCCGGCCTGCACCGCCTGTTCCAGGTTTGAATTTGTCGCAGCGATGATGCGGACATCGGCCCGGCGCAGCCTTGATGAACCGAGCTGCCGGAACTCCTTTTCCTGGACGAACCGCAGCAGCTTGATCTGGGCCGGCAGCGGAAGGCAATCGATCTCATCAAGGAACAGGGTTCCGCCATCGGCCTCGCTGATCAACCCGCCGTGCGAAAGGCTCGCCCCGGTGAATGCTCCCCGTACGTGTCCGAACAGCTCGTTCTCGACCAGCTCGGCGGGGATGGCGCCGCAATTGACCGGAAGGAATGGTTTATGTGCGCGGGGGCCGAGATAGTGGATCGCCCGGGCGCACAATTCCTTGCCCGTCCCGGTCTCTCCGGATATCTGCACGCCCACGTCACTTTGAGATATTACCGGGATCGCAGCGAGGACGGCCTGGAACGCCGGGCTCACGCCGATCAATTGCTGCAGGCCGATCTTGGTTTTCATCGCATGCACAAGCGTGGACTGCTGCCGCGCGTGATGGAGCAGACGCCACAGGCGGGGAATGATATCGACGTCCCTGAGGGGGGGCGCAAGGTAATCGGCCACGCCGTTCCTGAGACACTCGACGATCTCGTCGGGCCTGCCCTCCTCGCTTACCATGACGATCGGCAGGTTCGGCCTTCTCCCGGTAATGCTCGAAATGATCGCGCGTATCTCGGAGCGGTTCAGGCAGGAGGATACAAGGAAGAGTATGTCAGCCTTATCAATGAGGCCGTCATCGGCAATGCTGAGCGGGGAAGCGGCACGGTCTTCATGGGCGATGGATGGTTCGAGGAGGTCGATGTGGACTTCAGCGGAGTGCGCAAGGATGTTCCGCAGATTGATCCCAAGGACAGCTGACGGGTGAACATTCAGGATGAAGAGGTTCAGTGGTTTCATTTTATCCTGCCTTTTCTCATCTGCAGGAAAGGTTGATCCGCTTTCGGTGCCTAGACAGGGTTTTCGGTGCGGACGCTAAGCTTGACATCACCTGGTGTCGCGAACTGATCATTACCGCAGATGATCTTAAATAGGTATCCACCCGATCACGGATACGATCTATGAACCTCAACAAAGTACGGTAATATTAATACATAAAAAAGCATCTCTGTCTCGGCATTCGTTGCTGAATCATTCGGCATTTATTGCTTTTTCGTCGCATCCTATGAGAAAAATATCGCGGCTTAGCGCAGTAAGGCAGAGGGAGTCAGCAATCCTGATATGCTTCATTCGGTTCGCGGAGGAAGAACAAAGCGGGTCGCCTCTGAGTATTGATTATATTGAGGTGACAGGTAGGCGAAGACGCAGTGAAGCCCGGTAATAACAACGGTTTCTACTGGCTTGAAGCAGGAAGAGAAGAGGATCGACGTCTATACTGAGAAGGTGTGATACCGGTCAGTTTTTTGAATATTCTTTCGAAATGCGTGAGATCGGCATAGCCGACGGCATAGCCCGCGTCCGTGATGGTCAGAGCGTCATCCTCCAGCATTTTTTTTGCCTGCTCTATTCTGACGCGATTGAGATAACTTTGGTACGTCAAGCCGGTCGTCTCTTTAAAGAGGCGGGAGAAATGATATTTGGATATTCCGGCCGTGCCTGCCACCAGGTCGAGACTGATATCGGTCGAAAAGTTGTTATGAATATAGCTGATGGCCTGCTGCAGATTATGGCTTTTCCTGCCTGCCTTCGCGCGGGAAACAAAATCAGCCGCAACTTCGTCGGCTTCGTTGGTCAATGCCTTTCTGTGTTTAGCCTGTTCGATAATGTTCAGCGACAGGCAGAAATTGATCCGCCGCAGCAATTCATCATTACTGAACGGTTTTTTGACATAATCCCGCGCACCGCATCTGAAGGCTTTCACGGCGACGTTCTCGCTTCCAAATGCGGTTATGATGATAGTGGGAAGACAGGGTTTTATCTTTTTTATTTCCTTCAGGACCTCGATACCCGATATGTCCGGCAGCTTGATGTCCAGGAGAACGAGATCGATATCAGGATTACCCTTCAAATAACCGATCGCACGCATGCCCGTGGACTTTATGATGACCGTGAATTGATTGGACAGCAGTTCCCGATGAACCTTGATGATATCAGCATCATCTTCGACTATAAGAATTCTTTTTCCATCGTTGTGCATGCGCGGGCAAGAAATCATCGGGCTTCTTCCTCAATATGCCGTGAGCTGGCGCTTGCCGTGAACGATTTGGCAAATATGGCGACAGCAAGTCCGTCGGGGTTTCAGCATCATCATCGCTTAATTTTCACAATTCTTATTTGCCGTAAATCTTTTCTTCCGTTCGGATGCAATAGTGACTGAATAAGAATAGGTTAATTCAGGGAAAAACGCAAGAATTTCGATGGGGTATTAATGGGGGATGGTGAAACAGGCGCTGAGACGGCGGAGGTGATCCAAATATAGTGATAGAGGATAAATAGTTCTCGCCCCAACCGGCCCTCTGAACTTCTCTGTTGTATCCATATGGATCATTTGGTATAGTTCAGCGTTGACGATGACGCTGTCCGCTGTGAGCTATCGTTATGCGACGGATAGGGTCATGGCCTTTTGCAGCCGTCCCGGAATAATCAGGAGCGGGAAAGCGATGACGACGGACACCACTGGCACTGACCGGTCTGCGAACACGAACTGGACCCTCCTGTTCCTCTGCTGGCTTGTTGCCAGCGTCTCGACCCTGGGGAGCCTGTTCTTCAGCGATGTCATGGGGTTCGCGCCCTGCGTGCTCTGCTGGTACCAGAGGATCTGCATCTATCCCCTCGTGCTCATCTTCGGCGTCGGGCTCTTTTCCTTTGATTCAGGCGTGATCAAGTATTCCCTGCCCCTTGCGATCACCGGCTGGTTCATCGCGCTGTATCATACCCTGCTGTATTCGGGGTTCATCCCGAAAAGCATCCAGCCCTGCAGCGAAGGCGTTCCCTGCACGGAAAAGTACATCGAATTGCTCGGTTTCCTGTCCATCCCCCTCCTGTCGCTCCTGGCATTTACCGCGATCATCGCGCTGCTCGTCATACTTAAAGGGAGGCTCACTCCATGAAAAAAACCCATATCGTCGTGGTCTCAGCCATCGTGCTCCTTATTGCCTTCGTTCTGGGCAGTTTTCTGGTCAAGGACCGGAAGCAGGAGAGCTTGAGCACCCTGGCGCGGAAGAACACCGAGGCTCTTGCTCGTGACCATTCGCCGGTCCTCGGCGATCCCGCGGCCAGGGTCACGCTCACGGAGTTCATGGACCCCGCGTGCGAGACCTGCCGCGCCTTTGACCCGTTCATCAAACAGATGCTCGCGGCGTATCCCGGCAAGCTCAAGCTCGTCGTCCGATACGCTCCCCTCCATCACGGGGCGGACTATATGTGCGCGGTCCTTGAAGCGTCGAAAAGACAGGGAAAGTACTGGGAGACCCGCCAGCTCATGTATGACACCCAGCCGCAGTGGACGGAGCACCACTCGGCGCGGCCCGAACTCCTCTGGAAGCACCTGCCCCGCATCGGGCTGAATGTGGACCAGCTGAGGAAGGACGCGAACGACCCAGCCATCGCCCGGGTGGTCCAGCAGGACATGGCGGACGCACGGACCCTGCAGGTTACGAAAACACCGGGGTTCTTCGTCAATGGAAAACCGTTGGTGTCCTTCGGGTATGAGCAGTTAAAGGCGTTGATCGAAGGGGAGCTGAGGGCGAACTATTAACTGACCGTACCTGTTGTTCTCATGAACTTCGATGAATGCAAAAAGGGCCCGGGATGTTCTCCCGGGCCCTTTCCAATTTCGCATGTTCTTCGCGTGCTACTTGTCCAGCAGTTTCGCCGCTTCCTTGGCGTGGTAGGTCAGGATCATGTCCGCGCCTGCGCGCCTGATCGAGGTAAGGACCTCCATCATGACGCGTTCGCCGTCGATCCAGCCGAGCTTTGCCGCGGCCTTGACCATGGAGTACTCGCCGCTCACGTTGTAGGCGGCAACGGGAAGATCGAACTCCTGCTTTACCCGGGAAATGATGTCCAGGTACGACAGCGCGGGCTTGACCATGACGATGTCGGCGCCCTCCTCGATGTCGAGCTCTACCTCGCGCAGCGCCTCGCGGCTGTTCGACGGGTCCATCTGGTAGGACCTGCGGTCGCCGAACTGGGGCGTCGATTCGGCCGCCTCCCGGAAGGGACCGTAAAAGCCCGATGCGTATTTCGCGGCATATGCCATGATCGGGGTGTTCTCGAATCCTCCGTCATCCAGAGCCTCGCGTATGGCTCCGACCCTGCCGTCCATCATGTCCGACGGCGCGACCATGTCCGCACCGGCCTTCGCGTGCGACAGCGCCTCCTTCGCGAGAAGTTCCAGCGTCGCGTCGTTCTGGACCTGACCGTTCCTGATGACGCCGCAGTGACCGTGGCTCGTATACTCGCACATGCAGACGTCCGTGATCACCATGAGGTCGGGGAGCTTGTTCTTGATGGCCTTGATGGCGTGCTGGACGATCCCTTCGTCGGAATAGGCCTCGGTTCCCAGTTCATCCTTGTGCTCCGGTATCCCGAAGAGGATCACGGCCGGGATGCCGAGCCCGTGCACTTCCTCGCAGTCCTTGACGAGATTGTCAATGGACTGCTGGTAGTTGCCCGGCATGGACGATATCTCCTTTCTGACACTCTTGCCGTGGGTCACGAACATCGGGTAGATGAAGTTGTCCGGCGAGAGCGTGGTCTCGCGCACCATGCGCCGGATGGTCTCGCTGGCCCGCAGCCTGCGGGGACGATACTGGGGAAAGTACATGGAAGCTCCTGAACAGCTTAGTCAACCACGGATTAACACGGGTGAGGAAGAATCAAAATCCATAACACGAATGTCACGAATGGACGAATCACACGAATATACGTCATAGCACGCAGACAAACGCAGAGAAAATCGCACAGATCATTTTGCCATGAATCGACACAGACGAACACTCGCAAAAAGCATCTTCGGGTCCTGCTTTTATTCGTGCCATTCGTGATTTATTCGTGTCATTCGCGGTAAAGTTTTGTGTCTTACCCGCAGGCGCAGCCGCCGCCGGAAGAACCCGATCCCGATCCGCATCCGCCGCTGCTCGGTCCGCCGTCGGGGCCGCAGCCGCAGCTTCCGCCCTGGGGCGCGCCGTTCGGGTAAGCGATGACGAAGCCTTCGCCGCGCTCATCGGAGATGAATCCGAGCTCGGCGGTCCCCAGTTTTCCTGCGGTCTCAGCGTCGATATAGAGCTTCGCGCCTTTGTTCTCCACCACCGTGTCGCCGTCGCCGGCCTTGTCGTCGATGGCGATCTCGAACGTCGGACCGCTGCAGCCGCATCCCCCGCCGCCCGTGAACACGCGAAGGCCTGCCTGGGGCACGCCCTCGGCCTTCAATATCTCTTTGATCTTGTCTGCCGCTACATCAGTGATCGTTATCATTCAATTTCTCCTTACAAAACAAGGATGAACTAACAATACTTGAACACGAATGTCACGAATGGACGAATTACACGAATGAAATGCAGTAAACTATTTATAGCCGTGCTTTTATTCGTGCCATTCGCGCATTATTCGTATCACTCGTGATAAAATTTAGTTCTTTAGGGTGGTTCTTTTTTGCTTATAATACTCCACCATCGCGTCCACGAGCGCCGGGATGGTGTAGTCCTTCGGCATGATGTCCACCTTCATGCCGTACTCTTCCGCGGTCTTTGCCGTCACCGGACCGATGCAGGCCACGTCGACGCCATCTACTAGTTTTATATACTCTTTTTGCCCCAGCATTTCAACAAAATTGTGGACCGTCGACGAGCTCGTGAAGGTCACAGCCGCTATCTTTTTCTCCTCGAAGAGCTTCCGGACGCGGTCCACGTCGGTCGCCGGCCTGACGTTCTCGTAGGCCGTCGCCACGGTGACCTCGGCGCCCTTCTCCCTGAGCTTTTCAGGGATCAGTTCCCGGGCGATCTTCGCGCGGGGTATGAGGAACTTCATCCCCTTCACCTGCCCCTCGCCCAGCGCGGCGAGCACGCCTTCGGCCTTGAACTCTTGCGGAACGAGGTCGGCCTTGAGGCTATATTGCTCCAGGGCCTCGGCGGTCTTGGGCCCGACGACGCAGATCCTGTTGGCATGGAGCGACCGGATGTCCATGCCCCGCGACCGGAGCCGCTCGAAGAAGAACCGTATGGCGTTGGCGCTCGTAAAGATGATCCACTGGTAGGTGTCGAGGCTGCTCAGAGCCGCGTCGAGCTCGGACCAGTCAGCCGGCGGCACCACGTCGATGCTCGGGAACTCTATGGGCGTCGCGCCGCGGTCGATCAGCGTTTCGGCGAACACGCTCGCCTGGTCCCGGGAGCGCGTCACGACGATGCGTTTTCCGAAGAGCGGCTTCGATTCGAACCAGTTGAGCTTGTCCCGCAGCGACACGACCTCGCCCACGACGATGATGGCCGGAGGGCCGAGCTTCGCTTCTGTCACTTTCAGAACAATATCCTTCAGCGTTCCCGTGACGACCCTCTGGTCGGTCCGCGTGCCCCATTGGATGAGCGCGACCGGCGTATCAGCGCTCCTGCCGTTGGCGACGAGGTTGTTCACGATGTTCTGGAGGTTCTTCATGCCCATGAAGAACACAAGCGTTCCGATGCCCGTGGCCAGCTCTTTCCAGTGCAGCTTGGACTCGGGCTTTGTGGGGTCCTCGTGGCCGGTCACGAAGGCGACGCTGGCGGTGTGATCGCGATGGGTCAGCGGTATGCCCGCGTAGGTCGGCACAGCCGTTGCCGCCGTCACGCCGGGGACGACCTCAAAGGGGATGCCGTTCCCTACGAGCTCCTCGGCCTCCTCGCCGCCCCGGCCGAAGATGAAGGGATCGCCGCCCTTGAGCCGGGCCACGACCTTTCCCTCCTTCGCCTTCCTGACGATGAGGTCGTTGATCTCCTCCTGGGGAAGCGTGTGGCGGCTTCCCTGCTTGCCGACGTAGATGAGCTCGGAGTCCGGCCTGCGGTGCTCCAGCAGACGCTCGTTGGCGAGATAATCGTAGATCACCACGTCGGCCTTCTGGACGCACTCCAGGCCTTTGACCGTGATGAGCCCCGGGTCGCCGGGGCCGGCGCCGATGAGATAGACTTTTCCTGTTGATTGGGTCATAGTTTATTACCGCGGAGGTCGATGAGGGCGCGGAGGATGGCCGGGAAACGGTCTGAGCGAAAGAAGGTAAGAAGGCCAGAAGGTAAGCGAGATCAACGTCTTCCTACCCTCTCAGTGTCTTAGCTTTTTACCTCCTACCTTCCTACGTTCCTACCTTCCTACCTTCGATCATTTATGAATTCTCCAGCAATTTGTCGCCGCTCGTATCGGCGTTCGCGCCATACACTTCGCGCAGGATGACGTCGGCGCCGCGCTTCAGCAGGGTCTCTGCCAGTTCAACGCCCAGCCGCTCGGCATCGGCCAGGGGCCCTTCGATCGTATCCTTGATGATCCGTTTGCCGTCCACGCTTCCCACAAGCCCGACCAGCGAAAGCTTGTTGTTCCTGATCCGGCCGTAGCAGGCGATCGGCACCTGGCACCCGCCCTCGAGCCTCCTGAGGAGCGCCCGTTCGCCGGTGACGCAGACCCGGCTCTCGGCATGATTGAAGAAGGCGATCATGTCGTTCAGTTCCCGGTCGTCTACGCGGCACTCGATACCGAGTGCGCCCTGGCCGATCGCCGGGATGCTCACGTCCGCGTCGATGTATTCGGTCACATTCTCGGCCAGGCCGAGCCTTTTCACGCCGGCCGCAGCGAGGATAATGGCGTCGTACTGTCCTTCTTTCAATTTCCTGAGCCGCGTGTCAACGTTTCCGCGGAGCTGATGAATGACGAAATCCGGCCGGACGCTCATGATCTGCGTCTGGCGGCGGAGACTGCTCGTGCCGATGTTGGCGCCTTTCGGCAGGTCCTTGAACTTCACGTGGTTCCGCGACAGCAGCGCGTCGCGCGCGTCCTCGCGCTTGGTAATGCAGCTCAGGTGCAGGCCGTCGGGAAAGAAGGTCGGCACGTCCTTCATGCTGTGCACGGCGATATCGATCTCCTGCCGGAGCATGGCCTCCTCGATCTCCTTCACGAAGAGCCCCTTGCCGCCAACCTTGGACAGCGGTACGTCGAGGATCTTGTCTCCTGTTGTTTTAATTTTCGTGAGGGGCACCGTCACGCCGGGGTACTTCTTCTCGAGCTCCGACTTCACCCATTCCGCCTGCCAGAGCGCCAGGGCGCTGGCGCGGGTGCCGATCCTGATCTCTTTTCTCAATGAAAGCTCCTTACGGGATAATTTGTAGGGGCGGCCCTGTGTGGCCGCCCGGTTCAGGGCAACCACATCGGGTTGCCCCTACGTATTTTCGAAATCGAATTTTCCATCCAGGGCATCCGTATGCGATGCTGTGGTTATGATGGTGTTCGCTTCATGTCCGCACCGTCCCTAGCAGACGTCCTTCCGCTCCTTGACAGGACCTGGAACCTTTTCCCCCGGCTGTTCCGACGCCTTGCCGTGGTGTACGGGCCGTTTCAATTCCTTGTCCAGATTGAACAGCTTGCGCGCTATGGCCAGGGTGGCGTCGCCGCTTTCCGTGCTGGCTGCCGCCTGTTTCAGGATCACCAGCGGCGCGTGAAGAAGTTTGTTCACGATGGCCTGCGACATGATGTCCACGGCCCTCTTCTGATCGTCGGTCATGCCGTTCAGGGAGCCAAGGGTCTTATCGAGCTCGCGTTTCCTGATGTCCTCCACCTTTTCCCGGAGGTCCACGATGGTCGGTATTGCGTCGAGTCCCCGCTCCCACTGGAGATAGGTCTCCACCTCCTGGGTCACAAGCTCCTCGGCCCGTTCGGCTTCCTTCGCCCTGCCCTCGGTGTTCACGTCGACCTTGCTCTGCAGATCGTCGATGTCATAGAGGTACACGCTGTCGACCTTGTCGATCTCGGGATCGATGTTCCGCGGGTTCGAGATGTCGATCATGAAGATGGGCCTGTGACGGCGGTCCTTGATGATCCGCGCTACCATGTCGCGATTGACCACGTACTTCGGTGCGCCGGTGGCGCAGATGAGGATATCCACCATCACCAGGGCGTCGGGAAAATGCTCGAACCGGATTGCGTCGCCCTTGAACTCCTTGGCAAGCTCCTCGGCCCGCTCGAAGGTGCGGTTCGCGACCATGATGTTCTTCACACCGTTGCCCAGCAGGTGCTGGGCGGCCAGCTCGGCCATCTCACCGGCTCCGAGCAGCATGACCGTCTTGCCCGTAAGGTCGCCGAAGATCTTCTTCGCCAGCTCCACGGCCGCGGAGCTGATGGACACCGCGCCCTCGGCGAGCCGCGTTTCGGTGCGGACCCGCTTTGCCACGGAGATCGATTTCTTGATGAGTTTGTTCAGGATGGTGCTGGTGGTCTTGGCCTTGAGGGCGATATCGTAGGCGTCCTTGAGCTGTCCCAGGATCTGCGCCTCGCCGAGCACCAGGGAGTCGAGGCTCGAGGCCACGCGGAAGGTATGGCGCACGCCCTGACTGTCCGGATAGACGTAGAGCGACCCTTCGAGGGCCCCGCGGGCGATGCCGTGGTACTCCGAGATGAACTGCTTGATGCGGTCCACGCCCCTTGCGCTGTCCGCTACGGAAGCGTAGATCTCCACGCGATTGCACGTGGAGATGATGAGGCTTTCCCGGATGCCCTCATAGGACATGAGCTTGCCGAGGGCGGCCGGGATCGTTTCCTCGGGGAAATAGAGCTTCTCCCGGACCTCGATGGGCGCTGATTTATGGCTGAGACCGACGACGACGATTCCCATGATTTATCCTGACCGTGCGGGACGGAACTGATATTTAACCACTGGCGGCTTCGCCGCACACGGTACAATCGATTACGAGAACTGGTAGGGGCAACCCTATGTGGTTGCCCTGAACCGGGCGGCCACACAGGGCCGCCCCTACTAGAACGTATGCTTCCCGACCCCGATCCTGCTCACGACGAAGAAGCTGATCAGCACGAACAGGAACCCCGCGATCGTAAGATAGGCCATCTTGCGGCCCCGCCATCCGATGGTCCGGAGGTGCAGGACCGCCAGGTAGAGGACCCACACGAGGAGCGACGCCGTCTCTTTCGGCTGCCAGCTCCAGTAGGTCCCCCAGGCGCTCTCCGCCCAGATGGAGCCGGTGATCATGCCGAGGGTAAAGAGCGGCCAGCCGATGGACAGTGCGCGGTAGCTGATGGTGTCCATGACGTCCAACGGCGGCAGGCGGTGGAAGATGGCGCCCAGCCGCTTGTGCTTGAGCTGGTGGTCCTGGAGCAGATACATGAGGGAGACGATGAAGGCGAATGCAAAGGCAGCGTCGCCCAGAAGCGCGAGGCTCGTATGGATCCCCAGCCAGGCGCTCTTCAGGATCGGGTCCAGCCCGGCGATCTGTCGCGACGTGACGGCCGCGGGCGCCATGAGGATAAGCACGAGCGGCAGCATGAATGTGCCGAGCGCGGGGATCCGGTACCGAAGCTCCATGATCAGGAACACCATGACGATGCCCATCCCGAGCGCGTTGATGGCCTCGAAGAAGCTCGTGACGGGAATGCGGCCGCCTTCCGACCAGCGCAGGATGAAATAGATGAAATGAAGCACAAAGCCGAGAAAGGTCGTCCAGAGCGAGATTGATGCGATGGACTTGCGCTCCGGCTGGATGAAGAAGATGCAATATCCGGCGGTCGCTATCAGGTAGAGAGCTACGGCTGCGAAAAAGAATGTCAGGTTCATGATAAGGGCCCGGCTCCGTGGATGTATTTTCCCAATTGGGCAAGGGCTTATATTACGTTCTTAACCCGTTCAAAGTCAAGGGAAAATTGGAGAACGCCGGGAGCAGAACTGGAGCCCCGTCTTCCGATGAACACCACTATTGACCCCCTGTGGGACCTTGGCAGATGACCCGCCTGTCTGATGATAATCCACTCGTCGAGCAGTCATTCGTGAATATCCGGACCCCGATCGGACCCCCTGCGACAAGGTTCAATCATCTGCATCCTTCTGACACCCATCCACCTGGCGAGGTTTTATTCTTCCCGCACATGTAACGATCAGATTTTTTGTTATACTCTATGATGCATATCATAACGGCCGAGCTCTGAATTCTTTATTCTGCATCATCAAGAGCAATAATCCTATCTTCAAGGAGGTGTCTATGAGCAACAAAGCAGCACGGAATCTTTTTATTTTCGGCAGTCTCTTCTTTTTCGTGATCTTCCTGGGCCTTACCGTCGACACGATGAACCAGATCGACGGCAGGGCCCCGGAGATCACCAAAGAAATTGACGCCGGCAAGATGGCCTGGCAGAAGTACGACTGCATCGGCTGCCATACCATCCTGGGAAACGGGTCCTACTTCGCGCCCGACATGACCAAGGTGGTGGAGCGCAAGCCGGCTGGGTACCTCAAGCAGTTCCTGATGGACCCCCGCGGCGTGAAGCCCAAAGCGGCCATGCCGAAGCTGGGGCTCACCTCGCAGGAAGCGAATGATCTGGTCGCCTTCCTCACGTGGATCTCCAAGATCGACACGAATGGATGGCCGCCCAAGCCCATCTTAGCCGCCGCGGCCGGCGTCGCCGGGAAACCGCAGTCCCGGGGCCAGCAGATCTATCAGGAACAGGGTTGCAGCGCCTGCCACAACATCAACGGCATCGGCGGCACCAGCGGGCCCGAGCTGACGCGCGTCGGCGCGAACGGCAAGGATGTGGAATGGCATGTGAAGCACCTGAAGGATCCACGCTCCGTCGTCCCCGATTCGGCGATGCCGCCCTATGCGGGCATGTCCGATGATGATCTCAAGTCGCTGGCCGCATACCTTGTTACGCTAAAATAACCTCCCCTCACCTCGCATCCTCTCCACCAAGGGGAGAGGAAAAAAAGGTGTGGGGCATTATCAATCGGAGGTGACAATGACCGTCAAATATCAAAGTCAGAAGATCGCGCAGTACTTTTACACTTTTGCAGTTATTCTTTTTCTCGTCCAGGTGGTGGTCGGGATCATCGCTGCGATCCAGTTCATCAGACCCGATATTTTCATCCTGAATTTCAACACCATCAGGACGCTCCACATCAATGCTCTCGTCGTTTGGCTCCTGGCAGGGCTCATGGGCGCAACGTATTACGTGGTCCCCGAGGAGTCCGAGACCGAGGTCTGGAGCCTCCCTCTTGCCAAGCTGCAGTTCTGGGCCACGGTGGGGGCGATCACGCTGGTCGTGCTGGGCTACATCTGGATGGGCCTTGACCCCCAGGCGAACAGTACCGTCATGGGCACGCAGCTCCTGAACGAAGGCCGGGAATATATCGAAGCGCCCCGGTGGGCCGATGCGCTCATCGTGGTCTCGGTGCTCCTGTTCCTGTTCAACATGTTCATGACCATGTGGAAGACCAAGAAGTGGACCGGCATCCAGGGCGTGCTGCTCTTCGGGCTCCTGTTCCTGGCGCTTATGTACCTGCCCGGCATGTTCTACTCCAAGAACATGATCAAGGACCAGTTCTGGTGGTGGTGGGTCATCCACCTCTGGGTGGAGGGCTCCTGGGAAGTGATCGCCGGCGCTCTGCTCGCCTTCATGCTGATGAAGACCATCGGCGCAAAGCGCGAGGTGCTCGAGAAGTGGATGTATATCGAGGTCGGCCTCGTGCTCTTCACCGGCATCCTCGGCACGGGCCACCACTACTATTTCATCGGCACGCCCAAGTACTGGCACTGGATCGGCGGATTCTTCAGTTCCCTCGAACCCGTGCCGCTGCTCCTGATGGTCTGGGACGCCTTCCGGACCACCCGTGAAGCGCGGAACGTGACGAACAAGCCCGGCCTGTTCTACACCGTTGCCCATGCCATCTTCAACTTCGTGGGCGCCGGACTCTGGGGCATCATCCATACCCTGCCCCAGGTGAACCAGTGGACCCACGGTACGCAGATCACCACGGCCCACGGCCACCTGGCCTTCTACGGAGCCTATGTGCTGCTCGTGATCTCCATGATCTACGTGACCCTGCCGGCCATCCGCGGCGTGAAGGACTACAACCCCGCGCGGGCCTACCTCGCGTTCTGGTGGATGACCATCTCCATGGTCTTCATCGTGCTGACCATCACCGGCGCGGGCATGGTCCAGGTCTACATGGAGCGGCTCATGGGCCTCGATTATGTCGCGGTCAAGACGACCTACAACCTCTGGTTCTGGATCCTCCGGGCCATCTTCGGCGTCGGATTCCTGATCGGCGTCTCGATCTTCGTGTATGATTTCTTCATGCTCGGCAAGGAACCGGCGCCTGCGCTCCGGACCGAAGAACAGAAAGCGTAAGCATTCAAACGTCTATTTGAAGCATGGGGGACGGCAATCGCCGTCCCTTTTTTTCTTTGCTTGCGGCAACTGCCGTCATCCCGGCATGATTAAAGCCGGGATCCAGGAACGATCGCCGCAACGTCACGTACCCCTGGATTGCCGATAAAGTCATTCGGGAATGCCGAAATAGTTCAATCTCCCAGGAGGTGTTTATGAACAGGAAGAACAAGTACCTCATTTCAATGCTTTTCGGGATCGCGGCGTCAGTCACTATTTCCTTTGCCGCCTTCGGCGGAAGCGATGATGAGAAGCATCACGCCAGCGAGCACAAGCATGGCGCAATGCCACAGAGCCATCATGAGCACGCCGGAAATCCGCTCATCGAGGAAATGGCGGCGCTCGACGCCGTGTTCCGCGACGTCGTATCGTCTGTTGCCGTGAGCGACGGCCACCGGGTGCACGAGGCGCTGGAGAAGATGCACGGTACCATGGAAAAGACCCATGAGGGCGTAAAGCACGGCACGGTCACGCTCAAGAAGAACGCGAATCGCATGAGCGAGTTCGTCGAGCAGGACGAGCAGTTCCACCGAAAGCTCGAAGAACTTGCAAAAGCCGCCCGCAAGAACGACGGCAGCGCCATGCTGTCCCTGACCAAGGACCTTCTTGACCGGTGCGTCAAATGCCACCGGGATTTTCGGAAGGAATAGCATGCCCTCCCTCTTTGCCCGGGCGCAGGGACGATGGGGCAAGCATGCCTTCTTCGTCCCTGCCGTCATCGTTCACCTTGGCAGCCGCAGGCTTCAGCCTGCGCAGATCATTTTGTCATCAAGCTGAAGGAACCGGCTGGACACGACAGGACATCAATGGAAGGACACCAGAAAGATCATCCGGAAGATCCGCCTTCCCTGAACCGGCTGGCGTTCACCGCCACGGCGCACTGCCTTGCCGGCTGTTCTATCGGCGAGGTCCTCGGCATGATCGCGGGATCGGCTTTTCGCTGGGGCACAGGACCGACGCTCGCCGTGTCGGTGGTCCTGGCATTCATCTTCGGCTACGCCTTCACTGTGGTCCCGCTGTACAGGTCCGGCATTCCGCTCGCCGCGACCCTGCGGCTTGCCCTGGCAGCAGATACGTTCTCGATCATCATCATGGAGATCGTCGACAACGGGATCATGCTGATCATCCCGGGGGCGATGAACGCCGGGCTTGAACAGATCCTGTTCTGGGCGAGCCTGGCAGGATCGCTCGTACTTGCCGGCATGGCGGCATTTCCCGTGAACCGATGGCTGATCGCCCGCGGCCGCGGCCATGCCGTCGTCCACGGCCTGCATGCCTCACCAGGGGACGCGTCCAGCCGTCGCCGGATCCCGCACCAGGACCATCACGACTGACCGGAGCAGTATTCGCACTGGTTGCGCGAGGACGCGACTTGTGCTAATCTTCTTTACAGAAAGGACCTCAACGACAGGAGGCATGATGAGCGGTCTTCAGAATGTGCCTGACCGGCTGGATGCCGGCACACGCGCGCTCCATCTTGGTCTCGCCTGCTTCGGGCTGCTCGCCTGGGGCACCGGCTGGATGGCGGAGGATTACAAGGAATTGAATCATGCCGGCTTCACCCTCCACGGCTGGATCGGCATCGGAGCCTCGGTCTTCCTCGGTCTTCGGCTCCTCTACGGGATCGTCGGCCCTCGCCCCGCTCGTTTCTGGAACTGGCTGCCCGTGACAATGGCCAGACTTCGGCTTGTCCGGGAGGACATTGCCGGCCTGCTTCGTCTGCAACTGCCGGAGCGGGATCCCCGGCGGGGTCTTGCGGCCGCGGTCGAGTCCATCGGCCTGGCCATCTTCCTGTTCGCCGCGGTAACCGGTGTCGTCCTGTTCCTCTCCCTCGAACCCGGAGCGAAGGCACGGGGGACCATGCATTTCCTCAAGGAGCTGCATGAGGCCGGCGAGGTGCTGATCCCCCTCTTCCTCGCCGTTCACGCCGGCGCTGTTCTTCTGCACTCCTGACCGGACGACATCTCTGGAGGAGAATGCTGTTCCTGCGGGACCGGTAAAGGACCGCACCCCGCGCTGCGGATCACCGTGGCCCATCGGACCCATAATCATGAAAATATCCGTATACTCCGTCATACTGTGTGCCGTGTTCCTCTTCACCTCCGCCGCCCTTGCCACCCCCGATTACGCGATGCAAACCGGCTACGACTGCGTGAAATGCCACGTTGACGTCATCGGCGGGGGTAAGCTCACGTCCACCGGAGAAGCTTTCCTGGACAGCATGAAGGCGAAGGGCCAGTACCGTCAGCTTTCGACGACCCAGCATGTCGTCCGGCTCATTGTCGGCTATCTTCACATGGTCGCCGCCATCGTCTGGTTCGGGACGATCATGTACGTCCATATCCTGCTGAAGCCCGCCTACGCGTCGAAAGGCCTTCCCAAGGGCGAACTCCGCCTCGGATGGCTTTCCATGATAACCTTGCTCGTGACCGGCACGCTCCTGACCGTCGCCCGCATGCCGAACCTTGAGGCCTTCACGACAACCAGGTTCGGAATCCTGCTGACAATCAAGATCGCCCTCTTCCTGGTCATGCTGTCCAGCGCCCTGGTCGTGACAATCTTCATAGGACCGAAGATGCGGCAGCGCCTCAAGAGTCCCGTCGCCGCCTGCCTCTCCAAGGAGATGACGGGCGAGCAGTTGTCGGCCTTCGACGGCAAGGAAGGCAGGCCCGCGTATATCGCCTACAAGGGGATGATCTACGATATCTCCGGCAGCAGGCTCTGGAAGAACGGCCAGCACATGATGAAGCACTACGCCGGCACGGACCTGACCGATATGCTGAAGAACGCGCCGCACGGCGACGACAAGGTCCTCGCCATGCCGCAGGTGGGCATGTGCGTCGAGTCGGACCGGAAGCCGGAACGGCCCCTCTATGAGAGGGTTTTCTACTTCTTCGCCTATATGAACCTCGCCCTCGTCTTCATCATCATTTTCGTCATTTCGCTCTGGCGATGGTGGTGATCCATGGACCACTGGAAATTGATACAACAGAAAAAGATCAAACAGCTTCCGCTTCCTTGACACAGATAAAGGCGGATAAGATCCTACGAATAATCATGATTCTTCATAGCCGTTCTCGGATGTTATCTGTGTCAAAGATGTTATACGTGCTCTTGTATCACCTCTATGACCCAGGTCATACTCCTGTTTCGGCATAAGCGGTATACTATAACCATGAAACAAACGACCCTCACGACCTGGCGCCGCGTCTCACAGATCGCCTTCATCGTGTTCATCTTCCTGATGCCGGTGCTGAACATCCTCAGGATCGATTCGGACACCCATGAGCTGATCATCTTCGGCACGTCCTGGAGCTTCGGGATCCAGCCGGAGTATTACGCCGACCGGAGCCCGTTGGGCGGCCTGAGGATAGCCGCGCAGTTCTTTCTTAAGGGGATACTGCCCTGGGTGGTCTTCCTTGCCATCTTTCCGCTCCTCGGCTGGCTCACGGGAAGACTCTTTTGCGGCTGGCTCTGCCCGGAAGGTGCGCTGTTCGAACTGTCGGACTTCCTCACGCTGAAACTACTGGGCAGGCGAAACCTGTTCGGGACAAGGCCGAACGATCCCGAGAACGCAAAGGAAAAGAGACTTCTCTACGGCGCCATCGCGATCCTGAGCGCTATAATTCTTCCCTTGGCGGGCGGCGTGGCCTTGACCGGATATTTCGTCGCGCCGAAGGTCATCTTCCACCAGATCGCGACCTGGGACTTTACCTTCGGCGTTAAGGCCGGGATCATCGGCGTGGCCGTCTACATGCTCATCACGTCGATCCTCGTGCGCCACGTCCTGTGCCGGTACGTCTGCGCCGCCGGGCTCATGCAGATGCTCTTTGGATGGATCAGCCCGGTCTCTCTCAGGATCAAGATGGACACCGCCCGGATAGCGGACTGCACGGACTGCAAAGGCTGCGACAAGGCCTGCTTCATGAACGTCACGCCGCGCAAGAACAAGCGGGACATCTCGTGCGTGAACTGCGGGGCCTGCGTCGTGGCGTGCAACAAGGAACTGGGAACGGGCAAGGGCCTGTTCCACCTCGGATTCGGCAAGGGCTGCGCCCTGCCGGAGGAGAACTGCAGGAACCTTGCTCCCTCTGAAACAGCGAATATATAGTATCCGCCACGGAGTCTGGCCACAGGCAATAAAAAAGGAAACATACGATTGAACCGCGAGGACGCAAGGGACGCGAGGAAGGCAGATCTAAATCAGGAACGTTGCTGGTCTTATTTCTCGTATTGGATTTCCTCGCGTTCTTCGCGCCTTCGCGGTAAATATTTTATCTCTAATCCTCAACGGTAAAAGGAGCCCCCTATGGAAACCATCGACCTCAAGAAAGTAGCGAAGTTCTACCCCGACCGCATCTCCCGCGAGATGCTCAAGGACAGCCCCGAAATGCGCATCGCCCTCATGTGTCTGAACCCGGGCCAGAAGCTCGACCCCCACAAGGCCCCAATGCGGCTTCTCATGTACGTGGTCGAAGGCAAAGGCACTTTCACCGTGGGCGAAGAGAAGATCGCGGCCGATGAAAAGACCTGCATCCCCTGCGACCCGAACGTGCTCCACGGATTTGCCGCGGACCAGGGCGAGAAGCTCGTCGTCCTGGCCGTTGTTACGGCGGTGGATTGAAGCTTTCTACGTCGAGCTGCAGGGAGCATCGATCCTCAGGGTTGAACAAATTATCCTGATCGCTCCCCAACCGCGCAGTCCCGCCATCGACGGGACGGGGATTGCGCTCCTTTAGCAAGCGCCCCTCCCCGCTGCGGCCTTCCTATGCTATCATTAAAGTCAGACAGGGTTTCCTGTCTGACTCTTATTTTTTTCCTTACAGGAGGTGCATCATGTCAGATCCATGTTGTGGTATTCAGGTGGGCAGAGAGGTGCCGGATTTCACGCTCGAAACTTTCGATGCTGCGAAGGGAGATTTCGGCACGTTGAGCCTTTCCGACTGCAAGAGGGCCGGAGCATGGACGGTGCTTTTCTTCTATCCGGCGGATTTCACCTTCGTCTGAGCAACGGAGTTCTCCGCTCTGGCAGAGCGGCACGACGAGTTCATCAAGGAAGGCGCCGAGGTCATCACGGTCAGTCGAGACACGAAGTTCGTCCATCTGGCCTGGCAGCGCGACGAGAAATTGCTCGAAAAGTTCAAGGGCCGGATGGGTTCGGACCCGACGGGCAACCTCTGCCGGCAGTTCGGTGTCATGGACGAAGCATCCGGGCTCGCGCTTCGCGGGACCTACGTCATCAGTCCCGAGGGAATACTCAGGAACAGCGAGATGAACTTCTATAACCTGGGACGGAACATCGAGGAGATCCTGCGGAAGGTCATCGCGAACAAACACCTCGCGAAGAACCCGGCCGAGGCCTGCCCGGCGCAGTGGAAGAAAGTAGGCGATCTCACGCTCAAGCCGTCGGCCAAGATGGTCGGCAAGGTCGCCGAAGCGATGAAGAAATGATTCCGGTCACCTCGATGCATGAACGCAAAAGAAAGCCTTCACCATGACACGTGAAGGCTTTCTTTTTTCTGCAGCACGATGTCGCGGCCTCCTTCGTTATCATTTTTTTGTGCTAGACTTACTCTCAGAGCATCCGACAAGAGATACGACCTACTCCTTCCTCCTGACACGATAGAGCAGATCAGCTTGGGGATCCATTTTTCATTTTGCGCGAGCTTTTGCTCTTTGCTGTTATTTTCTGCGTAGCCGTTCGTTTGACATCTCCCGCGATGACCGTGCAGCCTTGTTGTGCACGAAAGCATTTCTCATCCAGATCTTATAAAAGGGAGGTGAACGTGTATGATGTCATCCAAGCCAGGGAAGACCGTCGTTACCCTGATCATTGCCGGCGGCGGCGTGGCCGTACTGCTCCTGTTCCTCGTCCTTGGACCGCCCAAGCTGCTCGCCAAGTCGGAACAGCCCGACTTCTGCGGCTCCTGCCATGTCATGGAAAGCGAACATGATGCGTGGAGCCATGCGGGAGCACACCGCAGGAAGCTCTGCGTGGACTGCCACCTGCCCAATGACAATACGGCGGTCCACTACATGTGGAAGGGCCTCGACGGGATGAAGGACGTACTGCTGTTCTACTCCGGCATGGTGCCGGAAAAGATCAGGATCACGTCCCATGGAGCAAAGGTGGTCCAGGCGAACTGTATCCGGTGTCATGAGCAGACCGTGATGTCCATCGATCCGGACAGGAAATGCTGGGAATGCCACCGCAGGCTCATTCACACCCGGAGCGGCGCGATGCAAACGTAACAGATTAAGGAGGGTTACTATGAAAACGCGAACAAACGTTCTTTTGGCCCTGTTGGTCATGGTTGTCCTTATCGCCGTCATGCCGGGCTGCAGCCCCCAGAAGGCGGAGAAGGTGCAGCCCGTGAAGATCGCCGACAACGAGTACGAACCCGCCAACTGGGGCAAGGCCTATCCCGTGAACTACGAGCTGTGGAAAAAGACCGAAGAGCCCACGCCGGCCGGAAAGAGCAAGTACAAACGGGGCTTCGACGCGGACCGGATCACCTATGACAAGCTTTCGGAATTCCCGTACATGGCGCTTCTCTTCAACGGCTGGGGCTTCGGCGTCGAGTACAACGAGCCCCGGGGCCACGCGTATATGGTCATCGACCAGCTCGAGATCGATCAGTCGCGCGTCAAGGCGGGCGGCGTCTGCCTGTCCTGCAAGACCCCCTACGCTCCCAAGATGGAAAAAGAGATGGGCGCGGACTACTACGGGAAGCCGTACGCCGAGGTCCATGCCATGATCCCGGAACAGCACCGGAAGATGGGCGTTGCGTGCATCGACTGCCACGACAACAAGGACCTGTCGCTCAAGATCTCGCGGGAGTTCACGCTGGTCAAGGCCCTGAAGGACATGGGCGTCGATCCGCAGAAGCTCTCACGCCAGGAGATGCGGAGCATCGTCTGCGCGCAGTGCCACGTCACGTACAACATCCCCAAGGACAAGGACATGCGCTCCGTCGGCCTCTTCTTCCCGTGGCAGGGAAGCACCCTGGGGAACATCTCCGTGGAGAACGTCATCAAGAAGATCCGGAGCGACCCTGCCTACGGGGAATGGAAACAGTCCGTAACCGGCTTCAAGCTAGCCTTCATCCGGCATCCTGAGTTCGAGCTGTTCTCGAACAACAGCGTCCACTGGAAGGCCGGGGCCGCCTGCGCGGACTGCCATATGCCGTACACCAAGGTCGGGTCCTCCAAGGTGTCGGACCATCGCGTCACCAGCCCGATGAAGAACGACATGAAGGCCTGCATGCAGTGCCATTCGGAGAGCGTCGACTGGCTGCGGAACCAGGTGATCGCCATCCAGGACAGGACCGCGTCGCTCATGGTGCGCGCCGGCTACGCGACGGCGACGGTGGCAAAACTGTTCGAGAAGGTCCATGCGGCGCAGCAGGCGGGCAAGAAGATCGACACGGCGCTCTATGACAAGGCCAAGGACTACTACGAGGAGGCCTTCTACCGGGCCTCGTACATCGGGGCGGAGAACTCCATGGGTTTCCACAACCCCACCGAAGCACAGCGGAACCTGGGAGATGCGATCTCCTTCGCGGGAAAGGCGGAAGGGTTCCTGCGCCAGGCCCTGGCCAAGGCCGGCATCGATACGCCGGTCACGGTGAACCTGGAGCTGGATAAATACCTCGACGGCCGCGGCAAGAAGAAGCTCGTGTTCAACAAGAAGGTGGAGCTGAAGGACCCCTACGGTGTGCAGGACAGGCTGTAACAGGTGTTCGGGAGCGTTTAAAGAATAATGCGAAGGGCGGCGGCAGCCGCCCTTTTTTTGCGCGCTCCGGGCGGCTCGAGGCTATTTCTTACACCCAGTACTCGGGGTATTTCCTGTTCCTGCTGAGGTTGTTCACGAGGAGGGCGACGAGGAGGAGGACGACGGCACCGGCCCCCGCGGGGATGAAAGCGTAGAGGAATCCCAGCGCATGGACCTTGTCGCCGCCGATGACTGCGATGAGCGCGGTCGCGCCGCCGGGCGGATGGAGGGTCTTCGTGGCGAGCATGGCCACAATGGCAAGGGATACGGCAAGCGCTGCAGCGACCCAAAGGGTCGAGCCGAAGGCCTGCCAGCATGCCACCCCGATGAGACCTGAGATCACGTGTCCGCCAACAAGGTTTCGCGGCTGGGCCAGCGGGCTTTTGATGGCCCCATAGACCAGGACGGCCGAAGCGCCGAATGAGCCGATCAGCAGGGACAGTTCCCTCGGTTCGAAATAGCGTGCAGAAAGCCAGGCGCAGGCCCCGATCCCGAGCACGGAACCGATCCACGACCAGAGGAGTTCCCCTGCTCCTACGCCGGGGGGGCTTTTCGCACCGCCCTTCATTTTCGCAAGATATTCCGCGATGGTCATTTCTTTTTACTCCGCAGCAAACGGTTTCTCCTGGTCTTTTTCTCCAGCCCCATACCCATTGCACGAACGATATCGGCGCGCGCGATAACGCCGACCAGTTTGTCATCTGCATCGACAACGGGCAGCCGCTTGATCCGCTTTTCATCCAGGATCGCGGCAACAGCGCGGATATCCCGTTCCGGATCGGTAGTGATGGCGGGAGAACTCATTATCTCGCCGACGGTATTCCCTTTTTTGCGAACGGGCAGCGGTGCGCCGAGAACATGCCGGAGGACATCCTTGAAGGTGTGCCCTTTTTTCACTCCCGCCAGGGAAAGGATATCTGCTTCGGAAATAACCCCCAGGACCCGGTGCTCCGCGTCCACGACCGGCATGCCGCTTATCCGGAGCCCCGAGAGGCGCCGCGCAGCCTCCTTGAGGTCCGCGTCGGGATTGATCGTGACCACGTCCCTGGTCATGAGGTCGGAGACCGGGATCGCGACCATCGTCCTCTTCCGGGCGTAGCGGAGCGCCGAGGAGTATATCTTCATGAGATCCTCCTCGGTAATATCGACGTATCCCTTGAGGTCTGCAAGTGCCGCCCGCAGGTCCTCTTCGTCAATACGGCATTGTTTCAGATCGCTGACCATAGGAGATCCTCCTGAGGGATAGGATCGAGGCGTCATCATCAGATGACGCCTCGGTATGCCGAAACGCAAAAAGCCTCCCGGGGGAGGCTTTAGAATATGTTCAACTCACTTATACATGGATAGCGGAGAGTTGATGATCACGATTTTGTTTTTTCCTCGGCCCTCGTCACGATCCAGTATACGAAGCCGATAACGAGGATTGCCGCGATGAGATAATAGATGGACTCCGGCTTTTCGTGCTTGAGCGTCGCGATCATGGTCTCCCGGATCATGGTGACCAGCGCGACGCCAACGAACACGCTGATGTGGAACTTGCCGCCCTTCAGGTGCGAGATCTCGGTGTTCATCAGCTCGATCATGAGCCACAGCAGCAGCATGGAACCAAGCGACGCGATGATGCCCCGCTCCACATCGCCGGACAGGAGGTGCGTCACATCCTGGATGAACAGCCAGCCCACGCCGATCGTGAGGCCCATGAGCGCCAGCACGAGCAGAAGGTTCGTGGCCTGGGAAAAACGCTCGGAAAAGGTGATCAGCGCGCTCTTCACCTTGTACACCGGCGAGTAGATGCGCATCTCCTCCTCAATGTAGGCTGTCGTGATGACGTTCACGCTGATGTCGATGATCTTGCAGACGGTCACGATATTGTTCGTGGCCTCGACCCTGCTGTCATCGGTCCTCGAAAGGATGCCGATGCAGGAATTCTTGACGATGTTCGCTACCCGGTGGATGTAGTGCACATCGACCGAGCGCCTTACATGGACCGACCCGATACGAATGAGCGACTCGTAATAACGGTTGTCGTAGGTGCCGGAGAACAGCATCATGAACCACATTTTCTGCGTGGCGAAAACGTGCTTCTGGAGCGTTTCCTCCGTAAAAAAGGGCGCCGTGCCTTTGGTCCCCTTGAACCAGAGAGAGACCGTGCTCATGATCTCCTCGGCGTGCTCCTCCATGAGGGGCTGCAGACGGGCGAGACGCCGTTCATCCTCGGGCGAGAACCGGTAATCCTGCTTGATTTCCTTGATCGATCGCATGTTTTCTCCGGCTCAAAATGTATCACAGAGGTGCAGCTTTGTCAAACTACGCGGATTCTCCGTCCGGCGGATCAGAGTTATCCTTTTGCCTCCCTCAGCTTCAGATATTCCCCAACCAGAAGCGACGCGGGATAATAGATCTGCTCTTCCATCTGGGCGTGGAGCAGCAATTTGCGGGCGAACCGGGCCAGTTCAGGCCGCTCGTCGGCCGTTGCCGCGTCATATAATGCCTCCAGCGCACTCGCGATCGCCTTATGCTCCTTGAGCATGTCGCCCAGCTCCATTTTGAGCCGGTCCGCCTTCGCGATGATCGCTGCAGGATATTCGGGCAGGCGGCCGCCTGCAAGGCCTGCGAGCGCATCGAGCGGAGGCAGAGCAAAGTCTTCCTCTCTCGTAAAATGGGGCCCCATCAACCGCGCCACTTCGCGCGCAGCCTCCCCGCTCTTCCCGACTGCCCTGGCTGCGATATCGAGCGATGCGCGCAGCTCACCGTGTTCATGCTTCAATGACGGCGGTATCTTCATTTCCATATCCTGACTCCTCTCGGCATCATCCCGTGATGGTCCTATCCGAACGAACCTCATGGACGGCAGTGTCGGTGCATGCAGCAAATGATCCTGTCGTCCTACCCGCTCCAGCTGATCGCCTGCACCGGGCAGGTGTCGATCGCCTCCTGACACTTGCAGGCGCCGCACTTGTCCGGGCCGATCACCCGGGACTTTTCGTCCTCCAATTCGAACACCTGGGGACAGAGCTCTACGCAGTGGCCGCAGCCGATGCAGAGGTCCTCATCCACGACGGGAACGGGCATAGCTCACCTCTCCGGTCCGCCGCCCGTGCGGTCGAGGACTTCTTTCAGCACGACGGCATTGTTATGTTCCATATCTTTTGCCGAGAAGAGCAGCGTCACTCTGTCCTTCTTCGCCTTTCGCCTGAGCTCTTTAACGATCTCCGCGTGCCCCTTAAGTTCTTTCTTGTAGCGCGTCTTGAACAGCTGCCATTTGCCGGGATCATGGCCGAACGACTTCCGGAGCCCGGTGCTCGGCGCGATGTCCCTGAGCCACTCATCGATCGCGGCCCCTTCCTTCGTGATGCCGCGCGGCCAGAGCCGGTCCACAAGGATCCGCGTTCCGTCGGTCCGAGACGGAGGATCATATATCCGCTTGATCGTTACCATGCGGCTTTCTTCCGGTCACGACTGCAAACACATTAATGATAGCATAAAAAGCGTCACGCGTTTCTATCGTCGCGAAGGAAGCTACCCCAGCCGCTTCCGGAACCGGAGCGCGCTGAAGGAGATCACGGCGACACCGATCACCAGCAGCGCCGCCATCTGCGGCCAGAGGATGCTCATACCGTTCCCCTTCAGGAACAGCCCCCGGATGATGACCAGAAAGTACCGGAGCGGGTTCAAATAGGTCATATACTGAAAGACCTCCGGCATGTTCTCGATCGGGAACATGAATCCCGACAGGAGCACCGCAGGCATATAGAATAAAAAGGTGGACATCAGGGCCTGCTGCTGGGTCTTCGCCACCGTGGAGATCACGAGCCCGATGCCGAGGATCGACAGAAGATAGATCGCCGTGGACAGCGGAAGGAGCGCGAGCGAACCGTTGATGGGGATGTCGAACACGAGGACGCCGAAGACCGTGACCAGGACCATGTCGAAAAAGGCGATGATGGCGAAGGGAATGGTCTTGCCGAGGATGAGCTCGGCGGGCCGGAGCGGCGTGACCATGAGCTGCTCCATGGTTCCGATCTCCCGCTCCCGCACCACGGCCATGGACGTGAGCAAAAGCGACGTGAGCATGATCACCATGGCGATCACGCCCGGGACATTGTAGTTCTTGCTCTTGAGCTCGGGATTGTACCAGGCGCGCTGCCGCAGGTCGATGCGGACCGCCGGCGCCGGTCGCGTGGCGGACAGATCGCGCTGAAATTTCAGGATGATCCGGTTCGCATAGTCCAGGGCGACGATGCCGGTGTTCGAGTCCGTTCCGTCCACGAGGACCTGCACAGATGTCGGGATCCTCCGCTTGAGGTCCGCCGAGAATCCCCGGTCGATCTGGAGGGCAAAGGTGATCTTCGACCGGTCAAGGAGGTCCCGTAACTCGTCGGGGGATCCGGGACGATACAGAACATCGAAATATCCCGGAGCGGTGAGCCGCCGCACGAGTTCCCGGCTCTCATAGGACCGGTCGACATCGTACACCGCCGTGGGAATATGGTTCACGTCCATGGTGACCGCGTAGCCGAAGACCATGGTCTGCAGCAGCGGAATGACGAACACGATCGCCTTCATCCGCTTGTCGCGAAAGATCTGGATGAACTCCTTGAGGACCATCTGGTTGATGCGTTCGAAGGTATCCTGGATCATTTCTGCCCTGCCGTCCCCTGTCCTGTTATCCCAGCCGCTTCTTGAATTTTATGTTGGCAACCGCAAAGGTGACGATCCCGAATGCCAGCAGGAACAGCGCATCGGCGTAAAGGATCCGGATGGCGCTGCCCTTCAGGAACAGCCCCTTGAGGATGGAGACAAAATACCGCGCCGGTATGATATGCGTGATGATCTGAAGGGGCCTGGTCATGTTGGAGATGGAGAACATGAAGCCCGAGAGCAGGAACGCCGGCAGGTACGTCGCCACCACCGATATCTGGCTGGAAACGATCTGGGACTTGGTAATGATGGAGATGATGATGCCGAAGCTTAAGCCCCCGAAGAGGAACACCGTCGAGATGACGGTCAGCAGGAGCAGGCTTCCCCGGAAGGGCACCTCGAACAGCAGGGTCGCCATGGCGATCGAAAGCGCCATATCGACCATGCCGATGACATAATAGGGGATCATCTTCCCCAGGATGAGCTCGGGGGTCTTGACGGGCGTGGCGATAAGCTGCTCCATCGTCCCCCGCTCCCATTCCCGGGCGATGCAGAGCGACGTGAGGAGCGCGGCAATGACCATCATGATGACGGCGATGAGCCCCGGCACGATGAAGTTCCGCGACTTGAGCTCGGGATTGTACCAGACCCGCGCCCGGACCTCGATGAGCGCCTTCTCGGGGACCGGGGAGATCCGCCGGCCATAGAGCTCCGTCAGGGCGGCGAAGTACCCGAGCGCGATGGTCGCCGTATTGGAATCGCTCCCGTCCACCACGATCGGCAGCTGCGTCACCCGTCCGGCGCGCAGATCCCGGGAAAAATCGACGGGTATCGTCAAGCCGACCCGCGCCATGCCGGCATCAAGATATTGCCCGATCTCCGCTTCCTGTTCAGCGTAGCGCACGACCTTGAAATATCCCGATGCGGAAAGATCCGCGACAAGCTGCCTGCCCATGCTGCTCCGGTCCTGATCGTACACGATCGTCGTGATGTCATCCACATCGAGCGATATGGCGTAGCCGAAGATGAACAGAAGCAGCACCGGCATCATGAACCCCATGGCCAGGCTCAAGGGGTCCCGGACGATCTGGAGCATCTCTTTTTTTGCGATGGCCTGTATGCGGATGAGTTTCATAAGTACCAGTCGACAGTCGAGAATCAGTCGGCAGTAAATAGTGCAGTCGATAAAGCAGTCGTCAGTCAAAAATCATTCGATGATCATGCTGACTCTCGACGGACGCTGTCTTGCCTGTTGTACGACGGTCTCTAGACTGTCGACTATCGACTGCCTCACGACTGCTCTATCAACGTCACGAACACATCTTCCAGGGACGGCACGATCTTCTCGATGCGATTGACCTCGATACCCGCGTCGGCAAGCAGCTTCTTGAGCCGGGGGATATCCTCCCGTGCGGATCCCACCGTTGCGTGCAGAACGCTCCCGAAGATGGCCGTTTCGATCCCGCTGCGGCCAAGGGCGTCCATTGCCGTGACGACGTTCTCCGTTTCGATCTCGAGAACATCAGCCGTCATATGTTTCCGGCGCAGTTCGCCCGGCGTGCCTTCGGCGATGATCGATCCCCGGTAGATCAGCGCGAGCCGGTCGCAATAGTCCGCTTCGTCCATGTAGTGGGTCGTGACGAAGACCGTGGTCCCGGCCTTGGACATCTCGTAAATGAGCTTCCAGAACCCGCGGCGGGACAGCGGGTCAACGCCCGAGGTCGGTTCGTCGAGGAACAGAATGGACGGCTCATGGAGGATCGCGCAGCCCAGCGCCAGCCGCTGCTTGTATCCCCCCGGCAGGGTCCGGGTAAGGGCGCTCCGGCTGTCGCCGAGCCCGGCCATTTCCAAGACCCATTGTTTCCGCGCCGGCTTTCTGGCCTGCGGGACGTTGTAGATTCCGCTGAAGAAATTGATGTTCTCTTCGACCGTGAGGTCGTCGTAGAGCGAGAACCGCTGGGACATGTATCCGATGATCTTCTTGATCTCCTCGGAACGGGTGTTGATGTCGTAACCGCCTACGGTCCCCTGTCCGGCCGTGGGAATGAGCAGGCCGCAGAGCATGCGGATGGTCGTGGACTTTCCCGCGCCGTTCGGCCCGAGGAACCCGAAGATATCGCCTTTCTTCACCTCGAGGCTGATGCGGTCCACAGCGACGAAATCCCCGAACTTCCGTGAGAGACTCTCTACTTTGACAGCAATATGATCTTGGTCATCAGTCATGTCTTAACAATCCGCATTCCGCACTCCGCACTCAGAACCTACTTCTCCACCATGGTGATGAACACGTCCTCCAGGGACGGCAGTATCTCCCGGTAGTCCTGGACCGCGATGCCTTCCCGTTCCAGCATGACCAGGACGGCAGATGCAGCTCCTTTGTGTTTAAGGCCGATATGAAGCCGGTCCCCGTAGACGCTTACGCTCGATACGCCCTCCACGGTCCTGACGATCTCGCCGGCTGTCCTCACCTTGTCGGTCCATACCTCCATCATGGGCATGGCGAGGGAGCTCCTGACGTTCTTCGGCCGGTCCTCGATGATGATCGTTCCCTTGTGCATGAGCCCGATCCGTGTACACCGCTCAGCCTCGTCGAGATACGATGTGGAGAGGACTATCGTGACACCCTCCCGAAGGAGATCATAGAGGATGCGCCAGAAGTCCCTCCGCGAGACCGGGTCTACGCCGTTCGTCGGTTCATCGAGGAACAGGATCTCGGGGGTATGGACCAGGGCGCAGGCAAGGCCCAGTTTCTGCTTCATCCCGCCCGAAAGCTTTCCCGCGAGCCGGTCAACAAAGGGCGTGAGATTGCTGAATCCGAGCAGCCGCTCGATGCGGGCCTTCCGTACCGATCGGGCAACCTCATAGATATCGGCATAGAACAGGATGTTTTCCATCACCGTAAGGTCCTCATACAGCCCGAAGCGCTGCGACATATATCCGATCTTCTCCTTGATCCGCTCCGCTTCGGTCCGGACCGGGAAACCGGCGACCCATGCCTCACCCGATGTCGGCTCCAGGATGCCGGTCAGAAGCCGCATGGTCGTGGTCTTTCCGGCGCCGTCAGGCCCCACAAGACCATAAAGTTCTCCACGATCGATGGCAAGGTCGAGCTTATTCACAGCATGGATGCTACCAAATGAACGGGAAAGACCGGTGGCAATGATTGCGGGAGGCAGGGTCATAGAGGAACCATTTACTTAGATCATACGATATATCTATTTGATATTTTAATGTTTTATTTATTACTAAAACCAATTTTATTACTTCAAGTTAATCTTTACATCCGCGGGCATCCCCGGTTTCAGCTCGTTGTTCACGTTCGTCACGCTCACCTTGACGCCGAATACCAGTTTGACCCTTTCTTCCCTGGTCTGGACATTCTTAGGCGTAAACTCCGCCTCCGAGGCGATATAGGTGACCCGCCCCTCGTAGGCCTTCCCCGGATACGTATCGGTAAAGATCCGGGCCTCCTGGCCGAGATTGACCAGCCCGAGCTTGGTCTCGTTCACGTAGACCTTGACCCAGGGATTGTCCAGGTCACCCAGGGAATAGGCGGCGACCCCTGCCGCCACGGTCTCGCCCAACTCGACATTACGGCTGAGCACGATGCCGGACACCGGCGCATCGGCAGCCGTATCCTTGAGCCGCACCTCGGCGGTCCGCAGGGCAGCCCGCGCCTGGTCCACCTGGGAGAGGGCGACATCATGAGCCTTGCGGGCGGAATCAAGCTGCTGGACGGTCACGGCGCCTTCCTGGGAGAGCGTCCGGTACCGGTCGTAGTCCTTTCGTGCCTTCTCGTACTCCGCCTCGGCATTACGGACCGCGGCGCGCCCCTGCTCGACAATGCTTCGGAGCTCAGCGCTGTCCAGGTCCGCAAGACGGTCCCCCCTGCTGACCCGCTGCCCCTCCTCTGCATGGAGAGCCGCGATCCTGCCCGGCATCTTGAAACCGACGTTCACCTCGGTCACCTCTACCGTGCCCGAAAGATCGAGCATGCCGTCATTTCTGCCGGACGTGAGATATTGGTAAACAGCGGCGCCGGAAATGACGAGAATGACGATGACTGCGATGACGATCCTTTTTTGCATGCTTGCGCTCTCCGATAAAGTATTGAGCCTGGAAACGACATTTGACACAGATAAGTGCGGATAGATGTCGGATAAAATCGGATATTCTGTCTTTAGGAACTTCACCATCTGGGTAAAATCTTTAAGAAGCGGTATTTGGATCTTTATCCGCCGTTATCATACTTGAATCCGCTTCTTCTGTGTCAAAATTGTTCTTTCTCAGTTGACCAGCTTATTTATCCTTTTACACAGGCCAGCGGCCTGACGCGCGCGACCTTCCTGGCGAGTCCCGCGAAATGGGCCGCATCGACCACATCGGCAACGTCCTTGTAGGACCCCGGCGCCTCCTCGGCTATGCCGGAATAGGAATGACCCCGCAGCAGAATGCCCTGCCCTTCGAGCTGCCGCACCACGTCGCGTCCGTGCCATTGTTTCTTCGCCTGGGTGCGGGACATGGCCCTGCCGGCCCCGTGGCAGGCTGAACCGAAAGCCACTTCCATGCCCTGTTCCGTGCCGGCGAGGATGTACGACGACGTTCCCATGGTCCCGCCGATCAGCACCGGCTGGCCGATGTGCCGGTATTCCGGCGGCAGGTCGACCTGACCCGGTCCGAAGGCGCGCGTGGCCCCCTTGCGATGCACGAAGAGCCGCTTCTTCTTCCCCCTGACGGCATGGGTCTCGACCTTGCAGGTATTGTGGCTGATGTCGTAGAGCATGGTGACACGCCCTTCGGGAAAGACGCCGATGAATATCTCGCGCACCAGGTGGGTGATGATCTGGCGGTTCGCCAATGCGCAGTTGATGCCGGCGCTCATGGCCCCGTAGTAGGACCTCCCTTCCGGCGACGTGATGGGCGCCGAGGCCAGTTCGCGGTCCTTGATCGGCAGTTTGAACCGCTGGGCCGCATTGGCCAGGCTCCGGAGATAGTCGGTGCCGATCTGGTGCCCCAATCCCCGGGAGCCGCAATGCACCGAGACGACCACGCTGCCCTTCCGGAGCCCCATGGCCTGGCCGGCCTGCTCATCATAGATCTCGTCGACGAACTGCACCTCAAGATAGTGGTTTCCCGAGCCGAGGGTCCCCATTTCGCGGTACTGGCGCTTCTTGGCCGTTTCCGATACCTGGGAAGGGTCCGCGCCGTCAACGCGGCCGTGCTCCTCGATGTATTCCAGGTCCTCCTTCACGCCGTAGCCCTTCTTCACCGCCCACTCGGCGCCGCCGAGCAGCATCTCGTCGATCTGGGCAGCGCCCAGCTTGATAAGTCCCTCGGAACCCACGCCTGCCGGCACACGGTTATAGAACTGGTCCACCAGCCGCTCGAGCCTGGGAAGGACCTCTTCCTTCATCAGTCCGGTCTTCATGGTGCGTACACCGCAGGAAATGTCGAATCCCACGCCGCCCATGGAGATGATCCCGCCTTCGTCGGGATCAAAGGCCGCCACGCCGCCGATGGGAAAGCCGTAGCCCCAGTGCGCATCGGGCATGGCCATGGACGCTGTCTGGATGCCCGGGAGGCAGGCCACGTTCTTCACCTGCTCGCGTACCTTCTCATCCATCTCGACGATCAATTTCTCGCTCGCGAAGATCCTGCCCGGGACGTTCATGTCCCCGGTCTGCGGGATCTCCCAGCAGTAGTCGTTGATCTTTGTTAAGGTCCTGGGGTCCATGGATTATTGTCTCGTAAATGTCGAGACATCCCCTTTATGACTCTTTCGACATCATGTTTATTGAACGCAGGCTGAAGCCTGCGGCCACCAGTTTTCTGATTTCCGCAATCCGAAATCCGAAATTAAACGTCCACCACGCATTGGGCCACATACCGCCCGTTCTCCTGCCGAACGCCGAGCATGTGATAGGTTGCGCCCTTTACTTCTACATTGGCGCGATGCTTCCCCCGGTCAAGGTGTTCGCCCCAGGCCGTGCCTGCAAGCCTGTTCTCTTCGATCCTGACCTCGAACTTCGAAAAGACCATGCGCTCGATGTCGGAGACCGCGAGCAGGGCATTCAGCCATTCCACGAGCAGCTGTTCCTTGTCGTCGGCCGTGACGTTGACGCCCCGGAACTCTTTCTGTTCCACCCGCGTGATGTCGACCATGACCGAATAGAGGGCCGCGGCCGCGTTCGCGAACGCCTCATCCACCGTGGTCCCGAATCCCCTGATGCCGATGTCCGCCTGGTGCTCGAAGGTCTCGTATTGAACGGTCAATCCCTTGTCCCCTTGTCCCCTTGTCTCCGCGTCAGGCCTTATTCCCACACTCCATCGATCTTCGCTCCGCAATATCCGCACTTCCCGTCCCCGATATGGTTCTCCTCCACGGTGAATCCATAGCGTTTCACCAGCGTTTTCGCACAATTCCAGCAGAGCGTCTCCTCGCCCTCGCCGGGGACATTCCCCTCGTAGACATACCGGAGGCCGGCTTCCAGGCCGATCTGCCTCGCCCGCTTCAGGGTAGCGACCGGGGTGACCGGCTGATCGATCAGTTTATAGGTCGGATGGAACCGCGAGACATGCCAGGGAACGCCCTCACCCACCGAACGGATGAACTGCGCTATCTGCCGAAGCTCGCTTTCCGAATCGTTGTGTCCGGGGATGACCAGCGTTGTGACCTCTGTCCAGACGCCCAATTCCTTGTACAGACGGATCGAATCCAGGACCGGCTGCAGCCGCGCACCGCATATGTTCCTGTAGAAGTCATCGGTGAATCCCTTGAGATCGATGTTCGCGGCGTCGAGGCAGGGGCTGATCTCCCGGAGGGCCTCGGGCGTTATATAGCCGTTCGTGACGAACACATTCTTGAGTCCGGCCTTCCGTGCCAGCCTTGCCGTGTCATAGGCAAGTTCGAAGAAGATCGTCGGCTCGGTGTAGGTATAGGATATGCTCGCGCAGTGATGGCGCAGGGCGGCCTCGACAAGCTCGGCGGGCGATGCCGGTTCACCGGGTATAACGCCTTCCCTGTCACGGGGCAGCTGCGAGATGTCTGCATTCTGGCAATGTTTGCAGCGGAAATTGCAGCCCGGCGTTGCCAGGGAAAAGGAACGGCTTCCCGGAAGGAAATGGAAGAGCGGTTTTTTTTCGATGGGGTCTATGTTGCGGGCGATGATCCGGTCATAAACAAGACTGTAGAGCGTACCGTCGCGGTTCTCCCGGACCGCGCAGATGCCCCGGTGGCCCGGGGCGATGAGACAGCGGTGGGAGCACAGGCCGCAAAGGACCTTGTTGCCCTCTTTCGGTTCCTGGAACATCGCCTGTTTCATTGTGTGTTCTCCATCGTTTCATTGGTCGCTCCGCACTCCGCTTGCCCGCTCAGCTATGGTTGTGCGACCCCATGGCGCTTCCCCGCTCCTGGATCTTTTCGTCCTTTCGCTTGTGATTCACCGCCTCGGCCTGGATCTTTGCCTTGCACGAACCGCAGACAAGTTCGGGCGACGGCTGACCGCACACAACGCACCGCACTTCCACGCCGGCGGCCTTCCGCTTCTCTGCCCGGAAAAGCATCTCGATGAACGAACTCTCGTTCACATGGCCTTCCAGCGTAAGCTGCTTGCCGAAGACGGTGAACGGCAGGATCTTCACCTTGAGCGTCGACAGCAGATCCGGATAGTCATCGGCGACGATGATCTCGGTCGATACCAGTTTGTTCGCCAGCGCAAGGCCGATGGCGGTCTCGGCAATGGGCCGGCACATGGAGCAGTCGTTCTCCAGGAGAACCTGGACCGGGACCTCGTTGGTCAACAGCTTCAGGGTGCTGCCGATCCTGTCGGAAAACCATGCCCGTCCGGCGGAAATGCTGGAAATGACATCAAGAAGGAGCACCAGCGATATCCCCTCAAGGCTGCCGCTGAACGTTACAGTCCTTCCATCCTGGGACTCCGCAACGACTGCAGGTATCCGCTTGATGCCGTATTCCTCGCTCTTGTCGCGGTCCATGGTGAAGTCATAGATCTCCAGCGCTACCTTCGGGGCTGCCGCCTTGATGGCGCGGGCGATCTCAACGGTTTCCGGGCAGATCTCGCAGCCCTTTTCCCCGGTCATGACGACCAGGCGGACCGGCTGGCCGATGTTGGTAAGGGTGTCCCGGATGATCTGGCGTGTGCTTTCCTTGAGCATTGCTTCACCTCGCTGAGGAAGGTTGGGTGTTATTTCATTATACCAGAAGAGACGGCCAAGAGCATGATAATCATAAAGAAAGACTTGTTTTTCGCATTCAGTATGTTATAATCCCCGACATAAACCATCTTTACCAGGGGAGGTACTGATCGATGAAAAAGATGTTCATTGTCGTACTGCTTGTTGTGTGTCTGGTTTTGCCGTTCACCGCAATGGCCCAGAAGGTAGGCGGCGGTGACATCAAGTTCTCGCCCAAGAGCGCCGGGCCGGTGATCTTCAGCCACGAATCCCACGTCAAAGGCAAGGGCATCAAGTGCACGGGATGCCATTATCAGATCTTTCAGATGGCCCAGGGTTCGTACAAGATGGACATGGCCAAGATCACCAAGGGAGACTTCTGCGGCAAGTGCCACAACGGCCAGAAGTCCTTCGACGTGAAGGGTACGGACAATTGCGTTAAATGCCATAAGCCGTAAATATCAGGGGGGTCCCATGCGGAACACCATGCTGTTGTTTTTCCTGCTGTTCTTGGCCACCGCGGCAACCACGGTGTTGGCGATCGGCGGCGGAGATATCACCTTCCCCCTGCAAAAGGCTGATCCCGTCCATTTCAGCCACGACTACCACATGAAAGCACGCGGTCTCAAATGCGTGGCCTGCCACTTCCAGAAGTTCTCCAAGGGTCAGGGTTACGAGATGAAAAAAGAAGCGATCACGAAGCGAGATTTCTGCGAGCATTGCCACAACGGGATGAAGGGCTTTGACGCAGGATCGACGAAGAACTGCACCCGATGCCACAAGAAATAACTTAAGGAGGTCGCGCATGAAGCTGAGAACCGCTGGGGCCGCGCTCGTTGTTGGACTTTTTCTTCTTGCTCCGCTGACCGCCCAGTCAAAGATCGGAGGCGGAGACGTAGAATACAAGCCCAAGGGGGCGGGCAAAGTGGTCTTCGCCCATGACTACCACGTAAACTTGAAGGGACAGAAATGCAGCAACTGCCACTACAAGACCTTTCAGATGAAGGGCGGCGAGGCTGCCTACAAGATGGACATGTCCATGCTCACCAAGGGACAATTCTGCGGCAGTTGCCACGATGGGAAAAAAGCCTTCGATCTTAAGGCGGCGGACAGCTGCCAGCGCTGCCACAAGGAGTAACGGTCACTGCCTGCCAACACCATTCCATCCTACCAGGCAAGACCCTATCAGGAAAGATCCAACAGGACCTTCGCAACCTCGTCGGGCCGCGACACCATCATGTCGTGGCCCGCGTCTATTTCTATCGGCGTGACCCCCAACCGTTCTGCGAACCGTACCGTTAATTCAGGCGGCAGGCTCTTGTCCCTGAGGCCCAATAGGTAGGTCATAGGGATGGGAATCTTCGGGAACTGCTTGAAGTGCATCTTTTCAAAGAACGCCGCCAGCGGCTGAGGCGTCAATTGTTTCAGGTAAAATTCCTTCTCCTCCCCTTCCAGGTCGGTGAAATACATCGGCCGCAACTGCTCCAGCGTGCCGAAGACCTCTTTCACCTTCCCGTGCAGTTTGCCGAGCGTCTCCTGCCTCTCCTTCGGCAGCAGGTCGATGAGCGCCTCGTTGTTCCTCGGGACCACCGCCGCCAGGTAGACCAGGTGCTTGATGCGCTCCGGCACCTCCTCAGCCACCTTGCTGATCACGATGCCCGACATGCTGTGGCCGACGAGCACCAGGTCCTTGAGGTTCTCCTTCCGGATGAACTGGATGACGTCATTGATGTACGTGGACATGGTAGTAAAGGAGGCTTCCGCCGTCCGATAACCGTGTCCCGGCAGGTCGATCGCAATGGGGTTCCCCCCGCCCTTCATCAGGAGCGGCATCAGTTTGTCCCACAACCATGCGCCCCGCATCGCGCCGTGGATCAGAAGATAGTTTGTCATGGTAATGCCTCCGTTCTGTCTGTCGCGTTACAGCATACCACTTTTCACCGGCACGAATGACGGATGCCGTTAGATTGCATGCTTTTTCCCAAAGGGCATCCAGGACTGCGACGGATCGAGCTCCCTCGTCTTGATGTACCAGAATGCACTGAACGCCCAGACCCCGATCGCTTCGAACCAGAATATCGCTCTGTTTTCGCACAGCATCCGGACATCATCTTTCGGGAGCAGACGCGACAGCACGGCAAATGCGATGCTCGCGATCATGATGCCTGAGCATACCCGGTATGCCCGGCGAAACGCCGATCGCCTTCGCACATCGTCCATTTCCTTCAGCGTGTTCTCCGACATGAATATGCAAATGATGAAGATACAGGCAAAAAAGGTCACCGCGAAAACGCCGTGAGCGGAGATCCCCGCCGAGGCGCAATCGCCCATCCGATCCATGGGAAAGAACGCGACACCCGCCGCGGAAATGCCCGCCAGATCAAGGATCCGGTCCTCAAGCCGGT
>JAGVOT010000130.1 GCA_020052615.1 Nitrospirota bacterium | reverse complement strand
TCGTCGGGCACGAAGCTGGTGTCGGGGATCGGGGGGAAATCCTCTGCCGGCCCGGCCTGTGCCGTTCCCGCCGCGGGCTGCTCGGCAGGCGCCGCTTGTTCCGGCTTTGCCGCTTTTGCCCGCTCTGCTGCTTTTTTCCGTGCCGCCAGGATGTCCACGTCGCTTCGCTCCATTGAAAATTGCAGACTGCAGACTGCACAGTTTAAATTTCCAAATTTTACAACTTCCCGTTTTCACTACAACGTTCAAAGAACGTTGTCTATTTCAATTCCTCCGCCACGTTCTCGACGATCTCGCCCGTAATGATCGCCGCATCGCGGCCGAAACCCTCGAGGAGGGCATTGCCGGCCAGTACATTGATGAGCCGCGGGATGCCGTCGCTATAATAGTGAAGGGCGGCGTGCGCCTCGGCATCGAACAGCGGCGCCTCCCTTCCGGCGACATGGAGGCGGTGCGCCACATACTCGGCCGTCTCCTGTTCGTCCAGCGGACCGAGATGGTACTGCATCCCGATGCGCTGCCGCAGCGCGCGATAGGGCCGCTTCGCCAGCCGCGCCTTCAGCTCGGTCTGGCCGATCAGCACGACGGCCAGGAGGTTCCGGTCGTCGAGCTGGAAGTTCGTGAGAAGCCGGATCTCCTCGAAGGTTTCCTTGCCCGGGATCAGCTGGGCCTCGTCGATGATGAGCACCGTCCGCTTACCTTCCTCATACAGCTCATAGAGCTTCGCATTGATCCCCTCGAGTATACCGTGCCGGCTGTGCTCTTCATCGATGCCAAGGCGGAGCGCCACGGTCTGGAGCAGCTGGATCGGCGACAGCCTGGGGTTGATGATCAGCGCCGGGTGGTACCGGCTGTCGAACCCGTCGATCAGCGCGCGGGACAGCGTCGTCTTCCCGCAGCCGATGTCGCCGGTCAGGAGCACGATGTCCTGGTCCTCCACCGCAAGCTGGAGTCGCGCAAGCGCCTCGGCATGCTTCCGGCCCTGGTACAGGAACCGCGGGTCCGGCGTCTTGGTGAACGGCTTTTCCCTCAGCCCGTAGAATTCTTCATACATAAGATCAGACCGCAGATGACAGACGATCAGAGGTCAGACCTAAGCAGCGGGCCGTGTCTGTTGTCTGATGTCTGTCCTCTTTCATCTTGCTATCGTCTTTCTCATCGCCCCTTCAATGAGCGACTCCACATCCAGCACGAGCACGACGATCTTGTCGCCCAGTTCCGTTGCGCCCGAGATCCCCGGGGTATCGGCAAGACGGCTGCCGAGCGGTTTGATGACGATCTCCTGCTGGCCGCGAAGCCTGTCCACGATGAGGCCGAGCCTTCGCTCGGCGATCCCCACGAGAATGACGAACAGCTTTTCCTGCTGCTCCCCCTTCGGCAGATCGAAGGCGTCGGTGAGCCTGAGGAGCGGCACCGTGTCATCGCGAATGGCCATCACCTCGCGTGACTCGATGGTCTCGATCTGGTCCGGAGCCACCCGCAGGATCTCGAGGACCGAGCCCAGCGGAACCGCGAACCTGCGCCCGCTGGTCTCGATGATCAGCGCCTTGAAGATGGCCAGCGTGATGGGAAGCGTAATGGTGAAGAGCGTGCCCGCGCCCGCTTCGGTCTCGATGTCGATCATGCCTGAAAGCCGGGACACGTTCCTCTTCACCACGTCCATGCCGACGCCGCGGCCCGAGATTTCCGTCACCGTTTCGCTGGTGGTGAAGCCCGGCAGGAAGATGAGGTCCAGGATCTCTTTTCGATTGTGCTCGACGTCAAGCTCGCCTTCCAGAAGGCCCTTTTCCCGGGCCTTGGACAGGACCGCCGGCAGATCGATCCCCCGTCCGTCGTCCTCCACGGTGATCATGACATGGTTCCCCTTGGGCACTGCGGTGAGCCGCACGATACCGCGTTCGGATTTGCCCTTCGCCTTCCGCACCTCCGGCGGGTCGATACCATGGTCAATGGCGTTCCTGATGAGGTGCATGAGCGGATCGGCAAGGTCCTCCACCATGAGCTTGTCAAGCTCGGTCTCTTCTCCCTGGATCTCGAGGTCGATCTCCTTGCCCGCCTCCCGCGCGTAGTTCCGGACCACCTGGGCAAGGCGCGTGAAGATCTGGCCGATTGGGACCATCCGGACGTCGAGGATGCCCTCCTGGATCTCATTGAGCCGCCGCTCCAGGTTCTTGTGGGCCTTGTACAGGTTGACGGCGTCGCCGGTAAAACCCTGCAGGCCGCGCAGACCGGCGGCGATGCGGCCGATCTCGCCCTTGATGATATGGAGCTCGCCCACGGTGCTCATCAAATTGTCCAGCTTGTGGATGTCCACGCGCACCGTGTTGCTGATGCTCTTGAGGGTGGTTACCTCCGCCCGCGCTTCCGGGGCGCAGCTTTCATCGGTGCGCGGCACCAGTTCGAGAGAGACGTTCGGCAGGTTGATCGATGATGCGAGGACATCGCGCCCCTTGGCGGTGCCGACCATGATGGTAAACCCGATGCCCTCCCCGCCGGCTGACGCCGTCGGCAGGGTGCAGATGATCTCGCCGTGCTGCTTCAGCGTTTCCGTCAAGGCACGGATGCCGCTTTCGAACTCGGCGAAGGTGAATGACGCCTTGACCAGGAAAAGGTTCTTCCGCTCCCGGATAGTCTCTTTCAGCCGGTGCTCCTCGTACTCCGTAAGGACCTGGAGCACGGACAGGTCAATGTCGACCCGCGAGAGAAGCGACTGCTCTCCACCTAAGGACTTCGCGGCAAGGATGCGGTCGATGCGGTCGGTCGCCCCGGAAATGTCCTCGAAGGGCTGCCCCGCGCCGCTCTGCTGTACGAGCCGCGCCAGAAGTCCCAGAACATCCGACAGGGCGCTCAGGGTCTCGCCGCCCAGACCCACCTTGCCAAGCCGGATCTCGTCGAGAAGGAATTCGAGCTTGTGCGACAGGTCGGCAGGCGTCTTGAGGCCGAACATCCCGGCGAGGCCCTTGAACGAGTGGATCGAACGAAACAGGCCGTTGACAAGGTCGGGGTCGACCTGTCCGGCAGCCTGCTGGTCCTCCAGGGTAAGAAGGCTCCTGCTTGCGGACTCCAGAATGTCCTCCGCCTCTGCGAGGAATTCCTGTATGGGACGATCAGTCTTCATATGTTTCGAGTGCGGAGTGCGGAGTGCGAAGTGCGGAGTGAAAAACAACGACGTAAATCTTTACTTCGCACTCCGCACTCCGCACTGTCATTTCCCTCCCACCGCCTTGTTCACCAGCGCCATGAGATCTTCCTTTCGGAAGGGTTTCACGATGTAGCCCATGGCCCCCAGCGCCATGCCCCGCTTTTTGTCCTCTTCGCTCTTCTCGGTGCTTACGATGATGAGCGGGATGTCCCGATACGACTGATTGGACTTCACGAACCCGATGAGCTCCAGGCCGTTGATGTCCGGCATGTTGATGTCGGTGATGATGAGGTCGAATTTGCGGCTCGGCAGCGTCTTGAGCGCCTCGAACCCGTTGTTCGCTTCGGAGGTGAAAAAACCGCCTGCCTCTTCCAAGGCTATGCGGATCAGCGAACGGATGGCCTTGGAATCCTCGACGATCAGGACGTTCTTCATTTTTTCTCCTTCTGGAGCTCTGCCAGTTTCCGTTCGAGCAGCGCCTTCTCCAGGGCCATGCCGGCCTGGTTCATGAAGATCTCGAGGGTCTCCAGCCCCCTGATGGGCTTCTGGTCGGGGAGATTGTCGCCGTACACGATGAGGGCGATCTTTCCGTCCACGATCAGCGGTATGGCGAGCACCGCGTCAGGCTTCATCCCTCCTGCTTCGTTCACGAAGTAGCTGTTCTGCTCGCTTGCCTCAAGGGGCCCCAGGTAGGTGCGTTTGCTCTCGATGACGTTCCGGAACAGCGATGGTTCGCTCAGGGGGATGCGGATGTTCCTCACCACCTGGTCGGGAGATTTGCCGCTTGTCAGCTCGATGCCGAACTGGCCGAGGCCGCGCACCTCGTCCTTTTTCGCCATGAAGAGAATGGCGCGATTCACCACCTCGCTGGCATACCGGAGGATAAGAAGCGTCACTTCTGCTGTTGCCGTGGGGAACCGCAGCTCATCGAACATCGACTTGAGGGTCGTGAGCTGCTTCGACGAATCTTCCGTCTCGATCCTGGCGCGGAACTCCGCCTTGGCGGGCTCGTAGCTCGCGCGCGTGACCGGTGCGGGCTTCTGTGGGGGAAGGGATTCAGGAGCTGATCGTTTCGCCGTTGGGGCGGCCTTCGGTGCCGCCGGAGAGGCCTTTGGGGCAGAGGAGGAGGGAGGCGCCTTCCTGGTCTGGTCCTTGCGCCGTTCATCAAGGATCCGCGTCCCCTCCATGAGCAGATATTCGGCGCTCAGACCGGACTTCAACAACAGGTCATGGGTGTCGATCTCGATCTTGTCCTTCGGAGCGATCTCGCCGAGCTCGAAATTAAAGAACCCTTCCTCCCAGGCGAGAAGGTCGTAAATGATCTCCTCGATCTGCTGGCGCACGACATCTTCGATGATCTTGGAGGTCGTCGCCCCCGTTTCCGCAAGGATCATGCCGAGGGGTTTGTCGGGTGCGGCCTTCTGCATGGCAAGGGCCGCGGCAAGGTCCGCCTGGTCGACCATTCCCTGCGAAACGAGGATGTTCCCGAGCGAATCGCGGATACTGTCGCTGCCGGCCTGGATCACCTGGCCGCTTTTGAAGACGACCATCCCCGTCCCTTTGCGGCTCCGGACCACGAGGGTGCCCGTCTTCTTGCTGAGGCTGATGATCTGGAAGATATCGGGAAGCGCAAGGTCTTCCAGCCTGCCGACAAGGCTCATGCGTGCTCCTGTATGGGCATAGTACGGAACATTGGCAAATTATAGCAGTTTAGACAAGAAAAGCAATGTTAATTCATCAGTTAGGATAGGTCGGGAGGCTGGCAAGAAGGGCGGTGCATGACCGCCCGGTCAGGTGTTCCGGTAGTTCGTGAACTGGAGCTCAATGCCGAAATCCTTCCCTTTCAGAAGCTGAATGACCGCCTGGAGATCGTCGCGGTTCTTCCCCGACACCCGGACCTGGTCGGCCTGGATGGACGCCTGAACCTTCATCTTCGCGTCCTTGATGGCCTTGACGACCTCCTTGGCCTTATCGGTGGGAATTCCCTGCTGGATCGTTATCTTCTGGCGGACCGTACCGCCCAGGGCCGGATCTACCTTGCCGTAGGTCAGGTTCCTCGTCGGCACGTTGCGCTTTACCAGCTTTCCCTGGAGGATATCGATCACGCTCTTGAGCTTGTAGTCGTCGTCGGAGATAACGATCAACGCGTCCTTTTCCTGGGTGATGGCGGATTTGCTGCCCTTGAAGTCGAATCGCTGGGAGATCTCCTTCAGGGTCTGGGTGACCGCGTTGGTGACCTCGGCCATGTCTATCTTGGATACAACGTCGAATGAGTTTTCAGCGGCCATAGCTTGCCTCCGTGGTAATTGGGTAATCAGTCATTGGGTCATTCAGGCAGTGTCCCTGATCGCTCAATTACTGATGACTAATCACTGATCTATCACTTCCGTCCCCTTCGGGACCTTGAAACGGAACCGCTGATCGTCGAGGCCCACGCCTTCCTTCACTTCAAAGAACCGGATGTCCGACGTGTTGCCCGACCGGTCGAAGACGATCATCTGGGTTATCCTGCCGGTTTTCTCCGACAGGAGCCGCAGTTTTTTCATGGCCGCCCCCTTCCGCTTCGGGACCAGGTCCAGCATCAGGGGCTGGTCCGGCTTGGGCAGGGACACCTCGAAGTCCTCCCGGATGGTGCCGGCGCCGAGCAGGAAGGCGACAGGAATGTTGGCCTGCTCGAAGTCCTTGAAGGTGCGGCGGATCGCCTGGCTGCTCTTCTGAGAATAGAACCACGCTTCCCTGCCGTCGATGACAATGGTCTGGCCGTTCATGTAGTCGAGCCGAAGCATGCCGGGTCTTTTGATGGACAGGTTCCCGTCGAATGTCTGGGTCTTGTCCACGGACTTGAGGTAGTTTTTCTGCGTGACCTTCGCGGTCAGGTCCACGAGCTCCCGATAGTGCGCCTCGATGGCTGCGACGGCGTCAGGAGGGGTCGCCAGCGCGGTGACGGCAGGCGAGGAATCCAGGGCGTACGAGACCGAGGCCACGGCAACGGTCAACACGATGCCGATCGTTGCAACAGATCGACGGGCTTTTCCCAATCCGCGGTCCGAAATCCGCAATCCGCAATGCATCTCAGATGTCATCGAGGTCCCTCACCGTCCCGTCCATGTTCCGCCCGACCAGCACCTTCCGCGGTTTGGCCCCGTCAGCCGGGCTCACGATGCCGTCCTTCTCCATCATCTCGATCATGCGCGCCGCGCGATTGTAGCCCACGCGGAGATGGCGCTGCAGGAAGGACGTCGAGGCCTTCCCGTTCTGCTGGACCAGGTCCACGGCCCGCTGGTATTCCTCGTCGCGCTCGTCGTCCTCCTCCGCGGCAAAGGCGGCCTCGGCCACCTCTTTGACCCGCTGGGCCAGGAACTCATAGTTCGGCGCGCCCTGCTTCTTGATGAACTCCACCACGCGCTTGATCTCGGCCTCCGATACGAAGCAGCCGTGCACCCGGATGAGATGGGCCGTGCCGGGGGGCTGGAACAGCATGTCGCCCATGCCCAGGAGGTTTTCGGCGCCGTTGGCGTCGAGGATCGTGCGGGAATCCGTCTTGGACGAGACCTGGAAGGAGATCCTCGTCGGCAGGTTCGCCTTGATGAGGCCGGTGATGACGTCCACGCTCGGCCGCTGCGTCGCCACGATGAGGTGGATGCCCGCGGCACGGGCCATCTGGGCGATGCGCATGATGGACTCCTCCACCTCGCGCTGCACCGTCATCATGAGGTCCGCCAGTTCATCGATGATGATCACGATGTAGGGCAGCCGCTCGGCCTCGGACACGGCCTTGTTGTACGATTCAATGCTCTTGGAGCCCTTTTCGGCCAGGGTACGGTACCGCCGCTCCATCTCGGCCACGAGCGCCCGGAGCGTCTCTGCCGCGCGCTTGGGCTGGGTGACGACCGGCGTCAGCAGGTGCGGGATGTCATTATACAGCGACAGCTCGAGCATCTTGGGGTCCACCAGCACGAGCTTCACCTCGCTGGGCCTGGCATTGAACAGGAGCGCCAGGATGATGGAGTTGATGGCAACGCTCTTGCCCGAGCCCGTGGCTCCGGCGACCAGGAGGTGCGGCATCTTCTCGATGTTCGAGACCACGGACGCTCCGAAGATGTCCTTGCCCATCGGCACCTTGAGCCGTGAGCGGTGAGACTGATATTCGGCGGACTCGATGATCTGGCGGAAGTACACGGTCTCGCGGGTATTGTTCGGCACCTCGATGCCGACCGCGGCCTTGCCGGGCAGCGGCGACTGGATGCGCACCGACGCCGCCTTCATCGAAAGCGCGAGATCGTCCGAAAGGCCCACGATCCTGCTCACCTTCACGCCCGGCGCGGGCTCGAACTCGAACATGGTCACCACCGGGCCGGGATGGACCTGGGTGATGCGGCCCTGGATGTCGAAGTCCAGCAGCTTCTGCGCCAGCAGCTCGGACTGGGCGATCATCTCCTTCTCGGAGATCTTCTTTATGGTGGACGGCACCGGATCCAGGAGCTCCGCGGAGGGAAGCCGGTAGGCGCCTTTGCCGTCGTCCATGAACTCGAAGGCGGCCTGGGTCGCTTTGGGCGGTTTTTCCTTCTTCTCCTTCGGTTCCCGCTCCCGGCCGGGCTCCCTCGGCGGCGGGGAGGCGACGATCCTGGGCGGCTCTTTCGGCTGGATCGGCCGCGCCCTGGCCTCGCGGGCCTTCTCGGCCCGCGCCTTCTGAATGGCAATGAGGAGCTGGACCTTCTCCGACAGGCCGACAGAGAACTGCCGGACCAGGGCAAAGGCGCTGAGGAGCGAAAAGGGGGCAAGAAGGATCAGCGAGATCACCAGGCTGGTCACCGTGATGATGTAGGCGCCGGTGACCGAGATGCTCTTCACCATGAGGATGACGAACAGCTGGCCCAGCATGCCGCCTGAAGGGACCTCTTCGCCGAAGAGCGTCATGGTCTCGCTCTGGAGCCCCAGGAGCGTTGCGAGAGAGACGAAGAACAGGACGCCGCCCACCTTCTTCAGGAAGGGATGCGCGGCCTCGCCTCCGAACGAGAAGTACGCGGCATAAGCGAACAGGAAGACCGGGATGAGGTAGGCGCAGAGCCCGAAGAGCTTCAGGAGCGCGTCGGACAGGTAGGAGCCGATGATCCCGATGGCGTTCCTGACCTCGGCCCCTTTTCCGGCAACGCTGAAACAGGGGTCGGACGCGCTGTAGGTGACCAGTCCCATGAGGACCAAAAGCCCCGCCGCAAAGAGGATTAGGGCGACGATCGCATGGCCGTGCTTCGGTTTTGTCTTTGAGACTGCCATCTCAGAACGTCCATCCTTTGTTCCCGTATGCGGCAAGGACGATCAGGCCGAATATGATCCGATAGTAGGCGAACCATGAAAAATCGTGATTTGAGACATACCCGAGGAATGCCCTGATGACCACCAGGGCGCTGAAGAATGCGGTTATGAATCCGACGAGAAAAAGCGGAAGATCCGATGCCGAAAGCGCGTGCAGGTTCTTCAGCAGATCGTATCCTGTCGCCGCGAACATGGTGGGGATCGCGAGAAAAAAGGAAAATTCGACCGCGACCTTGCGGTCAAACCCGAGCACAAGGCCTCCCATGATCGTGGCCCCCGAACGGGAAACCCCGGGAAACAACGAGAGGCACTGGGCAAATCCCGTGCCGACGGACTGTTTCGGCGTGATACTGCCGACATCCATCACATGAGCGCGATGGTCCATTCTTTCGATCAGCAGGATCGCGACCCCGCCTGCGATGAGAGCTCCCGCGACGGAGATCGGATTGAAAAGGTAAGCCTTGATGGCCTTGTGCGCCAGCAAGCCGACGAACGCCGACGGAAGAAAAGCAAGCATGATATTCAGGGAAAAAGCCCGGTCCTCCTTGCGGGTCGTGAGCCCTTTGAGAACGCCGATGACCTTCTCCCGGTAAAGCCAGACGACCGAGAGGATGGCCCCCAATTGAATGAACACCTCGAACACCTTGGCCTTTTCGTCATCAAAGCCGATCAGGTCGCCCGCGAGGATCAGGTGTCCGGTGGAGGAAACGGGGATGAACTCGGTTATTCCTTCCACGATCCCCAGAAATAAGCCTTTGAAGAACAACATCAAATCCATATATCTTTCCCCGTTCTGCTTCCGTATTACACCCCGTGCGCGAACCATATTCCCGCGGCAACGGCGGAAAAGCTCACGGTGAGCAGCACCCAATGCATGACATTGATCATCGTGAGCGCTTTGTCCATGTCGATCTTCCCGGGGTCCGCAAAGATCTTCCCGAATATCTTCTTCTCCGATAGGATCACCACCGTATAGAACGTCCAGGCGAAGAGCATGATAAGAATGCCGAGACCGCGCTGAGTGGACAGAATGGAGAACCCGTACTTCGCCGAGAGCAGGGTGAATCCCGTGCCGCCCACGATGACGATGAGAACCGGTGCTCCACGCCCTGGAACAGGAGCGCCTTCTCGAGCGACCCCTCGGTACGGTACATCATCGGAAAGATCACCAGCGTCACGAAGGCAACGCCGCCGATCCAGATGATCACGCCGATAACATGGATGATGAGCAGAATGGCCGGAACCACAACCGTCTCCTTCATGCAGGTACGGCTGATGACGTTGCATTATTTCACAATGTCCCCGGGATTTCAAGCTGTTTTGCGGCGTACGCGGGAAGAACGAGGACGTCAGAGCCTGTGTTTCAGCTCCAGGAAGGACCGCTGCCATGACCCGGACAGCGCGGGAACGGCCAGGACCTTCTCGATGCCGTCGCGATTCGTGCGGTCATGGTGAAATATGCCGTTGGCAAAGGCGATGGACACGCCGCGGGGGTCCCGTTCCATCAAGGCCAGGGCGTCTCCTGCCCTCACCTGCCCTTCCGTGAGGACCCTGAAGTAGAATCCCGTCCTGCCGGAATCCGCCACAAGCTTGACAAGATCGCTCCTGCCGTACCGTGCGGCGAGCGTCCCGCATGGTTGGCGCGGCTGGCTCACCTGCACGACCGCCGTGCCGATCGTATAGATCTCTCCGATACAAACAGCGTCCTCGTTCATGCCGACGACCGACAGGTTCTCGCCGAAGGCCGCCCCGGGCATCTCGATGCCGAGCACTGACTTCCAGTATGCGTAGTGGTCCAGGCTGTACACGCAGACTGCCTTGTCCTCACCGCCGTGATGCCTGTGGTCTCCTACTCCGTCGCCTTCAAATCCGAGCTTCGTAAGCAGAAGCGGGCCTGCAGCCGGTTTCTTGCACATACCGGTCAGGAAGTCCTTTCCGTGAAAGCTTTCTTTCTTCGCCATGCCGATGTTGAGGAAATTGACGATCATTGACGCGGATCCTTTCGGCGTTTTCTAAAGTATATACTGTAAGGAGCTATCTGCAGTAAACCTTGTCCTTCACCACTTCGAGGATGTAATCGTATCCTTCTTCCCCATGAGGTATGATGCAGTTCGAACAATCCTTGATGCCGTTCCTGAGCGTAAACGTTCCGCCGCATTCGAGAAGATAGAGCGGACACCAGCAGAAAAGGCAGGACCTCCATTCTTCAAGATCATGGCAGGGATAGAACGCGCACTCCTGGTGGACAAAATACTTGTAGTTCATCGTTGCAACTCCTCCCTCGGGAATTTTCCTGGTGGTGCTGGATAGGTCTTCCGGCTTAGGGCATCATCCTACTCGCCCGCCTTCCCATCATGCTCTTGCGCATGACAGTGGCTTGGTATCGGGCTTTCGTTCCCTTCACGGCTGCGGGGCAGCGGGAGAATCTCACTCCTCTTCCCTGACTTCCTTGTTTTCAGATACTGTTCACGAGAGCGTTGCCTGCGCTCCTTTGGCCTCCTTGGACCAGAACAAAGGAATTCTTTCCGTCATTTCCGCCCCTGCTTACGTCCTGCTGGGGCAGGCTCCGGCGGGAATCCAGAGATCAGCGATCATCACTGGATCCCCGTTTTCACGGGGATGACAGAATTGTTTTTCGGCGGCATACTACCACACCTGCCCCAGAAATTCCACCGCCCGGTTCTCCGACCAGTAGCTCCCGTCCTCATTGAACTGCACGAACCCCACATGACCGCCGGAACCCGGCATTTCAAGGTGCACATGCCTGCTCTGCTCCGCCTGGACCACGGGATAACAGCTCGGCGCAAGGAATGGATCGTCCAATGCATTTACCAGAAGGGTCGGAACGGTGATGGCATGGAGGAATCGTCCGCTGCTGCATTTGAACCAGTAATCCTCGGCGTCCTTGAAACCGTTGATCGGCGCGGTATAGCGGTCGTCAAACCCCCTGAAGTCCCTGATGCGCTCATACCCATCGTCATTGATGACGCCGGGCATCTGCTCCATCTTCTTTTTGATCTTTTCATGGAGCGAGACCAGGAACTGCTTCATGTACAGACGGTTCTTCGGCTTTGCCAGCTCCAGCGCGCCCGCCTTCAGGTCGCAGGGCACGGAAAATGCCACCGACCGCTGTATCCGGCTGTCCAGCCTGCTTCCCATGCTTCCCAGGTACATCAAGGTCAGGTTCCCGCCCAGACTGAAGCCGATCAGGGCGACCGTATCGTAGGCCCCGCTCTCAAGCGCGTGCTGAACGACGCAGTCCAGGTCGTCGATGCAGCCGTTATGATACATCCGCAGCCGGCGGTTGATCTCCCCGGAGCAGGCGCGGTAGTTCCAGGCAAGGATGTCCCGGCCGGCCCGGTTCATCATCTTCGCCATGCCGACCATATAGGGACGATGGGTGTCACCTTCAAGACCATGGGAAAGGATCACAAGTTTGCGGCTCCCGATGCGCGACCAGTCGAGGTCGAGGAAGTCGTCGTCGGGCGTAGAGATGCGCTCCCGCTGATACAGATCGCCATCGAGCCTGCGCGCCAGGGAGGGATACACAGTCTGCAGGCATCCGTTGCCGAAGAGGAACGGAGGCTGATAGGAGGATCCGGGAATTAACGGCATCGGCTGAACGGTGCAAAATTCATATTGATGACCTCAGGCAGACTTGATGACTGCACCCGGGCGCTGTGGGCGGGGTCGGCTTGAGACCGGCTAGCCGGTGCGTCGTGGTAAATTCTTGATCACAACCTATCTTCGTTTGCGTTTCGGCTCACGTATGCTTTCTGTAGTGAAGGGCAACGACGCCGGATTGAAAGGTTTCCAAACCAATAAAATCAAGCCGGAGACTGTCCTGGGGCTTCACGGTTTCGAATAACCGCGGTCCTTTTCCGGCAACAACCGGATGGACCACGAAACGATACTCGTCGATCAAACCGCGCTCCGAAAGCTGGGACGCAATGCTCAGACTGCCTATGCAAATGTCCTTTCCGGGCTGCTGCTTCAGCGCGAGCACTTCTTCCGCAAGGTTGGCACGCACGATCCTCGTATTCTTTCCTTCGACCTGTTTCAATGTCGTGGAGAATACGACCTTGTCGAGAGAGTCGAACACGCGGGCGAACTCATTGGTTGCTTCATCCTCAGATTGGTTTTTGGCGATTTCGGGCCAATAGGGTACCATGAGTTGATATGTTTTCCGGCCGAACAGGAGGAGATTCGCATTGCGCAGCAGCCTGGTGAAGTACTCGTGCACCGCGTCGTCGGCAATCATGTCCGTGTGGTTGCAGTACCCGTCAGTGGTGATATTGATCGCAAAAACAACCCTTCTCATAAGATCTCCCTGTGTGACGTTACATGAAAAGTTCAAGCACCGCTTGATCGAATTTCCAGAGCCGGATACGGCGGCTGGACATGACGCATAACTTATTTAAAGACGCAAGTGGTATGACGCGGCGCTGACTCGCCGCTTTTTGGCGAGTCGATGTCGAGACGTTGGCTAATTCTTCTTTTCTTTGGGCTGGCTTGCTAGTTTGCCGGAGCCGTTGGACAATAGCTCAACAATGACATCAGACTCAAAGTAGCTGCATTTATACTGAGTTAAGTTCTCTGACATCTTCTGTGTGGTGCAGTTCTTTTCTAATTCTTTTGTATCTCCGACGAAATATTTAAAGGTCATTTGAACCCGATTGGTATCAATGCTATGTGTTTCTCTGATTTCAGTTGAAGATTGCGGAATATACGTTGGAATCCAACCACGGTCCATTATGCCCGATGACTTTGCCTCGTTGTAAGTCGCGAAATATGAGGTGGGATTTTCTGTGTGCTCACAATACGCCAGCAGTCCGAGCACGCACCCAATAACGATGATCATAATCAAGGATGTCTTTTTCATAGGAATTAACGACGAGTTGAGCCCCGCGCCGCAGCGCGCGGGACTCGAACGACTTGTTAGATTTATCTGTGCATCAGTTCTTTGCGACCAAAGCCCGCCTTCTCAAGGTCCTTCATTACGCTTTCAGGCATATAGTTGGGAATATTACAGCGAGATTTGCTTTTCTTTGAAGTAGGCCGTAGCCATGACTTGATTTTGCTCTCTGTAAGTCCAATATGCTCTTCCCACAGGATTTCAGCACCGTCTTCAATCCCTTCGGGCAGTTCAAATAAATCTCTAATTCCTCGAAATCGCACCTTAATGTTCTTTCCATCGGTATTCTTGTAAGAATTAGAGCTTTGCTTTCCGATCTCTTTTGCTTTTCGTTTGGCATCGGCATTCGTTTTTGCGCGAATTAGGTGGGAATTAACGTGAACGACATTGCGCGGTTCTTTTTCAATACGCATTTCAATAAGAAGTTCAGCTATAAACCATATCATATATTAGTTCCTCGTAAAATCTAACCAGTGTATGTCTAGCCGCGTGCGGCTAGTAAAACACAAAATTCTGTTCTTTACCAGCCTGCAGGAATAATGCACGCGCTGGATTTAAGCGAAGCGGAATATACTTCGTAGCGTTCAATTGAATCCAGTGGCACCGTTGCGGTGTTCATGGCGTAGACTGCAATCCGGCTTAATCGTGCGCGCCGCTCAGCTTCAGGAATTACTTCTTGCTTACGGAGAATCCAGGATCGTGCTGCTGGTCAGGACCGGCCGAGGATCCGGGCGAGCGCTTTGCTCAGCGATGCGGCGTCATAGGGCTTCGCGATGACGTCCTGGAACCCGTACTCGCGGTAGTGCGCCATGATCGGGTCGTTGTGGTAGCCGCTCGAGACAATGGCCCGCACGTTGGGGTCGAGCGAGATCAGTTCGCGGATCGCGTCCCGGCCGCCCATGCCTCCCTGCACCGTCAGGTCCATGATCAGGACGTCGAAAGGCCTGCCCTCCTGCATCGAGCGACGGTAAAGCTCTACTGCCTCCCTGCCGTCCTTCGCGGCGCTGACCTCGTAGCCGAGGGACCGGATGATCTCGCCGGCGACGTCCCGCACCATCGCCTCATCGTCCATGACAAGGACCCTGCCGCTTCCGGGTATGAGTTCGGGCCCGTCCTCCTGCCCCGGGACAACGGCCTTGTCCGTTGCGGGAAGATAGACCGTGAACAGGGAGCCGGCGCCGAGCTTTGAATCCACGGCGATGATGCCGCCGTGGTTCAGCACGATGGAATAGCACACCGCCAGGCCGAGGCCGCTGCCCTCCTGCTTTGTGGTGAAATAGGGGTCGAAGATGCGGGAGCGGTGCTCCTCCGGGATGCCGGCGCCCCTGTCCGACACGGAGAGCATCACATACCTTCCGTCGGCAATAGCAAGGTTTTCCTGCCGGCTGACAACGACGTTGCCGGCAGCCACCCTGACGGTGCCGCCTCGCGCCATGGCATGGCTCGCGTTGATCACCAGATTGTTGATCACCTGGCCGATCTGGCCTTCGTCGGCCTCGATGGGCCAGAGGTCCCCGGCTATCGCGAACTCGCAGGCGGTCCCGCTGCCGCGCAGCGCCAGGGTCGCGCTCTCGCGGATGAGCCCGGCGAGGATGATGGTCTTGCGCACCGGCGCGCCGCCCCGGGAGAAGGTAAGCAGCTGTCTCGTCAGCTCGCGGGCGCGAAGCGACGCCTTTTCGGCTTCCATCAACCGGTCCGCCGCAGTGCTCCCGGCCCCGAGCTGCGTTCGCGCGAACGAGACGTTCGCCAGGATCGCGGTCAGGATATTGTTGAAGTCGTGGGCGATGCCGCCGGCCAGGACACCCACCGACCGGAGCTTCTCGGAGCGCATAAGTTCCTCCGTTGCCCGCTTCCGATCCGTGATGTCGGAGAGGAAATTGATCGTCGCCGGCTTCCCGTTCCAGGTGCTGACCGCGCCCCGGGTCTCGACCCAGACAGTGCGGCCATTTTTCGCCAACAGCCGGAAGGTATAGGAAAACGCGTGGTCGAGTTCGCCGCGCATCCGCTGCATATGCCGGTCGAAGACCATTTGCCGGTCCTCGGGGTGCAGAAAATCGACGAACGGACGGGCAAGGAGCTCCTCCTCCGTATATCCCGTGATCTCCGCCATGCGGGGGTTCACGAAGCGCAGCATGCCGTCCTGGGCGATCAGGATGCCGTCATTGGCGTGGTCCACCACGAAACGGCACTGCCGTTCGGATTCGCAGAGCTTCTTCTCGGTCTCGTCGCGCTCCGCTGCATAGCGGCGAATGAGGCCGAACAGCAGCGTGGCCGTGACCGCGATGAAGAACCAGCCCTTCGCGATGCTCAGGACCGTATAGACCCGCGTGTCCGCCGCGATCATCTCCAGGGCGATGTCGGAGCTGAATATCCACAGCACGCTGAGAGCAATGTACAAGCCGACGATCTTAAGCGGGGTGAGTTTGAGCATGGAAGTGTTCCTTATCGCTGAAGCTCTCAGGCTGTAGGGAATCTTTGATCCTCAGGGAAATTATCTTATCCCGATCGCTCGCTAACCCCACAGCAATGCTACGGGGAATGCGTTCGTTCCTCGAATCACAAACCTGGGACAAATCCGTGCGCAGTATCGAAAAGCCCTCAGCTGGTTTTTCCCCGTGTCTCCGCGTCCCCGTGTCTCCGCGTCCCCGTGTCCCCGCGTCCCCGCGTCTCCGCGTCGAGCTGCCTCCCGCTACCCCCGCGTCACCGGCTTCACGTTCCAGATCTTCCCTGCATATTCGAGGATGCTCCGGTCGCTCGAGAACTTCCCCATGGCCGCCACGTTCATGATCGCGCGGCGCGACCATGCCTCCTGGTCGCGGTAGAGGGCATCGACCTGCTCCTGGGCCTTGATGTAGGACCCGTAGTCGGCGAGCAGCAGGTAATGGTCCCCTCCTCCCGTGAGAGCTTCGAAGATGGGCCGGAAGCGATGAGGATCATCGGGCGAGAAGAATCCCAGGGCGATCATGTCCAGCGCCCGTCTGAGCTCTTCATCGGTATTGTAATAGTGCCACGGATCGTATCCGTCCTGCCGGATCTCGGCGACGCCGTCCGACGTGAGCCCGAAGATGAAGATGTTCTCTTCGCCCACCTCTTCCTTCATCTCGACGTTCGCGCCGTCGAGGGTGCCGATGGTGAGGCCGCCGTTCAGGGCGAACTTCATATTGCCCGTGCCCGAGGCCTCGGTGCCGGCCGTGGAGATCTGTTCGGACAGGTCGCAGGCGGGAATGATCTTCTCGGCGTTCGAAACGTTGTAGTTCGGCAGGAACACCAGCTTCAGGAGATCGCCCACGGCGGGATCATGGTTCACCACGTCGGCCACTCCGTGGATGAGCCTGATGACCAGCTTGGCCATGAAATACCCGGGCGCGGCCTTGCCGCCGATAATGACCGTGCGCGGCGCCATGCCCGTCGCGCGGCCTTCACGGATGCGGTTATACCGCGTGATGACGTGGAGCACGTTCAGGAGCTGCCGTTTGTACTCGTGGATGCGCTTGGCCTGTATGTCGAACAGCGACTCCGGGTTCACCCTGCTCCTGGTCCGGGCCTCGATGCTCTCGGCAAGGCGCGTCTTGTTCGCCTGCTTCACCGCCCGGAACTCCTTCCGGAATACCGCGTCGTCGGCCAGGGGCCGGAGGTCCTTGAGGCAGGCGAGGTCCCGGAGCCAGCAGGGGCCGAGCTGCGACGTGATGAGCTTCGACAGGTCGGGATTGGCCTGGTGCAGCCAGCGGCGGGGCGTGATGCCGTTGGTGATATTGATGATCTTGCCGGGGGAGAAGCGGTCGAAATCGGCGAAGATGGTCTCCTTCATGAGCTCGGTGTGGATGCGGGACACGCCGTTCACGGCATGGCTTCCCACAATGGCCAGGTGCGCCATCCGCACCCGCCGCCCCCCCGTCTCGTCGATGAGCGACACGCGCTTCACGAGTTCGGCGTCTCCGGGGAAGCGGTGGCGCACTTCATCGAGAAAGCGCTGGTTGATCTCGTAGATGATCTGGAGATGGCGCGGCAGGATCTCGCCGAACAGCTGCACCGGCCAGGTTTCGAGCGCCTCGGGCATCAGCGTATGATTGGTGTAGGAAATAGTGCGCCGCGTGATGTTCCAGGCGCGGTCCCAGTCGAGATGGTGGATATCGATCAGGATCCGCATCAGCTCCGGCACGGCGATGGCCGGGTGGGTGTCGTTCAGCTGGATGGCCACCTCGTCGGACAGCTCATCGAGGTTCGGATGGTATTTGGTGAAGCGGCGCAGGATATCCTGAAGCGTCGCGCACACGAAGAAGTACTGCTGCTTGAGGCGCAGCTCCCTGCCCATGATGGTCGTGTCGTCGGGGTAGAGGACCTTCGAGAGGTTCTCCGACTCGTTCTTCTCGGCCACGGCCTGGATGTAGTTCCCCTCGTTGAAGTACTTGAGGTTGAAGTCGCGCGACGCCTTGGCCGACCACAGCCGCATGTTGTTCACCGTGTCCGTGCCGAAGCCCGGGACGGGCGTATCGAAGGCCATTGCCATCACGTCCTCGGTGTCGATCCAATGGTAATGGAGCGCGCCGTGCTCGTCCTTGTATTCCAGCACGCGGCCGCCGAATTTAACCGAGTACAGCACCTCGGGCCGCGGGAACTCCCAGGGGTTTCCGTAGCGCAGCCAGTTGTCGGGGTGCTCCACCTGCCAGCCCTTTTCGATGCGCTGGGTGAACATGCCGTATTCATAGCGGATGCCGTAGCCGTACCCGGGGAGGCCCAGGGTGGCCATGGAGTCGAGGAAGCAGGCGGCGAGCCTGCCCAGTCCGCCGTTCCCCAGGGCCGCATCGTTCTCCAGTTCCTTGAGCCGGTTGATGTCCAGGTCCAGGTCCGCGAGGGCATCGCAGCAGGCGTCGTAGATGCCGAGATTGAGCAGGCTGTTCACGAGCAGCCGCCCGGTCAGGAATTCAAGCGACAGGTAGTAGACCCGCTTCGCGTCCGCGCGGTAATAGCTCCGCATGGTCTCCATCCAGCGCTCGATCAGCCTCTCACGCACGGCAAGGGCCGTGGTATTGAGCCAGTCACGGTGCGTGGCCATGATGTGGTCCTTGCCCATGGCATAGACCAGGAGGTTCACCAGGGACCGCTTGATGGACTCCCTGTCGAGACCCCGGTAATTGGATTCAAAAGCGCTTTCGTCCGCAGCCTTCATGCCCTTCCTCCTTCTGGAGGTCGCCAGGACCGATTGACACCATCGTACGGTCAAATTATTTCATAAACATGCCGTGTCCGCAAGGTAATTGTCGGGACGAGCGAAGCGCAGCCAGGGCGGCGGAAGCGGACGGGGATCAGACGCGCACGATGATCTTGCCGAAGATCTGGCGGGACAGGAGCTTTTCGTAGGCCTTGGGTGCGTCCTCGAAGGAGAACACCGAATCCACGACGGTCCTGAGCTTCTTGGGAAAGAGCGGCAGGTACTGCGGCACCGCTGCCTTGGGGCCCACATAGACGCCGTGGATCGTCAGGTTCCTGCCGAACACCTGCCGGAGGGAAAGCTTTGCTTCGTCCCCGCTCGTTGCGCCGAAGGTGACGATGCGGCCGCCGCGCCTGAGCGCTGCGATCGACCGCGTGAAGGTCTCGCCGCCCGCGTGGTCCACGGCGATATCAACGAGCCTGCCATGGGTGAACCGCTTGACGGCCTCAAGGAAATCCTCGCTGCGATGATTGATGACGAGATCGGCGCCGAGCTCCTTCGCCTTCGCGGCCTTCCAGTCGTCTCCCACCGTGGTGATCACGACGGCGTTAAAAAGCTTCGCCACCTGGATCACCGCCGTGCCCGCGCCGCTCCCGGCCGCCTGCACCAGGACCGTCTCGCCCTGCCTGATGCGCGTACGAAGGACGAGCGAGTTCCATGCCGTCGTGTAGGTGACGCCGATGCCGGCTGCCTCCTCGAAGGAGAGCCCCGCGGGCTTGGGGAAGAGGTTCCCTGCGGGGACCTTCACGTACTCTGCCGAGACGCCGGGAGTGACCACGCCGAGGACGGAGAAATCGCTGCATTCGTTGTCGCGGCCGCCGAGGCACGCCGCGCAATGACCGCAGGACAGGCCGGGGTGGACGACCACCTCGTCGCCTGTCTTGAGGTGCGTAACGGCCTTGCCTGCCTGCTCGACGATGCCCGACGCGTCGGACCCGAAGATGTGCGGCAGGGGGATCGTAACGGGATAGTTTCCGCTCATGACCCAGACGTCGAGGTGGTTGAGCGAAAAGGCCTTGACCCTGACAAGCACCTCGGTGTCGGCGATATCGGGCGTGGGGAAGTCGCCGACCTTGATGCCTTGATAGCCTTTTTGTTCGTCGTAGTAGAGGGATTTCATAATGGCATACTATAACGCAAGGTAAGGGTGATGTGATGCATCATACGATGCAACGAACCCTTCCCCCTTGTCAGCGCGTTTGGTCAAAACTTGGAACGCATGCTGAGGTGCTTTCTTCATCACATCGAAGACCTGCCGAATATGGGAAGCCGGAATCCTCTCATGGAACAAGTCGTTCATCGGGTTGACGAAGTAGATGGTCGACCTCTTCCGCTGCATTGGATCAGCCAAACGCTCGGGTAGCAGGGTTAGCTTGAACCCATCAGCGTATCCATTGACACCCATGGCCTTCAGCCGGTGCGACATGGCCTCTGCATAGCAGTTCTGGCACGCCGGAGACATCTTCGTACATCCGACGGCTGGGTTCCAGGTTGCTTCCGTCCATTCTATTTTCGATAACTGTCCCATAACGATGATTTCCGGAGCCTGCAGGTTGTATTAACAAATCTGCGGCGCCTGACTACGTATCGGACGGCAATGCTACCTGTGCTTCGGTCAGCAGACGGCGGCCATGAACAACGGTTATGATCAATACCGTTTTTCTCTCGGATGCATATCGGTAAATTACGCGATAGTTGTCGATGAGTACTTCTCGGTGGGGTAAGTGCGGAAATTCGGGCACGTGGCGGCCTGATTCAGGGAACTGCCGCAAGCGTTCTGTTGACTGATAGATTCTCTCTACCCGGTGCCTGGCATACTGATGAGAATCGCGCGCGATATAGTCGTAGATGCCTTCGAGATCGGAAACAGCTACTTCACCCCAGATCAGTTCTGCCATTTCTTCGACAACCTTTTTATAACGTCATCGTGCGGAAGGGTCTTTCCCTCGTCTATGGCGGCCTCGCCTGCCTCGATCTTTTGGAGCAGCAAAAGGCGATACATGACCTCTTCGATATCCACCGTATCGGGAAGATCCTTGATAAGAGTTGTCAACTTTTCCTTCGTAACGTTCATTTCCGGACCTCCTCGTCATTACCTATACCGGACTAGGATAACTATATGCCGTCCCGGAGGGCATGTCAACGGTAAAGCAAGGCCCTACACTTCCATGATCACCGGCAATATCATGGGCCTGCGGTCAAGACGTTTGTTGATGAACTTCTTGAGGCTGCTCCGGACGCGCGCGGAGACCAGCGACCAGTCGCCTTTGGCCTCGGGGATCATGACCTGGAGCGTGTCCAGCACGACGTCCTTCACCTCGGCCAGGAGCTCCTGTGACGCGTCCTCGAAGAGGAACCCGCGGGACACGATGTCCGGGCCCGAGACCACCCTGCCTGTTGCCTGCTCGATGGCGAGGATGACGATGACCACGCCGTCGTGGGCGAGCTTCATACGGTCGCGGAGCACCACGGTGTCCACGCCGCCGGGCACCTTCCCGTCGATGAGCACTCGGCCGGCGGGGACGCGCCCCGCCCTTCTCGCCGAACCTGCCGTGAACTCCATCACCTCGCCGTCCTCGAGGATAAAGATCTTCTCCTCGGGGATGTTCACCTTCTGCGCGAGCTTGGCGTGGTGCACGAGATGGCGGTACTCTCCGTGGACCGGGATGAAGAACTTCGGCCGTACCAGGTTCAGCAGGAGCTTCAGCTCCTCCTTGGACGCGTGGCCGGAGACATGGACCTCCGAGACCTTTTCATAGAAGACCTCGGCGCCATGTTTGAAGAGATGGTTGATGATCCGAGTAATGGCGCGTTCGTTCCCCGGGATCATCTTGGACGAGAGCACGATGGTGTCGCCCTTCCTGATCTGAAAATGCTTGTGCTCGTTCGCCGCCATGAGGGTGAGGGCGCTCATGGGCTCTCCCTGGCTTCCCGTGGTGATCAGCACGATCTGGTCGTCCGGCAATGTCTTCAATGCTTCGATCTTGAGCCACGTGTCCGGCGGCATCTTCAGGTACCCCAGATCAAGGGCGATCAGGGCATTGGCGATCATGCTCCTGCCGTTCAGGATGACCTTGCGACCATGCATCACCGCCACGTCGATGATCTGCTGGACGCGGTGGATGTTCGAGGCGAAGGTGGCCACGACGATCCGCCCCTTTGCCTTCTGGAAGATCTCCTCGAGCCCCCGCCGGACCTCCTTCTCCGAAAAAGTATAGCCTCCCTGGAGCGCGTTGGTGCTGTCGGAAAGGAACGCCAGTGTCCCGCGGTCGCCGTAGGAGCTGAAGGTGCCCAGGTCCATCACCTCGTTGTCCACGGGCGTGGGATCGATCTTGAAGTCTCCCGTGTGCACCACGCAGCCAACGGGCGTCGTGATGCCGAGCCCCACGCCGTCGACGATGCTGTGGGTCACGCGGATGAACTCCACGCGGAAACAGCCGATCTCGACCACCTCGCGGGGTTTGACCGTGATGAGCGCAACCTTCTCGTCGAGGCCGTGCTCCTTGAGCTTGTCCTTCACGAAGCCGAGGGTGAGGCGGGTGCCGTAGACGGGAACGTTGAGCTCGCGGAGCAGGAAAGGAAGCGCGCCGATATGGTCCTCGTGGGCGTGCGTCAGGACGATGGCGCGGACCCTGTGGCGGTTCTCGTAGAGGTAGGTGAAGTCCGGGATCACGATGTCCACGCCGAGCATCTCGGGGTCGGGGAACATCAGCCCGGCGTCGATCACGATGATGTCGTCACCGCACTCCAGGAGAGTGCAGTTCATGCCGATCTCGCCGATGCCGCCCAGGGGGATTATAGAAAGGACCGGAGCGGCGTCCGGCGCTTCTTGGTTGATTGGATCGGGATCGCTCATCACGGGGGTCACTATAGTATCTTTTTATTGAATCGTCAACACTCGGGGTATGATCAGGCCGATAGCTCAGCTTATCCTTCTGTCCAGGCTTCTATATTGTATTGCCTCGGAGATGTGTTCCGTCGCTATGGGTCCGCTGCCCTCGATGTCGGCGATGGTGCGGGCGACCTTGAGCACGCGGTTGTACGCCCGGGCGGACAGGCCGAGGCGGTTCATGGCAGCCTCCATGAGCTGCTGGGAGCCGGCGTCGATCCTGCAATACTTGCGGATATGGCGGGGCTTCATATGGGCGTTTGCGTAAATGCCGTCGGACTTGAACCTCGCCTGCTGGACCGAACGGGCGAGGGTAACGCGGTCGCGGATCGCAGCCGACGGTTCTCCGGGAACGTCCGAGGAGATCTCGTTGAACTTGATGGCCGGTACCTCGATGTGGATGTCGATGCGGTCCATGAGCGGTCCCGACACGCGGGAGCGGTAGGTCTGCACCTGGTGGGACGTGCACTGGCACGGGTGCAGAGGGTCCCCGTGGAAGCCGCACTTGCAGGGGTTCATGGCGGCAACGAGCATCAGCGACGACGGGTAGGTGAGCGACGTCAGGGCGCGGGAGATAGTGACGTGGCCGTCCTCAAGCGGCTGGCGGAGCGCTTCAAGGACGTTCCGCTTGAACTCCGGCAGCTCGTCCAGGAACAGTACGCCGTTGTGCGACAGGCTCACCTCGCCGGGCTTGGGGACCTGTCCGCCGCCGATGAGCCCCGCGTCGGAGATCGTGTGGTGGGGCGAACGATAGGGCCGCGTGGCGATGAGCGGCTGGCCCTGCCGGAGGAGGCCCATGATGCTGTGGATCTTGGTGGTTTCGATGGACTCGTCGAAGCTCATCTGCGGCAGGATGGACGGCAGGCGCCTGGCAAGCATGGTCTTGCCGGAGCCGGGGGGGCCGATCATGATGATGTTATGGCCGCCGGCCGCGGCGATCTCGATGGCGCGCTTGGCATGCTCCTGCCCCCGGACCTCGGCGAAGTCCTCCTGATACACCGAGTTCGCCTCAAAGGCGCTCCGGACATTCATGCGTTCGGGTTCGACGATCGCTGCGCCGGTCAGGAATTCAACGACCTGCGGCAGGGTCCGGACCCCGAAGACAGGGACCGGCTCGACGACCGCCGCCTCGGGCGCGTTGTCCCCGGGGAGGATCATGCCCCGGCAGACCTTGTTCTTCGCGAGCACCGCCATGGAGAGCGCGCCCCGCACCGGCTTTACCCTTCCGTCGAGCGCAAGCTCCCCCACGATGAGATACCCGGACGCCTGCTCCTGGGTGAGAACTCCCTCGGCGATCAGCATGCCGATGGCGATAGGCAGGTCGAAGGCCGAGCCTTCCTTCTTGATGTCCGCTGGCGCGAGGTTCACGACCACCTGTTTCAGGGGAAAGTCGAATCCCGTGTTCTTGAGGGCCGCGCGGACACGCTCCTTGCTTTCCTTCACCGCCGCGTCGGGCAGGCCCACGGTGGAGAAGAACGGCAGGCCGCGGCTCGCGATGTCGACCTCTACTTCGACGGGATAGGCATCGATGCCCAGGACGGCAGCGCTCATGACCTTGGCAAGCATGGAGACTCCTTTGTTGGCGCGGAGTGTGAAGCGGAAGGAAATGATCAGGACAAGAAGAATGTCTCCTGACTTCTGGCTCCTGACTCCTCAGCGTGAATCGGTGCTTAGTCAGCAATAAATCAAATTCTGCTCAAAGCGGCAAGAAATAAAAACCAGTCCTTAAGGATTTCCTTTGCGCTTTTTGCGGCTCGCCTAAGGGCGCCTACTTTTGGTTGCGAGAGATGTCTTTTGCTTCTGCTTTTGGTTTCGGCTTGTCCAGGCTGGAAAGAGGATAGCAAAGGCGGGAGGGGTTGTCAAAAAATATTTGTCGGGAAGTGTTACTGCTCGAACCGGGTTACGAACGCGCCGATGAACTTCGTATCGCGCACGTAGGCGGCAAAGGGGACCTCTTTCACCATGCCGCCGCCGGTCTTCGAGGAGTTGGCCTTGGTGCCCGCAGCATGGATGAGATACGTCTTTCCATTCTTTATATGGACAAAGGACAGGTGGGCAACGATCTCTTCGACAACGCGTTTCTTCGGGTCCTTGACCCAGTAGATGATATCGCCATCCTGGAGCAGCTTCTGGAGTTTCTTTGTCTGGAGAGTCTGTTTGGGAAGGATCACAACCCCGTCGCGGCCCCGCGAGCCGGCGATGATTTTCGTTGCCCCCAGATCGCCGGTGATGTCCCTGCCCCACTTGCCGCTATACACCATGTCTTCGCCGTACTCGAACCGTTCGTCGTAGTTCTGCACCAGCCCGTCAGTGAGCCTGCCCTGGGTGGTAAAGCGGAGAGAAAGCGCCTGCTCGATCGCCTGGCCCGGCGTCGCGGACAGCGCCAGCTCCGCGGCGCGGAAGGTGAGGTACATGCAGTCGGCTGCCTCATCGGCAACGATGCGGTTCGTGCGAACGTACGATCCCAGGGGATCGGTGTCGTAGGGCGTTCCGATGAACCGGCCCGCCCAGTACACGAGCCGTTTGCCCAGCGGCAGTTCCTCGGCAAGGCCCTGGGCGATCATGATCTCGTCAGCCGTCATCTCCGCGGGAAGCTTCTTCCGGTCGGGCTCCAAGCCCGCGACGCGGAGCCCGTATAGCAGGGCGTTGGCGTACCTGCGGTCATGGATGCCGCCAAGCTGGACGGTGGTCTTTCTGACGGCATGCAGGAACTGGCCGTTGCTTACGTAGAGCCCGAACCCCTCTCCGTTGAACACGAGGATGTCGCCGGGGGCCAGCTCCTTCTTCGGAACCTTCACGGTCTTTGCCTTCAGGACATCCCTTTCCGTATCGAGCTCGATGCCGTGGATCTGGTAGACGGTGTAGATGAGACCGCGGGTGTCCATTCCCTGGACGGTGATCCCTCCGCTCAGATAGCGTGCTCCCTGAAACTTCCGTGCCGTCTTTGCGATCTCAGCGGGTGCCACGTCGCCCGGGAGGGGATTGCGGGGTTTGAGCGGCATGACGTCCGCGGCGGAGATCATGGCGATGGTCCGGTCGGGAAACTGCACTTTGTATCCCTTGGTATCGCGCTCCAGGACCGGAAGCCGCGTGCCTGCATAGAGCGAAACATTGTGGTTGCCGAGCTTGTCGAGGATCAGGGCCGGCGTCTTCGGGACCATGATGACGACCCACTGCCGGTCGCTTTTGAGGTAGGACCTCCCCTTGTCGCGGGGGACCTGCACGGCTTCCTGATGGATCCAGCCCTCGCGGTTCCCCTGTCCCGGGATGGCGATGCGGTACCGGTACTCCTGTTTTTCCAGGATCCGCACCTCGTCGGCCAGCAGGACCTGCGTGATGATCGGCGATTTCGGCAGGGGCTCTTCGCGGACGTTGGCAAGGGGAACAGAGATGATGCCGAGGCTGCCCTGCGGTTCCTGTGCCGCTGCAACCACAGGCAGCAGGATGACGGCAAGAAGGAGCATGCTAAGTCGATTGATCATGGGTTTCGAAGGGTTCGCGTTCCGCGAGATCGCGATTGCTTGCCGGAAAAAAAGAAGTCAGGCGAAAATCGCCTGACGCGGTTGATGGCCGGGGAGAACAGCACCCCTTCCGTTCTGCTTCCTGATAGAAAAATATGGTGCCGAAGGGGGGACTCGAACCCCCATGGGTTGCCCCACACGCCCCTCAAACGTGCGTGTCTACCAATTCCACCACTTCGGCACTTGCTGATAATCTGCCGCGACCGGTACGAAGATCGCGGCTGCTCGGGGGGCCTGTTCTTACTTGTTCACCGGCGCCAGCCATGCCGTGTGTTTTTTGTCCCTGCCGTGTACGATATCGAAGAACGCCGCCTGCAGCTTCTGGGTGATGGGCCCCGGCTTGCCGGTCCCGATCTTCCGGTTGTCCACTTCACGGATCGGCGTGATCTCGGCGGCCGTGCCGGTGAAAAATGCCTCGTCGGCGAGGTACAGCTCGTCCCGGGTGAAGCGTTCCTCCTCGAGAGCGATGCCGTGCTCCTGCGCGAGCTGCATGATGGTGTCCCGCGTGATGCCCTCGAGGATCGCGGTCAGCGGCGGCGTTTTGATCTTGCCGTTCCGCACCATGAAGATATTCTCTCCGCTCCCCTCGGCCACGTAGCCGTCGGTATCGAGCAGCGCGGCCTCGTCGTACCCGTCCTTGAGCGCCTCGCGCTTTGCCAGAAGCGAGTTCGCGTAGTTCGCGACGGTCTTGGCGCGGACCATGGTCGCATTGATATGAGGCCTGCTGAACGACGAGATCTTGACGCGGATCCCGTTCTTCATCCCCTCATCACCCAGGTAGCTGCCCCACGGCCAGACCGCGATGATCACGTTGACGGGATTTTCCTTGGGAAAGACGCCCATGGCGCCGTAGCCGAGGAACGCAAGCGGCCGAATGTAGCAGGCGTCGATCTTGTTCACCCGGACGGTATCGAGAATGGCAGCGAATACCTGCTCGCGGGTGAAGGGGCAATCCATCTGGAGGATATGCATGGAGCCGAAGAGCCGGTTAACATGCTCCTTCAGGCGGAAGACAGCGGAGCCCGTATCCGTCTTGTAGCACCGGATGCCTTCGAACACGCCCGTGCCATAGTGCAGCGTGTGGGCGAGGACATGGACCTTGGCGTCGCTCCAGGGAACGAATTCGCCGTCCATCCAGATCTTTTCAGTGGCCTGAAGCATAGGAAGTATTTTATAACAGTCTGTGCAACGATTGTCAACGGTTTTTTTGAGGGTTTTTCAGCAGTTTCGAGGTTTTACCGAAAAAAAGCCCCGGCTTTCATCGCAGGGCAGAGCGGTCTTAGTGCAGGAAAAAGGGACAGCGGTGTGCCGCTAATCTTCATTCGTAATGGTTATGAGCGTATCTTCCGCCTTCTTCCCGCTGACCATGTCCTTCCGCGGCGGGCCCTGAATGGTCACTTCGACACCCTCTTTTTTGAAGACAGCATACGCATTGGTCTTTCCCTTGACGGGGGTCAACCCCAGCTTCGCATAGAAATCGGCGACCTTCGAAGGAACTTCCGGCGTCCGATAGGCCGCGCCTTCGATATATTGCTCATCGTCAAGATAGCGGGTCGTGCCTTCGTCGTATTCTGCGCCGGGGTAAACAGGTACGCCGTACTTTTCCTCGGCGCTGGCGCCTGCCACGCTCATCGCTGCGATCACCGCCGCAATCAGAACCATTCGCTTGATCATCGGGATTGCCTCTTTCACAGGTTCTCCTTGTCGGCCCCCACCGGCGCCAAATCGGTCATACTTATAAAGAAGTAAATTTTTAGAAGATAGTTTAGCAGTTTTTTGCCGAAATGACAAATCGTTCCTTTTTCAAGAGCTCTTCTGTTTGACAGACAGGTGGGGGAGCGCTACACTTAAAGGGCCAGGGAAACAGGGCCAAGGAGGCAGCTATGCAGATCAAGACGATCCTTTTTCCAACGGATTTTTCGCAGGGCGCCCGTGCGGCCATGGACTATGCCATTGCCCTGGCCCAGGATTACAAGGCAAGGCTGATCCTGCTGTACGTGATCCAGGACATCAGCATCGCCGAGTGGTACATTCCCTCATCCATATCTGCCGCTGACCTCGTGGAAGACATGCAGAAAAGCGCTTCGCGGGAGATGGAAAAATGGGGTGCCGAGGCTGCCCTAAAGGTGAAGGACCTGGAGAAGGCGGTCGTCCGGGGCGTTCCCTTTGTGGAGATCATCAGGACGGCAAAGGAAAAGAACGCTGACATGATCGTCATCGGGACCCATGGCAGGACGGGCATCGACCACATGCTCTTCGGGAGTACGGCGGAGAAGGTCGTTCGCAAATCGCCCTGTCCGGTGCTGACCGTGCGGATGGCGGGAAAAGAGTTCAAGATGCCGTAGGAAAATCAGACACGGGGACAGGGAGACAAGGGAAAGCAAAAGGCAGGCGCATGCGCCTGCCTTTATATTGCTTGTCAGTAGCTGCTGGTTGCGGCCCGCTCAATTGATAGGGACAATATGCACAGGCGGAAAATCGCGTCCGCAATAAAACTACCGTCCCAGCAGCGTCGTGAAGGTGTCGTGGTGACGCTCTTCGTCGGAGAGGATCTGCTCGAACAGGAGCCGCGTGGTCTCGTCCTTCTCGGCAACGGCCTGCTTGATGATATCCTTGTAGAGGGTGATCGCTTCTTCCTCGGCCTGCACGTCGGCCTTGAGCATCTGCTCGGGCGTGCCGCCCTTGGCGATGGGGTTCGGTTTGGTCGTGGGCGCGACATCGAAATAGAAGAGCCTTTCGGCGATCTTCTCGGCGTGCTTCATCTCCTCGATAGCAATGTCCTCGAACACGTCCATGAGGGACGCCGAATTGAGCCCCTTCACCATGATGTGGTGCCACATGTACTGCACGATGGCCTGAAGCTCTCCGGCGATCGCCTGGTTCATCATTTCCGTAAGTTTGGGGCTGGCCTTCTGTACCATATGCATCCTCCTCAGGTTCCCATGATAGCTGCGCGAACAGTTATAGCATAGCATAGAACATTGTGCTTTTCAACCGACGCGTGGTTTTCTGTTGCCTTTCTCTTCCGGATTGAAATATAATGCTGGTCACTATTTTTACCAAGGAGCGCGTTGCATGGGCAAGAACATCGTCATCAAGATCCTCGGATCGCATCTCGTCGAAGGAAATCTCGAACCGGGCACGGAGATCGCCATCCGGATCGACCAGACCCTCACCCAGGACGCGACCGGGACCATGGCCTATCTCCAGTTCGAGGCCATGGGCGTACCGCGGGTCAGGACGGAGCTGTCGGTAAGCTATGTGGACCACAATACGCTCCAGGACGGCTTCGAGAACGCCGATGACCATCGCTATCTGCAGTCAGTTGCCGCGAAATTCGGCATCCGCTATTCGAAGGCCGGGAACGGCATCTGCCACCAGGTGCATCTGGAGCGCTTCGGCAGGCCGGGAAGGACGCTGCTCGGCTCGGATTCCCATACGCCCACGGGCGGCGGCATCGGCATGCTGGCCATCGGCGCAGGCGGTCTTGACGTGGCCGTGGCCATGGGCGGCGGCCCCTTCTACCTCACCTGCCCGAAGGTCGTGAAGGTGAACCTGACCGGCAGGCTGAAGCCCTGGGTGTCGGCAAAGGACGTGATCCTCGCGGTCCTGGAGCGCCTGACCACCAAGGGGAACGTGGGCACGATGATCGAATACGGAGGCGACGGGGTCAGGACCCTGTCCGTGCCGGAGCGCGCGACCATTACGAACATGGGCGCCGAGCTCGGCGTGACCACGTCCGTCTTTCCGAGCGACGAGATAACCCGCCAGTTCCTTGAGGCACAGAAGCGCGCCGAGCAGTGGGTGGAGCTTATCGCCGACGCTGACGCGGTCTATGACCGGACCATCGACCTTGACCTCGGCACCCTGGTGCCGCGCATGGCGAAGCCCCACTCCCCCGACAACATCGCCACGGTGAAGGAGCTTGCGGGCTTGAAGGTGGACCAGGTGATGGTCGGCTCCTGCACGAACTCCTCCTACCGGGACCTGATGCTTGTTGCCATTCTCCTGAAAGGGAGACGGGTCCATCGCGACGTGAGCTTCGGCGTGGCGCCGGGCTCCCGACAGGTGCTGGAGATGATCGCGAGGAACGGCGCGCTTGCCGACATCATTACTGCCGGCGCGCGTGTTCTCGAGTCCACCTGCGGATTCTGCATCGGCGCGGGACAGGCGCCCAAGACCGACGCTGTCTCGGTCCGGACGAACAACCGGAACTTTGAGGGCCGCACCGGCACCAAGAGCGCAAAGGTCTATCTGGCAAGTCCGGAGTCCGCGGTCGCTGCCGCGCTTACCGGGATGATCACCGACCCCCGCGATCTGGGACTTCCCTACCCGGCGATCGAGATGCCTGCCGAGTTCTGGATCGATGACAGCATGGTGCTGCGGCCCGCGGACAAGCCGGAGCAGGTCACGATCGAACGCGGCCCGAACATCGGCGCCCCGCCTGCTGCCGAGCCCCTGCCGGACATCATCAAGGGCGTTGTGGCGATCAAGGTCGGAGACAAGATCACGACGGACCATATCATGCCTGCCGGATCGCGCCTCAAATACCGGTCCAACATCCCGAGGTATGCCGAGTTCGTGTTCGAGGGAGTAGACCCGCAGTTCTCGAAGCGGGCGCTCGAGAACAAGAACGCGGGCATACACAACATAGTCGTGGCGGGGAGCAGTTACGGACAGGGCTCGAGCCGCGAGCACGCGGCCATCTGCCCGATGTACCTGGGCATCAAAGCCGTGATCGCCCGGTCCTTCGAGCGCATCCATGCCGCGAACCTCATCAACTTCGGCATCCTGCCGCTCACCTTCGCGAACGAGACGGACGGTGATGCGCTTGGTGGGGGCAACGAGATCGAGATCACCGGGATCAAGGCCGCGCTGACCGCGGGATCGGAACTCTCGCTCTTTGACCGGACCACGAAGAAGCGGATCCCGCTCATGTACTCGCTCAGCACGCGGCAACGGGACATCCTTTTGGCAGGCGGCATGCTGAACTACACGCGGACGAGATCGGTCTAGGCGGCCGGCGTCCACAACCGTTTTCCGAGAGAACAGAAGAGCCGTACTCCTTGGGAGTGCGGCTTTGTCGTATCAACGCCGTGATCATATCCTGTCCCGGCACGTCTTCTGTCCGCAACCGCACTTCATGCCGCCGCTGTGCGGCGACTCGCCGTAGTCAACAGTGATCTCCTCGTCCTTCCTGATTGCCCGCCGCGCATATACCTCCACCCGCTGACCGATGATGCGCAAAAAGGCATTCGCCCGGCAGGAGTGGTTCAGGTAGCGGAGAGCGTTCCCTCCCGTGCAGTCGAGGGCCTGCGTACTGCTGATATCGATGAGGCACATCCGGCATCTGCCGCGCGCCCGCTGTCGGGCGGTCCTGATGGAGATGAGCTCGCCGGTCACTTCGCCGATCTTGGCGCCACGCGGGATCGTGGCGGCTGCGAACACACCGCGGCCTTCGATCTCGCTGGGGGCTGTTCTCACGGGATGCTTGATCATGGTGTGCGGGTTGCCAGGCGTGGTGAAGCCCATCAAAGCTTGACGTCGCGCAGGTACATCGCGGCATCCTCGGGCGGTGTCGGATTGATATAGAATCCCGAGCCCCATTCGAAACCCGCCACGCGGGTGAGCCGCGGCATGATCTCGAGATGCCAGTGGAAATCATCGTTCAGGGTGTGCCAGTGGCCCCGCCTCGGCACGCGGTTGGGAGCGGTGTAGAGGATGTAGTTATAAGGAGGATTGTCGAGCACCTTACCGAGCCGCAGCAGGGTGTTCCGGAGCGTCCGGGAAAAGTCCATCATCTCTTCCTTGGAGACATCGACATAGGCGCAGGCATGCTTCTTCGGGTAGATCCAGACCTCGAAGGGGAACCGTGCGGCAAAAGGGGCAAAGACAAGGAAATGGCGCGTCTCCTCGACCAGCCTCGCGTTGTCGGCAAGCTCCTGCCGGATGATGTCGCAGAAGATGCACCGCTCCTTGTAATCGTAGTAGGACTTGGCCCCGTCGAGCTTCTCCTTGACGCGTTTCGGGATGATCGGTGTCGCGATGATCTGGGAGTGGGTATGGTTCAGGGCCGATCCGGCGGCCCAGCCCTGGTTCTTGAGGATCAGCACGTACCGCAGCCGCTCGTCTCGCTCGAGGTCCAGTATCCGGTCACGGTAGGACCACAGGACCTTCTCCACCTGGCTTTCAGGAAGTTCCTCGAGGCGCTGGGCATGCTCCGGGGTCTCGATGATGATCTCGTGCGCACCGATCCCGTTCATCCAGTCATAGATGCCGCCGCCCTCGCGCTCCAGACTGCCCTCGACATGGAGCACGGGAAACTTGCTGGGGATGATGCGGACCCACCACCCTTCTTTGTTCGGCAGGGTCTTCTCGGTTCGGAAGGACGCTATCTCAGGCGGGGTCTTTGACTCATTACCGGCGCAGAACGGGCATTCGGCCGGCCTCACATCATCTTCTGGTTCTTCAGTATGGAAATCCTGGGGTTTTTTTGGCCGTTCGGTGGAGATAATGATCCAGCGGCCGACGATGGGGTCTTTGCGCAATCGTGACATCAGACGCCCGGTCTTGCCTTCCGTTCGGAAAGGACCTTGTGGACGATCCGCTTGAGTTCCTTGATCCGGATGGGTTTGTTGATATATTCGGCGGCGCCAAGGCTCATGGCCTTGAGGTAGGATTCCACTTCACCGTAGGCGGTCACCATGATCACATCGGCCTTTGAGCCCGTCTTCCGGATCTCCTGCAGCAACTGGAGACCATCCATTCCCGGCATTTTGATGTCGGTCACCACCAGGTCGAAGAGCGCGCCCTTGAACTGCGAAATGCCGTCCTCACCGTTGACGGCGAGGGTGACCTCATAGCCTTCATCGGTCAATATGGTATTAAAGAGCTCCCGTGCGCCCTCTTCATCGTCAACAACCAGGATTTTCATCAGTTCTCCCGCAATGCAATGATATGGCAATAAATATCATAAAAACCTCGACTCGTCAAGGTAGAGGCCCATTTGTTTTACAATATGGCGGTCGGGCAGGCTGGTTGGCAGCTGTTCATTCCATTGAAATATCAACGGTTTGCATCATAGATCAGCCGAAGTCCTTCGAGCGTCAGGTTCGGCCTGACCTCGATAGCGCTCTTGGTCTCGGGGGCAACGAGCTCGGCAAGCCCCCCGGTGGCGATCACCCTGGCGTCGGGGGAAAGCTCGCTTTTCATCCGTTCTACGATCCCATCAACAAGGCCTGCGTACCCGAAGAGAATACCCGCTTGCATGGCGCTCACCGTGTCCCGGCCGATGATCGTCTGCGGCCGCGTAATTTCGACCCGCGGCAGTTTCGCCGCGCGCTGGTACAGGGCCTCGGCGGAGATCTTCACGCCCGGCGTGATTGCGCCGCCCAGGTACTCTCCTTTCTTCGTCACAGCGCAGAAGGTAGTCGCCGTGCCGAAGTCGATGATGATGAGCGGTCCACCGTAAAGTCTGAATGCAGCAGCGGCGTTCACGATGCGGTCGGCGCCGATCTCGCGGGGATTCTCATAGTTCAGCGTGATCCCCGTCTTGAGCTCGTTGGTCACGACCACGGGCTCGAGCTTGAAGTACTTACGGGACATCTCGGTCATGATCGAAAGCAGCGGCGGAACGACCGTGGAGATGATGATCCCGTCGATCTGCTTGAATGCGATGTCCGAAAAGGCGAAGAGGTCCTTCACGATCACGGCGTATTCGTCGGCGGTGATCGATGCCTTGGTCCCGATACGCCAGCTCTCGCACAGGCGTTCACCTTCGAAAACGCCGAGCACCACATTGGTATTGCCGATGTCGATGGCAAGAAGCATGCTCCCTCCGAGTACTGCGGACACGGTGACAGGTCGACAAGGGGACGGGGTGAAACGTCTCTAGCCAAAAAATTCAATCAGGAACTCTCGCTGCGTCTCTTTTGCCGCTGTGCCGCCGCGTCAGTGCTTTTCCTTCATGATCGTCACGTCCCCGGCCGCGACCTGCCGGAGCGTTCCGTCGTCCAGTTTGAGGATGAGCCTGCCCTCGGCATCCACGCCGCGGGCAAACCCCTCCAGCGTTACCCTGCCACCGTCGACCGTCACTCGATGCCCCAGCGTCACGTTCAGCTCTTTCCACACGGCAAGCACCGACTCATCGTTATGCAGAAAGCGGTGATACCAGAGATCAAGCTCGGCAAGCAGGGTCCTCAGGAGAGCGGTCCTGTCTACGCGTCTTCCCGTGGCGGCAGCGAGGGACGTGGACATCTTACGGACACCGGGATGAAGCGCCCTGCTGTCCATGTTCACGTTCACTCCGATCCCGAGCACGATATGTCTGATCCGGTCAGGCTCCGCGCTCATCTCGGTGAGAAGACCGGACACCTTTTTCCCGGACAGGAGGATATCGTTCGGCCACTTGATCCCGGCCGGTACCCCGCAGCACCTCCTGAGGCAGGAGGCAACAGCAACGGCACCCATGAGCGTGATGAGCGGCGCCTGGGAGATCGGAACGGCCGGCCGGAGGACCATGCTTATGTACAGGTTGCCGGCCGGCGATGTCCAGGACCTGCCCAGCCTTCCCTTGCCGCCGGTCTGGGTCTCGGCGATCACTACCGTGCCGTCATCAGCGCCCTTTTGGGCGAGGTCCATGGCAAGCGTGTTGGTCGATGCGACTTCCGCATAATGCAGGATCTCTTTGCCGATGATCTTCGTTCCCAGGCCCTGCTTCACGTCGCCGGCAACAATGATGTCAGGGGACGCGGTGAGGCGATATCCTTTTGACGGTACGGCCTCGATCGCATATCCTTCGCGCTCCAGAGTCTTGACATGCTTCCACACAGCAGTTCGGGATACGCCCATCACGGCGGCAAGCGCCGATCCCGACACATGGCCGGAGCGTGAGGACCGCAGGAGCGTCAATACCTCTTCCTTTTTCATATTCCCCGATACGGGAGACAGGGATGCGACGTCGGGAGCAGGACGTCCCTGGATCCCGTTCCTTGTCTCATGGACAGTTATTTTATTTTCATGCTGATATCGGCGGCAGGGGCCGAATGCGTCAGGCTTCCCGAGGAAATGAAATCAACGCCGGTCTCTGCGATCGCCCTGATGTTGTCAAGGGTCACGTTCCCCGAGGCCTCCACCAGGACACGCTCGCCGGTGATCCCTACAGCCTGTTTCATGAGCGCCGGCGGCATATTGTCGAGCAGGATCATCGTTGCTCCCGCAGCCATTGCCTCGCGCACCTCGTCAAGATTCTTCACCTCGACCTCGATCTTGAGCAACGGATGGACCTTCTTCCGGATGCCGGCCATGGCCTTGATGATGCCGCCGGCCGCTTTGATGTGATTGTCCTTGACCAGGATGCCGTCGTACAGACCGAAACGGTGGTTTCGTCCGCCACCCATGCGTACCGCGTATTTTTCGAGCATGCGGAGGCCCGGCAGGGTCTTGCGGGTGTCCAGGATCTCGGCGCGGGATCCCTTGAGGGCCTCAACGAATCTGGCCGTGGTGGTCGCGATGCCCGAGAGGTGCTGCATCAGGTTCAGCGCCACGCGCTCACCGGCAAGGAGCATCCGGGTCCTGCCCTGGACCTGCGCGATGATGGAGCCGGACTGCACCCGGCTGCCGTCGTGGGCGAGGGGTGTGAACTGGACCCACGGGTCGAGCTTGCGGAACACTTCCCGGGCGATCAGCGCGCCGGCAAGGACCAGGTCCTGCTTGGCGATGACCTCGGCCGTTGACGAGGCCTCATCGGGGATCACCGCTTCGGACGTGATATCTCCAGGACCGATGTCCTCGAAGAGCGCCTCTTCGATCAGTTTTTCTATAAGATGTTCCATCCTCGCTCATTCCCTCACGCGGTATTTTACGACTAAACGCTGCGGCCGGCTTGGTGCCGCATTCGGATCACGCACCCAGCGTCGCGAGGCTCTGCTCCAGCTTCTCGCGCATCGCCTTCAGCTCCTCGAGCCGCGCGGTATCCTTCTCAACAACGGCTTTCGGCGCCTTATCCACGAAGCTCTTGTTCGACAGCTTCTTGGAGAACATGTCGATATCCTTGGACGTCTTGGCGATCTCTTTCATCAGCCGATCGCGCTCTGCGCCTTTGTCGATGGTCTGGTCCGAGGAAACATAGATCTCGGCGCAGCGGATCGTCCCCGTTGACGACCCCTCGGGCTTTGCCGTGTCAAGGGCGACCGTGAAGTTCGACAATCCCGACAATGCCGTCACATATCCCGCTGTCTGTTCAAAGTTCTTGATGACATCCGTATTCTCTGCCCGGATGGCCGCCTTGACCTTCTCCCGTGGAGATATGTTCATCTCACCGCGGATGTTCCTGATCGCAAGGATCGCATCCATCGGTAGGCGCATGGTCTGTTCAACGACCGCGTCGATATATGTGCCGTCCGACTTCGGAAAAGGCGACATCATGATCGACTCTGCCTCGCCCCTGATCTCTTTAGGAAGCTTCTGCCAGATCTCTTCGGTAATGAACGGCATGATCGGATGGAGCATGCGCAGTGTCGTTTCCAGCGTCATGACCAGCGTCGTCTGGGCCGCCTTTTTCCTGCCGGGATCCTCGTCCTTCAATGCGGGCTTGGAAAGCTCGACGTACCAATCGCAGTACTCATGCCAGATGAACTGGTAAAGCGTCGATGCCGCGTCGTTGAACCGGTACTCCTGCAGGGCCCCCTGGACCTCCTGCGCGACCGTGTTGAGGCGCGATACGATCCAGCGGTCCGCCAGAGACGACTGCCGCATCACGATTGCGCTGTTCGGGACGAACCCTTCCTCGATGTTCATCATCACAAAGCGACTTGCGTTCCATATCTTGTTCGCGAAGTTCCGATAGCCCTCGATGCGTTCTGGCGACATCTTGATGTCGCGGCCCTGGGCGGCAAAGGCCGTGAGGGTGAACCGGAACGCGTCAGTGCCGTATTGTTCGGTCATCTCCAGCGGGTCGATGACATTCCCCTTGGACTTGCTCATCTTCTGCCCTTCGGCGTCGCGGACCAGCGCGTGGATATAGACATCCTTGAACGGCGCCTCCTTCATGAAGTGGAGGCCCATCATGATCATGCGCGCCACCCAGAAAAAGATGATGTCGAAGCTGGTAACAAGCACGGACGTGGGGTAATAGGTCGCGAGTTCCTTTGTCTTCTCCGGCCAGCCGAGCGTGGAAAATGGCCAGAGGGCGGACGAGAACCACGTGTCGAGCACATCGGTCTCCTGACGGATGTTTGTGCTCCCGCAAGCCGAGCAAGTGACGGCATCGGTGCGGCTGACAGTGATGGCGGCGCAGTCGTCGCAGTACCATGCCGGGATGCGGTGGCCCCACCAGATCTGGCGCGAGATGCACCAGTCCTTGATGTTCCGCATCCAGTCGAAGTAGGTGTTCTCCCAGCCTTTGGGGTAGAATGCGATCGTGCCGTCCTCGACAGCCTTGATGGCAGGTTCCGCAAGGGGCTGCGTCTTTACGAACCATTGGGGAGAAAGATAGGGCTCCACAACGGTCTTGCATCGATAGCACTTGCCGATGGAATGGCTGTGATCGTCCGTCCTGCCGAGATATCCCTGCCCCTTGAGCAGCTCCACGATCATGCCCCGCGCCTTTTTGGCGGGCTTGCCCGCGATCTGGTGGAGCACCTCGGGAAGCACGTCCGGGATATCGGCCAGTATCTCGGCCTTGTCGCTCAGCATTTTTATCCGCAGGAGCTCAGGGTCCTGCCGCAAGCCAGCTTCATAATCGTTGAAATCGTGGGCAGGGGTGACCTTCACGGCCCCGGTGCCGAACTCGAGGTCAACAAGGATCGAGTCGCCTACGACAGGGATCTTTCTGTTCGTAAGCGGGAGATCTACGGTCTTGCCGATCAGGTCCTTGTAGCGGGGGTCCAAGGGGTGCACGGCCACTGCCGTATCGCCCAGCATGGTCTCGGGCCGTGTCGTGGCAACGGTAAGACGGACCGAATGGTCATGGCTCAGCGGATAGGAAATGTGATAGAGCTTGCCCTTTTCGTCCTCGTGCTCCACTTCGATGTCGGAAAGCGCCGTGTGGCAGCGGGGGCACCAGTTGATCAGCCGTTCGCCGCGGTAGATGAGCCCTTCCTCGTGGAGCCGGACAAAGACCTCCCGGACGGCCTTCGACAACCCCTCGTCCATGGTGAACCGCTCGCGGTCCCAGTCGCAGGAAGCGCCGAGCCGCTTGAGCTGACCGATGATCTTCCCGCCGTATTCCTTCTTCCACTCCCAGACCTTTTCGATGAACTTCTCCCGCCCCATTGCATGGCGGTCGATGTTCTCTTTTGCAAGCATGCGCTCCACGACGTTCTGCGTAGCAATGCCCGCGTGATCCGTTCCCGGCACCCAGAGCACATTCCTCCCGGACATGCGCATCCACCGGGCGAGGATGTCCTGAAGCGTGGAGTTCAAGGCATGGCCGATGTGGAGCTGTCCGGTGACATTGGGAGGCGGGATCACGATGGAGAAATGCTGGTGAACCGCGTTCTCATCGGCATGAAAATATTTCTTATTGATCCAGAAGTCGTACCAGGTCTCTTCGACCGACTTTGGATCGTAGGATTTTGAAAGCTCATTCACGGACATCCACCAGCTCCTTCATATTCAATTAATCACGTTGTCAAAGGTGTAGGAATTACAGAAGAGAAGAACACCGGATCTGCTGTGCTCATGACGAGCCGGGACCGGCGAGACAATAAAAAGAGGGGAGCGTGTCCCCTCAGGCTGAATGCCGATCGTCAAAACGCCAACAACTGATCCCTGTTTATGTTGAGCGTGTCTTTTGGTGCCTGAAATATACCTGTGAACGATTTTCTATTTTTCCGCTTTGAGCCGCTCGATCTCTTCACGGATCAGACGTTCTGCCAGGTCGGGAATGACCTCCCACGCTACCCGCTCCAGGACCTCTCGTACAGCCTTCTCAATGGCTTCCCGGGCAACACCCTTGAGCATTTCATCGGATACTTCCGGAGCACGGGACAATGTGCGGAAAGGCTGTTCGGGAGCCGGTGCTGCTGCCGTTTGCGCTGCCGGGACCTTGGCTGCGGGCGGCGTATAGGCGTAATCTTCATGGGAGGCCCTCGATGCCACATCGAGGGATTCAAAGCTCACAATATCGGGATGCCTGGCGGAGGCGTCTTCCTCGGCAAGCCCAAGCCCTTCTCGCATTTCGTCCATCGCTTTTTGACCGACAGGAAGGGCCTTTTCTTCTTCCGTTGACAGCGGAGCTCCAAATTCGAACGAAGGGATCTCGGCCGCACTTGCCTGCGGTGCAGGGGAAGGTTCCCGGCCGAACAGCTGGTCCGTGTCGAATGCATCAGGGACCGCGGCTGTTTGTCCGGACATAGGCTCCGGTTCAACTTCAACTTCGGTCTCTTCCGCCAACCTGGCCCATTCCGCGTCCTCGGCCTCCGATGTCTTTAATACAGCGGGGGCCGGTTGCGGCTTCGCCGGAGCGGGTTGCTCTGATTCTACTTCAGGCTCGACTTCAAACTCCGGCTCGACCTCGAAGGTCTCCTCCTCGGCCTTCTCCATCCGGGGAGCGGCGGGTGTCGTCTGGGTCGCACGAACGGCAGTATGCGCCGGCGCCTCCTGAATGATATCGAATATGTCTGAAGGGACCGCTTGCTGGGAATTCGGCTTTGGCGGAGGCGGAGGAGG
>JAGVOT010000020.1 GCA_020052615.1 Nitrospirota bacterium | reverse complement strand
TAACGTCCTCCGGGACGACGGGATGAGCTACGGCGACTACGTGGAGCAGCTCACGTACCTGCTGTTCCTCAAGATGGCCGACGAGCGCACAAAGCCGCCCTATAATCAGCCGAGTGCCGTGCCGGCGAAGTACAACTGGCCCACGCTCTTGAAGAAAGACGGCGACGACCTGTTCGACCACTACCACCACATGCTCGAAAGCCTGGGCAAAAGCTTTTCACCCTCACCTTTGAATTCCTCTCCCATCGAGGGCGAGGAGTTTTGGAGAAAGGCATTATCAGTGGAAAAAGGTCTGCTCGGCCTGATCTTCAACAAATCCCAGAACAATTCATTGGATGACCGTATGATGCATAACGAAAATTGGAGCGCGATATGAAACCATTTGTACCCGATACATTGCCTTTACCCTCTTTGAATTGGGAATCATTGGTCCGACTCATCGGGGAGGCGAACGCCGCGCTAGCACGCTTCGACGGCATTTTGCAGGGCATCATTAATCCAAGTGTTCTGCTTTCTCCGCTGACGACACAGGAGGCGGTGTTGTCCTCGAAGATCGAGGGAACTGAGGCAACTCTTCAGGAAGTGCTGGAATATGAAGCCTCACCGGGGCCCGACGATAAAAAAGCGGAAGATATCCGGGAAATCATGAATTATCGCCAGGCACTGCAAACGGCCGTTAAACTTCTGGAGAAGAGACCGATATCCTTGAATATGGTGAAAGATCTTCACTCGATCCTGCTGGACAGTGTGCGAGGCAGAGACAAGGGGCGCGGCGAGTTCAGACGCGATCAAAACTGGATCGGCAAGCCTGGCTGCAAGATAGAAGAAGCGACCTATGTCCCGCCTGAGCCGCTACGTTTGCTGGAGCATCTCTCGGATTGGGAAAAATACATTCACTTTGACGAAAAAGACCGCCTCGTTCAACTTGCCATTGTCCATGCTCAGTTTGAGATTATCCACCCCTTTCGTGACGGGAACGGGAGGGTCGGCAGAATGTTGATTCCCTTGTTCCTTTTTGAAAAAGGATTGCTGTCCAGTCCGGTCTTCTATCTGAGCTCGTACCTTGAAGCCAATCGGGACGTATATTATGATAGATTGCAGTCGATATCGACATCGAAAGACTGGCAGGGATGGATACAGTTCTTTCTAACCGCAGTGTTGGTGCAGGCAAGAAGAAACAGTGAGAATGCTAAGGAAATATTGGCGTTATACGATGACATGAAGAAAGAGATCAGCAGAATTACCCGGTCGCAATTTTCTATTCAAGCTCTCGACTGCCTCTTTATGATCCCGATCTTCAGGACTACCGATTTTATTGAATCCTCCGGGATCCCCAAACCTACGGCACTGCGAATACTGAATGCTTTGGAAAAAGAGAAAGTCATTCTGCCCATTCGTAAGGGCAAAGGTCGGCGGGCAGGTGTCCTGATGTTTCCGAAACTACTTGAAATTGCACAGAAATAAACTTGAGTTACGTGAAATATTGTCTATTGACTTTGTGTATCATAAAACGCATTATGTGATACGCAAAACAATTAGGCTATAACGTGTGAGACACAATAAATACCGTAAAAATAATAACTTTATGACACCCTCCGCAATTGTTCAAAAACTCTGGAACTACTGTAACGTCCTAAGGGACGATGGAATGAGCTACGGCGATTACGTGGAGCAGCTAACGTACCTGCTGTTCCTCAAGATGGCCGACGAGCGCACGAAACCGCCGTACAACCAGCCGAGTGCCGTGCCCGCGAAGTACAACTGGCCCACGCTCTTAAAGAAGGACGGCGACGATCTGTTCGACCACTACCGCCACATGCTCGAAAGCCTGGGCAACGAAAAAGGGCTGCTCGGCCTGATCTTCAACAAATCCCAGAACAAGTTCCAGGACCCGTCGAAGCTGCGGCGGCTTGTCGTCGACCTGATAGATAAGGAAAACTGGTCGGTCATGAGCGCGGATGTGAAAGGGGACGCATACGAAGGTCTCCTGGAGAAGAACGCACAGGATACGAAGTCCGGCGCGGGCCAGTACTTCACACCCCGTCCTTTGATCCAGGCCATGGTTGACGTGATCCAGCCCAAGCCGAAAGAGACCCTCTGCGATCCTGCGTGCGGGACCGGCGGGTTTCTCCTTGCCGCGCACGATTACGTGGTTAAGCACAACCCGAACATGAGCGCCGACGAGAAGCGCAAGCTCAAGGGCTCGACCTTCAAGGGCTGGGAGCTGGTCCAGAGCACGGCCCGGCTCTGCGCCATGAACCTGATGCTCCACAGCATCGGGACCGACAAGGACCTTCCTATCGTCGTTTCTGACTCTCTTGCAACCGACCCCGGAGACCGGTTCGATATCGTTCTGACCAATCCGCCCTTCGGCAAGAAGAGCAGCACCACCATCGTTGCCGAGAACGGCAAAGTATCGCGGGAGACCGATATCATCGAGCGCGAGGACTTCTGGGCAACGACCTCGAACAAACAGCTCAACTTCATCCAGCATGTAAAGACCCTTTTAAAACAGAATGGCCGCGCGGCGGTCGTCGTGCCGGATAACGTGCTGTTCGAAGGCGGGGCAGGGGAGACGGTCAGGCGAAAGCTCCTGGCCGAGTGCGACGTGCATACGCTCCTACGCCTGCCCACGGGCCTGTTCTACGCCCAGGGGGTGAAGGCGAACGTGCTCTTCTTCGACAAAAAGCCGGCAAGCGAAACGCCCTGGACAAAGAAGCTCTGGATCTACGACCTCCGCACGAACATGCACTTCACGCTCAAGACGAACTCCCTTCAGCGCGCAGACCTTGATGAGTTTGTGAAGTGCTATAACCCCGAAAACCGGCATCAGCGCAAGGCCACCTGGAAGCCTGAACTGGATTCCGGCTCGGGGGCCGGAATGACGGCAAAAGGAAAGAAGAAAGGCACCCCCTCACCTCAGTCCTCTCCCGCGAGGGGAGAGGAAGTTAAGAATCAAGGCCGATGGCGGTCGTATAACTATGATGAACTCGTAAGCCGCGACAAGGCCAGCCTCGACATTTTCTGGCTCAAGGACGAATCCCTCGAAGCCTCCGACAACCTCCCCGATCCCGACGTCATCGCGCAGGAGATCGTGGAAGACCTTGAGGCGGCATTGGAGCAGTTCAGGGAGATCGTGGGGGACCTGTCAGCGAAGGACCACACGTAGGAAAGTGTGACGAAGCGATATTTAGGTTGAAACTGGTGCCATATACTGGTACTATATCAGTGCTGAATAAAGTACCGAAAGGAGTATCTTTCAATGAACGCAATCGCGGCGCAGGATATCAAGAAAAGAGGGATCTCCGCAGTGGATGAGGCGCTGAAAGAGGGGCCGGTCCATGTGATCAAGAACAATCAGCCCCGGTATGTCGTGCTTTCCGAGGAGCGGTATCGCGATCTGGTCGAGGCGGAAGGGGAGGCGTACAGCGCCCGACTCCGCGCGTCTCTGGAAGACGTTAAAGCAGGCAGGGTCAAGCGCGGGACTGCAAAGGACCTGATCAAGGAATTGGGGCTGGAAGATTAAGGCATGTACACGCTCCTCTGGACAGCCCACTTCACGCGCAGCGCGAAGAAGTTCGCAAAGCGCCATCCTGAACTCAGGAAGAAAGTCGCCGCTATCCTTCGTGATCTGGAAAAAGACCCCTTTCAACCTCATCTCGAGTATCATCATCCTGGCGGCAGGCAGACGGGCATCGAGGCGGTCAGCATAACCGACAGTTATCGCATTACCCTGACCGTCGTGATCACGAAAAAAGAGATCATGCTGCTCGACATCGGCGCCCATGATGAGGTTTACAAGTAGCATTGCCTTCTTGCCCCGTTCGTCACCCTTTCCCGTATCGCCGTGCAACATTCTGTTAAACTCAAAAATAATCGCCTTCTACGAATTTCTTCCTATTGATTTCAGCTGAAAATCAGCTATCCTTCTAGTCAAGAACGCCTGGTCCCGGAGCATCGCCACGATGCCCGGCTCCATTCGTTATCGTACTACGGCATCACTGAGGAGCCGTATGGCTCCCAGACTTTCTCAGAAAGGAGGTAGTGAAGCATGTTCAAATTTCACGGCGGACAATCTGTAGCAAAGGGAACGTACTGGAACCTGTCCAACGGCGAGAGGGTCGATGCGGCCGGGAACAGCGAGCTTCCGGGCAGCGGCGCGACGTCCTATGTAAAGCTCCCGGTCGCCGGCGTATTCATTGCGGGACCGCTTGCGGGCCTGCTGTTCACCTGCGTCATTCCGTTCCTGTTCCTGCTCGTCACCCTCGTGTTCCTGCCCCGCACCATCCACGCTTCCGAAGCAGTCGCGTCGGATGAGGCCAAGGCATGTCTGGGCTGCCACGCAACGCCCGGCATGACCAAGACCTTCAAGGACAAGAGCACGATCGACCTGCAGGTGACGGAGAGCCACTTCAAGAACACGGTCCACGGCTTTCTGACCTGCACCAGCTGCCACAGCGATGTTTCCCTGAACACGCACCCCGCTTCGCAGTATGCGAGCAAGACGGAATTCATGCTCCATGTGGCAAGCGCGTGCAAGACCTGCCATGCCGCTGAACAGCTGACGGCCAACCCGATCCATCAAAAGGCCATCACGAAAGCGAACGCACCGCCCTGTTCAGAATGCCATGGTTCCCATGCCATCAGAAAAGTCCCTACCCAGAAAGAAAAGCTCACTACCACGCAGTACTGTCTCACCTGTCACCAGCAGCAGCTCAGCATGTCCATCAATGGAGAAACGCTTTCCCTCTCGATCAGCGAGGCGGGTCTGCGGAAGTCCGTGCACAAGGGCCATGGGTGCACCGACTGTCATACCAATTTCTCCAAGGAAGAGCACCCCAATCTGAAGTTCTCAAGCATTCGAGAGGTTTCCATTGCAGGCGCAGAGGCCTGCCGGAGGTGCCATTCCGACAAGTCGGCACAGCACCGGGGGAGCATCCATTCCGACCTGCTTTCCAAGGGGAACAGGGGCGCACCGGTCTGCTCCGATTGCCACGGCGCCCACGCGGTGGGACCCAAGGCCTTGGCGCAGACCATGGAAGGCGTGCCGTGCAAGAAATGCCACAGCGAGATCTTCGGGGCATATGAGGCCAGCGTGCACGGCAAGGCCAAATCGAACGGTGGGAGCAAGGCCCCCATCTGCTCCACCTGTCATTTCGCCCATGACGTGAAGGCCGCACAGGCCTCGCGGTCGCCCAAGGATGTCTGCCTGGGATGCCACGCGAAGGTCCTGGCCGCCCATAGGGAGTGGCTGCCGAACGCCGGAGCGCATTTCGACTCCGTCTCCTGCACGGTCTGTCACGTATCGGGTGAATTCAAACGGACGATCTACCTGCGGCTTACCGATGATGCCTCGGGCGACATGGTGACCGATGCCGCCATGCAGACGGCCATGAAGGACCCGGCGGCGAAAGCGGCCGGATCCACCGGGGACCATCTTGATCCCGAACGCCTCTGGGGCATCTACCAGGAACTGAACAGCCATGAACAGAAGGTGAAAATGTCCGGCACCGTCGGTCTCAGCGACAGTCAACATGCTCATTATCTTGTCCCGAAAGGCAGCGCGGTGCGCCAGTGTGAATGGTGCCACACCGCCGACTCCGAGTTCTTCACCGCGATCTCTCTCACCGTCAAGGGCAAGGACGGACGGGAGACGTTCTACAACGTGGATTCCGCTGCCATGGGCTCCCTGTTCGCCATGCTGCCCCTGAACCAGTTCTACGCCATCGGCAGCATGCGCCAGCAGGCCTTCGACATCATGGGAGCGGTCATGATCATGGGAGGTCTGGCCGTGCCGGTGCTGCATGGGACCATCAGGATGCTGACCGGCCGCGCGCGAAGGGCCCGGCAGCACGCAGGCCCGGGAAGGGGGACGAGACCATGAAACGGACATATCTTCACGCACTGCCGGTGCGGATCTGGCACTGGATCAATGCCGCGAGCTTCTTCGTCCTGATCGCCACCGGGGTCCAGATCCGGTACCGCGATGTGGTCCATCTGACGTCGTTCAAGACAGCGGTGGAGGTGCACAACTTCTTCGGATTCGTGCTGATCGCCAACTTCTGCCTCTGGGCGCTGTACTATCTGCTGTCAGGAAAGCTCAAGATCTATCTCCCCGACCCGAACCTGAAAAATTTCCTCAAGGGGAGCATCCGCCAGGCACGCTACTATGCCTACGGGATCTTTGTGGGCGAGGAAAACCCTCATCATGCCACGCCGGACAGCAAGTTCAATCCCATGCAGCAGGTCGCCTACTTCAACATCATGCTGCTGCTCATGCCGCTCCAGATCGTGACGGGGCTGATGCTGTGGGACATCAAGATGTTTTCCGGTGTGATCGCCGTCGTAGGAGGCCTGAAGATGGTGGATGCGGGCCATCTGTTCCTGTCCATTTTCTTCACGGCGTTCCTGTTCGTCCATGTCTATCTGGCCACGCTCGGGCACTCGACATGGACGCACATCAAGGCGATGTTCACCGGGTACGAGGATGAACCCGAACACGCTCATTAAAGAAACTGGGCAAACCGTTCTGATGGGGGAGGGGAGGAAACTCTCCTCCCCGTTTTTTTCTCCCTTCGAGGGCATGGTATGTCGCCGACCCCCCGAATGGGATCGGCCGATCTTACCGGCCTTGTCACTCCATCGTTGTTGTGCTATTCTTCCTCCAGTTTCTTACCCCATTCTTCCAATACATGAGAGAAAAAATGAACAGCCTCAAGCGAACTGCCGTAAACGGGATTTGCTCGATCCTTATGGTATTTTCCCTGTCGTCAGTCCTGTGTGCCGAAGGATCGGCGCCGACGGTCACCAGCGCCGGCACGGGAAACGGCGGGAAGCAGACCGTCGAGGACGTGATCCCGCTCACCATGGGCAACCTGCGCGGCCACAAGATGCTGTACAGCGAAGGCTGGCTCATCGTTACGTCGAGCAGCAGGGCCCTGGACTACGCGAAGAAGCATTCCCTTACCCGTTCCGGCGACGCCCTGGCAGATGCCGCTGCCAGCGCTTCACAACGGAGCAAGGATTACAAGGCAAACATCGCTTTGGACGCGAAAGGTGCGGTGGAGGGCGGAAAACGCGTTGTGGACACCGGCACCGAACTGACGGGAGACATCTTCGAAGGGACGCATCGCGCAGGCAAGGCGGAGCTTGCGTACTCGTCCAGGGCCTTCCGCAAGGCAGGGGAAGCGTTCATCCAGGGCAACCTCTCGCTGGGCAAACGGACCGCCGAGGACCGGAAGGAACTGGCCGCGCTGCCGGGGAACTATTTCACCGGCCTCAAAGGCGATTTCAGCAACATCTGGGAGCTCACGAGCACGGCGAACGACAAGTTCGCAGGGAAGATCGAGACGGGTTGGGACAAGGCCTTCGACAGGGCAGCTTCGGAGTTCAGGAAGGAGTACGACCGGTCGGGCGAGTCGAAGAACACCCTCACGGCGCTCGGTCCGATCCTCTATGGTTATCTCAAAAGCATCTACCACGGCATCGTGGCGCCGTCGTCCAAGACCATCGTCAAGACCGGGACCTCGGCCGTGACCTACGCGGGAGCCTACGGGGTGTTCCTGCCGGTCGCGAGCACGGCAGTCGTGGCAGGCAGGACCGTCCAGTCCGTGGGGCTCACGGTGTACTACACGGGAAAAACAGGCATCAAGCTCGTATCTCCGACGGTAGAGAGCGGCCTCCTGGCGGGCATGTCCGTCCTGTCCCTGTCCGCGGTCCCGGTCACCTACGCAGCGGGCGGGACACTGGGCGCGGTGAACCAGGTCGCCTTTATTGCCGCAGGGCCGGTCGCGGGAGCGGCGCAGGGCGTGACGACGGCAACGATCGACACGGCAACCTACGTCGGGCTGGTGACCTATGACGGGGTGAAGGGCACGACCAAGGTGGTGATCAACCAGGCATCGAGCGGGGTGGTGCTTGGCTACAATGCCCTGACCGCGGTCCCTACCCATCTTGTTATGGGCGCTTTGGACGTGGTCTTTCTCGCCTGGGAGGGTCCGCGGCTCATGATCGCCGCGGCAAGCGGAAAGCTCAAGACGAGTAGCGACGACAAGGACCAGCCGACGCTCGGCGACCTGCCCGTCGGGACAGTAGTTGACCTGAAGAAGCTCGAGCAGAGCCAGGGAACCAAGGTCGAGGTGCTGTCCACGGACCCGGCGGTGATCCGCGACGTCCTGGAGCGGCTGCCTGATGACCTGCGGACCGGGGAGGGAAATCGTGAGAAACAGTAGACTTGGCGGTTGGGGGAATGTGATCCTTCTGACGTCGCTCCTTACGCTGGCAGCTGCAGGCTGCGCCGCCAGGAAGATTGACGACGACCCGCTCAAGTACACGAAGAAGCTCGTCGTCGAAGGCCACACGTCGCTCTATAACAACGGCGCCTTCGAGGTGCCGAACACGAGCATCAAACTGATCCCGCCGGCGCCGGATGCCTTCACCCTGGCGTCGGAGCTTGCCGGTGTCCGGGGTCCCCAGGCCTTCGAGAAATCGATAAAGAATGCGGCCGAGTCGGTCACGATCATCGCCGACGGGACCAACAGGAGCTATGAGCTTTTCAAGGACATTCAGGGGATCAGCAAGGACGCTGCGGAGGCCATCGACCGCTCGATGACCGAGGGCGGGAAAACGCTGGTGTATAAATCCTCTGACCTCGGCAAGTCGATCGCAGGCCGTTCGTGGGACGCGTCGAAGGACCTGATTCGCAGCGACGCGGGTTTGACCGTCGTTCAGGCCTCGCGCGCAGGCGGGAACAAGATCGTCGCCGGCGCAGCCGCTGCGGGCGAACAGATCGCTGCGGAAAGCTCCACGGGAGGGAAGAAGATCGCCAGAGGCAGCGTATCGGGAGGCAAGGAGATCATTTCTGATGGTGTTGCTGCCGGGGACAAGATCGTGTCCGGCTCCCTCGACCTGGCGAAAGGGCTGTCCTCGGACAGCATCGACCGCGCGGGGAAGGCGCTTGACTATGGCGGCACCCGTTTCGTGAAGGGATATGCCGCCGTTCCCAAGGATGTCAAGCGGCGGATAGAGCGGACAGGCGCCAATATCCGGGGACTGAGCCTCATCGATATATTGGGAGAGGAGAACAAATGGAGGAAGGAATGGTCGGAGAAGACCGTTGATCTCCTGGGCGGCACGATAAGCGGTTATGGAACCGACGCGACTTCGTCGTTCAAAAAGGCGGGGAAGGAACTGGGCGAGAATTACCGGACGCAGGGCGTCAGTCTGTCGGTGCTCAAGTCCATCCGGTGGGTCCTGCAGGGCCTTCTGTGGGATGCCACGGTCGAACCCCTTGCGAAGACCACGGGGGCCGCGCTGGGATACTTGAGCGTCAACCTGCTGGCGTACCCGACGGTGGTCCTCGTGAAAGAGGGTGTCGCAACGACGCATCTTGCCGTTCAGGTGACGCTGGACACCGCAAAGACGGGGTATGATGTCGTCGCTCCCACGGCCATTGCGGCCGT
>JAGVOT010000019.1 GCA_020052615.1 Nitrospirota bacterium | reverse complement strand
TCATACAGCACCTCCTAGGTTGGATTGGACTCTTTCCTAGAAGCATACCAGAGAGCTTAACCCTCTCTGGTATGCTGAGGTGCCTTCATATGATTATCAAGTCTTTACATTTGACATTGCCCGATAAGCGGCTGTCGTCAGACTCAGAATTGACATTCTCTCGCAATGACTCACCGTCGCTTGCCTTTGACCTTCCCGTCTGTTAATATCCCCCATGCTCTCCGTATTGATGCTCTTCCTCATCCCTGTCGGCGGCGGGATCCCGGCCGGCGTTCTGCTCGCCCGTGATAAGGGGCTGGTCTGGCCCGTGGTCGCGGGTCTCTACCTGATCTCCGACATCCTGCTCGCGCTCGCGTTCGAACCGGTCCTTCGGCTTCTCGCATGGGTGGCAGGGAAGGTCCCGTTCCTCGCCCGCCTCAGCAGCCGGATGAAGGCTGCAATGGCCAGGAGCGCGGAACACATGAGCGGCACCGGTGCAGGCCCTATTTCGCTCGTCATGATCTCCTTTGGCGTGGACCCGATGACCGGGCGGGCCACGGCGATGGCTGCGGGACATGGATTCCTCATGGGCTGGGTCTTTGCGATCGCCGGGGACATGCTGTATTACGGCGTCATTGCGGTCACGACGATGCACCTCAACCAGTACATCGGCGATCCCGACACAACGATGTGGATCGTTCTTGCCGCGATGCTTGTCGTTCCCATGATCATCCGCGCTTTCCGCAAGCCCCAGAGGACCGAGCCTCAGCCGGAAGTCCGATGAGCGGGAGACCAAAGGTAATGCCGGTCACGACAAAACTCACCCTTACTGAAATTCTGCCGCTTACCTGCTCACGTTCAGGCACCTGCTGTCATGGCAAAACGGTCAGGCTGAATCCGTGGGAACTGGCGTGTCTGGCTGAAGCAAAAGGGCTGACTCGTAGGGCGTTTCGTGATCAATTCTGCGACTTTGGCGGCATCCAGCTGCGTTTTGATGGCGCACCCGGCTGGAGACAGCAGCCGGCATGCAGCCAGTATGTGCCTGATCTCGGATGCAGCGTACATTCGGGGCGACCATTGGCCTGTCGGTTATATCCTCTTGGACGCCAAAGGCAGGGCGATGAGCTGTACTACCTGTACGAAGGGAGTGAGTTCCCCTGTTTGGAAGGGTGTCCGGAAGTTTTCGATCTGCCTCGATCGAGCGTTGCCGCCTATATTGAAGCACAGGACGCGAAGCGCTTCGAAGTTGCTCAGGATGAGTATCTCGAAGTGATGCAAGGTTTAGCTGACAGCGCTTTCGCCTTTCTGCTGGAAAGCGGCCTGGCCGAATCGGGTGACCGGCAGACCTTGCGTCTCTGGCGGGAGATGGGCGGAGAAGGGCCGGAACAATTGCGGGACCGGCTTGGCCCCGGGTGGATCGACCTGCTGATGATCCCTGAGTTAGCCGATGGATTGCATGATCCCACAGCTTTTTCCCGCCACCATCACGATCTCCTCCTTTTGAAAGCTCAAGGATCATTCGGCACCCTGGACACTATCGCCGATCTCCGCAAGGCATCGGTAGTATTGATGGGACTGGCGCTGCACCTTGGCCGTGGCCTCGGCGCAGATCCTGCCGAACTGGCTGAACGCTGGATCAGAATTGCAAAGGAACATGGGGCGCTTGACTAGATCAAAACAATTCATCGATGGACCGACTGGAGACAACCTCACTGGCGTCTTTTGAATTTGTCGAACAAGGATATGGATTGCTGACTATTTTTGTAGATGCTGACGCATGCCCGGTGAAGGAAGAGGTCTACCGGGTTGCAGCCAGGTATCATATAGGTGTCACCCTGGTGGCCAACTCCTGGATGCGCGTGCCCGAAGAGGATGGCATCGTCCTTCACGTTGTCGGCGAGAGGCCCGATGAGGCCGACGACTGGATCGTTGCCAATGTCGCTCCCCTTGACATCGTTGTCACGGCTGATGTCCTGCTCGCGAGCCGATGCATCAAGGCCGGTGCGTACGCGATCGGTCATACGGGGAAGGCCTTCACCGAAGAAAATATCGGAGATGCTGTCGCAACCCGCAACCTCCTTGCGGAACTGCGGGGGAACGGCGAGATCACCGGGGGGCCGGCACCCTTCTCCAAACGCGACAGGTCGAACTTTTTGCAGAAACTGGACCAGGTTGTCCAGATGGTTCGGCGCGAACATCCCGGCAAGGTCGGCTAGCGGTATGCCCGGAACAACTTAGGGGCCGTTGTTTCTATGGTTGCTTTGCCGTTACTATCAACCTGGCTTAATAAAGCATAGAGCGTATCTGGGGAAGTATTAACAGGTTAGCCGCCTTAAGCCCCAAAAGTGCCTGTCTTGACTTTTCCAGCTCGCTTGTAATTGGCAATAATCACCCCACTTGGTGTAACCAAACTCTCTATTAATGTAAATGCCGCCGGAATCGCGCCCTTGTCAAACAGCTTTTTTCCTTTACCAAGAGTCAACGGGAAAATTTTGAGCCAGAGTTCGTCAACCAGATCATTCTTAAGTAGCAGCTGAATGAGCTCACCACTGCCGTGAACTTGAATGTCAGGACCTTTTGAGCGTTTGAGCTTCTTGATATTCGCCAGGCTTTTGAGGAAGACCGAGTTTTTCCAATCTGACTTTTTCATGGTCCTGGACATGACGTATTTGGTGACATCATTGATCCCTGGCCAATTGTCTGCATGTTCAGGCCAGTAGCCGGCAAAGATCTTAAATGTTTTTCTGCCCAGAAGAAGATCTGCAGGTTTCATCTGCTTTTCCATGACCTTGCCAGCAACTTCGTCAAAATAAGGCGTAACCCAACCGCCATATTTGAAACGGCCTGATGTATCTTCCTCAGGTCCGCCAGGTGCTTGCATTACCCCATCTAAGGTAATAAATGATAAAACGATTATTTTTCTCATGTCGCACCTCCTTCGTTAAAATTATACCTCAAAAGTTTAACGGGGGCAGCTGAGTGTCGCCAAACTGCCTCTGCGAGTGTATACTACAAGCATAATAGAGGATAGGTATGGTCCGTTTATCAGCTCAACGGGCTGACGCTTTTCCGGTTGGGGCATCACGTCCAGAAAATGGTCTTACCGCCATGCCGGCGGCCGGGATAAGCGGGAAGGAGGATTACCATGTTGAAAACAAGAGGCATAAAAAAGAAACCGGTCGTTCCCTGCCTGTGGTTCCATGGCAAGGCCGAGGAGGCCGCGCAGTTCTATGTGTCGACCATCAGGAACTCGAAGATCGGAAAGATCACCCGCTACGGCGAGGCAGCTGCAAAGGAATCGGGGCAGCCGGTGGGTTCCGTTATGACCGTCACGTTCACGATCAACGGCCAGGAGTTCATGGCGCTGAACGGGGGGCCGCAGTTCGCCTTTTCCCCCGCCGTGTCGTTCGTTCTGACCTGCAATACGCAGAAAGAGATCGACCGGCTCTGGGACAAGCTCTCGGAAGGCGGAGAGAAATCGGTCTGCGGATGGCTGAAGGACAAGTACGGTCTGTCCTGGCAGGTCGTCCCCGCGGTCCTCGACAAGATGCTGGAGGACAAGGATGCGAAGAGAAGCGAGGCGGTCATGGAGGCGCTGATCCAGATGACCAAGCTCGACATCAGGGCGCTTCAGGAAGCGTACGACAAGCCCGGTCTCAGGAAGGCGGCATAGGCAGAGGAGGGGCTGGAATAGCGGCTGATTTCCTCGTTCCCCCGATGTCGGCGCCCGGGGGTCAGGCTTGGAGTGTCTCCTGCCAGCATCACTTCCCCTCACGTTCTCACGTTGACGTTCAGTCGCCGCTTCCTTTCGTACTACCGTGGGCACAGCGGGGTCATGCGGACCCGTCGCCGCCCGAATGTCGGTTCTTCTCCAGCGCATCCCGCACTTTCGTTGCCAGCTCGTTCACGCAAAACGGTTTCTGTATGAACTGGACGCCGTCCTCCAGCACGCCCCGGCTGGCGATGATATCGGCCGAATAGCCGGACATGAACAGGCTCCTGATCTTCGGATGAAGGGAGCGCAGCCGTTCGGCGAGGTCCCGGCCGTTCATCTCCGGCATGACCACGTCGGTCACGAGCAGGTGGACCGGGCCGGCGTGCATCCCGGCCAGGCGGATCGCCTCGCCGGGGGTGCCTGCGGTCAGCACGGTGAAGCCCCTGTCCTCGAGCAGGGTTTTGCAGAGCGTGAGGACCATCGGCTCATCCTCGACCAGCAGGATCGTCTCGGTGCCGCCCTGTGCGGCCGGTGCCGCTTCATCCGCCGGGACCGGCCCGGTCCCGGTCTCGCAGCAGGGCAGGTAGATCCTGATCGATGTTCCTTTGCCCGGTTCGCTGGCAGCGTTGATGAAACCGTCGTTCTGCTTGACGATGCCGTACACCGTCGCCAGACCCAGGCCGGTGCCGCGTCCCACCCCCTTGGTCGTGAAAAAGGGTTCGAAGATGTGATCGAGGAGTTCCTGGCCCATGCCGCAGCCGTCGTCGCTCACTGCCAGCATGGCGAACCTGCCCGGCAGGGCCCCGCGATGTCCGGCGCAGTACGCTTCGTCCAAAACGACATTATCCGTTACGATGGAGATCCTGCCTTTGTCGCCGATGGCGTCACGGGCATTGACCAGCAGGTTCGCCAGGATCTGGTCGACCTGGGCCGGGTCGATCCTGACCGCCCAGAGGCCGCCGCGGGGGACCCACGCCACTTCGATGTGCTCGCCGATGAGGCGGAGCAGCATCTTCAGCATTCCCTCGACGGTCTCGTTCAGGTCGAGCACCTGGGGCGCGATGACCTGCTTGCGGGCAAAGGCCAGCAGCTGGCGGGTAAGGCCGGCGGAGCGCTTCGCGGCCTTCTGGATGTTCTGGAGGTTTTCCCGGAGGGGAGCGTCCGGGGCAAGCTGCTTCAGTGCCATTTCCGCATAGACCAGGATCACGTTCAGCATGTTGTTGAAATCATGGGCCACGCCGCCGGCCAGGCGGCCGACGGATTCCATCTTCTGGACCTGGGTGAACTGGGCCTGGAGCTTTTCCTGTTCTTCCTCCGCCCGTTTGCGATCGGTGATGTCGCGGATCACTCCCTGGATCTCGGACACCGCGCCTTCGTGCGCGAGCGGGACGACATTGATCTCGGCATGGATCGCCGCGCCCGATCTCCCGAGCACCCGGAGATGGAGGTCTCTGATCTGCTCGCCCTTCAATAACCGCCGGTAGGCGTCGACGGCGAGCTCCCTGTCCCCGGGGTGGACGAACCGGGTAAAGTCCTGTCCCAACGCTTCCTCGACCGTAAACCCGAGGACGGTCTGCACCGACGGAGAAACATAGATCACCGAACCGTCGGGGCCCAACCGGTAGATGACGTCGGGCAGCGCCTCGGCGATGGACCGGAAGCGCTCCTCGTTCCGTCGCAGCGCCATTTCCGCCCGTTTCGACTCAGTGATATCCTCGTACGTGCCCAGGACCCCCCAGACGGCGCCGTCGGCATTTTGCAGCGGAACCTTGTTGGTGCGCAGCCAGATGCCCCGGCCGTCGGGCGCCGTTTGCGGTTCTTCATAGTTCAGCTTCGGCTTCCCCGATTCCAGGACCTGCCGGTCGTCGTTTCGATACAGATCGGCCTGTTCCCGCCAGCCCATCTGGTAGTCGTCCCTGCCGATGATCTCGTCCGGTGAACGGACACCGGCATCACGGGCGAACGGCCGATTGCAGCCGAGGTACCGCAGGTCGGGGTCCTTCCAGAAGACACGCGCCGGGATCGTGTCCAACACCGCCTGCAGAAGGTTCCGCGATTCCCGCAGCGCCTCCTCCGCGCGTTTGCGCGCGGTAATGTCCCGGAAAACCCCCTGCAGGACCTGTTTCCCCCTGATGGTCACCAACTGGTCCATGATCTCCACGGGCACTTCGGAGCCGTCGGGACGCAGAATGGCATGTTCGATGGGAAGCAATTCCCCGCTTCCCCTGGCGTCCCCGGAGTGCCGGAAAAAGCCCTGCCGGGAGAAGGCATCCAGTTGCGGAGGATGGATCTGGGAATGATGGAGACCGACGATCTCTTCGTGGGATCGTGCGAGGAGCCGGCTTGCGGCCGGATTTGCATCGACGATGTTCCCTGTTTCCGCATCGGCAAGCAGGATGGCATCCGGTGAGCACTCGAACAGCGCCCGGTACTGGGCTTCGCGTTCGAGCAGGGCCTCTTCCATCCGTTTTCGCTCCGGGAACTCTTCGCCCCGCTGCTCAGGTGATCTCTTCAGCTCATCGGCCATGGACAGGTGCGCTCCTGATCGCGTTCTCTGTTCTCACATTCGCGGTCCATTATATAGGATAAACGCAATTTTAGGAACAACCTCTTTATCTTGTCCTCTCTTCCGGCTTCGGGCGACGCGCAGCCTGTGCGGAGGCGCGTTATGAAGACCGCCGAATTGTTCCTGAGCGGGCAAGGAGCGGGATAGCGGGGCCAGGGGCGCCTTGACGAAAAGCCCGACGCGGGGACGCGGGGACACGGGGAATGATCTCGGACCTCGCAGAAGACCTCGCGCTCCTCCCCACAGGTATTCCGATCTATGCTATCTTTTCCGTAAACGCTTTCCCGGGAGGTTCCCATGCTCCGATACGTTCTGCCTGTTCTGCTGTTCATGTCTCTGCCCGATCCCGCTGCCTCCTCTGCCGCGGAGGCGCCGCGTCCCCGCATCTCCCCCGGCGCCCGGATCGCAACGGTGAACAAGCCGACCCATGTCACGCACGCGGGCGACGGGAGCGGGCGGCTCTTTATCACGGAGCAGGAGGGCCGCGTCGTGATCGTGAAGGACGGCGTCCTGCTCTCCGTCCCGTTCCTCGACATCCGCGGCCGCGTGGGCTGCTGCGGCGAGCGGGGGCTGCTTTCCGCGGCCTTTCCCCCGGGGTACCGGGGGAAGCGGTACTTCTATGTGAACTATACGGACCGGGCCGGCGATACGAAGGTGGCCCGGTACCGGGTGACGAAGGACGCGGACCGCGCCGATCCCGCGAGCGAGGAGATCGTGCTGGCGGTGCGGCAGCCCTATGCGAACCATAACGGCGGCCAGCTTGCCTTCGGCCCGGACGGCTATCTCTATATCGGCATGGGCGACGGCGGGTCGGCGAACGATCCGTACGGGAACGGGCAGAAGATGAGCACGCTCCTGGGCAAGCTGCTTCGCATCGACGTCGAATCGGGGGTGCGTCCCTATGCTGTTCCGCCGTCCAATCCCTTTGTCGGGAAAAAGGAGGTGCGTCCCGAGATCTGGGCCTCGGGCCTCAGGAATCCCTGGCGTTTCTCCTTTGACCGGGCCGCGGGCGACCTCTTCATCGCCGATGTGGGCCAGGACAGGTTCGAAGAGGTGAATGTCCAGCCCCCATCAAGCAGGGGCGGGGAGAACTACGGCTGGAATATCCTTGAGGGCTCCCATTGCCTGCGGTCGAAGACCTGCGATACCGCAGGGCTCGTTCCGCCGGCGGCGGAGTACGGCCACGACGAGGGCTGCTCGGTGACCGGCGGCATGGTTTACCGGGGAAAGGCGCTGCCGCACTTCCGGGGGAACTATGTGTACGGCGACTATTGCTCGGGCAGGATCTGGGGGATGCGCAGGGAGGAAGGACGATGGAAGTCGGCCGAGCTGGCCGATACCAGGCTCTCCATTTCGACGTTCGGCGAGGACGAGGCAGGCGAGGTGTACGTGGCGGACCATTCGAACGGCGGAATATATCGACTGGAGGGGCGGTAGCACGGACGGGATGGCATGTCCGGGGAAAGGGCAATAGAGGGGCGCTTCTTCAGCCTTGACATGGATGTCAGGGGAACTCTGGGGGCGTTGTTTCCTACGCGGACGATTCCTGTTGCTATGCAATAAATAAATTTCGTACACAACGTCCACAAATGATCACGATCTGAATGCCAGCCATCGACTGTTCCCTCAGAGTCGCAGACAGTTGAGGCCACCTCATGAACTGCTTACCCAAAAGGGCAGGCAGGTCTTTTCTGTTCCATCCCCTGATCCATCCCTCCCGCGCCGGCTTGACACTTCAAAGGGAAGGGATATACTGTTACTAGAAGAAAATTCCAGGTCCCTGAACAAGAATGCATAACCAGACTTCACGAGAGCGATCTCGCGGAAGCGTTATCTTACGCCGCGGCAAAGGAGACTAACCTATGAGCGGAAAAACCGCAGGGACAGCCGCATTTGCCCTCTTCGCAGCAGTCTGGATATTCTGCGCGCCCGGCTTCGCCGAAGATGAAGCTCCGCGGATCGCGAAAGAGGAAGTGAAAGCCCTTCTGAACGACCCGAACGTCGCCCTCCTGGACGCGAGAATCACGCAGGACTGGAAGAAGAGCGACAAGAAGATCAAGGGGGCCGTTCGCGTCGATCCCCTTGACGTCGGGGCATGGGCGGGAAAGTATCCCAAGGACAAGAAAATCATCGTGTACTGCGCCTGAGGGGACGAGGCCACGAGCACCAGTGTGGTGCTCAATCTCCGGGAGCGGGGCTATACGAACGTCTTTGTGCTCAAGGGAGGGTGGAACGACTGGATCAAGGCCGGCTATCCCACGGAACCGAAGTAAGCCGCGGGACGGTCCGCAGGCGATCAAAGATTCGAGGAGATCGATCATGAAATCCAGGACCTTTGCCGTAATAGCGGCTTTTTTGACCATGGCGGCCCTCTTGTGGCTGCTTCCCGGTCCGTCCATTGCCGCGGACGACGACGCCCCCCGCATAACCAAGGAGGAGCTGAAAGCGAAGCTGGGCGATCCTGCCGTCACCGTGATCGATGTGCGGTACAAGGCGAACTGGAAAAAGAGCGGCCAGAAGATCGCCGGGGCCGTGCGCGAGGACCCGAACGAGGTCGGGTCCTGGGCAGGTAAGTACAAGAAGGACCGGATGCTCGTCTTTTACTGCGACTGACCCAACGAGCAAACGAGCGCCAGTGTGGCGCTCAACCTGATGGAGCGGGGATTCACGAAGGTATCTGCGCTGAAAGGCGGCTGGTGGGAGTGGGTCGGCGCAGGATACCCGGTCGAGGCCAAGTGATGCAATGACGACTTCGCAGGCCGGCCCGGGACGAACTGTCCTGCCGCGGCCAGGAGCAATGCCATGAGACGCGCACTGTGGGTGGTCGTTATCCTGATGTTCCTGCCGGCGGCGGTGTTTGCCGCGTCCGATACGCCGAAGACCTTCCTCATCCACGTGAAGAGCGCCATGAACAGGCACGACTCCCGGACCGTCGTCATGCCGCACGTTGCTCTGACCGCGCTGCTGCAGGGCTACAAGGTGATCATCCTGTTCGATGACGAAGGCGTCCAGGCGATCAAGATCGGTCACTGGTACGGCGGGCACACGACGCCTCTGGACAAGGCACCGCTGCCGGAGGAGGAGCTCCGGTCGTTCTCTACCGTGCTCGGCGTTCCCTCGACGAGCATTCCTGACAATTACGGGGACTTTCTCCGCTTCCTGAAAGGGAAGGGAGCGGATCTCTTTGCCAACAAGGTCGCCATGGACCTCAGGAATATCGGGGGGGACCGGTTCGATCACGCTGTGACGCCCGTCGCGATCGAGAAAATGGTGGAGATGTTCGAACGGGCGGCGGTTACGGTGGCGTATTGACGCTCAACGCGGCTTCCATTTTTCCGGGATTTGACGCGGTCGAATCGATTTGCTATCCCTGATCCAGGAGTACCTAGTGATCGGGACATTGTTAAAGCGACAGAGGCCCTGAAGTGGGGATCGCCGGTGTTCGAGGAGAAGCGGATCCTTTTCGCATTTGCCGCATTCAAAGCACATCTCAATTTCATGCCGACCCCCGCGGCCATGAAGCCGTTCAAGAAGGAACTGGCAACGTACACGACCGGCAAAGGCTCAATCCAATTCCCCTACGACAAACCGCTCCCGAAAGCGCTGATCCGTAAAATAGCCGCATTTCGCTTCAAGGAACTGAAGGAAAAAGACGCAAAGTGGATGTAGCTAGTGCTCCTTCCCACTCTCCCAGGCCATCGCCTTCCCATACTCCTGAAAGAGCTTTTCCCTTCTCCTGAATTCCCTCGGATGCACGCTCCTTCGTTTCCCCCGAACGGCGATCCCCATAGCGGCGTGCAGCATCTCGTGATAGACGATGAACGCCACATAGCAAGCGGGCACGTCCTTCCGGTCCAGCACCGGGTTGATCCGGATCGTGTTCGACCGTTCGCTGTAGCTCCCGACGGTCCTTTTTCTCACGGCTGAGCGCGGGCTTCTGCTTCCCCAGGTGATCGCAGCGGTCACCGTGCTGCCGAAGTACGTTCTGTTGATCTCTTCGTACAGTTCCGAGAGGTCGTGATGCCTGCCCCTTGTCCTGAGGTTGACCTTCTTTGCCGGCTTCCGCTTCAAGTCCTCCCTGTTCAGCCGAAGGAAGCTGCGGAAATGGGGCATCGCGCCTCTTTTCTCCCTCAGATAGGTGACGATCTCGTCCAGCACCGCGTGGTCCGCGGAAAGGAACATCCGGTGAAGCCGGACAGAGAGAATGCCGTCCAGGGTCCGGCAGGAAAGCACGGTCGTCGAATTGTCCGTGAGAACGAGCGAGACAGGCCTTCCAAGGCGCTCCTCGAGGGTTCGCCTGAGGGCATGTCCGGTCGGCGTGAAGGGAAGGGTAAGTTGCATGTCCGCGGCATCGGGCTTCATATAGGGCAGTAGATATTACAATATACGGCCAGGGGGCGCAACTGCAGACAGGAGAAATGAAAAAACGGCACGGTGACACGGGGACACGGTGAAACGGTGAAACGGGGACACGGGGACACAGGGACACAGGGACAAGGGGACAGGAACCAGGGGCAACTGCAGACCGAGCTATACTTATAGTAAGGAAACAGGGTCCGGGGCCGTGGGTACGGGGCAACACTGCAGACACGGGGACGCGGAGAGCTGCAAGGGAGCGTCCTGCGCCCCCGGCTGGCGACCCGGGGCCGTCCCGGTTCATGAAAATCACGGAATGCGTTGGAGAACATCCATGATATACCTCTCAGGCCAGGCACATATCCTTCGACCCGTTAGCGGTCTCCGCAGCAGGGGACGGTCTGCATGGTGCGCTGTCGCGCTGTTTCTGCTGCTCGCGAACCCGGGCCATGGGTCCGAAACATGGCAGCCCGTTCTCACCACGTCCGACGGGATAGAGGTGTTCAAGAGGGATTCGACCGCCGACGGGCTGATCGAGTTCCGGGGCGTCGGCGTCGTCGAGGCGCCGCTGCCCGTGGTGGCGACCGTCATCTTTGATACCGGCCGGCGGAAGGAATGGATCAAAGGCCTTGAGGATTCAAGGATCCTCCGGTGGGGGGGCGCGGACACGTTCATCGAGTACGACCATATCGACATGCCCATATTCTTCTCGGACCGTGAGTTCGTATCGACGATCCGGATGCGCTTTGACCGGTCCCGGAAGGAAGTGGTCTTTCTTTTTCAGCCGGCAGACGATCCCTCGGCTCCGCAAACCGGCTATCTTCGCGGGGAAATGCTCAAGATGACGTTCCTGCTCAGCTCCATCGATCAGGACAGGTCGACCAGGATAGACGCGGAGGTCCTGTGCGACCCGAAAGGGTGGATCCCGCGATGGCTGGTCAACTTCTTTCTCGAGGACTGGCCGAAGACCACGTTCCGGAACCTGCGCCGGGAGGTCGGGAAGTCCGGCGTCTCTGCGGATCCCCGCTTCTCTGTTCTGCTTGAACCCGGGACGGACAACTAGCAGGCCGTCCGGGGGCCTTCCCGGTAAGTAATTGCGGCAGGCTGTCCACTTCGTTGACCACGACGACGGTTAATGCCCCCTTCATACAGGGTCTTGGCGGCGCTGGTGCGGATATGATCGATCAAAGGCCGGAGAGGCAGACCTCTCCGGCCTTTATGTTCCACATCGGCCGATGACATGACCTTGACAAGGTCCGGCCAGAGCGTCAAAATGAAGATATGAAAAAGCTTCTACTCGGAATAGCCATCATTCTTGCTCTCCTGATCGTTATCGTGGCGGCGTCGGAGCGCGAGAGCCTGGTCCGCGTCAGTGACGGGAAGTCCCTCTCGTTCGGCGAGATGATAAAGGATGCCGCGAGAAGCGACGTCATCGTGGTCGGGGAGGTCCACAGCAATCCGCGGCATCACCTGATCGAGCTCGAGGTCATCAGGGCGCTCCACGAATCGGATACGCCGATGATCATCGGCATGGAGATGTTCAGATCGGAAAGCCAGAAAGACCTTGATTCCTGGACGAGCGGCGCCATGCCGCTGGACAGCTTCGTGCAGATCTACTATCGGAATTGGGGCATGCAATGGGCGCTCTACCAGGACATCTTTCTCTATGCCCGGGAGCACAATATCCCTATCGCCGGCCTGAACATCCCCGGTGAGATCTCCGATGCCATTGCCCGACGCGGTTTTTCAGCGCTGAGCGACGAAGAGCGGAAAAGGATACCTGCCGGGATCAACTGCACCATCGATAAGAACTACCGGGAGTTCATCAGGATGGCCTATGCAGGTCATGGAAAGAATGACGAGCGCTCGTTTCTCCATTTCTGCCAGGCCCAGATGGTCTGGGACAAATCGATGGCCGCGAACCTCGTGTCGTTCATGAAGGGGCACCCGGGTAAAAAGGCGGTGGTCCTTGCCGGCGTCGGCCACGCCTGGAGGCGCGGCATTCCGGAGCAGCTGTCCCTGCTGTCCGATCACCGGATAGGCGTGATCCTTCCGGTGATGTCCGCTCACGTGGACCTGAAGAGCATCACCGTCGAGGACGCCGACTTTGTCGTTCTTCCGTGAACTGGATAGGAAGGAATCGCCGAACATCCGTGCCTGCCAGTAGCGCGCAGTGATATAATTATATCAAGGATAAAAACAGTCCGGTAGGAGGCAGGGAACATGAGCAAACGTGAACTGGGAAGGACCGGGATGCAGGTGTCCCCGCTGGCATTGGGGGGGAATGTATTCGGCTGGACCGTCACCGGGCCAGGTGCCTACGAAATACTCGACGCTTTTGTCGCGGCGGGCTTCGATCTCATCGACACCGCCGACGTGTACTCGCGGTGGGTCCCGGGCAACCAGGGCGGGGAATCGGAGACCATCATCGGCAGCTGGATGAAGGCGCGGGGGAACCGGGACAAGGTCGTCATCGCCACCAAGGTCGGCGCCGAGCTGGGGCCGGGTTTACGGGGGCTCTCCAAGGTCCACGTCCTGCGCGCCGTCGAGGAATCGCTCCGCAGGCTCCAGACCGACCATATTGATCTCTACCAGTCCCATTATGACGATCGGGCCATACCCATCGAGGAAACACTGGTCGCCTATGAGCAGCTTATCAAGGAGGGAAAAGTGAGGGCCATCGGCGCCTCGAATTTCACGGCGAAGCGGCTTTCCCGTTCCCTGGCGATCAGCAGAGACAAGGGTCTGCCCCGGTATGAAAGCCTGCAGCCCCTGTACAACCTCTATGACCGGGTCGAGTTCGAGCGCACGCTGGCCCCCCTCTGCCGGGAGCAGGGCGTCGGCGTTATCAGCTACTACGGTCTGGCCGGCGGCTTCCTCACCGGCAAGTATCGTTCGGTCCGGGACCTGTCCAAGAGCGTCCGGGGCCAGCGCGCCGGGGCGTATCTGACCGAGCGGGGTTTCCGGATCCTCGAGGCGCTGGACCAGGTAGCCGGCCGATATGCAGCAGCGCCGGCAAGCGTGGCGCTGGCCTGGGTCATGGCGCAGCCCGGCATCACCGCGCCGATCGCAAGCGCAACGAGCGTGGAGCAGCTGAAGGCGCTCATCGAAGCATCGACGCTGAGCCTGGACCAGCAGGCCATGGACCTATTGGACAAGGCAAGCGCGGAGCCGCTTATCGAAAAGAAGGCAAGGACCGCAGCGTAGAGCGCAGCGGGAAGAGTGCGATCCTGAAGGCGACGGATCGCCGTGGAAAGGAGACTGTCATGAAGATCGCAATTGTAGGAAAAGGGAACGTGGGCAGCGCCCTCGGCGAAGGCCTCCGGCTTGCCAGGCACGAGGTCCGGTACGCATCGAAGGACCCGAAGGAACCGATAGCCGACGTTGTCCTATGGGCAGACGCGGTCATTCTCGCCGTTCCCTGGACTAGCCACAAGGTCATTGCAGCGTCCGCCGGGAAGTTCTTCGACGACAAGACCGTCGTGGACGTGAGCAATATCCTGACGCCGAACATGGAGCTTGCCATGGGTTTCACGACATCGGGCGCCGAGGAGCTGCAGAAACTCCTGCCGAAGGCCAGGGTCGTGAAGGCCTTCAATACCGTTTTCGCCCAGAACATGAGGGACGGCAGACTGAAGGGTGAACGCCTGACCGCCTTTATTGCAGGCGATAACATCGTCGGCAAAGAGATCGTGCGGAAGATGGCCGAGGACATCGGATTCGACTGTGTCGACACCGGGCCGCTCAGTTCGGCGCGCTATCTCGAGCCGCTGGGCATGCTGAACATAAAGCTCGGGTACGGGTTGAAAATGGGCACGGACATCGGGTTCACGCTGGTCAGGGAGCGGGCTGCTTCCCGGAGCAGGGCGGCCTGATGAGCAGCGTTTTTTGACATTGAGGACACTGGGAAAACATTTGATACAGAAGGAGCGGATGACTTCCTCTGAAGAAGCATGATAAGGCATTTGGCGTGTCCGCAGTTATCCTAGCCGTTCTCAGGGTCTTCAGTGTCAAAGATCATTTTGTTGGTTTGTTTCAATTCTGAACACTTTTTTCCCAATTTCAAAACTCATTCTCTTTTTTTTCGTCAATTCCCCCTCCAGAGTGATCTCATAAAAGACTTGTAAACAAAGGGCGTTGTGCACGATTTTCGTGAAAACGCACTTTGCTGCATTATCTCGCCTTATTACAACAGTTCACTACCGTTCAAATATGAAACGCAAATCAGCCTAAGCATAAACACTAAATCAAATTATATCAATAACTTGCATTCTGGCACCTTGCTTGCTCTATAGACCGTAAATAAGCAAGGAGGCGTGTATGAACAAACGACAGCTGTTGTTCGTTACCTACCGCGACGAGCATGTTGACGAGGGAATATCCTACACCATCGAGCTGGCCAAAGCGATGCTCGAGGATATCGTCATCCTGCTGGTCCGGAAAAAGGATTCGCTGAAAGACAAGTTCGACGATCTGATGACCGCGGTGACCTTTGCCGAGGCGGGGGAGCATGAAAGCGCCCGCGAGATCGCCTCCGGCGCGGGACGCGACCTGCCGGCGATCGTGAGCGGCAAGATCACTGATATGGTGCTCCAGTCGAGCTTGGCGGGGGTGCATATCGAGGTCCGGAACACGGACCAGGACGTGGTTTCGGGCATCCGGTCCTTCCTCAAAGGTCAGAATGTCATAGACAAGGTCGTGCTGAGCCCCGCGGTTACGGAGAGCGAGATGCTGACAACGCGCGACCTGAACCGGCTGGTCAGGACGGCGTCTCGGCCCATCGTGACCATGACGCGCCAGTCCGTCCAGGCGGCACGCGAGGAGCGGGTGCGGAAGGGCAGCCCGATGCGCTACGTGCAGTCTACGGGATACTGATCGAAAAAATAGTTCACCACAGAGAAGCAGAGACACAGGGAAGAACGGGCATCAGATCAGGGAGATTGGCTTTTGTACTCCTCGGTGACCTCTGTGCCTCTGTGGTTAAACCACACTACGAAAAGGAGCTAACACGATGTACCTGTATCTACCGGTTGCACTCACCAGCATCAATATCCTGATACCCGTCGGCCTCGGTCTGGCCGTGGGTCTTCTGTCCGGCCTCTTTGGCGTGGGCGGAGGCTTTCTGCTCACCCCGCTGCTCATCATGTTCGGCATCCCGTCCACCGTGGCCGCGGCCACGGATTCGAACCAGATCGTCGCGGCATCCACCTCCGGGACCTACGCGCACTGGAAGGTTGGCAACGTGGACTTCAAGATGGGGCTCTACCTGCTCGTCGGCGGGTTTGTGGGCGGCATCATCGGCGTTCAGGCCATCAAGCTCCTGCACGCCATGGGCAACGCGGACTTCGTGATCAAAATGACCTACGTGCTGATGCTCGGCATCGTGGGCGTCTATATGTTCATTGAAAGCATCCAGAGCATGCGGAAGAAAAAAGACACAGCAGCGGCGGAAGCGCAGGAAGAAAAGGAAACAGCTGTATCGCGGTTCCTCAAATCGCTGCCGCTTCAGACACGCTTCGAAAAATCCGGGGTGACCCACTCGGCCCTGGTGCCGATCGTGCTCGGTTCCTTCGTCGGCGTGCTCGCCGCGATCATGGGCGTGGGCGGAGGTTTCCTCATGGTGCCGGTGATGGTGTACATGCTCCGGATGCCGATGCACGTGGTGGTCGGGACGAGCCTGTTCCAGATCCTCTTCACCTGCATCGAGGTCACCTTCCTGCAGGCTTACACGAACCACAGCGTGGACTTCCTGCTCGCCGTGCTGCTGCTGGTCGGCTCGACGGTGGGGGCGCAGATCGGAACGGTCTTCGGCAGGAAGCTCAAGGGCGAGCAGCTCAAGGTCCTGCTTGCAGTGATCGTGCTGGTCGTGACCGTGAAGATCGTGTTCGAACTGACGCTGACGCCGTCGCTGCTCATCTCACAGGCGGGAGGACATTAATAATGAATTGCGGATTGCGGATTGCGGATTGCGGATTTATGGGCAAGGGCAGGAACAAGTGCGGAGTGCGGAGTGCGAAGTGCGGCATGATAACAATGATCGCTCTGGTGTTCATGCTGATCCTTGGGTATGCAGGCAGTGCCTCGGCGATGCTGACGGCGAAGGCGAACCACGATCATATTACCATCGACTTTTTCTACCACGGCAGCACGGTGGGCGTGAAAGGCCTGTCCGACGCGGGCAGGGACCTGGTGATCAAGATCACCTCCCCCGAAGGGGAACAGGTGATGAAGCAGAAGGGCAAGGTTGCCGGCGTTCTCTGGATGAACGTGGGCTCGCTGAAGTTCGAGAAGACGCCGAACATGTACGAACTGTTCAGCACGAAGAAGATCGACGATATCCTGACCCCCGAGCAGCAGAAAAGGCATACCCTCGGCTACGCGGCGCTGGCCGACCACGTGGAGGTCAGCCCCATGAAAAACGCGGCGGACAAGACGCAGTGGTTCGGCGAGTTCGTAAAGTTCAAGGAAGCATCGAACCTCTATAAGACCGATTTCGGAAATATCGAGTTGAAGGATCTTCCCGACGGACATCAGGAATATTTCATCGAGACTAAGTGGCCCTACCAGGCGGCGCCGGGCGATTACCTTGTGTCCGTATACGCGGTCAAGAACGGGAAGGTGGTCGAGCAGGCTGAATCGCACGTGAAGGTCGAGCAGATCGGCATGGTCAAGACGCTTGCGACCATGGCGAAGGACAGTGCGGCGATCTATGGGTTCCTGTCCATCGGCATTGCCCTGAGCGCCGGATTCGGCGTCGGGCTGATATTCCGGAAAGGCGGAGGTTCGCACTAATGTACAGCACGATCGTAGTAGGATACGACGAATCGGAATCGAGCAAGGCGGCCTTGAAAGAGGCGTCCCTGCGGGTGAAGAACCGAAACGGAAAGCTCTACCTGGTCCACGCGGTCTATTTCGACAAGGAGGAGTTCGCCATTCTGCCGTCGCAGATGGAGAAGCGCTTCGAGACGGGCACGCATGTCTGCCGCCAGGCGAAGCTGGAACTGCAGGCGCAGTTGGGAATGAACGGCAGCGTCGAATCATTCGTCTGCGAAGGGGAGCCGCCCGAGGTGCTCATCGACATCGCCCAGGGAAAGAAGGCGGACCTGATCGCGCTCGGCACCTATGGCCGGAAAGGCCTCAAGCGGCTGCTCATGGGCAGCGTGACCTCCCAGGTGATCCTGGACGCGCCCTGTGACGTCCTGGTGGTGAAGCGTCCCTGCAGCGCATGCACCGGGAGCTATCAGTCGCTGCTCGTTCCCTATGATGGCTCGGAATTCAGCAAAAAGGCGCTGACCAGGTCTGCCGAGATGACAAAGGCGGAGGGCGGACAGGTAACGGTCCTGTACGTGATCCCGCGGTACGAGGAAATGATGGAGTTCTACCGGAGCGACAGCATCAAGAAAAGCCTCCGGCACGAGGCGGACAAGATCCTCGGTGAAGCATCAACGATCGCCGCTGCGCTCGGTATCAGCATTCGGACCGAGGTCCGCGAAGGGCATGCGTCCGATGAGATCGTTGCCGTGGCGCAGAAGCTCGAAAACGACCTTATCGCCATGGGGACCTACGGATGGAAGGGCGTGAACAACGCGATCATGGGGAGCACGACGAACCGGGTGATCAGCCATGCGTCCTGCCCGGTCCTGGTGGTGAAGTAAAAGTCAGACACGGGGACCCGGTGACGGGGGGACAAGGGGAAGAAGCGGACACGGAGACAAGGGGAAAGATCGAAGGTGAGAAGGCAGGAAGGTAAGAGGACAGTACGGCCGTATCCGCCATGATCAGGGTTTTTATCGGACTTGATCCGTGTCAAAGGTTTTGATTTTCTTCATGCCCTGGTGACTTCGTGGCGAGAAAGGTTTAGGGAGAAATGATATGAAAGGCTATCGCAAGGTATTGATCGCAATGAACGGCTCCGCCGATGTCGTGAAAGAGGGCATCAAGATGGCGCAGGACGAGAAGACCTGGGTCACGGTGCTCAAGGTCATTCCGGAGAACGAGGGAGACCTCAACCTGACGGGCATCAAGAACCTCGAGGACGTGCTCGACAGCGGCGCGCAGAACGCGCTCGCCGATGCCCGGGCCGTCGCCGATGCTTCAGGCGCGCTTATCAAGACCCGGTTGGAGGAAGGCGCCCCCGCCGAGAAGATCGTCGAGGTCGCGGCGGAAGAACGGTGCGACGTGATCATTCTTGGTGCGAAACAACGGAATGGTTGGTTAGGCCGGTTCTTCGGCGACCATGTTATCGAGAACGTGATCCGCCGGGCTCCCTGTCCGGTGTTCGTCGTGGGGGCGTAGCACACGCCCCCGCGCTAGCTTCCGTCCGCCCGCGCCCTCCCGCAAGGGCCCGCTCACGCCTTCAGCCCTCTCCGTACGTTTATGCAGGGGAAAGACGAACCCAGGTGCACCTTATGCTCACCATGCTCTATCAACGCCTTGTGAGGCGCAACCTTCTGACCGATGAGGCGCTGCGTTCGATCGTCGGTTCGTCGAAGGGCTCGCCGCTCGCAGCCGAGGAACTGCTGCTCAGCCGGGGCATCCCGAGACACGAACTCCTCCTGTGCCTGACCGGCACCTTCAACTGCCCCGCCATTGAATACGAAGAATCGGTGATCGTTGCGCAGTCCCTGCTCCGTGCCGTCGATGCCGAACGACTCAAGCAGGCACTATGGTTCCCTCTGTCCCTGGCGGCGGATCGCGCCGAGGTCATCGCGTGGAGCCCCGGTGACCCGGCAATCCTGTCGGATGCAAGACGAACGCTCGGGGTAAGGAACATCGAATTTATTGCGGCCCTTCCGTCGGACATCATCAGGATCATCGAGCATAATCAGGACCTGAACCCATCCTTTCCGGCTGCCGCGGGGAGGACCCCGCTCGCCAAGGTCCGCACCTTTCTTGCCGACCGCCGTTCGCTCTTCGCATGCCATCGGACCACGCTTGCCCAGGGGAGGACCGGCCTTGCCTTTCAGCGGACCGGCGTCTCGTTCATCACGATCGCCCTGGTGCTCTACCGCGTAGCCGGCCTCGGGTGGCTTGCGCCGCTCCAGGCGGGGCTCCTTGTTGCCGGTGTGCTCATGACCGCGGACGGGTTTCGCTGGTATCTCCCCGCGCGCCTGATCGCGTCCAGGAAGCCCCATTGCCCGATGACGAAGGGGGAGCGCGGGTCATCGGTCCTCACGGCGGCGTGGGAGGGCGATGCGCCGCAGTTCGGCCGTTCGGAGCCTGTCGAGGGAGCCGGGAGCCTCCGGCAGGGATGGCAGGACCTTTCTCCTGTTATGCGGCGGCGGTTCCTGGCAAGCGACCGCACGGACTATGCCGAGGAGCGGACTCAGCTGGCGTGCATCCGTACCCGGATGGCGCGGGCGCGCACCGGCCTCGCCTTCGGCCGCACCGGGATCGCCCTGGTGGGCCTGGGCATCGCGCTCCTGCGGCTCGAACAGTTCCGCACGCCCTTCTGGACGTGGTTCGACGCCGCGCTCATTCTCCTTGGCATCGCAAAGCTCGGCGAGGGGCTCATCTGGTATCTTCCCGGCCGCCGCGCGGGAAATGAAGGTCTCACATCGGTCCGGCAAAGCCGCAGGCAGCCGACGATCTGGGATGCACTTTTTCCCCCGGCGCACCGTCGGCCGGAAACATCCGCGGGGTTGTCCTGCCGTCTTCCGGTGACGGCCTCGCAATCGCCCGGCATCTGGGCCACGACCGGACTTGCCCTGGAGCGGACCGTGCTCGCCGAGCGGCGGAACGTGATGGCCCGGCTCCGCACCATCATGGCCAGGTCGCGCACCGGATTGGCCTTCATCCGCACGGGCATGAGCATTGCGGCGATCGGGGCGGGACTGCTTGTCTCGTTCGGAACGTCGTCGCCCGCCTGGGCGGCGCTCTATGGGGCGATGGTCCTTATGGGCGGTTTGTTCGCTGCCGACGGTCTGTACTGGCACCTGCCGGCGGAGCGGATGCGGAAGGAGTTTCCCTACTGCTACTGCGACGTGGAAATAACCATACCCGACTACGGAAAGCCCGGCCGGACGTGGGGAACAGCGGTATTCAGCCATGATGACCTTTGATACGACAACAGAGCGGTTCCGTTCGCTCTCCGGGAAGGGCATCCTCTCGGAGGAGCGGCTCAAGGCCGCCGGAGAGGCGGCGGCGGCGCGGGGCGCGGACCTCGAGTCCGTGCTCGCCCGGGAGTTCGGTGTGCCGAAGCTTGCGCTGCTCCAGGCGCTTGCCGATCACTACCGCTGCCCCTTCGTGGAATACGACGAGAAGATGCCGATCGCGCCGGACCTGCTCACGGGGCTGGACAATGAAAAGCTGACCTACAGCCGCTGGTTCCCGGTCATTCGCGACGGGGAGACCGTGGTGATCGCCGCGAACGATCCGGCGAACCCCGCGGTCCTCGAGGAGGCGCGCCGGATGGTGCCTGCGGGAAGGTACGAGGTATGGGCGGCCCTGGCCGAGGACATCCAGTGGTATCTTCAGGATTATCTCCATGCCAGGCCCGGTCACCTGATCGGCACCGAACGGACCGGCTACGCGTTCTGGCGCAACACCATGGCGCTCTGGCGCACGCGGCTTGCCTGCTATCGGACAGACCTGGCCTTAGCGCGCACGAACCTGGCCCTGCTGCGCTGGGGCCTGGGATGCATCGCCCTCGGCGACGGTCTCCTGCGCGCCGGAGCGACGACCTCGCTGCCGCTGTCCTTAGCGCTCTTCACGATCGGCATCGGCCTGGGTGTCTTCGGCCTGCACGGCTATCTCCGCGTCCGGCGGGCGCGGCTGGGGCCTCCCGGGAACTCCACCGTCGTTGAAGTGACCGCGGCGACGCTGGCCTTTCTGGAGCGTTTTCACGACATCGAGGGAACGGAAGGCGTCCTGTCAATCAAGAAGACCATGCTGGCGAGGATCGGTGATCTCCTGGGCAATCACTGTACGATCCTCATGCCGCAGCCGGCAAGCAGGGAGCGCACTCACCTTGCGCGGGAGCGGAACGTGCTGGCTGCGCAGAGGACGATCGCGGCGGCATACCGTACGCTCTATGCCCGCGGCAGGACCGGACTTGCCTTCATCCGGACGGGAGTTTCCTTCGTCGCTCTCGGCATCGGTCTGGTGCGGTATTTCGGGCTGAGTCTCTTTACCACGCTTGATGCCGGCCTGATCGCGGCCGGGCTGTTCATGGCGATCGACGGAGGGCGGTGGTACTTCCCGGTGCGGCGGGAACTGTCCGAGGTCCCGCGCTGTCCGGTGCCGCAGGGGACATCGTGAAGATCGAGAAGAAGCTCATCCTGTCGAACGTCATCAACGGCGCATGCATCATCCTGATCGGCCTGTTCGCCTTCCAGAACCTGAACCTCGTGCTGACGAAGCTCCGGTTCGTTGAGATCGCCGACGACCTGAACGCATCGTTCCTCGAGATGCGCCTGGCGGAAAAGAACTACTTCCTGTACCGGGACAGGAAGGCGCTTAACGAGATACAGGAGAAGATCGGCGCGGCCGGGCGGACCCTTCAGGAGGAGCGGGGCAACATCATCCCGGCGATCGGGGAGACGGACCTCCGGAGGCTCGAGTCGCTGCTCTCGGTCTACGCGACGACCATCACGGCGGTGCGGGGAAGCGGCCCGCCCGGAGCGGACCAGGAGGAACGGATCCGGGGCGCGGGAAGAAAACTGAAGGAATACGCCGACTCCATCACGCGCCTGGAGCGGAAACGGGTGAACGAGATCATCCATGCGGCAAAACGCATCCTTATCCTGTCCTTCTGGGCGATCCTCGGGTCGGCGCTCCTGATCGGCCATTTCATCTCGCAGAAGATCGTCCGGTCGCTGCGGGTGATCGAGACCATGACCCGGTCGATATCGGGGGGCAATTTCGCGCAGGTTGCGAACGTCCGTCCCCGGGACGAGCTGGGGACGGTGATCGACGCGGTCAACCACATGTCCGAGGAACTGGCGCACCGGGAGGAGCAGATCATCCAGTCCAAGAAGCTGGCCTCGCTCGGCATCCTGACCGCCGGCGTGGCCCATGAGATCACGAACCCGCTGAACAACATCTCGATGATCGCCCAGACCTTCGAGGAGGTGTACGCGCAGCTGCCCGACCGGGAGCGGGTCGAGCTCATGCGGAAGGTGGACGCGGAAACGGAGCGCATCCGGAAGATCGTCAAGAATCTCCTGGACTTCTCGAAGCCCAAGGACGCGAACCCGACGGAGGCCGATATCAATACGGTGATCCAGAAGACCCTGACGCTGGTCCAGAACATGATCGATGTGCAGAACATCGAGACCGTCGTCCGGCTCGAGGAGGGCCTGCCCCGCCTCTTCATCGACGAGCACCATGTCCAGCAGGTGCTGGTGAACCTGATCACGAACGGCGTGCAGGCCATGTCCGCGGGCGGAAGGCTGTTCATCGCGTCCCGGCTGGGGAAGGGCGGGGAATCCGTCGAGATCACCGTGAAGGACACGGGCAAGGGGATCCATCCGGAGTTCCTGCCGCACATCTTCGATCCCTTCTTCAGCACCAAGGGCGAAGGCGGGACCGGCCTCGGGCTTTCAGTCAGCTACGGCATCATCAAGAACCACAGCGGGGACATCCGCGTTGAGAGCAAACCCGGCGTGGGCACGACCTTCACGGTCGAACTGCCCATTGCGAAGGCACAGGAGGAGGCATAACCATGGCACAGAGCAGGATCATGGTCATTGACGATGAGAAGATCGTGGGCGACATGGCCAAGATGTCGCTGGAGCAGGAGGGATACGCCGTCGAGACGTTCCTGAGCGCTGAACCGGCGCTCAGGCGGCTGGAGGAGGAACGGTTCGACGTCGTGGTCACCGATTACAAGATGAAGGGCATCGACGGCATGGAGGTGCTGCGCACCGTTCGCAGTCTTCATCCCGCAACGCAGGTCATCATGATCACGGCATTCGCGAACCTCGACGCGGCCATCGAGGCGCTCCGCCGCGACGTCCACGATTTCTTTCCCAAACCCGTGAAGATCAAGGAGCTGAAGGCCTCGATCAAGCGGGCGCTGGAGAAATGACGGGAATATGAAGAACGCTGCCGCATGGATCAGGGCCGGCCTGGCGGTCATCGGCCTCGGGACCGGGAGGTCGGTGCCGCCGGATGAGCTGTTCCGGAGGTTCCGGGCCGTCCTGGAGAACAACAACCGGTCGCTCGAGATCATTACGGATATCGGCGAGACCCTGGGCGGGGACTACCTGTTCGATATCCAGTATGTGCGGAGGTCCTACGCGGACCTGTCCGCGTCGCTCGAACGTTCCCTCGCGAGCTTCGATGTGCTCACGCGGGGCAGGTACCGGGGACTCGATACGGTGTTCCGATCGATCGACGGGACCATCCGGCACGCCATTGACGAACAAGTGCCGGCCAGGGGCGATCTCGTCGTTTTCTCCGAGAGGCTCGGCGACCATGATGCCGGAGCGGCAGGCGGGAAGGCGATGAACCTGGCCGAGCTGGGCAACCGGCTCAACATGGAGGTTCCCGCCGCGTTCGTCATTACCGCGCAGGCAGGCGATGCCTTCCTGAAGCACAACCGCGTGCGGGAACTGTCGGGTCTGTCGGGGGCCGACGCGACCGAGGCGAATTATCAGGAGGCGCAGGAGCTCATTCTGCACGGCGAGATGCCGCCGAACCTTGCCCGGGCGATCGAATCGGGCCTCAAAAAGCTGCGGAAACGATGCACCAAGGACTGCTACCTTGCGGTGCGGAGCAGCGCGGGAGAGGAGGACGGCGAATTTTCCTTTGCCGGTCAGTTCGGGACGGTCCTGAACGTGCCGGCCGAGATCGGCGCTGTTGAAAAGGCGTACCGGAAGGTGCTTGCCAGTCTCTTCGATCCCGGTCCCGTGGCCTATCAACGCCGGCTCGGGTACCGGGCCGCGGACATGCAGATGGCCGTCATCTGCATGGTGATGGTCGATGCCGCTGTGAGCGGCATTACCTACTCACGCGATCCGCGGGGAGCATCGGACACCATTGTCATCAACGCGGCCTGGGGGCTCGGCTCGGCCATCGTCGAGGGAAGGATCGAGCCCGACCAGTTCCGCGTGAAAAGGGGCTCGGCCACCGGGGAGATAGAGCAGCGGATCGGTTCGAAGGACCGGCTGACCGTGAGGAAGAGCGGCGGAGGGACCGAGATCCGCTCGGTTCCCGCACCTGCCCGTGGCCGTGCCAGCTTGTCTCCACAGCAAGTCCACAAGATCGCCGGCCTGGCCGAGGAGATCGAGCGGCATTTCCGGCGGCCCCAGGACATAGAATGGGCGATCGACGGCGAGGGAAATGTCTTCATCCTGCAATCCCGCAGCCTCAGGCCGGACGTCCAGGCGCCGGAATCTGCCGGCGCAACCGGACAGTCGACCGATGTCAAGCCGATCATCCATGCCCATGGATCACCGGTGTACCGGGGGGCGGCCGCAGGCAGGGTCTTTGTCCTCCGGAACATGAGCGACCTCGACCGAATTCCGCGGGGCGCCGTCGTGGTCGCCCGCCATGACTCTTCGCAGCTCGTGCGGGTGATGACCGATGTCGCGGCCATTATCACCGATACGGGGTCGGTGACGAGCCATATGGCATCGCTCTGCCGCGAGTTCAGGCTGCCGACCGCCGTCAACGCGGGGGACATGACCCGGACGCTCGTCACGGGACAGCAGGTCACCGTGCGCGTCAACGAGGACGGAGTGACGGTCTATCCGGGCATTGTTCCTCAGCTGCTCGGCGCTGTCAAGGGACGCGAAGTCCGGATGGAAGAGCTGGCCGAATACCGGAAAAAACGGTATCTGCTCAGATATATCGCACCTCTCAACCTGGTCGACCCGATGCGGGACGAGTTCGTTCCCAAGGCCTGCCGCACGCTCCATGACATCCTGCGGTTCATCCATGAAAAATCCGTCGCACAACTCATCGATAATGCGGACAGAGGATGGCGTTCGCACAGCGCGGTTCACCTGGACCTTCCCATACCCGCGGGGATCGTGCTGATCGATATCGGCAACGGTGTGTCGAAGGTCAACGGTCAGGACCGCGTGACAGCCGGGCAGGTCACCTCCCTGCCGTTCCAGGCGGTGATCAGGGGCATGGTCCATCCCGATCTCTGGCGGTCCGATGCCGTACCGCTCCGGGTGCGGGATTTCCTGTCGAGCATGCTGCGGGCAACCGACATCGTTGCCGACGGTGCGCCCCGCGCCACGGCGAGCGTTGCCGTGATCTCGCGGGAGTATGTGAACCTGAACCTGAAGTTCGGGTATCATTTCATCATCCTGGACAGTTACTGCAGCGATACGGTCCGCAACAACCATATTTATTTCCGCTTCGCCGGCGGCGCCACCGATCTGACCAAGCGGTCGCGGCGGCTCCGTTTCATGGAAACGGTCCTGAGGGATCGGGGATTCCTGATCAGGCTGAAGGGAGACATGATCATTGCACGGCTGGCGGGCGTGGGGCAGGAGGAGATGGAATCTCAGCTCGACCTGCTCGGGCGGCTGATCTCCTACACGCGCCAGCTTGACGCGGTCCTGCAGGATGATGACATGGCCGTGCGGTACGCCGAGAAATTTCTGGCAACGGCCCCGGGATCGACGGTTCATCGCTAGACGCGGGAAAGGGGAGATGACGGGATGACCATGAACGACAAAGATCGAAAGAACATCTCTCACCATATCCTGCCGATATCGGCGAACCTCTTGGGGCTTTGTTTCCTGATCCTCTCGCTGAAGAAGCTGTGGAAGGCGGACGGCGTTGAGAGGTTTGTCGACAAGCTCGATGGCGTGGCGATCATCGTCTTTCTCGTCGCCAGTGTCATTTCCTACATGTCCATACGCGCGAAGGAACGGTCGGAGCTCTATGAGCGGATCGCCGACCTCATTTTTCTGGCCGGTCTGTTCCTGCTGACGCTGATCGCCGCCGTAACAGTGCTGGAGATCAGATAGGCAGGGTGACACAACTGCGAAGCGCCCATCGGAGCGAAGGGTATGACGGGAACGGACAATGACCGTGGCGGGGGCTGGGGAAGGGGAAGGAACGCGCTTATCGGCCGTTCTCAGTTGCTTATTCTGCTGGTCCTGGCGTTTTGCCTCGGCCTGTATGTGGACCGCGGGATCGGGCTGCTCTCCGGAGGACCGGAAGGCATCGGCGACGAGCTTCTTCCGCCTGGAGGGGGTGAATATCGGTTTATTCGATGCGCTCCGCGGCTGGCGCGAGGGGGGCGGACCCGGCCGGAAAAGGGGTTGAAGCCCTTCCGGTACAAGGTGAAGGCGCTTGTGGAGAACGAGCTGAAGTCAGGAGAGGCTGCGGCTGTATCCGTCTATTTCCGGGACCTTCATGACGGCCACCGGTTCGGAATAAGGGAGCAGGAAAAGTTCTCGGTCGATTCCAACCTGAAGCTCCCGCTGATGATCGCCTATCTCAAATGGGCGGAAGCGTCCCCGCTGTTGCTGCATAGAAGAATCGCCTATCCCGATCCCCATGAGGGGAACCCGGCTGATTCCGGGGGGCTGGAGGACCGGTATGAGAACGGCAGGACGTACAAAATAAGCACCCTTATCCATCGGATGATCGCTGCTAATGACGGTCAGGCGTATGCCGTACTGGCGTCGAACCTGCCGCCCGCCTATCTGCAGCGGATCTTCAAGGACATCTACATTAACTATGACCCGACGAAGCGCGATGAACCCATGCCGTTCAGCGCTTATGCGTCATTCTACCGGATCCTCTTTGACGCCTCCTATCTGAACCGGGACATGTCCGAAAAGGCCCTGCGGTTTCTCTCCCAGGCCGCGTTCCGGGACGGGATCATTTCGGGTGTCCCGCAGGACATCGATGTTGTCGCCAAATATGGCGAACGCGTCCTCGATGACCGGTCGACCGGACAGTCCGCCGGCATGAAGCAGCTCCACGAGGTTGGGATCGTATATCATCCCCGCCACCCGTACATCATGGGAGTCATGGTCCGCGGAACCGATCCCGGAAAATCACGGAGGGTCGCGCGTGATATTTCCGCGCTTATCTATCAAGAGGTGGAGCGGCAATCTTATTGAAAAGGTTGCTGTGATTCCAGCGAAGACCATGAATATGCCGTTCCGACCGCGTTGACAAGGCCGGCATCCCCTCGAAAAAAGCATTGTCCTCTTCAACCTACGATAGGCTGACGAAATCGCCTGAGCGACTCTCTCTGAACCGACTTTTCCACATACCCTGAAAATACCCCACCGGATCGCTTGCATTATGCCGGCGACTCCTCCATAGTACGACCTGTGCAGAAAATGGACGAAAAATGCACTTTGCCTTTTTGCGGGAGGTCGCGATGAGCGCAAGGCCGGGCCGGAAGAACGGAAAGAGCAGGACGCTCGTGAACTGCTGGGATTTTTACCACTGCCCCAGAGAGCGGCGGCTGGTCTGCCCGGCATTCCAGCAGGAAGCGGGCAGGTCCTGCTGGAGCGTTGCAGGGACGCTGTGCGAGGGCAATGGGCGGGGAGTGAACGCGAAAAAGATCGGAACCTGTTCCGGCTGTGATTTTTACCGGCAGGTCCGTGCAGGTGACGTGTGAGCGGTCAGGGTCATCGATTTGCAGCGGATATCCTGTTCCTGCCCGCCTCCTTGGACTTGTAGAGAGCGGCGTCGGCGAGCGATACGAGGCTATCCAGGTTGTCTTCGGGCATGCAGCAGCCGGCCACGCCGATACTGAGCGTGAGCCCGGTCCGTGTGCTGCCCGGCAGTTCGAGTTCCAGTCCTTCGACGGCGGAGCGGACCTTCTCAGCGAGGCTCAGCGCACCGGCCTGCGATGTCTCGGGCAGAATGATCATGAACTCGTCGCCGCCGTACCTTCCCAGGATGTCGGCCTTGCGCAGTGTACGCCGGAGCGCCTCCGATACGGCCGTGAGCGCCCGGTCTCCCGCTGTATGGCCGTAGGTATCATTGATGTGCTTGAAAAGGTCCACATCGCAGATGATCAGCGAAAGGTCGGTTTCGTAGCGGCTCGCCCGGTTGATCTCATGGTCCAGCATATCGTTGAGCGCCCGCCTGTTGAGCAGTCCGGTCAGACTGTCGGTGGTCGACAGGTGGTTCAGGGTCTTGATGAGCTCTTCCTTCTCTTCTTCCTCTTTTTTCCGGAACGTGATATCCCGCGTATATTCCACCACATGCGACACGTTCTTCTGCTGATCGAAGATGGGATAGGTCGAGATCTCGAACCATGCCTCCATCCCGTCGGGCAGCGCCATCAGTTTTTCCTTCGCGCAGGGGTCCTTTGAACGGAACGTCTTTTCAACGACGCAGTCATCACAGACCGTCGTCTTGTTGTGAAGGGCCTCGTAACACCTCTTTCCGAAAAGGTCCTTTGACAGTTTGTTCCGCGTACGGGCATAGGTGTCATTGAAGCGGACGAAGCGGAACTCCCTGTCCACGATGCTGAAGGGATCGTGAAAGCTGTCGAAGATCGTGTGCAGGAAGCTTTCAGACCGCTCAAGCGCCTCTTCGGTCCGCGTGCGGTCCAGGATCTCCTTGCGCAGGAGATCATTGACGGCGTTCAGCTCCTCGGTACGCTCCTCGACCAGGTGTTCCAGCTGTTCGCGGTGCGTTCGCAGCTCTTCTTCCGATCTCTTGCGCTGGCTGATGTCGCGCAGCACGCCGACGGCATGCCATTTTCCCTTCAGCTGCAGGGACGAAAGGGAAAGCTCGAGAGGGAACTCGGTGACGTCCTTTCTCACCGCGGTCAGCTCGATCGTCCTGCCGATGGTCGGACCCTCACCGGTATCACGGAACCGGCCGATGCCCTGCCGGTACTGCTCGCGAAGCCGCGGGGGTGCAAGAAGGGCATGCAGCTCCCTGCCGATCGCCTCGTCTGCCCTGTGCCCGAAGATCATTTCCGCGGCAGGGTTCCAGAAAGAGATGATCCCCTGATGGTCCATCATGACGATGGCATCCTTTGCCGCGGCGGTAATGGTGTTCAGCGTCTCGTTGCTTTCCCTTAACGCGTCGAGGGCCAGGTTGCGCCTGCTTATGGCCCGGAAAAGAATAATGCCGGTGGCGGCGAGCGCGGCGATGATGAACAGACGGAAATGCAGCTCCATCGACGAACCTCCGAAGAACAAGAGGTCCGCAAAAGTTCCATGCTGAAAAATGTACGACTCGACGGCCGCGTATCCCGTCCAGAGAACAAAGGCAGCAAGGATCGGGATACCTGTGTGGGAACGATTATAGCTCATAGTAGACAGGTAATTATAGTCAATCACAAAAAATAAATGCAATATGCATTCCAATTCGAGAACCCTGTAATATCAATGGGTTGATAATATGCGACGAATAAAATGAAGCAGATTATTGCTCATATGGGTAATGGAGGTTACTATTCGCTCAGCGGCAGGAGGGCGGACAGGTAAACTGATGGGCTGTTGAAAAAGGTATTTTCAGGTCTTTGTGAGCGAAGCGAAGCAATCCCGCCGTTATGAAATCATAGCGTGAAGGATTGCTTCCCCGGCTTTAACTTCGGGGCAGGCTTGCAGGAAGGACCCCTCGCAATGACAGGACAGGCTTTTTTCAGGCAAATGGCTAGAAAAAGAGCATGCCGTCGTACTCCAGCGCGTAGTTGATCAGGTGGATCCCGCCGAGGATCTGGGTCCCTTCGATCAGGTCCTCTTTTTTGAGGCCCCGGTTGACCGCAACCTGCTGGCACAGCTGGAACTTGACGCCGACCGCAAGGGCATCGGCGAGGCGCTGTTCGAACGTCGCGATGCCGGGAGGCAGTGTTCCCTCTTCCTTGATCCTGCCCTTGATGACCGCGTCGGCGCCGTCCTGCACGCAGTAGACGACGGCATCGCAGCCCGAACACTGGGCAATGGTGGCGAACATGATCGCCGATTTGATCTTGCCGACATCCTTGATTCCGGACGACAATTGCACGGCGAACTTCTTTCTTGGTGTTGCAACGGGTTCAGACATAGTTATCTCCTTGCATCACCTGTCCAAAGGACAAGGGCCGAACAGTATTTTGACACTGAAGAAGCGGATAAAAGACTGATAAAAGCGGATTGATTCTTCAGACAGGGATTTCAATTATCTCAAGACATATCCGCCTTTATCCGGTTCTCATCGGCAGTTATCCGTGTCAAAAAATCTTTCTTTTTGCTAGTCCCGGTATCAACATAATCTTTGACACTGAAGAAGCGGATCAACGTCTGATAAAAGCGGATCGGTTCGATGACAAAGTTGAGTTATCTTAAGACATAT
>JAGVOT010000101.1 GCA_020052615.1 Nitrospirota bacterium | reverse complement strand
ATCATCACGCTGAAGCAATAATCTGAACAGAAGAATAGATCAAAAACGATAAATCGTAGAAAGAGCTTTCGCAAAAGTGACTTTTTCTACAGACTCGTTATCCTGGCTTTCTATCCTAGGTGATTCCAAGGAGTTCGCCGTGAAACGATATCATCTACTGATAATGCTTCCATTACTTCTATCTTGGTTGTGTTCCTGCGCAACGGCTGTCCGAGAAACTGGATTCGTACGCAATGAATGGTCGACACAGGGGTACGAAAATCCCTTCATAGACCGTGATCGAGAATTCGTAGTGAGATACAGGCCATTCCTGTCAGCTTCAACACCGTGTGTATCAAAATCATTTCTATCTATAGGCCCCTTGTTTGTGATACCGCTCCCGATTATACCTAACCCAGTATGGCCCTTCAGTTATTTGAAATATAGATACACACATGCCCAGATATCATTGACCCTGGAGATACCTCAGAGTCTTTTTGACCGCAGTAAACTGAAAGTTGATCTTATGCTGGATGGAATACCACTTGAGGTGATTCAAGAAAAAGACACCTCGGAGGGATACAAACGCCAATATATTTTCGACACAAAAAAGACCTGCAAGGAAATCGAAAATGAATCAATTATAGTTCGCATTAGTGGCGCGCCGGAGCCAATTGAAGAAACATTCCGGTACGTTCATAATTGGCGCATTTTTGCTGAAGGAATCTAATTTAGAGTCTAAGAACGTCTTCCCAACAGAGAACAATATATAACCAGGCGCTCGACAGCGACGCGCCAAGGTCGGCGCGTCAGCGCCGTGTTAGTCACCCGACAAAGTGAGGTGAATTGAATGAGCATTATAGACCATGCGAAGGAACTCGCTGACCTGATTAAGAAATATAACGATCAGGATTTATACGAGAGAATTGTCACGCTTCGCGAGGAGATTCTAAGTCTCCGAGAGGAAAATCTTACTCTAAAAGATAAAGTGAAGAAACTCGAAGTAGCCAAGGAAATTGCCAACAAGCTTGTCCGAGATGGCAACTGCTATTACATGATTGATGACAAACAACACGATCATCCCTATTGCCTAACGTGCTGGGATTCCGATCAAAAACTTATAAGCCTTATCGTAAGCCAAGCCAGATTCGGAAAGACCATTAAGTGCGGTGTTTGCAGTGCCCGCAAGAAATAATCATGGAAACTATAAAAATCGGAAAATGGTCATTCAGAGTCGATCGCGATAAAACGCGAGATGCCTATTCAAGAATTGGTATTGGTGGCCCAGAGAGTTGCGGGTGTCTTCATTGTAAGAACTATGCACACGCCAGAGAGTACGCATACCCGAAAGAAGCGCGTGAGATATTTGATAAACTCGGAATCGATTATTCAAAAGAAGCTGAAATATACCACATGGTCAAACAGAAAAACGGCTTACAACTGTACGGTGGGTTCTTTCATTTAATCGGGGAAGGCTTAGTTGAGGAAGATGGTCAAGGGCGATACGAAACACTAACAGACAAATTTCAATACTTCATATGTGTAAAAAGTGATTTATTGGAAGAGCCGTTCAAGGGGCAGAATATTTTGCAGTTCGAATTCGTTAATCAGATTCCTTGGGTTATCGAAGAGGAATTTCCAGGACCTTCTGAAGAGTAACAAGCATATGAATTCTAACGACGCGGTCCACAGCGACGCGCCCAAAGGCGGCGCGTGACCGCGGCGTTCTCCCCTCCGCTACGCTCCGGGGAGAACCAGGCAGTCAACATCGACGCCCCTGCGGAGCCGCGAGTTACCGTCGCGATTAGTTTTGGAGGCACAATGAATGAACGCATAAAATCTACCCTGAAATATGCGGGGGTATTTCTCCTCGGCCTTGTTATCGGCGCTTTTCTTCTTGAGACCCTCGAAATATATCTACGCCCGTCTTACCGAGATTTGATTGTCAGAGTACACCTGAAAACAGAGCAGGATTTCTTGGCCTCGCGCGCTACCCGAGAAAACCGGCTTCTCGACGCTGCTTTCCATCGCTGGGTCGTCGTCAATGCTGAGTCAGAAAAAGGCTTCAGAGTATTTCGACGTAATAACGCAGAACTCGATGATAGCTCCTATCTGTATCCACTTGGCATGCTTGTTCTCAAATCCATGGCTTCAGGAACTAATATAGAGAGAGGTCAGAAGATTTCTGAAGGGATTGATCGCGGCAAATTCGCAGTCGCTTTAGAATCCTTGGGAAGAACGAAGGAAGCAGAGGAACAATGGCGACAGGCTCAAGAATTAAATCGCTATACAACACTGAAAGCAACGAAGGATCTCATTTACAAACTACTTGAACAAGAAAAGACCGATATATATTTAAAAGCCGAAGACAAGGTTCTTGGGACACAGAATAAGTAAGTACCAACCTGCGTCTTGACAGCGACGCGCCAAAGGCGGCGCGTCAGGCGCGCATTATTTAGGGAGAAAACATGACCTCCAAAGAACTTATTTTGCAGACAAACCGATTAAAACAACAACTAGACGCGGCCCAAAAGAGTATTGGTGCATATACTCAGGCTTTGGAATTTTTACGTACTTTCGCGGGCGTAAAGAGCGCATTTTATGAACAGGCAAAAAAAGCTGAGGGTTATTCCGACGAATATCGCGGGAAAATTACCTCAAGTATTCTGCATTCATTTGCCCAGTATCTTGAAAGCGGTTTGATCGAAGAAATTACACCTGAGAGAAAAGCACAGTTAGATGTAGTATCTGACTTGCTAGGCCAAGCGGATACCTTGCTTCGAGATAACAAGTACCACCCTGCCGCTGCCGCTGTTTTGATAGGAGCTACGTTGGAGGAATTTCTTAGAACGTGGGCGGAATCAAAGGGCCTTTCGCTTGGGAATAAAAGTCCGACAATTGATTCCTATGGGAAATTACTTAGAGAAGCCGACTTGATTACGAAGCAAGATATTAAAGATTTAACCGCGTGGGGTGGGATTCGAAACGATGCGGCTCATGGCATCTGGGATAATGTTAAATCAGCCGAAAAAATATCTCTGATGTTGCAGGGCGTCAATTTGTTTATGCGAAAGTACGAGAAAGGAAATAAGGTAGATTAAACCTTTGAAGTTCTCAGCAAAACCGACGGAGACCGACGCATAAGCGAGATAACTAGTCGTTCCACGCCGACCGCTGCGCGGCGTGTGAACTCGGCGTTGAACTTGGAAATATCCAACCACACGCTCGACTCCCATAAAGGGGTCATCGGGCCACAACGTCAAAGGAGATAAATATCAGAGAGGGAGGCGTAGCCTCTCGCATCACATCTCATTTCTTTAGGAGGTGCAAAATGAGTAAGCTAACAGCTTACATCATGATGCGGGGGCGTCATTATGAAGGTTCATGCGGATCGGCACAAGCCGATCGTGGTTGAGGCTCGTCACCAAAAACCACCGGATGCTGCCCCGCTTGCTCTCTTCAAATTGGCATCCAAACCATCGGGTGTTCACGCAGCATCAGCCTGACTAGTTGCTCTACTGCGTGGCGCCTCCCTCTCTGGTATTTAACCTTAGAACCATAGCCGAGGTGATACGATGAAAAAATTGCGTTTGTTTCTCATGTGGCCTCTTATATTCTCAGCTATTTGGTTGTTTGTTTCTTTTCAACTTGCCGTGATAGTAGGTTTCATTTATTTACATATCACGGTTATCTCTCTCTTTTATGTGTCAGAAAAACAAAAAGATAAACTCATAGAAATCGTAGAGTATCTGTCAAGCAAAGATGGTCTAATAGATTCACAATCCATGGTAGACCCATCCACTATTGAAACAGCAGATGATGCCATAAATGCAATTCTGTCATTGAAAAAACCTAAGTAAGGCATCCAACCAAGCCGCTCGACACCAACGGGCTTCGCCCGTGGGTCAGCGCCGCGTTCAAATAATTGTCCGAGAATCGAACTGACAGCACATCACCTCACCGAGGAAAACAATGACGAACTTTTTGACCGGCCCGTATGGGCGCCTGCATCTGGCACTCCTGCTGATCCTCACGGGATGCGCTGCCGCCCCTGCCCCCTCCATAGCATCCCCCTTGCCTCCGGCCGCAGGATCAGCCGCCTCGAACGGGGAGAATGTCGAGGACGTCCCGGTCGTTGCTGCAGAACCGCCGCTGCCTCCGGTGAAAACGGACCCCTGCCGGGAGGAGCGGTTGCCCGGCACGGTCGATGCCTGCGCCGATTTCCTCCGTTCCTGTCCTTCCGTACCCAGGAGGCAGGATGTCCTCGCGCAGATGTGCCGGCTCATCGAGGAACAGAAGGGCGGCTATGATGACTACAAGAAGTTCACGCTCGAATTCGAGGACGGATTGCAGTTCGTGCCGTATCGTCACCGTCTCTTGCTGACAGGTCCCGAAGGCCTGCGGGTCCATGATTGCCTCGAGTCCATCAGGGGCGGTGAAGGGTCCGGGTCGGTCCTGGAGAAGGTCCGGAAACGGAAGGGCGTATACAGGGATTTTACGGATGAAGAGATCGACACCCTGAGAGAGCTGGGATTGACAAGCGATCTCATCCAGGCGATGCTCGAGTCCACGCACGATGCAAAACGCGCGGAAAAAGCGCTTCAGAAAAACAAATACGGGGTCGCATCCCCGGCAGGAGGCTACCCCCTTCAGATGAGGCGCGACGAGAGGTATTCGTCGGGAGAACAGCAGCCGGCCCAGGCACCGGCGGGATATGGTCCATCTCCCGAAGAGGCGCTTGCCAACTGTGCGGCCCAAAGTGTGGCTCTGGAGGGTTGCAAACGCCTGTCCGGCTTTGCTCAATCCATGTGTAATTCTGCTGTAAAGGTACAGTTTCCCTGTCAGTAGTCCCGGCAAGACACTTGACTCGCGCTTCGCGGTGTGTGAGGCGCCGGCTTTTGGCCAATTGCTCTTGGTCTTTCACCGTGTCTCCGCGTCGCTTAGAAGCGCCTACTTTTGGCCCCGTGTCCCCGTGTCGAGATCTTAGTGTTCCATGTCCCCTTCCTTGTCTCCTTGTCGGTATTGACCTATGACCAACCAGCCTCTTATCATCTCCTCCTGGCCCCAGGCCATCATGCATATCGACGCCGACGCCTTCTTCGCGTCCTGCGAGCAGGCCATTCACCCCGAGTTAAAGGGCCGCCCGGTCATCACCGGCAAGGAGCGCGGCATCGTGGCCGCGGCCTCCTACGAGGCCAAGGCCAGGGGCGTCTCGCGCGGGGTGCGGCTCTCGGACGTGAAGAAGCTCTGTCCCGACGCCGTCATCCTCCCTTCGGACTACGAGACCTACAGCCTCTTTTCCGTACGCATGTTCGAAATAGTAAGACGCTTTTCGCCGGACGTTGAGGAATATTCCATTGACGAGGCCTTCGTGGACCTCACGGGCCTCAGGAGGACCTACCACGGTTCGTACGAAATGATCGCCGAGAAGATGCGAGCTACAATCAAGCAGGAGCTCGGCATCACCGTGTCCGCCGGCGTCTCCCTCTCCAAGGTGCTCGCGAAGATCGGCTCGAAACACCGGAAACCGGACGGTCTCACCATGATCCCCGGCCGGGACATTCACTTGTTCCTCGGGAGCCTGCCCGTCGAGAAGGTCTGGGGCATCGGGCCGAACACCGCGTCCTATCTGAACAAGCATGGCATCAGGACCGCCCTGGACTTCGCCAGGAAGGACGAGGAGTTCGTGACCAAATACCTGTCCAAGCCCTACCGGGAGATCTGGCACGAGTTGAACGGCAGGAGCGTCTATCCCGTCACCACCGAGACCAAGAGCGCCTATCAGTCCATCAGCAAGGCAAAGACCTTCACCCCTCCCTCTGATGACGAGGCCTTCGTCTTCGCCCAGCTGTCCAAGAATCTGGAGAATGCCTGCATCAAGGCCCGGCGCTATCACCTTGCGGCGAACCGGCTGATCGTCTTCCTCAGGCAGCAGGATTACCGGAGCACCGGCGCGGAGCTGAAGCTGAGCCGGCCCACGGCGTTCCCGTCGGAGCTCTACACGCTCCTGCGGGAAGGGTTCCGGGAACTGTACCTGCCCGCTACCCCCTACCGCCAGACCGGCGTCGTCCTGTCCGGCCTGGTCGCCGAGAGCAGCGTCCAGTACGGTCTCTTCGAGGACACCGCGAAGATCGCGAAGATGGCGAAGGTCTACGAAAGCATCGACGAACTGTCGCGGAAGTACGGCAAGCACGCTGTCCAGCACGGCGCGAGCCTGCCCACGAAAACGCAGGCCCAGCACGAGGGAGAACGGGGCGACGTGCCGGTGCGGAAAGGAGATCTCTTCAAAGGCGAGAACAAACGGCAGCGGCTGGGCCTGCCGATGCTGCATATCAAGGTGTGAATTACATGCCACTGCCCGTCATCCCCGAGTGCTCTTATCGGGGATCCAGCTAAGGGTATAAGGCTAAGACTGGATTCCCGCTCAAACCCGTCGCGGAAATGACGCCTTGTGGGAACCGCGGCAAGTTCGATTTTGCGATCTTTGATAGCCGTGAAAACGCTTGACTTACCCCCTCATTTCTCGTATTTTATTGCCTGTGCAGCATTCGCGGGAGAACGCATCCCCGCGATTTCACAACGTTTGTTTCCAGGGCGGCGTAGCCAAGTGGCTAAGGCAGAGGTCTGCAAAACCTTCATTCATCGGTTCAAATCCGATCGCCGCCTCCAACTATTTACAACAAGCAACCACAGATTAACACTGATAAACACAGATAAAAGCTGGATGAACTGCCCCTCTTCAGTTCTTTTATTCTTTCCTTCCCGAGTCCATCTGTGTTCATCTGTGGTTCCAGTATCTGCATTTCCTGGTTTTAATCTATGCATCACGCCGAGTTCGTCCACCTTCACCTCCATACGGAATACAGCCTGCTCGACGGCGCCATCAGCATCGACAACCTTGTCAAGAAGGCCATCGAGCTGAAGATGCCGGCCGTCGCCGTCACGGACCACGGCAACCTGTTCTCCGTCCTGGATTTTTACCAAAAAGCGATGAAGGCCGGCATCAAGCCGATCATCGGCTGCGAGACCTATGTGGCGCCCGGTTCGCGGTTCGAGAAGTCCGTCGCCGCCGGCTCGCAGGACGAAGACACCTACGCTTACCATCTCATCCTCCTCGCCCGGAACAACCAGGGCTACAAGAACCTGGTGAAGCTCGTCACGTCGGCCTACCTTGAAGGCTTCTATTACAAACCGCGCATCGACAAAGACCTGCTCCGCAAACACCGCGAGGGGCTCATCGGGATGTCCGCGTGCCTCGGCGGCGAGGTTCCGCGCCTCCTGAACGCCGGGCGGTATGACGACGCGAAAAAGGCGGCCCTCGAGTACCAGGATATCCTGGGCAAGGACAACTTCTACCTCGAACTGCAGGATAACGGCATCCCCGAACAGGAGACGGTCAACCGCGAGCTCATCCGCCTGAGCGGGGACACAGGCATCCCCGTCGTCGCGACGAACGATTGCCACTACCTGAACATGGAGGACCACAAGTCCCATGACGCCCTTCTCTGCATCAACCAGGGCAAGCTGGTAAAGGACGAAAAACGCCTCAAGTTCTCGTCGGAAACCTTCTACATGAAGACCCCCGAGGAGATGAAAAAGGCCTTCTCCTACATTCCCGAGGCCATCACGAACACCGTCAAGATCGCCGAGCGGTGCAACATCGAGCTGATACTCGGTAAATACCACCTCCCCAATTTTCCCGTCCCCGAGAACTATACCCGCGAGACCTACATGGCCGAGCTTGCCCGGAAAGGGCTCGAGGAACGCTTCGAGGAGATCGAAGCAGTGCGCGGTCCCGGCAGCATCGACCGGGAGGCTTACAAGAAACGGCTCGAATCCGAGATCGTGATGATCGAGAAGATGGGATTTCCCGGATACATGCTGATCGTGTGGGACTTCATCCGCTACGCCAAGGAACACGGCATCCCGGTCGGCCCGGGCCGCGGATCCGCAGCCGGAAGCCTCGTGGCCTACTGCCTCAGGATCACCGATCTCGATCCCATCCCCTACAACCTGCTCTTTGAGCGCTTTCTGAATCCCGAGCGCATCAGCATGCCGGACATCGACGTGGACTTCTGTCAGGACCGCCGCGACGAGGTCATCAAGTATGTAACGGAGAAGTACGGACCGGACCACGTGACCCAGATCATCACCTACGGCACCATGATGGCCAAGGGCGTGATCCGCGACGTGGGCAGGGTCCTTGACATCCCCTATGCCGAGGTGGACAGGGTCGCCAAACTCGTGCCGAACGTCCTGAACATCACCCTGGAAAAGGCCATGGAGCAGGAGCCGAAGCTCAAGGAGCTGACGAAAAAGGAACCGCGCATGGCGGAACTCATGGAGATCGCCCTTAACCTCGAGGGCCAGGTGCGCCACGCGTCCAAGCACGCCGCCGGCGTGGTCATCTCCCAGGAGCCGCTGACCGAATACCTACCGCTCTACAAGACCGCCAAGGACGAGGTGATGACGCAGTTCGACATGAAGGGCGTCGAGAAGATCGGCCTCGTGAAGTTCGACTTCCTGGGACTCCGGAACCTCACGGTGATCCGCAAGGCCGAGGACATGATCAACCAGCGCCTCCAGAAGGCGCCGCTCGCCTCGGCGGTCCGTTTTTCCGTCAGCCGCCTCCCCCTGGACGACGTGAAGACCTATGAATACCTGGGACGGGGCAATACGGCCGGCATTTTCCAGCTCGAATCGTCAGGCATGAGGGACCTTGTGCTCAAGATGAAGCCACAGTGCTTCGAGGACATCATCGCCCTGCTGGCCCTGTACCGTCCGGGACCGCTCAACAGCGGCATGGTGGACGATTTCATCAAGCGCAAGAAAGGCTCCACCAAGATCACCTACGAACTGCCGGCTCTCGAACCGATCCTCAAGGACACCTACGGCGTCATCGTGTACCAGGAGCAGGTCATGCAGATGGCGCGCACCCTGGCCGGATACTCGCTCGGCGGAGCGGACCTTCTGCGGCGGGCCATGGGGAAGAAGGACCAGGCCGAGATGTCCCGGCAGCGCAACACGTTCATGGAGGGCGCCAAGAACAACGGCATCGACCCCAAAAAGGCCGGGGCGATCTTCGACCTCATGGCCAAGTTCGCCGACTACGGCTTCAACAAGTCCCACAGCGCCGCCTATGCCCTCATCTCCTACCAGACGGCCTACCTCAAGGCCCACTACCCCGTGGAATACATGGCCGCCCTGCTTTCGAGCGAGGTCCAGGACACCGACAAGGTCGTGAAATACATCTACGAAGCACGAGAGATGGGGATCGAGGTCCTTCCTCCCGACGCGAACGAGAGCCAGTGGGATTTTACGGTCATCGAGGCACACGATCGCGAAACGGTCGAGCCCGGCAGTGCCATCGGGTCTATCCGCTTCGGACTGGCCGCGGTCAAGAACATCGGCCTTTCCGCCATTGAAGCGATCATCGAGGCTCGCGAAGCCAAGGGGGCCTTCACCTCGCTGTCGGATTTCTGCACCAAAGTGGACCAGCGGCGGGTGAACCGGCGTGTTGTCGAAGCGCTCATCAAGTCCGGCGCTTTCGACGGGACGGGCAGCCGGCGCAGCCAGATGATGGAAGCCATTGACATGATGATCGACCAGGCGGCGCGGCATCAGGAGCAGGAAGCGATCGGGCAGTTCAATATTTTCGATTCCCTCGTGGAGAAGAAGGAGCCCGAGCTCCCGAACATCCCGGAGTGGAAGGAAAGCCAGCTGCTGGCATTTGAAAAAGAAAGCATCGGATTCTATATCACCGGCCATCCCCTTGCGGCCTTCCAGGCGGACATGAAGCGCTATGCCTCGGTGACGACGGAGACGCTGGACCAGGCGGCGGACGGGAAAGAGGTCACCATCTGCGGGATCATTGCCGGTCTGAAACCAAAGATCACCAAAAAGGGCGATAAAATGGCCATCATCAACCTCGAGGACCTCTCGGGGACCGTTGAGGTCATCGTTTTTCCCGACCTCTACGCGACGGCAAGCCACATGCTCCTGACCGACACGCCGCTCATCGTGGCGGGACAGCTCGACAAGAGCGAACAGGGAAACAAGATCAAGGCCGTTCGGATCCATCTGCTCGCCGAAGTGAAAAAACGCGGCACCACCCGCGTGGACATCCTCCTGAACGCAACCGGCCTCACCCAGGACGACCTCATCAAGGTCAAGAACATCCTTCTCCGGTACAAGGGCGACATCCCCGTCTATCTCCGCCTTCGGAATCCCTCCCGCAAGGAGTCGCTCATCTCCGTGGGCAGGGACATCCGCGTGGCCCCTTCCGACCAGCTCATCAGCGAGATCGAGTCCGTCCTCGGCGCGGGGTCGGTGTCATTGGCATAGAGGCTCCTCCTGCAGTCGCCCTCCCTGACGTAACAGGAAAACCATCAAAGCTCTGCAAATTCACGCGAACGGTCAACTCGTGACGTAGAGGCATGATGAGCGGACTTCAGACAGAGAATCTATTTCTACTATTATTGTTTGGAAACGAGAAACAGCAACGGAAAGAATTCAGGTCATGCCTCGCAGAGGCGCAGAGTTCGCAGAGAAAAGCTAAGTCAAGGAAGAAAATAAATATCTTTGATTTGCGTCAAGACCTCACATTTTGATTTTACCCTGCGTCTCTGCGTGCTCTGCGAGAGACGCCTTGCAGGTTCGGCTTGTGCCTACGTGGATTCCCGAAGGGGTATTTTCAGCTTCTGGCCGGCGCGGATAATACGGCCGCTCCTCAGGTTGTTCGCATCCATGATCCGACCGATGCTGGTCCGATACCGGACCGCGAGGGTCGACAGGGTCTCTCCCCGACGCACGCGATGGACGACGTAGGTCTGCTTCGGCGGGGACCACTTCGGCAGCGACGCTGCAGCGGCCAGAACGGTCTCCCGCGATCCCGGCGGGACCTTCAGGTCGTAGGGCGCGCCGGGTGTGGCCGCATGGCGCAGCTCCGGGTTCAGGGCCGAAAGGTCCTCGAAGTCGCACGCGGCCTTCTCGGCAAGTTTCTGCAGATGGACCGGCCGGTCGATCGTCACCGTCTCGTAGAGCAGCGGCTTGTCCGTTTCTCCGAGCGTAAATCCATACTTGGCCGGGTCCTTCACGATGGCCAGCACCGCGAGGAACCGGGGATAGTACCGGGCCGTTTCCCGCGGGAGCCGCTCGTAGAGGTCCCAGAAATTGTCCAGATAGTTGATCTTCTGCTGTCGTATGACCCGCAGGACGTTGCCCTCGCCGCAGTTGTAGGCGGCAAGGACCGTTGCCCAATCGCCGAAGATCTGATGCAGTTCCGTCATATAGGCGATGGCGGCCATCGTGGATTTTTCCGGGTCAAGCCGCTCGTCGACCCAATCGTTCCGCTTGAGCCCGAACTTGTAGCCCGTCGACGGGATGAATTGCCAGAGCCCGAGCGCCCGGGCCCGTGAGAGTGCCTTTGCCTTGAAGCCGCTCTCGATGAGCGGCAGCCATACCAGGTCCTCGGGCATGCCGGCATCACGTATCATCCTGGCGAACTGATCATGGTATCTGCCGGAACGCTGGTACGATTCAAGGAAGAAATCGCGCTCCACGGTCTGAAAAAGCCTGATCTCCCGTTCCACATGGTCATTGACCGTGAGCGGTATCTCTTTCCCATTGCCGTTGACCGACGTGAAGCGGGAAGCGTAGATTTCCGTCAGCCGTTTGGAGATCACGAAGCGAAGGTCCTCTTTCTGCTGGACCTCCTTGGGATCGGCATCAACGGGAAGCTTCAGGATGACGGCATAGGCCTGGTCAAGCGCGTCGATCGCACGGTCCCGGTCCCCTGCAGACCAGTGCTCCTGGGAAGCATCGATCAGTTCCATCGCGGCATCGAGGATGTTTTCGTCAGCCTCTTCGGCGTCAGATTCTTCGGGAGCCCCTGCCTCCTGGACCGCGGGAACCGCCTCGCCGGCATTCAACGCCATATCCTGCTTTTGCGAAACGATCGCTGATGGTTCATCGGTACCGCCGGATATAGATATAGACGAAGCCGCCGCGGATGGGTCGTTCACCGGCGTCGTGCCGCTCGACAACGAGGCACAGCCCGTCCCGAACAGGGAGAGCGTTATGAGGGAAACTAGGAGAGGTAGGTAGGTAGGGCCCATGATTTGAGTAGGATATTACGATATCATCCTCTGAAAAGCAAATGGTTTTCGCTGTTGTCTCCCGGTAGTTTACCTGCCCCCGGGATGCGGGCTCATCGCACCATCTGCACGGCCTCCTCCTTGGGGATCCTCTTCTGACGCCCTTCCGGGACCCTTCCCGGATAGCCAACAGGCACGATCGCGATCAGCCGCAGGTGGTCCGGCAGGTCAAGGATATCCACAACAGCAAACTCGTCCCACCCGGCAGGTCCCGAGGCCCAGTTCATGGGCCGCGAGCAGCAGGTTCATAATGCTGGCGGACACGTCCTGGATACCGTACAGATTGACGCCCCGGTCGCCGTACCCTTACGGCAATATGACGGGCCAGACAGGCAACGACGGCAAGGGGGGCTTGGGCGATGTGATCGCCTCTACCAGCATGTCAAGGCCTCATGCGGAACAGCGCGTTCCTTGAAGTCCCTGATGCTTCGACGATGCGCAATGGTGTCCAAAATGCCCACGCTGTCCCTTCCCTCAGTTTCTTGACATGCCCATCATTCATTAGAGTGCACAACCTCGCCATTTGCCGGGGTGAGCGTCGGAAATGAGGGAAAAGAGGACCTTCTCCTTGACGCACCCTGCCGGGATGCAGTAGGATGCGAACATACTATGATCAAATTTCAGGATCTTGAATCGTTCACACCCGACGATGTAGAGGCCGCCGTTTCCCGAGATTCGCCCGATGAGCTGCCGCTTGTCCCGATCACCGCTGCACTTTTGTCACCCGACCCCGGCAGCGGGGCTTCCATCTGTCTGCGGCTCACTACCCACGAAGACCCGAAGGTGCGGGGCAACGCGGTCTTGTCCATCGGTCATCTTGCGCGACGCTTTCGCAGTCTCGACGAGACATCCATCAGGCCGGTCATTGAGCGCGCCCTCCATGACCGCGACGAGTATGTCCGGAGCAGCGCCTGTTCTGCCGCCGACGAGATCCATCAGTTCCTCCATTGGACCATTGCAGGCCATCGTTATGGCTGACCCTGGCCGCTCGACGACCGGTATCCCAAAACCATCATGTTTATTCTTGTTTTTTTCAGCCCCCTGTGACATAATTCGCGGACTCACTATCCGGTCTGCGCGTCAGGCCCCTTTCCTTCGTTCCCAGGGAAGTTGAGCAGCAGGAGCGCAATGAGGACGACACTATCGTGACAAAAGCCAACATACTGCTCGTTGAAGACAACAAGACCCAGGCAAAGATCATCAAGGACTATCTGGACAGGAACGGGTACTATGTTGTCTGCGTCGGGGACGGCATGGCCGCCTTCAAGGCCGCCAAGACAAGTACGGTAGACATCATTCTCCTCGATCGCATTCTGCCTGACATGGATGGCAGCGAGGTCTGTCGCTGGCTCAAGCTCGACCAATCCACCCGCGACATTCCCATCATCATGTTGACCGCCAAAGGCTCCATGACCGACAAGATATCCGGGCTTGAGGCCGGCGCGGACGATTACCTCCCCAAGCCCTTCGACGAATCGGAGCTCAATGTCCGCATCTTTGCCCGCCTGAGGAACAAGACGCACCAGGATGAGCTGAAAAAGAAGAACCGCCAGCTTGAGGACATGCTCACCCGCGTCGAAAGTCTCGCGATCATGGACCCGCTGACGGGGGTCTACAACCGCAGGCGCTTCGAAAGCATCTTCACCAACGAGTTCAAACGGGCCATGCGGTATCAGCTCCCGCTCACGTGCATGATGATCGATATCGACCGTTTCAAGCTGGTCAACGATGCCCACGGCCACCAGGAGGGCGATGCGATGCTCAAGGAGATCGCCCGGATCATCCAGACCACCATCCGCGAGGTCGATACGCTTGCCCGCTGGGGCGGAGAGGAGTTTGTGGTCCTGAGCCCGAACACGAGCAAGGACAAGGCACTCTTGGCCGCTGAGCGGGTGAGGAAGGCCATCGCCGGTCACGAATTCACCCGAACAGAGACTAAAAAAGCAACGATTAGCATCGGTGTTGCCGGCATCCCGGATCCCTCCATCGACTCCCAGGACAAGCTGATCCATGCCGCGGACCTTGCCATGTACCATGCAAAAAAGAACGGGAGAAACCGCGTGGAATCAGCATAAGATCTTTGGCACAGGTTCGGAGATATTCGAGCACGTTCGCTGCGCAGACCACTCTCTGACCGGGTACTTCGTGATCACCGGTCCCTTGCAAAATCCCTATGGAGGCGTTATAGTGTCTCCGGTTCCGCTTCGTCCTCGTGAAACGCCTATGAGCTCAGTTATCGATCACTTTGAAAAGATCGCCCTTGTCTCTCTTGAAAAACAGGATGGCCTTTTCAGGCGCCTCGGCGAACATATCATGGAGCTTGACCTTGACACCGGCATGGCGCGGTTCAGCGCCGATGTTGCCTTCCCCTTCCAGTTCCTGGGCACGGAGTCGGACAATTCGCTCACCTGGCTTTGGGCGTGGGCTGACGAGCAGCCCGAGGTCCCTGAGGAACTGCTCAGGTCCGCCCGGGACCTCAGGACATGGGGTGCGCGGGAAGGCGTGACCGAGTTGACCACTCCATCGATCGATCTCAATCGAGCTGACGGTACCATGCTCTCGCTCATCGCTTCCGGGATCTGCGCGGCGAGCGGTTATTATCGTGATCCATACGAGGGCGGTGCGCTGTTCATCCTGCTCTACGGCGGAGACAGCGGCCGCCGGCCTGAATTCGACCGTACCGGCCTTATCGGCGCAATGAAAGATATCGTTTCCCGGTACGATTTCGATCACCGGAAGGCCCTCCTGTCCTACTTCAGAATGAAAAACCTCCCCTGCTCCGGCACAGGCGATGCCGTGAACGCTGAACTGGCTGGAGGAGAACGATTCGTTGCCCTGTTCGATCCTGCGGGACGGGTGATAACGATAAACGGGGAATCTTTATCATGATGGGTCGAACATCGGAGGTCATCATGCCTTCCTGCTTGAGCGGCAGGATCGCGAAACAGGTCCCCCGTTCCCTCCGTCCGTCGCACTGCGCAAGGTAGAAGAAGAGATGGGGCATATCTTACTGATCGATGACGATGCGGTATTCCTGAAGCGCCTCGAGGAATACGTGACAGAGCACTATCCGGCCCTTCATGTCGCGACCTGCAGCGATCCCATAAAATGTCTCGCCTCCATCACGGTAGATCTCGACCTTCTGATGGTCGATCTGGAGATGCCGGGACTCGACGGCGCCAAGATACTGGCCTACGCTACCTCCATCGGGGTCAATAAGAACAGGATCGTCATCCTCTCCGGCCGGGACGCCGACTATCTTCACAAGTGCTTCCCCATGGGGAGTTGCCTCGGCGTGCTGAACAAGTACGAAGCCCGGCAGCAGGAAGTGATGGATATGATCTTCTCCTCGCTGCAGAAAAAAGGCCTCAATACATCGAAGTCCTGATGAGGCCCGCCTATGCCGCTGCTGGAGAACGAGGCACACCTGAGTGGGTCCAGATGGCGGACAACACCGCCAGGATACGTTCTGCGACCCGCGGGAAAGCGGCGACCCGTGTTCGAAGAAAGCCCCGTAAAGATCCCAATCAGCGGAACGCTCGACCTGCATACGTTCAGGCCGGAGGACGTGAAGGACGTGGTCGCGGACTATATCGCCGAATGCCGCAAGCACGGCATTCTGCAAGTGCGGATCATTCACGGCAAGGGAATCGGGACGCTCAGGGAAACCGTCCATGCGCTCCTTGCCCGTTTGCCGGAAGTCTCCTCCTTCAGGTTGGCCGATGAACAGGCGGGCGGCTGGGGCGCAACAATCGTACGGCTTAAACCGATATGAAAGGAATTGATCATGGCGTTATTACACAAGCTCGAACGCAAATACGGCCGGTATGCGATCCCCAACGTCACGATGGCGATCGTGATCGGACAGGCCTTCCTGTACCTCTTTTCGTATTCGGGGCAGTTGGACATCACCCGGGCGCTGTTGATCCCTCGCTTGGTCCTCGCCGGAGAATGGTGGCGGCTCCTCACCTTCCCCTTCATCCCGCCGGCCTCGAGCCTCTTCTGGGTATTCTTCGCCCTTTATGCGTTCTATCTCATGGGCGGTGCGCTGGAAGGCCATTGGGGAGCGTTCCGGTACAACGTCTTTCTCCTGACCGGATACGTGATGACCGTTGCGGTTTCGTTCCTCTTCCCCTTCCATGCGGCGAGCAATGTCTTCGTCGGGGGGTCCGTATTCCTTGCCTTCGCAGCACTCTATCCCGACTTTCAATTCTACATCTTCTTCATCCTTCCGGTGAAGGTCAAATGGCTGGCGCTCCTCGCCTGGATCGGGTACGGGTTATCGTTCATTTCCGGCGACTGGTCGACGCGGCTGCTCATCGCTGCCTCGATCGGCAATTTTTTTCTGTTCTTCGGCAGGGACATCTGGTGGAGGATGCAGACGGGCAAGAGAAAGATGGCAGAGCAGGCACGAACCCTCACGGGAACTCGCGAAGCGTTCCACCGCTGCGCATCATGCGCCAAGACCGACCTTACCCATCCCGATATGGAGTTCCGTTATTGTCCTGACTGCGGCGGACTGGGATACTGCATGGACCACATCGATAGTCATGCGCACCGGAAGCAATAGGAATGCAAAGTGCCTAAACCCTTGTTTTGACGCTGACGACTCTGATAACGGCTGTGATATCTGCGGATACTTCAAGACAATATCTCTTTCGTTCATAAGATCTTGACAGCGGCAATCTCCCGATGCGTACAACGTTCTTTTGACAGTGATGACTCGGCTGAGGATTTCTCGCTCTGAGAAATGGTCCGATGCTACGGCTCAATGAACGCCTTTCGTGTCGTTGCCGATTCACCGGGAAAATCCCTCAGGAGCTCCCTGATCATTGCCGGCATCACCATGGACACCTGCAACAACGTTCCGGCGCACATGACATTTCCTTCATAAACGACCTTCCGTTCCTCATCAGCGACCCCCTTCTGGAATATGAACATCCATAGTCCGCGCCGGTATTCAGTATACGTTGACGTGAGGAATATTCCTTTCTTTTCCGCTTCCTTGCCTTCGTTGATCCCATAGCTAAAGGAGAGAAGCAGCGATGCATTCGGGACATCGGACTCCATATAGTGATATCTCAGTAATTCCTGCCGGATGATGTTCTTGTACGTGGCATTTTCGCTGTTCTCATCCTGGTCCTGCATGGTGACGAAGGCATAGCGGGTCAGCGCCGTGCTGTCGGGGAGGGTGTGGTAAACGGTGATGGTCGCTTTGATATTTTGTCCGCATCCGGGCAGGGCGACCAGTGCGGCAAACAGGGCTATGAGCGCGCCTGCGCTGTTCAAGGAGCGCTTAAGCCTTTCTGTCTGAGGAAGTTGAATGTTCACTGTGATCGCAGGACGTTTCCCCGAGCGGGCGTTCCCCGCATTCTATCGAATGAGGCATTGTTCGTTCAGCGCGGCCGGTCATCGTTTGACCGCTACAAAATCAATTTCCACCGCGGCGTCTTTCGGCAGTCTTGCCACCTCGACGGTTGCGCGGGCCGGCGGATCCGCGGGAAAGTAGCTTCCATACATCTCGTTCACACTTGCGAAGTCGCCGATATTCTTCAGATAGATCGTTGATCTGACCACGGCGGACATGGCGCAGCCGGCCGCTGCAAGGATCGCCTTTCCGTTCTCCATGACCCGCTTCGTCTGTTCCCGGATGTCCCCGGGGACGATGTTCCCGGTCTTCGGATCGAGCGGAATCTGTCCTGAAACGAACACAAACCCGTTCGCTTCGACCGCCTGGGAGTACGGCCCGATGGCCTGAGGGGCCTTATCGGTTTTAATGACTTGTTTAGCGGACATCGTGATCTCCTTTGAAACACCGATAAAGGAAGGAAGGTGAGAAGGTGAGAACGCGCGAAGAAGGAAGCGGCAAGACAGTTCTTTCTCATCTTCGCACCCTCTGCCTTCTTCGTTGTTATCCAGCCTTCACCCTCTTTACATCCATGACGCCGTCCACGGACGCAATGCTCCTGATGATGCGGTTCAGGTGCTCTACATCGCTGATCTCGATGGTGAAGTTCAGGGAAGCCTGCTTGTCAGCGCCGGTTGTGACCTCCGCGTGGGAAATGTTCGCCTCGGCGGCGCTGATCGAGGACGATACGCTTGCCAGGATGCCCGGTTTGTCCTGGGTAAGGACCGCGATCTTGACCGCATGGGCGCCGGATTTGAACTCGCCCCAGGTCACTTCAACCATCCGCTCCTTGTCGACGGTCATATCGGCGACGTTCGGGCAGTCCAGTGTGTGGATCGAGATGCCGCGGCCCCGCGTGATGAACCCGATGACCTTGTCGCCGGGAACCGGGCTGCAGCATTTGGAAAGATGAAAGAGCATCTGGTCCATGCCGCCGATCTTCATGCCGCCGCCGGCACCCTTCTTCTCCGGCGCCGGCTTTTTCAGCGGTTTTTTCGGAATGGGCTCGATGTGGGGCCGGTCCGGCGCGAGTTTGTTGGCCACCATGTGCGCCGATACCTTGCCATAGCCGATGGCCGCGAGCATGTCGTCCACCGTAGTATGCGACAGTTCATGGGCTACGCGGTGAATGTCGTTCGATTTGAACACCTTTGCGGGGCTGAGCTCGTGCTTCCGCAGGTCCTTGTCAAGCAGTTCCTTCCCGAGCAGGATGCTCCTCCTGCGCTCTTCCGTCTTGACCCAGGCCTTGATCCTGGTGCGCGCTTTGGACGTTTTGACGAACTTGAGCCAGTCGCGGCTCGGTGTGTGGCCGGTCTGGGTGATGACCTCGATGCGGTCGCCGTTGCGGAGGACATGCTTTATCGGAACGATCTTGCCGTTGATCTTTGCGCCCACGCACTGGTGGCCGATGTCGGTATGCACGGCATAGGCGAAGTCCACGGGCGTCGATCCCTGGGGAAGCTCGCGGACATCCCCTTTCGGCGTGAAGACATACACGACGTCAGGGAACAGGTCGCCCTTGACCGTCTCCATGAACTCCTTGGCGTCGGTCAGGTCGGACTGCCACTCCAGGAGCTGGCGGAGCCACGCGAACTGCTGTTCTTCACGCTGGCTCATGGCCGACTTTTCTTTATATCGCCAGTGGGCGGCGATTCCTTCCTCGGCGAGCCGGTGCATTTCCTCGGTGCGCAGCTGGAACTCCACGCGCTCTCCCTTGGGGCCGATGACCGTTGTATGGAGCGACTGGTAGAGGTTGGACTTGGGAACGCCGATGAAGTCCTTGAACCTGCCCGGGACCGGGGTCCAGAGCGAATGGATCAGGCCGAGGATTGCGTAGCAGTTGACCTTTGTGTCCGTAATGATCCTCACCGCGATAAGATCGTAGACGTCATCGAAGGAGATGCCCTGCTTCTGCATCTTCTGCCAGATGCCGTAGAGATGCTTGGGACGCCCCTTCACTTCACCCTTGTAGCCGTGCTCCGCGAGCTGGCGCTTTACGATCTCGATGAGCTCATTGATATAGGTCTGGCGCTCTAGCCGCTTCTGGGCGACCTTGTTGGCGATCTCCCGGTATTCCCCGGGATGAAGATACTGGAACGAAAGGTCCTCAAGCTCGGTCTTGATCTTCGCAATACCCAGGCGATTGGCAAGGGGCGCGTAGATATCGAGGGTCTCCTGGGCGGTGCGCTTTTGCTTCTCCGGCGTGAGGAACTTCAGCGTGCGCATGTTGTGCAGCCGGTCGGCGAGCTTGATCAGGATCACCCGGATGTCGTTGGACATGGCAACGATCATCTTGCGGAAGTTCTGGGCCTCCCGCTCCTCACGGCTCTGGAGCTCGATGCGGGACAGCTTGGTCATTCCGTCCACAAGCTTGGCCACCTCGTCGCCGAACAGGGACTGAATCTCCTCGGTGGTCGAGGTCGTGTCCTCGATGGTGTCGTGGAGAATGCCGGCGGCCACGGTCGCGGCATCCAGCTTGAGGTCCGCCAGGATCTTTGCCACATCGAGAGGATGGATCAGGTAGGATTCTCCGGAAAGTCGCGTCTGTCCCTGGTGCGCCCTGGCGGAAAAGATATAGGCGCGCCTCACCAGGTCCACATCGGCCTCGGGGTTGTTGCTCTGGAGCCGCTCCACGATGTCTTCAAGACGGACGTTTGACATAGGTTCGCTCTCTTACTTCTTACTTCTTACCTTCTTACTTCTCCATCTTAACATCCTTGATATCCAGTTCAATGTTCTTCATCCCGTTCCAGGTATTGATGCGGGGCGTGAACACCGCGGCGATCCGGGCACCGCGCCTGAGCCAGCTTCCGATCGATGTTCCCTTGTTATAGGCTATCGCATCGAAGCACTGGCCGTCCCGCTGCCGAAGCCGGAGCTTCAGGTGCTTGTTGTTCCCCACCGGCCGGATCGACTGGACATCGATGCCTTTCGCGCCGAACCGAGGCTCCGGATTTCCCTGGCCGAAGGGCGCCATTCGCTCGATGTCGCGCATCAGATCGAACGTCAGTTCATCAAAGCTTACGGGCGAATCGATCGTAATGGTCCTCACAAAACCGCCGGCGCCGAACTGTTCCAGGACCACCGCGCTCAATCGGTCACGGAGCCGGGGAATCTGGTCCGCCGCAACGGAAAGACCGGCCGCGTACTTGTGGCCGCCGAAGCCTAACAGCAGATCAGAGCACGCCGTCAGCCCCTGATAGAGATCGAATCCGGGGATGCTGCGCGCAGATCCTTTTCCCACGCCGTCCTTCACGGAAATCAGGGCAGCGGGCCGGTAGAACTCATCGACGATCCGCGACGCGACGATGCCGATGACACCGGGGTGCCAGTCCGCGGACGACAGGATGAACGCGCCGGTGTTCGCCAGGTCCTCCTGGAGGCAGAGCTCGCGCGCACTTCCCCAGATGCCCTCTTCGACGGCCTGCCGCTCCCGGTTGACCGTGTCCAGCTGGGCTGCCAGGCGGGCCGCTTCATCGACGGAATCGGTGGTCATGAGCCGGAATGCCGAATCGGCCTTTTCAAGCCTGCCGCTCGCGTTGATCCTCGGCGCAAGGTTGAAGCCCACGTTCCCCACGTTCACCCGTTTGCCGCTCAGGCCGGCGACCTGTTTCAGGGCAGTGATGCCGGGGCGAAGCGACGCGGGATCGGACGAAAGGATGTCCAGCCCGTGCCTCACCAGGACCCGGTTCTCACCGGTGATCCGCCCCATGTCTGCCACCGTTCCGAGGGTGACCAGGTCGAGATACTTCTTCAGACGCTCATCATCGGCTGCTGCGCCGAGCAGTGCCTGCGCAAGTTTGAAGGCAACGCCCACGCCCGTGAGACAGCCGACGCTCGCCCTGACCCCGTCGGGAGTATCGGGCAGGAGAACGCGGGGGTGAATGACCGCGAGCGCGTCAGGGAGCTTTTCCCCTGCAGGAACCGAACCGTTGCCCTGGACCGCCGCTGATTCGTGATGGTCCGTGATGATGAGATCAAGCCCCAGGGACCTGGCGGCCCCCGCTTCTCTGACCGCACTGATCCCGCAGTCAACGGTAATGACAAGGCGCGCTCCGGTTTCCTGCAACTTCCCGAGAGCGCCGGCATTCAGGCCATATCCCTCGGTGATGCGGTCGGGAATGTAGGAGTCGACGACGGCGCCGAGGTCACGAAGCATCAGGTACAAAAGCGCCGCTCCGGCAACGCCGTCAACATCATAATCCCCAAAGACGACGATCTTTTGGCGCGAGGAGATCGCGTCATGGATGCGTCCGATCGCCGCATCCATGCCGCAGAATATATGAGGATTGGAGAGAGAGAGAAGATCGCTGCTGAGAAATGAGAGCGCAGCTGCAGCATCGGCGATCCCCCGGGTTATCATCAGACGTGCGATGAGGGGGTGAACGCCGGCCTGGTCCGAGAGCCGCGAAACGGCCCCCGCATCATGTTCTGCGAGTACCCATTTCATCGATGCCGCCGCGCTCGTCGCTATGACTTGTTCTCGGGCTTGGATGAGTCCTTGTTCGCTTCGTTGGATTCCGATATCCCTTTCTTGAATCCCTTGATCGCCTTGCCCAGCCCTTCGCCCAGCTGCGGGAGGCGGCTTGCGCCAAAGATGATCACCACGATGACGAGAACGATCAACAGCTCCGGCATGCCGAGTCCGAACATACTGCCTCCTTATATTCCTTCGGGGTATTTAGATTTCTGAACGACTGCTTCAGCGGGTCGAACCCGCTGATCTCTTCTTCCGTTACATACCTGGTCCGAATATGATCAAAGAGCCCCCGGATCCGGCGGTCCTGCATCCGGATCTGATTCTCGACGACCGGGAGGATCCCCCTGCGGTAGACCGCATGGAGGGGTTCCAGAAAACCGTCGAACTTAGGGACCACGGCATCCTGTCCAGCGGCGATCTCCCCCATGTACGATATGAGCCGGGGGTTCAGAAAAGGCATGTCGCAGGCGGCGATGAAATTGTATTCATCGGTCGATTTGAGGAGTCCCGAGTAGATGCCCGTCAAGGGACCGCGGATGTCAAGGGCATCGCTCGTCAGCTCAATGTCATATTTCCGATAGAGGTCGGGCGTATTCGTTACGACGATTGTCCTTGTGAACAAACGTGAGAACACGTCAAGGATATGCTCGATCAGCGGCCTGCCGTTGATCTCGAGAAAAGCCTTATCCATGCCCATGCGCCGGTTCTCACCGCCGGCGAGAATGATGCCCGTCATGAGTAAAAGTACCGTATTTACAGGGAGGTGTCAATAACGATTTGAGCGGACCTGCGGCCCTTTCAGCTCAATATCGGTCATGAAGCAGCCGTGGAAGAACGTGCTCCTGGCTGGCATGGACCGATGAGAGGCAAACAAAGAGAAGCATCTTTTCCTGGAACCGCCGCAGCCGTGACCGTCTTTCGCAACAGCACGGTCAGCAAGACAGGCCGACGGCGACGAGGTCCTGTTTTTTTCGCCCGTTCGATCAGAAAACGTTACTTTTCGGAATATGCGTCAGCTATCTCAAATTACAACTTTACGTTGACATCTCTTTTTAAATATATTACCGTGCGCCCATGAGAAGGATATCCATCATCCTCCTGATGGTCATCGCGGTCGCCCTTGTGACGCCCCTGTCGTCATTCTCGCTCAACATTGCCGGCAACGGATGTGAGGTGCTGACCGCGCTCGATGTCTGCAATTCAGCCGCCCCTGCCCTCTCTTCGAACGGCGAAATGCCCTGCGTACACATGACCGCTTACGGCATCATCCCTCTCCTGTTCGTCACGATCCACGAAACAGCCTGCCCCGTCTTTGCTGAATTGATCCTTTCCACGCGCAACGAGCAACCTCCCCAGTCGTAATTTCCACATCCCTGCAGTTCCGTAACAGCGAGTCAGCGCGCAGCAGCGCTCTCATTGCGTTCGTGCATTGTCCTGCAAGCCGATGCATGATCCTGTGAGAGGCATCTCCCCTTTACGCTCGGCTCCGCTTCGGATACATCGCCTCATCCCGCGGATCACTCTGTCCGAAGCGGAGCCAATTTTTCGCTGAAATGGCCTCAGTGCCGAAATATGCGCACCCAACGTGCGCCAAACCGGTTCCTTCCTGGTTCCGGAATCCGATCATAAGAGAGGAACACCCTATGAAAACAGATCGACAGTTCGAACTGGAGTGCTCTCGCAGACACTTTCTGAAAGGAGCCGGGACCGCAGCCCTCGGCGCTGCCGGCATCACGGCGCTGGCAACGTCGATCCCGGGATTCATCAAGGATGCCAATGCAGTGGGCGCCAGCATGGAAAAATGGCCCTGGCCGTACGTAAAGCTCGATCCCGACAAGACCGCGGAGATCGCCTACAACGAATGGTACCGCGTATTCTGCGGCGCCGCGGTCATCAATGCCGTGTTCAGCCAGCTGAGGGAGAAGGTCGGAGAGCCTTATAAATCCTTTCCGGCGGACTCTTTCGTCTTCCTGGAGGGCGGCATGGCGGGGTGGGGCACCGTGTGCGGATCCAACGCAGGCGCCAATATCGTGAGCAATCTGATCATCGGCCCCCGGATCGGGGGACCGGATTGCGAGCATGGCCATACGATCGGATCGGACATGATGGATTGGTATTCCAATACGCCTCTTCCCACATACACGCCAAAGGAACCGAAGCAGAAGACCGCGATCATTCAGACCAAGAGCGAATCCCCGCTTTGCCATGTATCCGTCGGCAAATGGATGGATAAATCAGGCTTCGTCCTGGGAAGTGCTGAACGAAAAGACCGTTGTGCACGCGTCGCGGCGAGCGTCGCCCACAAACTCGTTGTCGATCTCAATGCGTGGAAAGACGCGACCTTTAAGCCTAAATCCACGTGGACGCCAGGCAAGACCTTCGGCATCACGGCTCAGCAGAACTGCGCCGAATGCCACCCTGCGAAAGTGCCGGCTCCGCCGACCGCGAGGAAATAGTTCACTAAATCCAACCCGGGCGGGTGGAAGACTTTCCCCCCGCCCGCCTTTATCTCCAGACAATATGATGCGACGCGCTATTACAGCATTTCTTTTCACATTCCTTTTGCCGTGCGATGGCTTTGCCGTTCACGATACTTATCCGGCCCCGGCATTCTCGCTCACGGACCTGCACGGGACACAGCTCACGTTGCAGCAGTTCCGGGGAAAGGTCCTGTATCTGGTCTTCTGGGCGCCCTGGTGCGTTCCCTGCAGGGATGAACTGCCCGATCTCGAGCGGCTATATGTGAAATACCGCGACAAGGGGTTTGTCGTCATCGCGATCAGCGTGGAAACATCGGCAAGCGGGGTATCGTCGTTCCTGAAGAAATTTGCGGTTACCTTTCCCGCCGTCATCGATGGAAGCAGTCAAGTTGCAGATGCATATCGGGTCTCCGGCCTGCCTGCGAGTTTCCTTATCGACAGGACCGGGGTCGTTCAGAAGCGTTATTGGGGATTTGAGAAGAGGTCATTGTTGAATTACGAAACCGATATTGCCGATCTGCTGGATCTAAAATAAACCGTTCAGGGGAGAATGCGCTATGGTGCTTCAAAAGATCAAAACCTATTTGATGTTGAGTGCCGGAATTGTTCTTCTGGCCGGTTGCGGAACAGAGACAAAGACAGAGACAGTGTATGTGCAGGCATCAAGCCCAGCGAGTACCTATCTGGTGGAATATATCCCGGGGACCACGATGGGCGGGATGATGGCTGACGCAACAACGGGAAAAACGACCTTCAAGCTGCGGGTGCGCAACAGAAGCACCTTTGCGGCAGCACCAGGTCTATCCCTATCCGTCTATCCGTTTATGCACATGAGTTCCAAGAGCCACAGCTCACCTGTGGACGCCGTCACGGATAATGCGGATGGGACTTACGATTGCACGGTCTATTACCTCATGGCTTCCGGGACCGGCACGATGGGTGGTTACTGGGAACTGCAGGTCAATATCGGTTCAGAGACAGCCACGTTCTACCCATCTGTAGGCATGGGCATGGGAACCGACACCGTGCGTGCTGCCCTGAAGGGACAAAACGACGACCTGATATCCCTAACGACAGGGACAGCAATGCGGTCATATTACCTGTTCAGTGACGGCGCGGCATCAGCCACACAGATCAATCTGTTCCTTGCGGCGCAGGGCAACATGATGACGTCCTATCCTGCCATATTCACCGGCGCAACGCTTACGAATGAGCAGAACACGCCCTTTACCGTGAGTTCCGCTCTTGTGGAAGCCACGACCAACCCATTATCATCCTGGCTGACCGGCACCAATCCCGCGGGCGACGGACACTGGATCGTTTCAGGGTTAACACTGACCAGCGCGGTGACGAACACGGTCTATGTGCGCATGACGGTCAATAGCAAGGTGAAAACAACCGATGGCCTGGTGTCGAATGCGTCGCTTACGAATACCTATGCGACCTTCATAGTGACCCCTGCGCCATGACGCAACTCGCCGGTGACAGCTGATGAACAAGCGGATAAACCGGTCTCGCATTCTGGCGGTTCTTCTCGCGGGGGCCGCGCTATTCCCGCCCCTCTCCGTTCATGCAGGATCCTGCTGCGGCGGAGCGGGCGGTACCGGCCTTGTCTTGCCGAAATTCTATTCGGCCATGGTCGATGTATCATCTGATATCGAAATATACAACGGCTACTGGGACCAGCGCGGGATCCACCGGGCCGACCCTCCCGGGTCGGACCTGCAACAATACCGTCTGAACCTGGGATATGGACAGCGATTTTCCCCTCGCTGGCAGGCAAGCATCGTCGTGCCGTACGTCTGGAACGATAATGCCTATAACAACTTTTCGTCCCGAACTGATGGATTGGGCGATATAACCATGAACCTCTGGTACGAGCCGTTCGACGACGAATCCGCGTGGAAGGTACGAAACCTCAAGGATATGACTCCCTCCGTGCTTATTGGCCCGTCGCTTCTCGTCCCGACGGGCATATCACCGTACGATGAGGTTACCAGCAGTTTCGACGTGACCGGACGTGGCTTTTACCGGGTCGACGGGAACGTCATGATAGCGAAAACGATCCATCCCTGGACCGCATCCCTCTCCCTGTCATACGGGGCCTATGTCGAGCGGTCGGTCAACAGGGAATACGGCAACTATGTCGAACCATACCGCAGGAAGCTTGGCGACCGGAGCTCCGCTGTTCTCTCAATAGGCTACATCTATTATCTCGGGACCGGCGGAGACGCACTGACCGGCACCGCGTCGCTATCGCAGATCAGCGAGGCCGAGGGGACGATCGAAGGCGTATCTGACCCGTCCAGCGGGTTCAAGAAGACCTCCGCAGGCGGTTCCCTGGCATACTCGAGCACCGATCACGACTGGAGCGTCCGGGTGAGCATGAGCCATGCGATCTTGCTCGATGGGTGGGGTTCAAACTTTCCGACCACGGATATCTATACGCTGGGGGTCAGCTATGGCTTCCGTTAAGACGCGACCGCTGTGGGTCCTGCTGTTCCTGATGGCCGGATGCGGCGGCATGATGGACGACATCGCGCCGTCGGGCGCCGACAAGCGCCCCGCTGTCACATGCGGAATCACCGGGCCGGATGTATGCCAGATCGCAACGGACTTCACGCTCACCGACACCCTCGGAAACATCGTTACCCTCTCGTCCGTTATTTCATCCCCCGGGGTCAGAGGAACGGTGATTTATTTCACCATGTGGTGCCCGGTCTGCGATATGCATATGAGCAACATGCGGTCTACCGTACTTCCCAACTATCCCGACGTCCGCTTCTTTCTCGTGGATTATGTATCAGGAAGCGTTGTTAATGCGCGAAACGCGGAGCTTTCGAACGGCTATGCAGGTTCCGGATTCACGGTCCTGGCAGATACGACCCTTGCAGTTCTTGACCTGTTCCATGGTACGATGGGGACCACGGTCGTTATCGACCGGGCCGGCATCGTCCGTTTGAACGAGGATTACAAGGACGGTGCCCGGCTGAGAGCCTCGCTGTCTGCTCTGCCCTGACGGTCGGCATCATAACGATAAGGAGCGGATCATAATGAGAGAACGACATCATGGGAGAAGAGCGGTCTTGCTGGCAATCGCGGTACTTTTCGGGGTCACCGCACTGGCAGGCGACGGTACCAGCGACATCGATGACCACCGCTTCTGCGAATTCTGCGGGATGGACCGGAAGGCCTACGGGTTCAGCAGGATGCTGATCCGCTACGAGGACGGCGCCGAAACGGGGGTCTGCAGCCTGCACTGCGCCGTCATAGAGCTCGAGTCCCATAAGGACCGCGCGGTCAAGGCACTGTTCATAGCCGACCGTGGTGACCGGACGCTCACACCGGCCGAATCGGCTGTATGGGTGATGGGAGGAACCAAGCGCGGGGTCATGACCCAGCGGCCCAAGTGGGCCTTCAGGTCGAGGCCGGTTGCCGAAGCTTTTATTGCCCGCTATGGAGGGCAGATTGCAACCTGGCCCGAAGCCCTCGCTGCCGCCCGGGAGGATCTTGGCCGGGAGCGTAAATAAATACTTCCTTGGCGACACTCAACGGAACCTGTTTCCTGAACCTGTCTCCCTTGTCGTACGATGGGTTCCATGTTATCATGCCTTATGAGCAACGTGCTTCGATCATATCCGTGCCGCATTACGCTCCTGCTTTTGGTCGTCCTGACCGCGGTGACGTCCTGTTCCCGGCAACCGCGCTACCCCGCCCCTCCGCAGTCCGGCCCCTACGCGGTCATTGATGTTGCTTCGCTCACGCCCGAGGTCCCCCGGTTCTTTACCTACCGTCATCAGGACCGGAACGTGAATTTCTTCGTCCTGAAGGTCCAGGACAAGGTCTTTTCGTTCCTCGACGCCTGCGTGACTTGCTATCCGAAAAAACGCGGGTATCAGGACAAGGACGGCTACGTCGTGTGCCGTGCCTGCGATATGAGTTTCTCGGTGTATAAATTGGAGAAGGGCCTGGGGGGGTGCTATCCTATCCGGGTCAGCGGCAGAATGGAAAAGGGAAACTATCTCATTCCCCTTGCAGCGCTGGAAGGGCACGCGGATAAATTCTGATCGATCCCGCGGTCTAGATAAAGCGGCACATCTTCGGTTCCGCGCCCAGGCGATAGAGCAGGTTCGCCATGATGCAGAACCCGGTGAAAGCGAATACGATGGTGGCTGAGCCCACGAATCCCGTGAAATACAGCCAGGCGGGGCTTAGGAACAGGGAGAGCATCGACGACAGGGAGAGGTTCACGCCGACGAAAATATAGATATAACGCTCCAGGAACCACTCATCGGTCTGCATGAAGTACAGGCCGCTCCATTTGCCGTTCTGCAGGGTCTTCTTGTCCGGTACCAACGGCTGCACGCCGCACCAGTACAGGACATTACCGACGATGCAAAAGCCCGTCAGTGCGACACAAATGGAGCACAGGCCGACGAAGAGGATCGAGAACGCCCAGTTCGGATGATGGGCTGCCGCCAGGACGGAACTGGCGAGAACATCGGTCCCGGCGATGAGCCAGACCAGCCGTTCAATATACCACCAGTTCGTCTTGACCATAAAGACACCTGTCCGCTTCGCCATTAAGCATATCCTCCACGTTTCAGTGATTCTCCCCTTCTATCGCTTTCATTATAGCAAAAGAATCGCGGCACGTAGTCCATCATCACATTTTTTCATTCATACCGGAGCGCCGTGATCGGGTCCTGGAGCGATGCCTTGCGGGCCGGGTACACGCCGAAGAACACCCCGACGGCCATGGAGAACGAGAAAGCCATGGCGATGGACCAGAGCGAGACGCTCGTCGGGAGCACGGTAACGAAGAGCGGGATCAACAGAGCGAGCCCCACGCCGAGGATGATGCCGATGACCCCTCCGACTCCGGAGAGCGTGATGGCCTCGATCAGGAACTGCGCCATGATGTCGCTGTTCCGGGCGCCGATGGCCTTCCGGATGCCGATCTCCCGGGTCCGTTCACGCACCGAGACAAGCATGATGTTCATGATGCCGATGCCTCCGACCAGAAGCGATATCCCCGCGATCCCGCCCAGCACGGCGGTCAATACGCCAAGGATCGTGTCCATGGTGGACAGCATGGCACCCTGGGTCTGGATGGTGAAATCCTCCTTATGGGCGTGACGCTTGATCAGGATGTCCTTGATCTGGGCAATGGCCCGTTCAACGTCTTCAGCGCGCGGCGTCGAAGCAAGGATCTCGAACAAGGAATCGGTGCTGAACAGGTCTTGGCCGCTGGTCACCGGAATGAAAATAACGTCATCAACGTCCCAACCCAGGCTCGTTCCTTTCTTCTGCATCACCCCGACGACGCGATAGCGGGCATCGGAAAGCATGACAACCTGTCCGAGTGCATTCTGATCACCGAACAGCTCCTCCTTGACCTTGGTTCCGAGCACAACCACCTTTGCCTTGGTATCGACATCGTTCTGGGACACGTAGTTTCCGATCCCGATGAAGAGATTCCGCACACGCTGGAACTCCGGCGTCGTGCCGATGACCATGGTATCTCGGCCGAGGTTCCTGAACTTGATCCTTCCCGTGCCGAGCACGATGGGAACCGCATCGGTCAGCAGCCAGGCGCGTCGACGGAGCGCCTGGGCATCGTCATAGGTCAGCTTTCTGACCGTCCCCGCGGAAGGCGGGTGGAAGCCGCCGCTGGTCGTGGTCTTTCCCGGTGTAATGATGAGCAGGTTCGTACCGAGGCCGGTCAGTTCCTTCGTGATATAGACGCGCGCGCCCTCCCCGATTGATACCAGCAGGATCACGGCAAGAACGCCGATGATCACCCCGAGCATGGTGAGGCCCGAGCGCATCTTGTTCGACAGGATCGCCTCGAGTGCGACCTTGAATGTTTCGAGGAAGTTCACGTTCTTAGCCGGTCTCCGACGACCTGTCCGTCCTTGAGATTGATGATCCGCTTGCAACGTGCCGCAACATCATGGTCATGGGTCACGATCATGATCGTGACGCCCTGATGGTTCAGGTCCGACAGGATGTTCAGGATCTCCGCGCCGGACCGGCTGTCGAGATTGCCCGTCGGTTCGTCGGCGAGCAGGAGCGGCGGCCTGTTCACCAGCGCCCGTGCAATGGCCACGCGCTGCTGCTGACCGCCCGAAAGTTCCGTGGGTTTGTGGAACATGCGGTCCTGCAGGCCGACCTTTTCAAGGACCGGTATCGCCCGCTCGGTGCGAAGCCGGCCGGGAACACCGCTGTAGACAAGCGGCATTTCCACATTCTTCAGGGCCGTAAAGCGTGGAAGGAGATTGAAGGACTGGAAGACGAAACCGATCTTGGCGTTCCGCACGTGAGCAAGTTCATCGTCGGACATTGCGCTTATCTCGCGGTCCTCAAATGTGTAGGTACCACCCGTCGGACGGTCGAGACAGCCCAGGACGTTCATGAGCGTCGACTTTCCGGAACCCGACGGCCCCATGACAGCGATCAGCTCTCCCTGTTTCACCGAAAGAGACACGCCGCAGAGCGCGCAGATATCCAGTTCTCCCATGCGGTAGTTCTTGCTGATGTCCCGAAGTTCTATCATGGCATAACGACCTGATGTTGGGAGATGAGAGCTTATTTGGTTTCCTCGATCCTGATCGTTACGCCGTCCTTCAATCCTTCCGACTCGGGCGTCGTGACGACGAATTCTCCCGGCGCCAGGCCTTTCCTGATCTCCGTACTGATCCAGTTGCTTTCTCCGATCTCCACCGGCCGCAACCGCACGCGGGTCTTGACTCCCGGCCGAATACCTTTTCCCTCAGCCACAAAGATCTGCTTCTTCCCGTCGCGTTCTACGATCGCCTGCGAAGGTGATGCAAGGACGTCCTTCACCGTTGCGATGAGCACCTCGATGTCTGCGGACATGCCCGGCTTGATCCTGGCGTCCCTGGAAGAAAAATAGATCCATACATCGGCGGTCCGGGTCTCCAGCTTTCCCCCGCTCACGATGGGTGATATCCTTCGGATCTCGCCGGAGAACCGCTCACCGGGGAATGCATCCACCGTAATGTTCACCGGCTGGTCCAGACGAAGCCTCCCGACGTCCACCTCATCGATCGTCGCGAGAACGTAGATCCGATCGGGATCCACAATGGTCACGATCTGTTTCCCCGGAAGGAGCAGTTCGCCTACCTCCGTGTATTTTCGGGAGATCACGCCGTTGAACGGAGACGTGATGACGGAGTAATCCTTCTTCACCCGGGCATCTTCGCGCGATGCCTCGAACTGCGACTTCGCCACTTCGTAGGCCCGCCTGGTTCCCTCGTAATCCTGCTGGGAGATCATTCCCTTGTTGAAAAGGTCCTCCGAACGTTTGAGGTTCTTTTCCGCCTCATCATAGGTCGCCCTGCTCTGAGCAAGCATGTTCTCCGACTGGACCGACTCCTCGGAGAGATCGAGCCGCGCGATCAGGTCGCCTTTCCGGACCCGGTCTCCCTCCCGCACCGGCAGTTTGACGACCCGCCCCGTGCGCTGCGCTGACAGGGTGACCTCGTATTCCGACTTGATCGTCGACGTGGTGGTGGCGTTCACGATGACGCGCAGTTCACCAGGCTTGAGTTCAAGCACTCTGACCGGGACCGGTTTTTTTCCTGACACCAGGACAATGAGCACAACGGCCGCAGCGGCTGCAAGGGCTATCAACAGCTTTTTGTTCCTGAACAGCGCCAGCGTCATTTCTTCTCCCCGCCTTCTTCCAACTGCCATTCCAGTTCGTCCCTGATGTTCCTGATGAACTTCTTCTTTACTTCACGCAATTTCTCCGCCACCACGATGTCCTGGAGCATGGCAAATGGTCCGGTCACATGCCCTTCCAGGTGATACACAACCTCGGTCTCGTCATCAGATATCCTTCTCAGGATGACGTCGCCCGACATGTGGATATCCCCTCCGCTTCCGACCCAGGAGAGCTGTTCGAACTCCTTGAACACCGTGGTGTGCGTCTTCAGCTCCACGGTCCGGGCGAAGGGGCCGAAGGTCACGCGTACTTTCCAGACCGCATCGAGATGGTCGATGATCCTGACGCCCTTGCATCCCGGAAAGAGACAGCCCACTTCGTTCCGGTCGGACATAAAGGACCACACTGCCCTGATGGGCAGTTTCACCGTGAACACTGATTCAACTTTCGGCATGGAATACTCCTCGAAGTGCGGGATGGTGAACGAAGGATGCGTCCCGGACGTGCATGCGCGATCAATCGCCGTTTTGCCGGCCCATGGCCTTCAGGAGCTGGGCTATCGACAGGTGAAAATCATAAAGCGCTTTGATATGGTCCGTTTCTGAATTGACCGAGGAAAGCTGGGCGTCGGTGATCTCAATATAGGCCCCGACCCCTGCTTTATATCTGCCTTGGGCGATCTCAAGGTTTTCCCGGGCCTTTTGCAGTGTCTTCTCCATGACATCCACCCTGGCAGCCGCGCTTTCGAGATCCGCAAAGGCCTGGTTCACTTCGAAGAGGATCGACTGTTTCATGATGTCCCGCTGGGCCTCGAGCGCGAGCTGATTCGCACGCGCCTCGCTCACCCGGCCTTTCGTCAAGCCGCCCTGGAACAGGGGAAGCGTCAGCATGATCCCGGCGTTCCAGCTGTTCTGGACATCCCCCTTGAGCGTCGTCCCCATGAACTGGCCAAACTCTGAGGACCCGGTCGCCCAGTTGTAGGCGGCATTCGCCGATAGCGTCGGCAGATAGTTCGACCGTTCGGCCTGGACACGGGAACGTGCTGCCTCGATGTCGGTCTCCGTCCTTCTCATGTCCGGGCGGTTCTTGAGGGCGTCGATCTGGGCCTGCCCCAGCGCCGGCAGTGCCGGGACCTCAGGAAGCGCTTCGACGATCTCCGTTGATCTTCCCGGATCGATGCCCATGGCATTGTTCAGGGCAATGGTCCGCAAGCGCACACTGTTCCTTGCGTTGATAAGACCGAGTTTCGCATTGTTCACTTCCACCTCGGCCCTCGTAACGTCATACCGTGGTTTGGAGCCCGCTCGAAAGAACGCCTCTGCCTGGCGCAGGTGGCTTTCGGTCTGCTCGACCGTTTTCCGGGCGACCTCGACAAGCTTCGTTGCGGCGAGCAGCCCGTAATAGGATTGCTTGACGTTCAGCACGACCTCCTGGCTGACCTGTTCCGCATCTTGCTCCGACGACAGCGTTCCCCATTTCGCCGCGTCGTAGGCGTTGCCGGTCTTTCCGAAGTCATAGAGCGTCTGGTTGACCGACAGCGATGTTGTATAGGTTTTCGTTATGCTGCCTCCGAAGAACGCGCCGCCCATGGGGGAGTGGCTCTCGGAATAGCCGGTGCTTGCCGTGAGCTGAGGGAAATAGGGCGATGCCGCCTGGGTCTCCCGGCCCCGGCCTGCGCGGACGTTCTCCCGTGCCGCCCTGATGGTCGGCTGGCTTTTGAGCGCCGTATTGATGCATTCCTCGAGAGACATCCGTTCTGCGGCGAGGCAGTGACCGCATGCAATGACCGTCGCACACAGGATCGATAGTGCGATCAGGAGTGAATAAGCCTTCTTATGCATAGCTCGAGTATAACACAGATGCCCTTGCAATTAGGAGAGAGGTATTGTATAAGAGGTCATGCGCGGGACCTGCAAGCCTGTCGACCTGCTGTCTCTGTTGTTCCTATCGCTCCTGGCCGCCGTGACGCTCGCCGCGTGGCCCCGGCTGCCCCACGCCCCATGGCTCCTTGCCCGCCTCGCCGCGATCGCTGTTTCGCTGTTCATCTTCGCACACTATTCCCCGCGGTCACCGTCCCCGGCGTGGTCCCGGCGGTTCCATGCGTTCCTGCCGATCCTGATCGTCCCGGTCCTGTTCGACAGCATGGGCGACATCATTCCCGGGATCTGGCCCCGGTACCTCGATGACCTGCTCATCCGCGCCGATCTCTGGCTCTTCGGCGGCCGTCACCCCACGGTCCTGTTCGAACGGTTCATCCATCCCCTGCTGACCACGGCAATGCAGTTCGCCTACATCAGCTATTATCCAATGGCCATCGTCCTGGGCGTCGTGCTATTCAGGAAAAAGAACGAGACCGCTTTCGACGAAGCGGTCTTCGGCATCATTCTTTGCTTCTACCTGTCCTATCTCGGCTACCTGCTGTTCCCCGCCGTGGGGCCCCGCTTCACCCTCGCGCACCTGCAGACCCGGGACCTCGCGGCAAGCCCCTTCGTCGTTGCCCTGCAGGACACGCTGAACGCGCTGGAAAATACCAAGACCGACGCCTTTCCCAGCGGACATACCGCCGTCGCCCTGATGACGCTCTATTATTCCGGGAAGTTCCGGGAACGGGTCCTTGTCGCCCTGCTCATCCCGGCGGTCACGGGGCTCATCATTTCAACGGTCTATCTTCGCTACCACTACGTCGTTGACGTCATAGCCGGCATCGTGCTCACCGTGCTGACGATATACCTTGCCCCTCGGCTTTCGAAACTTCTGTCACGCGCAGCCGGTCGCCCGGCTGATCATCTCCATCACCCCACCTGAGACCAGGGGGATGACCAGATTATCGTTCACGGGCAGCGGGACAAGCTCGACGCCGGCGGCGGCAACGGCTCCGGCCAGAACAATGCCGTGCGTAATGGGGATTCCGGTCAGAGGAAGCAGGAAGCCGACGGTCACCGCAGCCGCAACGAATGCCAGGGTCCCCTCAAGGCTCTTCTCTCCCGTTATCTTCGTTCTTCCATACCGCTCCCCTACCGCTGTCGCCGCGACATCTCCGAATGCAAGGAAACAGACCGCCGCAGTCGCAATATCGGTCCGGTAGAGCAGGAGCGACAGCCCGATGCCCAGCACATAGGGCGCGGTCCCGGTGAGCTTGTTCGCCTCGTTCTTGCGGATGAAACTGCTGAATCGGGTCTGGATGAACTGGTTGAGGGCGGGCACGCGAAGGCGGGCGATGTCGATGGCAAGAACGACCAGGACAAGGAGTCCGTAGCAGATCAGCGCCCGCTGCCGTCCCAGCAGGTAATAGAGCGACAGCAATGCGAGACCGCCAAGCAGATGATAGAGCTTGCGTCCGATATGCTTCATGATCTAGATCTTCTTTTCATAGATCCGGTATTTCTTGTACAGTTTTCCGCCCATGAGCTCGCAGCCGCGCTGCATCAGGACATTGTCCTCAAGGATCCAGGACATCTCCGCCCGCGCATAGCCTTTTTTGCTGGCAGCCTTGAAGGACTCGAGATAGAGAAGGCCTTCGATCCCCTTCTTCCGGTATTCCTCCTTCACGCCCATGGTCAGGACGCGAATGTCGCTGATCTTCCGTGCATACCACAGGAATTTCATGATCCCGATGGGTCCGAGCCTGCCGTTGACCCGGCGGAGGACCTGGTTGTAGTCCGGCACCGCCATATAGAATGCAGCGGGATCTCCGTTCACCTCCGCCATCAGGAGCAGTTCCGGCACGATAAGCGGTTTGAGCCGTTTCGCCATTGACGAGATCTCCTCGTCGGTCATGGGAACGAACCCCCAGTTGTGGCTCCATGCGGAATTATAGATCTCTTTTACGATCGCCAATTCATGAGCAAAGTCCTTCATATTCGCCGGACGCACGGTCAGCCCGGGGACCCTCGCCCGCACCCCGGCTGCAAGCCGTTCAAGCCGTTCGCCAGCCGATACGTCCTTGATGATCGACAGGTATGCATAGAGGTCCCTGGATTTGGCCATGCCGCACCGTTCCATATAATCGAGATAGTACGGCGGCGTATAGGTCATCAAGATCATCGGCGGTGAATCGAACCCTTCGAGCAGAAAGCCGCATTCATCGTTCGTCGAAGGGTTCATGGGGCCGCGCATGACCTCGATGTCCCGTTCCTTCAGCCAGGCCGACGCCGAATCCAGGAGGGCGCCGGCGATGGCGGGATCGGGAAGACATTCGAAAAAGCCGAAGAATCCCGCCTGTTCACTGTGGGTGTTGATGTGGTTGCGGTCGATGATGGCGGCGATGCGGCCGACAACGCTCTCCCCTTCTTTCGCGAGAAAGCAGGCTGCCTCGGCGTGATGGAAGAAGGGATTCTTCTCGCCCAGGATGAACTCCATGTCGCTGATGAGCGGCGGCACCCAGTTCGCATTCCCCTCATACACCGTCCAGGGGAAACGGATGAACTGCGCCAGGCCTTTTTTGTCGGAAACCGTCTCGATCCGCATAGGTTTGATCAGTGGATTACGCCCAGTTTCTTCCCCGCCTGCTCCAGGATCACCAGCACCCGGTCGAGCATTTCGTCGGTGTGGGTCGCCATGTAGCTCGTACGGATGAGGCAGCGTCCCGGCTGGGTCGCCGGCGGTACCACGGGATTCACGAAGACCCCTTCGTCGCTCAGGATCTTCCACATCATGAAGGCGCGTTCCATGTCACCCATGAGCAGCGGAATGATGGGCGTCTCGGTCGTTCCGGTGTCGTAGCCCATCTGTTTGCAGGCCTTCATCATCTTGTGCGTATTATGCCAGAGACGCTCCCGCCGTTCCGGCTCCTCATCGATGATATCAAGGGCCGCGATGACCGACGCGACCGAGGCCGGCGGCGGACTGGCCGAGAAGATGAGCGGCCGGGACGTATGCTTGATATAATGGATCACATCCTCGCTGGCGACCACGAACCCGCCGATGGACGCCATGGACTTGCTGTAGGTCCCCATGATGATGTCCACGTCCTTCTCGAGCCCGAAATGCTCGGCCGTGCCGCGGCCCGTCCTCCCCAGCACGCCTACGCCGTGGGCATCGTCGACCATGATCCGGGCGCCGTACTTCCTGCAGACCTTGACGATCTCCGGAAGCTGCGCAATGTCCCCTTCCATGCTGTACACGCCGTCCACGACCACGAGCTTGCCCCGGTCCCCGCACGCCTTGAGGACGAATTCCAGGCTGCCCATATCGTTATGTTTGAATTTTTTGACCTCGGCGAAGGATAACCGGCAGGCATCGATGATGCTCGCGTGATCGAGCTTGTCAATGACAACGACATCGTCCTTTCCTGCGATGGATGAGATAATGCCGAGATTTGTCTGGTAGCCCGTGGAAAAGGTCAGGGCGTTCTCCTTGCGGAAGAATTTCGCCAGCTTCTCCTCGAGCTGTACATGGATATCGAGCGTGCCGTTCAGGAACCGGGAGCCGGCGCATCCGCTTCCGTATTTCTTCACCGCCGCGATCGCCGCCTCCTTGACCTTCGGATGGCTGGTGAGGCCCAGGTAGTTGTTCGAACCGAGCATGACCATCCTCCTTCCCTCCACGGTCACCTCGGGATTCTGCTCCGATTCCACCACGCGGAAGTAAGGATAGAATCCGGCCGCCATCACCTCTTTTGCAGCCGTGAACTTCCCACATTTCTCGAAAAGATCCAATGCTCTTCCTCCCTTGACTCTGATCCGTCGTTTATCAGGCAGTATCAGTCGATCCAGCCGTTCTCGCGGTACCACTTCCAGGTCGCCGTCAGCCCCTTCTCCAGGGGCATTGCTGCTTGGAACCCAAGGTCTGCCCGTATCGTGTCCAGGTCGCAGGTCCAGTATTGCTGTGCAGCCTCGCGCACCTTCTGACGATTTATGATGGACGGCCTTCCGCGCAGGATACCGGCTGCTTCCGCTGCAAGGCCGACGAGGTAACCCGCCCATACAGGGACCTTGATGATCTTCGCGGCGACTCCGCCTGACTCCTGGAGGACCCTCTGGAATCCGGTCATGGAATGTATCCGGTCCTCGGCAACGAAATAGACGCTGCCGCTCGGCACGGATCGTTCGCCGGCCGTCACCAGCGCTTCGGCAAGATCCTTTACATAGCACCAGTTCAGGAAGCGCTCACTGCCGCTCATGTCAAGGATGTAGCCCTTTGCCGCCCAACGGAACAGCTCGAAGACGTCCGTATCCCGCGGGCCATACACAGCAGACGGCCGGAGGATGACCACCGGGAAGCGGTCCTTGAACTTGAGCGTTTCTTCCTCCGCAAGGAGCTTGCTCCTTCCGTAATCGGACACCGGATGAGGTGCGTCCATGGCCCTCACCGGCCGGTCAGCCTGCGCCGGACCGGCGGCTGCAAGACTGGAGACCAGAACGAATTTCTGCAGGTTCGGGCCCCGGCGGGCACAAGCGTCCAGAATGTTCCTGGTACCGATATGATTGACCTCATAGAAGTCTCGCCGTCGGGCCGCCTTGGTCAGACCTGCGACATGATAAACGGTCCCTGCATTCCGGACAGCGGCCTCCAGGGATTCCCGGTCACTGCAATTGCCCTGAATGAGACGCACCCGTTGGCCTTTGAGCCATCGGACATTTCCCGGGTCCCGCACAAGACAGGACACCTCGTAGCCTCTGTTGACCAGGAGCTCAACGAGATGGCTGCCCACAAAACCGGTGCCGCCAGTGACCAGAACCGAGCCGATAACAGTTTGTTTCATATTAGTGATAATGCGCTGTAAGGTCGTGTAAGTGTAGCCAAAGCAGGGTATTCTGTCAAGAATTATGAGGACTTAGCGGTGGTTTTTGACATCGACAGGGAGAGAACAGGAACCGCTCTCATCGCACCGTTCGCACTCCAGCTGGATCGTGCTGTGCATGATCTTGAACCGATCGGTCAAACGCTGCCTGATGGCATCAAGCAGTTCCCTGCTCCCGCTGACCGGTCTGTCATCAATGATGACGTGGGCGCTGAGGGCATAGACGCCGGAGGTTATGGTCCAGACATGGACATGGTATGCCTCCCGAACGCCGGCAATCTTGGCGATCTCTTCCGACACTGCTGCTACATTGATGTGCGAAGGCGCGGATTCAAGCAGGATGCTCACGGATTCGGACACCAGACCAATGGCTCCGGCGATGATGCCCAGCGCGATGAGAATGCTCAGGATCGGGTCCATGAGGTACCAGCCGGTATAGAGGATGATGATCCCGCCGATGATAACGCCGAGTGACGACACGGCATCTCCGATGATATGGAGGAACGCGCCCCTGATGTTCAGGTTCGTCTCATGATGCTTCATAAGGAACAGCGCGCCGATAATGTTCACCATCAGGCCGATGACCGCAACGATCAGCATCAGGGTGCCTGCCACCGGCTGGGGGTTCAGGATGCGCTGATAGGCCTCATACATGATGTACAGGGAGATGATGACGAGGGTGATGCCGTTCAGGAGCGCCGCCAGGATCTCGAGACGGTAGAACCCGAAGGTCTTCTTCTCCGTCGCCGGCATGCTCGCGAACTTCATGGCAAAGAAGGAGAGCGCGAGCGCCAGGGTGTCGGTGAACATATGGCCGGCGTCCGACAGGAGGGCAAGGCTGTTCGACAGGATACCGCCGATGATCTCGGCGATCATCATGAAGAGCGTGATCGTAAGGGCTATGAGGAGGCCTCGCCTCCCGCCTGTTGACCCGTGAAGGTGGGCGTGGGTGTGGTCATGGTCATGGTCGTGTTCGTGATCATGACCCTCCTGTTCCTTTTGTCCAAATGACGTTGTCATGCCTGCCCCCCCCAGAAGCGAAGCTCCGGTACGGCATCGATGGCCCCCAGTTCAGCCGCATAGCCGTAGAAAGCAAGAAGCCCCTTCTGTTCGTCCGAACCGAGATCGTAGCTGAACAAGCTCCAATATTGAAGAAGCCTCTCAGCGGGGATCCCGAACCGCGCAGCATTCTCAGCAGCAAGTTCCCGCAGCCGGGACAGTCCATACTGTTTCGACTTCCCGAGGATATCGAGAAGACGCGCCAGATCCTTGTCCATCGTCTTGCGGTAGTTCACCTGCCATAGCGCGAACACAAAAGGCAGGCCGGTCTGCCGATGCCAGATCGCACCAAGATCAAAGGTTTGAGGAAATCGGGGGCTGAGGGAGCGCTGGAGGGCAAGATCACCGATGGTCAGGACCGCGTCCGCCTGGCCGTAGGGGTCTTCAACACCCTGTTCGTACAGCATAAAGTCCGGATTCACACCGGTAAAGAGCTCGAGGATCACCCTGAGAAGTACGACCGACGTGGCAGACGCCGTGGTCAGTGCGACGGTCTTGTTGTTAAGTTCGTCGAGGGGTACCCGGCTTTCGAGGAGAATGCTCATTACCTCGTTACGTGAGGTTATCGACAGGCCCGGCAGAATGCGGTACTTGCCCGGGTTCGTGGCGTATTCGATCGATGACGACGGAGAGACATCAATCTTGCCCTCGACGAGCGCCCGGTTCAGTTCGGAAGGTATCCCTTCCACGATCGGAAAAGGACAAGCGATCTTCCCGGTCAGAATACCGGCATGGACAGGGAAGCAATTCGAGAAAACAATGTGACCGAGCTTGATCATTTATGAATTACCACTATTGTATAGTACACCTTTAAATTCATCAAGTGACACTGGAAGTATTTAAAAAACATATTTTATATCATTTAATCAATGCATTACAGTGCCTTTCCTAAACTTTATCTCAAGGTCATCGATCAGCGTATAAACGACGGGAACAACTACCAGGGTAAGAAGCGTCGATGTAATAAGTCCCCCTATGACGGCAATTGCCATGGGAGCACGCGACTCAGCCCCTTCCCCTATCTTGAGCGCCGTAGGCAGCATGCCGAAGACCATCGCCGCCGTGGTCATGACAATAGGCCGAAGCCGGACAGGTCCGGCTTTCATAAGGGCATCTTCTCGTGACATGCCCCTGTTCCTCAGGGAAATGGTATAGTCCACCAGCAGGATGGCGTTCTTGGTCACCAGTCCCATCAGCATGATGATGCCTATAAGGCTGTAGATGCTGATACGCTCCCCCGTGATAAGGAGAAGCCCCATGGCGCCTATAAAACTGACGGGCAGCGAGAACATGATGGTAAAAGGATGCACAAAGCTCTCGAACTGGGATGCCAGGATCATGTATACCATGATGATGGCTATGACGAGTGCAAAAGCGATGTTCTTGAAGGCATCCAGCATGGCGTCCGCCATGCCGACATAGCGGGTTGATATCTCGGGAGTGATATTCTTCTTCACGATCGCGTTCAGGTCGTTTATGGCCTCGGCCATGGGCTTGGTCTTTTCCGTGCCCGCGAAGAGCGTTGCGGCACGCTGCCGGTTGTAGTGCATGATAACCGTTGGTCCCTTGCCGGTCTCAACGGTCGTTACATCCTTCAAACGCACAAGCTCTCCCGTAAAGGACCGGGTCCACAGAGCTTCTATGGCCGACGGCCGGTCGCGTTCCGCCGAGGTCAAACGCGCGGTGATGTCATATCGCTCCCCCTCTTTTTCATCCTTGAACTTGCCGATGATCTCGCCGCCGATCATGGTGTTGACCGTTCCGCCGATGGACGCCGCGCTCACGCCGAAGTTGGCCGCATTTTCCCGGTCGATCCGGATGCGCACCTCGGGTTTGCCCGTCTCGATGGAGGTATCCGCATCCACAATGCCGGGCAGTTTTGCGAATTCATCCTTCATGGCGATCGTCCGTCTGTTCACGTCATCGAGGTCCCTTCCCTGGACCATGAGCTGAATGGGCACCGACCGCATGCCCCCCCCTACCATGGCGATCATTTCCACCGATGACTTCAAATCAGGAGCTCCGGAAACAAGTTCCCGCACCTGCTTCATCGAGTCGATCTGGACGATCTGCCGGTCCTTTCGCTCCTTTAAATTCACGAAGATCCTGCTTTTATTGACATCGGGTGAGAAATCGGAGCCGGTCACATAGAATGTGCTCAGCACCTCAGGCCGCAGACGAAGCTGCTCGTCGATCTTCCGCATGGAGCTGTCGGCGCGGGGCAAGGAATAGTCGATGGGCGTTTCGAGCCTGACGAGATATCGCCCCTGGTCCTCGGCAGGCAGGAATTCCTTGCCCAGGACCAGGAAGAGGGCGATGCCCGCGACAACGCTTGCCAGCGCGATCAGGATGACCTTCCACCGGTGCCGGAGCGCCAGGGCAAGGAGCGGCGGATAGACGCCGAACACTGCGTCGAAGACCCGTTCGAGGAACAGGTAGACCTTGCCGTGCTTCGGCTGGTAGCTCAGAAACCGCGAGGTCATCATCGGCGTGATCGTCAGGGAAACGAAGAGGGAAACAAGGACGGCCACGGTCACGGTGATGCCGAACTCGAAGAAGAACTTGCCCACGATGCCCTTCATGAACGCCACCGGAACGAACACGGCCACAATGGACAGCGTGGTGGCCATGACAGCCAGCCCGATCTCCGAGGCACCTTCCCGGGAGGCCTGCATCGGTGCTTCCCCTTCCTCCATGCGCCGGTAGATGTTCTCGAGCACCACGATGGAATCGTCGATCAGGATGCCGATCGAAAGCGAAAGCGCCAGCATGGTCATCATGTTCAGGGTGAACCCGAAGACCTGTATGAACGCAAAGGTCGCTATGACCGACGTCGGCAGGGCCACGGCGCTGATCAGTGTGCTGCGGACGCTCCTGAGGAAAACAAAGATGATGAGAACAGCGAGCCCGGCGCCGAGCCACAATGAAATCTGGACGTCTTCGATGGAACGCCGGATGAACTTCGACTGGTCGAAGGTAATGTTCAGTTTGATGCCTTCAGGAGGTTTGACGGCGGCGACCGCGGCCTTGACCCGTTCTGCCACAGCGACGGTATTTTCTCCGGACTGGCGCTTCACGGACAGACCGACGGAGACTTTGCCGTCGAAACGGGTCAGGGAGCGCTCGTCTTCAAGGCCGTCTTCGGACTTGCCGATATCGCGGAGCTTGATGAGCCTTCCATGGCGATACGTGATCACCATGTCATTGAAGGCCTCGGGCGTTTCGAACTCTCCCTTGGTCTTGACGATATACTCCGTCCGGGAGTTTTCGATCCTTCCGCCGGGGACCTCGCGGTGTTCCAGCCCCAGGGCCGCCTTGACATCCGCCGCGGTAAGGGAGAGGTTGTCCATTTTCTTCTGGTCGAGCCAGATCCGCACCTGACGGATTCGGCCGCCGCTGATGGTCACGGAACCAACACCGGGGATCTTCTCAATCTCCCGTTTCAAGACCTTGTCCGCGTAATGCGTGAGGTCCTTGATGGACCGGTCCCCCCATGCCGCGATCCAGATGATGGGCTGGTCCTCGGGGCTGATTTTTTCGATCACCGGCGGTTCCGTGTCCTTGGGCAGCTTGTTCTTGACGGCAGCCACCTTGTCGCGAACGTCCTGCGCCGCCTGTTCGAGGTTCCGCTCGAGGTAGAATTCCACCGTGACGATGGAAAACTCCTCCATGCTGCGCGACGTGATGGACTTGACGCCGCTGATGGTGTTCACGGCCTCTTCGACGACGTCCGTGACGTCCACTTCCATGATCTCCGGGCTCGCGCCGATCAGTTTTGTCGTTATGTTGACGACGGGAAAGTCGATCTTCGGGAAGAGATCAAGGGCCAGTTTGGGGAAGGCCACGAGGCCGAACACGATGAGCGCAAGGCCGACCATGGTTATGAACACGGGACGTTTTATGGATATCTCAGGAAGTCTCATCGGTATCCTCGCGTATTGATGCAACGAAACGATAGTAACGGGCAGGGTACAGGACGATGATCATCGTCACTTGCGCCCCCCCCGGTATCCGGGCCAGGTCCTAAACCTTTTTTCCAAGCACTCCCAGGCTCTTTTGGAGCCGCAGGATGGCAAGCTGCTGACCGATGGCGGCCGAGGTCACTTCCCGTTCCGCAAGGAACAGGGCCTGTTGGGCATCGATCACCGACAGGCTGGGCAGCAGACCCTCTGCAAAGAGGCTTTCCACGGTATCGAAGTTGCTCTTCGCATATTCAAACTGCCGCTTTGCCGTTTCCAGCACCGCATCGATCGTCAGACAGTTGATGTAGGCCTCCTGGACCTCGTTCTCGATGTTCCGCTTCAACAGCTCCGCCGACAGTTCCGATTGCCGTTGTTTGGAGCGCGCCTCTGAGACCTCGGCCTTCATCAGGCCGCCTTCAAATATCGGTATCTGCAGGCGGACCCCGCCGTAGTAGGTCGTGGCGTCCAAACCGGTCTTTGGATCCGAGTCCTGGTACCGGGCACCGGCTTCGGCGTAGACCTGGGGATAATGTCCCCCTTCGGTGATGGTCACAACCTCTTTCGCCACCTGGGTGTTCAATTTTGCGCTCGCGTAGTCGTCGCGGTATTTGAGCGCCGTATCCAGAAGTGATTCCACATTCTCCTGCGGCAAGGTCAAGGGCGACGGTTCGGCAAAGGCGCTGTTCTCCGGCAATCGGGTCAGAAGTGCCAGCTTCCGACGGGCGATCTTGAGACCATCTTCGGCGAGGAGCAGATTGATCCGTGCCTGCTCCACCAGGGTATTCGCTCGCAGGAGCGAAGATACGTTCGCCTTGGACCTCCGGGTCGATGCTTCCCGCTCCGTGACCTTTTTGTGGCGCTCCATGCGCTCCAGGGCCCCCTTGCTTACCTCGATGATCTTTTGAGCCCTGATCACGGCGTAGTACGCGTCCGCGACGCTCAGCATGATATCCTGATTTGTCGTGGCCAGACCGCTTATGCTCGATTCCCGCATCGTCTTCGCAGCCCTGAGCGCCGCAAGCGTCCTGCCGCCGGTATAGAGCGGCTGGGTCAATACCAGGGATGCCTGCATCTGCTCCTCCGGCTGAAAGATGAAGCCCCCGCCTCCGGGCGGCAGCACATCGTTGTATCGGGTATAGGCCCCATAGGCCGTCAGGCGCGGATAGATGTAGGTCCAGGCCTGATCCACCCTGCTGTCCGCCTGCACCACATTCTCCTCGGATATCTTGACCCCTTCGTAGGACCTCAGCGCTGCTTCATAGGAGTCCTGGAGCGTATACACGGACTGTTCAGCCGCGATTGCGGAAACGCTCACCGCAAGGAGCATAACAATAGATACAAACCGTTCTTTCATTGCGAATACCCTCGGTGACCGGCGCTCTTTCCCTTATGACGATCAAGACCAAGACCATCGAAGAACATACGCGTTACGAAGTTCCCGAACCTGCTGGCGGTCAGGTCCAGTTTCTTGCCGGTGACATGTTCGGCAATCGGCCTCATGATGAAGCTATGAATGATCATTCCGACCAGGCTGGGTATGGCCATCGCCGGATCGACCTTCCTCAATTCGCCTCGCTTCATCCCTTCTTTCAAGAGAGCTGCCAGTCGATCATAACTATGGATAAAATGATTTTCGGCCAGCCACTTGTAGTTCTTCGTACAGGCCGCAAACTCCATGGACATGATCCTCCGCAGTTCTTCGTTCCTATGCTGGAACCGTATGAACTCCTCGACATATTTCTGGACCTTCTCCCTCGTGGAAGCCAACGATCGGAATATCGCATGATCCCAGATGCATTCGAATGCAGAGAAGGAATCGGAGAGTACGGCCCGATAGAGCTTTTCCTTGTCCTTGAAATGGTAATAGATCATGGCGTTGTTGACGCCGGCAACCTCGGCAACCTCACGGGTCGACGCGCCCTCGAAGCCCCTTTGTGCGAACACTGAGCGGGCCGCGTTCAAGATTGCTGCGCGGGAGTCCCGGTCGGGTTTCGCGGATTTCCGCCGCCTGCCGACTGCAGTCCCTGTAGATCTTTGTTTGAGCGCTGTCATACTGATATTAACCGTTCGGTTAATTAAATTGAATGCCCACATTACCTCGACTACCCTGTATTGTCAAGCGATTATTCCTCGGCAGGTGCGGACAGATCTACCAGTAGGTACCGAAGGATATCCATCCATTGAACGCCATGCCGCGCAGCAGGGAGCGCACGCCGAGCAGCACGATCAGAAAGGCTGCGATACGGTACAGGAGCAGTTTCATATGTGCCTGAATGCGTGATACCAGGTACCCGAAGGATAACATCGCAGGCACGGTGCCGAGACCGAAGACGAGCAGGGAAAGCATGCCGTTGATAAAACCTCCGCTTCCCGCTGCATGCATGAACAAGGGGTAAAGCAGACCGCAGGGCAGGAGGCCCAGCAGCAGCCCGAGCAAAAACGTTCCCCCGGCGGATTCCAGGGCAAGAACTCGATGGAGCGATCTCCGAAAGAAGGTCATTGCAGTTATCCCCGTATATTCGAAGAGCCCTCTCTTTCCCCCTATACCGGCAAGATCGAGTCCCATGAGGATCATGAAAGCTCCGGAAACAAGAAGGACCGCTCCCGGGATACCGCGATGCTTCCCAAGGGTCATGGCAAAGGACCCGATATATCCCAGGACGCCGCCGATGGTCGCATAGGTGGTTATTCTGCCGATGTTGTAGAACAGATGGTACGGCAGCGCCGGCCTGGGAGCAGGCTTCCTGAGCGTATACATCGCCACAAAACCGCCACACATGCCTATGCAGTGCATGCTGCCGAGGAGACCGATGAGGAATATTTCAACAAGTTCAGAAATGTTCATGCAAGTGTTTTGGCGTTCTGTCGGATCGAACGTGGCAATCTTTCGTTTCTAGCTGTCGTCATCCATCATGCGGTGCTTGGGCCGCTCGATGTCGTCGAACTGGCCCGACTTGACCGCCCAGAGGAAAATGAACCATCCTGCCAGACCGACGAAGAACATAAGAATGATCAGCGCGATGATCGTCCAGAGCATAGTAATAGCTCCCGAATATCAATGGACTACGAGCAATGAGAGCGAGGTTCCCAAAGCCGCCTTTTCAATGTTCTCTTGAACTGGATACGGTTCAGCGTATCCGTGCTGCTCAGAGGCATACCATTATCTTAAGCGAAGTGAATTCATCACCACCGTAACCGAGCTTATCGCCATTGCCGCCGCTGCAATGATCGGGTTTAAAAGTCCTGCCATGGCGAGAGGTATAGCCGCAACATTGTAAAAAAATGCCCAAAAAAGGTTCTGCTTGATGATCCTGAACGTCTTTCGGGACAGCTCAATGGCCTGGACCACGCTTTTCAGGTCGGACCGCATGAGCACCACATCAGCCGATTCCATGGCAATATCAGTACCCGAGGCCATGGCCATGCCGATATCGGCAGCGGCGAGCGCCGGCGCGTCGTTGATCCCGTCGCCGACCATGGCAACCACCTTTCCCTGCGCTTTCAATCGCTCAATTTCTTCTGATTTCTCCCGCGGCAGTACTCCGGCAATGACCGAAGTAATTCCCGTCCGGTCCGCGATCGCCCGCGCCGTCGCGGCATTGTCTCCGGTGACCATCGTAACATCAATACGCATGCTCTTCAACAGACCGACTGCAGCCTCCGAATCTTCCTTGGGAATGTCCATCAAGGCGAGATAACCGAGGGACATTGTTCCGCGAGCGACCCATATAACGGTCTTTCCGGTATTTTCGATCAGTCCCGCTTCCTGGACGATGGCTGGATCAAGCGCGACCCCCCTGGCTTCCAGGTATGCTCTCTTGCCAACAACAACGACTGATCCATTGACCGCGGCCTCCACTCCTTGTCCCGGAGTTGCCTTGAATGCAGCAAAGGGATAGAGTTGGATCCCCTCTTGTTCGGCATGCCGTACGATTGCAGACCCCATGGGATGTTCGGATCCCTGCTCTGCTGACGCGGCATACTGCACTATTTCTTTTTCTTCCCCTTGACCCCTGACCCCTGACCCCTGCCCCCTGATCTCAACAACGCTCATCTTTCCCGTCGTGATCGTACCGGTCTTGTCCAAAACGACCGTATGCACCTTGTGTATGCGCTCAAGGATGTCCCCGCCCTTGATGAGGATCCCCTTTCGTGCAGCAAACCCGGTACCGGCAAGGACCGCAACCGGCGTTGCCAGGCCCAGAGCGCAGGGACAGGCGATGACCAGGACGGACACGGCATTGAGCAGCGAGTGGTCGACGTAAAAATAGTGATAGGAGTACCAGAATGTGGCTCCCGAAGCTGCCAGCACAACGGGGATGAAGTACGCCGAGATCCTGTCGGCGAGCCTCTGGATCGGCGCTGTCGCCGCCTGGGCCTGTTCCACGAGCCGGGATATCTGGGCAATGAGCGTATCCTGGCCGATACGGGTAACCTCTACGATCAGCGATCCAAGCCCGTTCAACGAACCGCCGATAACTTCTGACCCCGCCGATACGTCGACGGGCATTGACTCACCGGTGACGAGCGATCCATCGGTTTCCGATGTCCCCTGACGAACGATCCCGTCCAGAGGGACCTTTTCTCCGGGCAGGATCTCGATCAGGTCCCCGATGAGAACCCTTGCTGCAGGCACGATCACGCGGTCCGTACCCTGGACCAACCGTGCCTCCTGCGGCTGGAGCGCAAGAAGACGCGTTACGGCCTCAGACGCCTTGTGCCTTGCTGCGTTCTCGAGCAGCCTGCCGAGGAGCACCAGGGTAATGATCATCGCCGAGGTGTCAAAATAGACCTCGCCTCCCATGAGCATCTGACGAACGCTCAAAGCGTAAGCGGAGAGCGCACCCAGAACTATCAGGACATCCATATTGAGGGACCTGTTCCGTATGCCGCGAGCAGCGCTCTTCAGGAAAGGCCATCCGGAATAGAAGAGCACCGGCGTGCAGACCAGCAGGGCGCCGTATTCGAGCCAGTGTTTGCTCACCGGATCGATGCCTTGAAAAAAACCCGCGTAGAGGCCGAAGGAGAACAGCATCAGCTGCATGGAAAAGAACGCCGCAGTGCCGAAACGAAGCAGCAGGTCGCGGTTCTGCTGTTTGAGCAAAGCCTCGTGCGCATCAGGTGTGAAGGTCCTGGCGATGTACCCCGCAGACCTGATGCGCGACAGTATCCTCCCCAGCGTGATCCGTGAACTGTCCCAGCGTATCTGGGCACGATGGGTGGCAAAGTTCACCCGGGCTGAAAGTATCCCCGGTGTTCTTTCAAGGACCTTCTCGTTCAGCCAGATGCAGGAAGCGCACCTGATGCCGTCGATCATGAGGTTTGCCTCTTTTACCAAGCCATCCCCCCGGATGAAGGTCGCTAGCGCTTCGAGTTCCTCAACGTCAGGTTCCGTGCCTCGATCACCGGCTGTGATGAGGGTTTTGGGTATGCCCGAGGATCGCCAGTCCCGTTTCCGATAGAACTCACCAAGGCCTTCCTCCTGGATCATCCGGTAAATTGCCCGGCAGGCATTGCAGCAGAAGGTCTTGCGACCAGTAGGATAATCATCATACCGGGCATCCTGTCCGTCAACCGGAAGCAGGCAATGGTCACAGCGCCCCGAGTGAGCGGTCGAAGTCTCCATGTCAGATATCAACTCCCTTGTCAGATCGTTCGGGATAGATGAACGGCGCCTCCTGGTCGATCCTGATCTCACTCGATACAGTATCCGTCAGGGTAAATCGGATCCGGGTCATTCGCTCGGAAAGGTTCTGCCTCTTTGCGAAGACATAGACCGGCAAGCGCGCGGAACTGTTCGGTGGAATGCGAACAGGGTTCTGCGATATGACAAGTTCAGCATCCTTGATGCCTGAAATACTGAGCTGATAGATCCCCGGCGTCAGGCTTCGGTTCTCGATCAGCAGGCTGTAAGCGTTTAATATATTGCCCCGCACCCCGATCTGGTGATAACTTTGCCTTTCGTCCCGGATAACCCAGAAATCAACAGGCATCCTGCTGTAGATCTGGTACAGGAACAGCACCGCAATGACGGATAGCAGGAGAGAAAGCCATACCACGCGCGGCCGGGTCCCGGCCTGTCCGTCATGACCACCTTTCCCTTTCGCATAATACACCAGAGATCCTTTTCCATATCGGTCCCTCTGGTGGGAGCACGCATCGATGCACGCGGCGCAATTAATGCACTCGACCTGGAGGCCCTGCCGGATATCTATCTCCGCGGGACAGGTCCTCACACAGGCCTCACATCCCATGCATTCACCGGCACGTGATGCGTCGAAAGCGATGGTCAGCGTGTCTTGGTCAAAGAACGCGCTCTGGAAACGCGCATAAGGACAGATCGAAGCGCAGAAGCGCTGGCGTACAAATACCAGATTCAGGTAGATAAGGGACGAAAAAAAGATCCATGACCAGAAGGTCCAGGGGCCTATCGACCGGGACCGGACATCGGCCAGAAGATCGTACGGGGATACGAAAAAAGCCACGAGGTCGAATGCGACAAGGGTGGAAAAAACCGCAAGGAGGCCCTGGGAGAACGCCGTCCGGAGGAATCGGTGGCCGGTGAACCATGCGGCTATTCTTTCGATCGACCGGGAGTAGTCCGAAAGAACGGTCTGGGGACACATCCAGCCGCACCAGATCCGCCCATAGAGCACCGTGAACAGCATGACCCCAATGGCGAACAGAAGGAGAACGAGAAGGAAAAAATAGGCCTCACTGATCCAGACGACCGAACCGAAGAAGTACAGCTTGAGCGTAGGGACATCGAACCGGAGGGCGCTCTCTCCCCCTACACGGACAAAAGGCAGTCCCAATATCAGGACTGCCTGCGTCCACGCTGCCACCCTGCGCCAGGCGCGGAAAGTGAATCGTCCCATACCTGCCTACTTGGTATGACGGAAGTAGACGTAATGAGCAACAGCGCGGACCTTTTCGGCTCCAAGCTGTTTTCCGAAGCCAGGCATCCCGTTCGGCGTGCCGTCTGCTATAACGCGGACATGGTCGGCAAGGGTACCGCCATAGATGAACTTGGGTCCTGTGAGCGCCGGACCGATCCCGCCTTCGAGATTATCACCGTGGCACATGGCGCAGTCCGACTTGTAAATATCAGGCCCCTTGTCCGCCTTGCCCCCTTCGGCCGCGCCGGAGGCAACCTCCTGCACCTCATGGGTGATGACCGCCTTTTTGAGCTGCTCCATCCGGTGCTCGTATTGTCCGGCCTGGGTCCACCCCGTCGTTTGCGGCATATACCGGTACGAATAGATAATGCCAAAGAGGATCAGCGCCATGAAAAGGACCGCCATGCCAAGAGGCATTTTCTTTTTTCCCGCTTCCCGTTCCTTGATCCCGTCGAATTCTCCCATGGTTCATCTCCTGTTGATGCTGAATCAGAGGTTATTCGTCATCTTCCAGCATACGATACTTTGGCGACTCCACACGGTCCTTGCGCTTGCTGCGGAAGAAATAGACCATAAGACCGGCAAGGACCAGCGCCAGGACCACCGTGAACCCGAAATAAAGCCACGCCTTGAATGTCATGTTACGGTTTCATCTCCTTGCCCAGACGCAGCAGGTAAGCCACCAGAGCATCCATCTCCGTCTTGCCTTCAAGCGCGTTGATCTCTTCGGACGTATAGGGATATCCCAGGACCTTCATTTTCTTCTCTCCATCGCGACTGTCCAGCTTGGCGTCGGCGAGCCAGGCATATGCCGGCATGTTCGATTGAGGATACATGCTCTGGGGGCTCTTCATGTGCAGGTAGTGCCAGGCCGCGGGGTATTTTTTACCGACCCGCGCCAGGTCCGGTCCCGTCCGCCTGGACCCCCAGAGATGGGGCCGGTCGATTGCTGACTCTTCCAGGGTAGATGGCGGGCCGTACCGGGCCGTTTCAAAAGGAAGCGGACGGACGATCTGGGAATGACAATTATTGCACCCTTCCCGGATATAGATATCCCTGCCCTCAACCTCAAGCGGCTTGTACGGAACGACCTTGTCCGTTGCAGGAACGACGGTCCCGACAAAGAGCGGAATGAACGTTGTCAGGAGCGTGCCCACCATGATCGCCAGGACAGCGAGCAGCATGAAAGTCACGGGTCTTTTATCGATGCTCATCTTCGTCTCCTACTCATGGTCCGGTCCTGCTACGCCTGGCGTGCGGCCGGAGCATTGCGAATGGTCTTCAGGATGTTGTACACGAACACCAGGAAGCCGGCAAAGAAAATGACGCCGCCGAGCGTTCTCATGTTCCAAAATGGATAATTCGGCGTCAGGGTATGAATGAAGTTCGCATAGACCAGAGCTCCGTCATTGTCCACTGCCTGCCACATGGCGCCCTGCCGGATGCCCGTGATCCACATGGTCACCGAGTAGATCAGCTGACCGACCAGGACAAGCCAGAAGTGCAGGTTCGCGAGCTTAATGCTGTAGAGCTCGGTATTATAGATACGCGGAAGCATGTAGTAGAACCCTGCTGACACGGTCATGGTCACCCACCCCATGGTGCCCATGTGTACATGACCAGGCACCCAATCGGTATAATGGATGAGCGCGCTGAACGCCCGGATCGCCTGACTTGGCCCCTGAATGGTCTGGAGGCCGTAGAATGTTATCCCCAGAATAATGAACTTGACGAGATAATTGCTCCGCATCTGCTCCCACTGGCCCTTCAGGGTCCCATACCCGTTTATCACCGATGCCCAGGATGGCGCAATGAGAAAAATGCTGAAGGCGATCGCGACGGTCTGGATCCAATCGGGCAGCGGCGTGTATACCAGGTGGTGCGCGCCGGTCCAGAGGTAAGCGAATACGAGCGACCAGAAACCGACGATGGAGAGGCGGTGGCTGTAGAGCGGCGCTCCCGATGACTTCGGTAGAATGTAATAGAAAATAGCGAGGGGGATGGTGGTGAACACGAACGCAACGGCATTGTGACCGAACCACCACTGCACATTGGCATCATTGGCGCCCGCATATGCCGAATAGGACTTGAACAGGGACACGGGGACCGCAATGTTGTTGCCGATATAGACGATCGCCACGCCGACCACGGTAGCGAGAATATACCAGAGCGACACGTACATCTGCTCTTCCTTCCGCTTCATGATCGTAGCGATGATGTTGATCGAGAACAGGACCCACAGGATAACAACGCCTATGTCAAGCGGCCATTCAAGCTCAGAATATTCCTTGCTCTGGCTCATGCCGGCGAACAGGGACAGGGCTGCCAGAACAATGGCGACATTGAACAGGTACAGCGTGAACCGCGCCAGTCCGGGATAGGCAAGCGGGACCCGCCCCAGGCGCTGAACAAGATAAAAAAATAGGCTGAAGGCCGCAGGAACCGTGAATCCGTAGATCAATGCGTTCGTATGGACCGGACGCAGTCTTCCGTAGGTCAGCCATGAGGTGAGATTGAGCTGCGGATAGACAAGCTGGAGCGAAATGAGGACCCCTACGAGCAGTCCCACGATCGCCCAGAAGAGCGATGAAAGTGCAAATCCTTTTACCGCGTCGTACTCGTACCTGATCTCGTTCGCCATATGCTGGTTCCTCGTACCGTGAGATGAATGGAGAATTAAATCGATTTAATTCTTCTGGCGTGAAAGTTCCTCGAAGTTGGACTTTTTCAAAACCTCGACGACCTTTGACTGAACGCTTGCCCACACCGAATGGACCGGGCAATTGCGGGAGAAATCGCAATTCTTTTTATCGGACAGGCACAGGTTCAAGGCCATTTTTCCCTCAATGGCCTCCAGAACGTCAAGAACGGAGATGTCCTTCGCCTGGCGAGCGAGGGAAAAGCCGCCTTTTACGCCCCGATAGGAGCGGACGATCTTCGCTTTTACCAGTTTCTGGAGTATCTTTGCGAGAAAACTGCGGGGGATCTTGTATTGTTCTGATATCTCGGCGACAAAACTGATCTTCTTGTAGGGCTGACGCGCCAGATACAGAACGCTGCGGATGCCATAATCGCCTTCCCGGGTAAGTTGCATTGTTAAACTATAGCAAACCACGCGATATTGTCAAGTGAATATACGGGATGACATTTATCCGGTAAACATCCGGCAGGAGGATGACCGCAGCTGATGATTTGTGCTATACTGATGCGCATACTGAACCGGGAGGTAACCATGCGTCCTTTTTCCATCTGCTGTTCTATCTTTCTGCTTGTTTCACTGACCGCCTGCCCCGCTCAAAAGGAAGGAGCGATCGAGGGCGCTGTCGTCCCGCCATCCGCAGGGATACACATCGCCGTGATGCAGCAAGGCAAGACCGCTGCGTTGATTGAGGTGAACGCGCAGGACGGGAAATTCAGAGCAGCACTACCGGCAGGCGCCTATGATATCAAAGTGACCGCTCCCTCATCCCCCTTTCCCCTTGCTCTTTCGGGCATCGTCGTGAAACCCGCGGAGACGACATCGCTGGCGCCCATCATGCTTGTCCCTTCTAAAGGATCTGCGGTGATAACCGGCACCATTAAAGCAGCCGCCCCGGGAACACGCGTGGCGCTCTTCGCCGAAGGTGTGGAACGGGCCTCGGTCAATGCCTCAAGCGAAGGCAGGTATGAGTTCGAAGGCATTCCTGCGGGAAGCTATGACATTCAGGTCACTTCTCCGGGATATGCCGATGATTCCGTCGCAATAAGCGTTTCCGATGACCAGCGGGCGACCCGCGACATCCGACTGCTGTATATCACAGCGATCGAGGGGGTTGACTGGAACGCAAGAAAGATCCGGGCGCGAGGGATCGGCCTTCCTCCCAAACAGGCCCCCACGCCTACCGTGAAGCGGGAAATGGCCAAGCGTGCCGCAGTCGCCGATGCAGAGCGCAATCTGCTCAGGATCATAGAACTGATCACGGTTGGGCCGGACCAGAAGTTTATCACCGCGCTCGGGGAAAAGACCTATACGCAAAAGCTCCAGGGCTATCTGCAGGGGTACCGGATGGCTGCGGAGCGAGACATGGACGGTGGAAAGATCGAGGTCGAACTGGAACTGCCGCTCACCGGACCGGGCGGTTTGTCATCCCATCTGCAACCGTAAATGGGCTCGCATGGGTAATTTCCACGCTCCGCTACCTGTCAAGCTGTTCCTCGGCATGATCACCCGCGAACCGGAACTGTTCACGGAATGCACCCGGCTGTTCGCTCAGGAATACGGACCCGTTGATCTCGTGAACATTGTTCTTCCCTGGGACCATTCGGATTATTATCAGGCAGAAATGGGGTCGGGGCTGCTCAGGTCGTTCATTTTTTTCGATGCTCTGGTCGATCCTGGACTGCTCTCCGCAGTAAAGCACCATGCCATCAGGATCGAGGCGACCTATTCTGAACCGTCATCGGCAGGAACTCGACGGAGGATCAACCTTGATCCGGGTTATCTGACCGAGGCAAAGGTTGTCCTTGCGACGACGAAGGACTTTCCCCACCGGATATACATCGGCGAAAGCATCTACGCCGAATCGACCCTCCACTACCACAAGGACAGCAGAAGTTTCCAGCCTGTCGAGCATACCTATCCTGATTTCCGAACAGAACCCTGCTTGAGATTGTTCACTGAGGCGAGAAAGCACTTGCGGTCCCGGTTGGGCCGATGATCGAGGTATCGGGCGAGATCAGGATTTTCGGTCCGCCATGTGTGACTGAACTGAATGACCATCAATGTTCGACAGGCCCGCAACAAAGACCAGGGCGGCATTTATGACATTGGCAGGAATGAACTCATAGACCGGCAGATGGATCGAATCAAACGGCTGAACATCCTTATCGTTGAAACTAAAATCGAGCGGATCCCATATGCTGAAATCCATTATCGCCTTGCGGATCTGCTCCTGGACCATCTTTTCGATCAGCGGAAAAGTGACCTTGCCGGTCTTGAGAAGAAGCGTCCCTACCGGCGTATGGGGACCGGTCATCTGCTGTTTCAGCACTTCCAGCAGTTCAGCATCGGTCAACACTTCCTGCTCTACCAGAAGATCGCCGATGGCACGCGTATAGGGGGAAAATGCCAGAAGGATCCTGCCCTCGTGAAAGAGCAGTGAGCCGATATTGTTCCCTGACTCAACGACCAGTTCTCCCGTTCGTCCTTCCAGCCCAATCAGAAGAAGGGCATCATACAAATTAAAGCCTGACGATTGTACGTTCATAGAGCGCCATTTAACCTCAATAGATATTTTTTATCAACAGCGGGAGGAATCCAGTCTGTGTTATGCAACGGTACCTGCTCGGTGTCCGTGGGCAAAGAATAACTCGTCGCCTAGCTGTCCGCAGATTGATCCACGGTCGGATCGTTCCGTTCCGAAGCGTCGATCGCCGCCTGGACGAGCCTGCCCAGTTCTTTTGCCTTGATCGGCTTGTTGATATATTCATACACGCCGAGGCTCAGCGATTTCAGGTATGATTCTACCGCGCCATAGGCGGTCAGAACGATCACCGGTACTGTAGCATTCATCTGCCTCAACACATTCAGGAATTCGAGCCCATCCATGTCCGGCATCCGGTAATCAGTGATGACAAGGTCGATCTTTGCGCCTTCCCGGACAACGGCAAGTGCTGCCTGGGCATCCGTTCTGGCAATAACGGCATACCCGAACCTGTTCAGGATCTCTCCCAGGCTTTTTACTATCTCTATCTCATCATCTACGAGAAGTATCGTTCTCATGGGTTCTTCTTCACCCCGCACATGTCATGATCTTCGTTGAGGTGCGAAATACTCCGAAACAAAAGAGTTTTTGTCATGGATATGGACAACGACCTAAGTATACCCAAGCCTTACTGATTGTCAAGATTTGTCGATGACTCTGTCAATCGATATTTCCTCGACGGTCATGCCGGGCGATCAGCGGCAACAGACGCTGATCAGCGTGTCTTCGGGCAGGCAATGAACCGGCTGCGGCATCTGCTCATATTTTTTTTACGAAGATCTCTTTCGTAATATCCTTGTCAACAGCGATCATGGTCTCGCCTAGCTGGATGACATAAGATGGTTTTTTCTGATGCAGTTTCACCACGCTGCCGGGAACCACCCCCATCGCGGAAAGCCGGTCGAGGCGCGAATGAGAACCTGGCGTGATGAACACGATCTTTGCTTGCTCTCCCGGTGTTAGATCGGCAAGGGGTGCTACGAGAGGCTTCATCTCCTGACGGAACATGGCACAGCACTCACCGCGGGGGATGGGCTTGCCGTCGGGTGAGTTCGGCGGATGACCGAGAAGGGTGCAAACGCTGTCGGTGACCTCGGGCGATAAAATGTGTTCGAACTTGCACGCCTCCGCTTCAGCGCCGTCGAGAGCGAACAGATCGTAGAACATCCGGAGTGACAGCCGGTGCCGCCGCACGAGTTCCCTCGCCCGTTTTTCGCCCTTCGGGAGCAGTTCCACGGCCTGGCCCTTTAGGTCGATCCATCCATTCTTCGCAAGATCCTGCAGGATCTTCTCGCACTCCGAAATGGTGCAGTTCTGGACGATCTGCTCCAGGGTCAGCTTTCCGTCCTCCCGCAAGGTCCAGATGATCTCAAAAAGCTCATCTTCTTTCTCGATCTCCGGCAGGACGCACAATGCAGGATGGCCTGCCTGCCCCTCGATCCCGATTATCCGCTTGATCTCAGCCATACTGTATCCTCCTTCTCTCCGCGTCCGTCTACGGTCTGCACGACTATAGCTCTACCTGAAGCGCTCTGAGGAGCCAGTTCAAGGCCCCACCCACTATAAAAGCAAAAGGGAATATGAATGCAGCCATATACAAGGCGGTCCTCGTTCCCCGCTCCTTCACCATCATAAAGAAGTTCGCGATGCATGGGACAAATAGTGTCATCACCGTCAGGCTCACGACGATCTGGATCGGGTCGAGGAGCCCCTCCCTGGAAAGCATGAACAGACCCGCGGCGCCGTAGTCCCTGCGCAAGAACCCGATCACGAATGCCTCTGCGGCCCGGCTCGGCAAACCGAGAAAGTTCACCACGATCGGGTCGGTGATCTTTTGAATATACGCAAGCGCACCTACTTTATGCCCAATGAACAGGATGAACGTGCCGAGAATGAACAGCGGTACCGCTTCTTTCAAATACCACTGCACACGGGCGAGGGTCTTGATCAGGATGTTGCTGAATTGAGGGATACGGATCGGAGGCAGTTCAAGAACAAAATCGGACGGATCTCCGGGGATGATCTTTGCCGCGAGATACCCCACGAGAAGCATCATGGCAACCAGGGTGCCCAGCCAGATGAACGTGGCCAGACCCGAAAGCCCCGAGACCAGCCCGAGGATAACACCCAGCTGTGCGGAACAGGGCACGCCGAGGGCAAGCAGAAGCGTCACGAGGATGCGCTCCTTCTTGGTTTCCAGAATACGCGTGGTCAGCGTTGCCATGGTGTCGCATCCCAATCCCAGGATCATGGGCAACACCGCTTTCCCGTTCAGTCCCATGATCTTGAATACCTTGTTCACCATGACCGCAAGACGGGGGAGGTAACCCGAGTCCTCAAGCAAGCTGAAGGCGATAAAGAAGAATCCCACGATCGGCAGGACAATGGCAATGGCATACGTGAGCGCCATGGTGAAGATCCCGTAGTCCCCTATCAGGAGTTCCTGAATAAAAGGAACCGGTATCAGGAAGTGAACGATCTTGGTCATCCAGGGATTCAGGTACTCACCGAACACCGTCTCTTCCAGGAACCCGACGGCCGTCCCGGCCCCGAGCACACCCACGAACTGATAGACGAGATACAGGACCGCAAGGAGGATCGGAAGACCATAGACCGGGTGCATTGACCATCGGCCAACATTGAAGGCTATGGCAGAACCCTTCCCGGCCTCATGGAGGCTCAACACCTCGTCGAGGAGCTCGTCGGCCTTTTTCATCCTGCGCTGGTTGATAAGATAACCCAGGGAATTATTGAACTTGGATTGCGTCGCCTGGCGTATTTCCTCGATGTCCGCGACGACATGATCCTGCAGGTTCGCATGAAGCCATCCCTTGAGGCTCTCATCTCCCGAAAGCACCATCAGTGCGATCGCCCTCCGCGATATGTTGGCCTCCGGGAGAAGGGACGAGATGTCCCTGATCGCGCCCTCGATCGCGGCGTCATACTGCACCTTGACCTGCGACGGGCGGGGATGCTGAACGCCCTTCAGGAGCTTGTCGATCCCGCTCCGGCGGATGGCCACGGTCTTGACCACCTCAATCCCGAGGAGGGCTGACAGCTTCTCCTGGTCGATGACGATACCACGGCTCCTTGCCTCATCATCCATATTGAGGTCGAGGATGAAAGGTACCGTCATTTCCGCCAGTTGGAGGGTGATCAAAAGTCCCCGTCGAAGATTTTTCGTGTCGGCGACCTGGACAACCACATCGGCGCGGTCGGAAAGCAGCATGTCCCGGGTAACTTTCTCATCCTCGGACATGGGGACCAGGCTGTTCACGCCCGGCGTATCGATGACCAATGTGCGCGCCTTGTTCAGCCACGCATTGCCGTAGGTCACTTCCACCGTAGTGCCCGGGTAATTAGAGACAGTGACATACGTTCCCGTGAGCAGTCCGAACAGGGCGCTCTTGCCCACGTTCGGATTTCCGATCAGAAGGACCTTATACTGGTTCGAGTCGCGATACTTCATCCCCTCTTGGGAACCATGGTCATGCATGCGTCAAACTTCCCCTTCCTGAAGCCTTCAGCGGAAACCTGTTGATCCGCTAGAGTTCTGTTTTCCCTTTTTTTGATTGACATCCTTCGCACAGCCCGTACAGCTCCAGCTTGTGGGTCTGGACCTGAAATCTGTTCTTCTTCGCCACACGCAGCTGGAGATCCTCGATCTGTTCGTTCTCGAATTCGATGATCCTGCCGCAACGGGTGCAGATCAGATGGTCATGGTGTCCTTCGGCGGCATCATACTCGAAACGGGTGATGCCGTCCTCGAACCGCCGTTCATGGGCCAATCCCGCTCCCGCGAGCAGTTTCAGCGTCCGGTAGACCGTGGCATAACCGATCCTCCTGTCGGTCTTCCTGATCAGGAGGTACAGCTCCTCTGCGCTGAGGTGGCGTCCTGCCGAAACGAAGACATCCAATATCCTGTCTCGCTGCCGCGTGGACTTGAGCCCTTGCCCTGCCAGATAAACCGATAATTGTTCTGTCGCTTTGTGCATCGTCTTCAGATGATTTTGATAACCATTTTCAATTGCAGGGTTTTATACCACGCCGATCGGAAGGTTGTCAAGGTTATTGTCACCAAAGACAAAAGGCCGTTCCGGTTGCAACCGGAACGGCCTTCGACTAGAGCGCAACGACTTTCCCTGCTTAGAAGCTCAATTGCTTATCACGTTCCTGGTTCCACTGCACCCAATCATCCATATCCTGCTGAGGGGTAAAATCCTGCGGCTTGGACGCGACCCCCTCGGGCGACACGGTCATCTGCTGCATCGCCCTGACGATCACCGTCCATTCCTCCATGGAAACCTCATGGTAGGGCGGCGGGACCGGCTGCGGTCCAGGTACCTGCACCGGAGCCGTAAACTGTCCCGAGGGTTTTGCCGCTTCTTTCGGAACGCCCGCCACGGCGACCGTTCCGTCATAGACTTTCACCATGGCGCTGTTGTCCGCTTCGACATTGACACGGTATACCGTACCCCTGACCCCTGCTACGGCATTCACGGTCTTTACCTCGACTTTGGAATCAGGAGTGACCAGTTTTTTCACATTTGCCCAGAGTTTGCCCCCTCCCAGGTCGACCTTTACTTTCTTGCTTTGCGTCTTGCTATCATAGGTTATGTCGTCGATCTTGATGGTAGAGCGCTCCGCGAACCGCATGACCGTCCCATCAGGGTATTTCAATTCAACCCGCGATTTTTCCCCCACTTTTACTTCCTGCCCTTTTTTGAGCCTGTCGTTCTTCTTGAGCGGCGTCGCGGCCTTTCTGCCCTTGGTGAAAACGGAGGCATTTCCCTCAAGCCTGGTCACGATGGCGGCGGAATCGTCCGCAGAAGCGGATCCTGCGGAAAATCCCGTGAGCAACATTATTGCCGCTGCGATGCCAAGCATTTTTCTCATCTTCGATCTCATCATAAACCTCCTTTACGACCCTGAGAAATCTTTCCGTGAATGAGCACCGATAGGCCCTATTCACGTCACGGGGAACCATCAATAAACGATTATGACCCTGCAATACTGGAGGAAATCCCCCTTTTTGCCCAGATCGCGCAGCATCGAGGAATCGGACTGGCTGAGCATGATATCGGTTCGCGCGGCACCTGATGCGCGGACGCCCTTGATGACCGCCGGATTATCGGTGACCCGGAAGTTATTGGCGGCAGCGTTAACGTCCTTGGCATATCCAGCCACGCCTTGCTCGACGGCATTGGTTCTCGCCACCACCTGTCCCACGTAGATCTCCTGACCCTGGGGGTCGATGATCTTCGGCAGCAGCGCAGGCTTCAAGCCGAGACCTCTCCCGTCGATCACCACACCTGTTGCCTTCCCGCCCTTGAATTTCGTCGTCGACTGGTCGGGAACCGGGACGGGGGGCAACTGGGCCGGTTTCTCCGGTAGCGGCTGTTGGGGCGGTACGACCTTGGGCGGCTCAGGCTTCTTCTCCGGTTGCTGCGGGGCGGGCTTGGCCGGTTCTATCCGCGGCGGTTCGGGCCGTTTCTCCGGCGCCTGAGGTGCGGGAGCCGGCCGCTGGGGCGCAGGGACCTGAACCGATGGAGCGGGACGCAACGGCGGAGGCGGGAGCGTCGTACTTCCGAATGTTTCCGGGACCACCGCATTCAAAAAGTCGCCCTTCATGCGCATGACCACGGTTATTTCAACGGAGCCATCGGACAGGTACTGTTTCTTGACCGGCATTGCTCCCTTGATGATGCCGTCGACCTTCGTCCTGATGATGTCACTTTTGGTCATGAAGTTCTCGACCACCGTCTCAGAGTCCACCCGGACGCCTTTCACGATCTCCAGGAGGTTGCGGTACGCCACGACCTGCGCGGCCCGTTCCGCCATGGCACGCGCCTGCGCCGGGTTCACCGCGTTCGACGGCGGTGCGCCGATGCCCGTCGCGTACACCTCACCGGTGGTCCAATTGATCATGCCCTGACCAACGGTCTCCAAGGCATCGGTCGGATTAGCGGTCTGCGCGTGGCCCATTGCCACGGACAGCAGCAGATACAGCATCGTGAACGAGAGCAACAGACGGTAACGCATTTTTCACTCCATTTCCTTCCAGAAAATGACAACAATAAAACTACGGATTGGAACGCGAACGCTCATTTTACGACAAAATCCTGTACGCTCTCTTTAGCGGCCTCCACCTTTACCTGATGAGACACATTTTTATCCCCTACCATGACCGAGATCTTGTATTGGCCCGGTATCAGGCCTTCGATCCGGTAGGTGCCGTCCCGGTCGACAGGCACGCCAAAGCTGGTGTTCCCGTCACGGTAGAACACATCTCCCTCCTGAAGGGCCTTTCCCGCGCCATCGACAACCTTCCCCTTGATCACTCCGCCCGAGGCCAGAGTAAAGTCCTTCCGATAGACCTTGCCCTGTTCGATCTGGACCTCATAGGTCGCCTTGGCGAAACCGGGGCCTTTGACATCAATACGGTATTTCCCCGGATTGGAGACCGCGATGGTATACCGCCCGTCGTTGAACGGAAATTGCGTTCCGCGGCCGTCCTTCCAGAGGACCGCAGTCCCCTTCACGACCGGCTTGCCCGATGTATCGTTCACGGTGCCGGAAACCAGCGCTGAGGACTGCCGCTTGTTCATCCTGCGGCCAAGCCGTTTCTGTTTGGGAAGCGCCAGCTCATCCACCATGACCGTCCGGTCCTCTTCCTGGAAGATCGTGAAAAAGGTGGCCTTGTCAACGTCAAGGTACCCTCCCTTGTAGACCCCGGGCATCTCCATCCCGTCGAGACGGAGAATGATATGGAAGGGATCTACAAAATGATGGGAATGTTCGGCATCGGTGAATACCCAGCCCGTATCGGGATAATAGATCTCCAGGTAAGCGTGAAAACCGCCGTCATTCACCTTGACACCCCAGTACTCTCTGGAAAATCCCCATTCGTATCCCGGGGGCAGATATCCATGAGCCACCCGCGACGGGATGCCTGCAGCCCTCAGCATGGCCACGGCAAGATTGGAATAGCCGACGCAGTATGCCTTTCGGTATTTGAGCGCTGACGATGCATCGGAGGGAACGGTAATGCTGGAGTCAAAGGTCAGGTTATCGGCGATCCAGGTGAGAATAGCGTTCGCCGCCTCATGCGCATAGTTGCTGCCCTGGACCAGCTCACGTGCAAGTTTGACGATCGATGGATCACCGGACTGACGGTCCCGTTCAGGCAAGAGATATTGTTGGAGCGATCCCCTGACCATACCGGAAGGAACGGGAAACGGGACGCGCGTCTTCATGGGGGCCATTTTTGATGTTACCTGAACCCGTTTGCTGAACTCGTCCTGGCTGAGTACCTTTTGGACAAAGGATTCGTTCGCGTAATCCGGAATGAACGCGACCCCGCGTGGATTTACAATATCGTAGATAACCGTGTGTTCGCCCTCAAGCACCGTGAGACCTGCCTGGGAGCCTGACGCAGTGATAAGGATGAAAAGGACGGTCAAAGGAAAATAAAATTTATTCGGCATAGGAAGAAAAAGGCCCGCCCCGTTAAAGGGGCGGGCCTGCCTTGTCACAGGGGATCAGAATTTCAGCTGGTTCTTGAACTCACGAATGGACAGCAGCGCGTCGGCTCCCGACACCGAATCGCCAGGTTTGAACTCGCCTGTCGCCTTGTCCGCCTCAAGGAAGTTACGCGTGGTCACGGTCATGGCCGCGCTGAAGAAATACTGGTCGTTCCGGATATCAGGGAACGGTGAGGTCGCGCCAAGGTACTTGGTGGCAAGCTTTTCATCACCCGAGACCTTGATCAGGATATCCTCGAGCATGACGGAAAATTCTCCCTTGGTGATATCCTTGTCGGGATCGAATTTGTGGTTCGGACCTGCCTCAAGTCCGCGCACCTGAAGTTTCAGGATGGTTTCGATGCTCGGCCTGAGCCAGTGGTCCTTGATGTCCGTAGCGGCATCCATCTTCACTGTCGTCTCCGGCGAGAACTGCGTCGAAGACTCCGTCGGTGCCTTGAAGCTCGTATCGTAGTTCTTGGTGCCCCGCTTGGTGAAGAGCTTTTCCAGGTTCAGTTCCTGGTCGAAGAGAGCACTTACATCGGCCCGGTCGATCTTATCGATCAGAGCGATCTTTTTGCCGATCTCGGTGCCCGGCGCAGCGCGCTGGATCTTCTGGATCACGGACCATTCGGCGTTGGCCTCACCCGTAAAGTCCTTGTTCAGGTCCAAGACCGTGCGGAACATGCCTGCGGCCTTGTCGAAATCCAATGCCGATTTATATGCCATACCCATGAAATAGTGAAGACGGGCGTTGTTCGGCTCTTTCTCATTGGCAGCCTTGAACTCGCCCTCACATTCCTTACTGAAGTTCTTGCCGCGCTGCAGGCTATGGAGACGGATCATCCCGATACGGGATTCGATCCCCTTCGTCTCCAGATCTTTTGCCTTCTCCATGTTCTCGAAAGCCGCCTTGAAATCGCCCTTCTTGCCGAACGTAAGACCTTTGCCGATGTAGCCAAGCGGTGACTTCGGGTCAAGGTCAACCGCCCGCTGGAACTCCTTCATGGCATCATCCATCTGGTTCTTATCCAGGAACTTGAGCCCCTGCTGGTAATGGTATTCAGGAGTATCCAGTACCGACGTCGAAGGCGCTGCTTTGGGACCGCATCCCACAGCGACCAGCGCAACGATCACGAGCATCAGTACCGCGAGACGCTTAATGTTGGTAACCATTCTAACCTCCGCATCTATAATATATACCGGCAACAGCGTTGCCGGTCTTCCCGCCTGCAGGCCGGGAAATGATCCCTTCTGGGATGCCCTAATCCACCAGAATGATGACTTTGCACTTTTCCAGGAAACTCAGGTTCTGCGTGGCGCCGTGGATCATCGATGCATCGGCGTTGGAGATCACCATATCCACCCGTGCGTCACCTGAGGCCTTGATGGCCTTCACCAGGAGCGGCTTATCGGTCACGCGGGGGTTCTGCTGTGCCTGCAGCGGGTCCTTCAGATAGCCCGCCATACCTTCGCGGACGGCCCAATCCCTGTTGATCCAGGCCGAACCGTAGACTTCCTTGCCGTCTTCGTTCAGGACCTTGGGAGCCATTGCCGGCTTGATACCAAGACCGCGGGCGTCAACAATGAGACCGGTGAATGTCTGTCCAGCAACACCCGGCGTCGTTACGATACCCGTAGGCTGCGCCGGGGGGGTCTTCGGGAGAAGCGAATCAGCAAGCGCACCAGTCAGCTTCATACCGACCGTGACCTCGACGGACCCGTCGGACATGTATTTCTTGTCCATGACCATGGCGCCCTGTACGAACCCGCTGACCTGCGTGCGGATGACATCGCTCGTTACCATGAAGTTCTCGACGGTCGTCGTTGAATCAATACGGACGCCTTTCACCGCTTCGAGCAGGTTGCGGTATGCCACGACCTGCGCCGCGCGCTCTGCCATGGCCCTGGCCTGCGCTGCGTTCGCCGGCTGTGCAGGGGGGGCGCCGATGCCGACCGCGGTGATCACCCCCGTGGTCCAGTCGACCTTGCCTGACGATCCTACGGAGGTTTCAACGTCCGTTACCGTGCCCACGAGTTGGGCGAACGCACTGCCGCCCATAAATGCCAGGAGGGCTGCTACTGATAAAACGAATAGAACTCTTCTTCCACTGCCCATGTTATACCTCCTTTGAGAATGACGAATATTTAGTTATCAGTTCCTTAATATTGGGACGATCATGCTTGCCGAGGTTTCACCTCCCTCATAGAACGACTGAACATTTGTGTCCCGTTCAGAATTCCATAGGAAGCGGGATAAGTCAAGGTACTATTCACTTCTCTCTATACGTGAGGGCTGATGAAACAGACCATCACCTGGCGACGATATCGAGACTGAGAAACGACTATACCTAAGATGATCGATATTGTCAAGGTAATCAAGGGGATACCATTGTCAAGAGCTCATGAGCTTCCTGATAGGATTATTTTGGAGGTCAATGCGATCAGAAATCTATGCCTTTCTGGGCGGGTATGCCGTCCTCATCATAGGGGTGTTTGACCAGCCGCATCTCCGTGACCAGATCGGCCAGCGCGATCAGTTCATCATGTGCATCGCGGCCGGTAAGGACTACATGCAGTTTCTTCGGCTTTTTCTTGAGAAGATCAAGGACCCTTGTTATATCCAGGAGCCCCAGTTTGACAGCGACATTGATCTCGTCAAGAATGACCACATCCCAGTATCCTGAAAGGACCCGCTGTTGTGCCAGAACAAAAGCGTTCTCAGCCGCCTGTTTATGTTCCGCGAGCGTTGCCGTATGCCCGGGGATGTCCACAAACCCCCTCCCCGTCGTTATGAGCTCGAATTGAGGCTTCAGGCGCTCGGCGGCGCGTTCCTCACCGCTGTCCGTAGGACTTTTGACGAACTGCACCATGGAAACGTACAGGGAATGTCCGCTGGCACGCAAGGCGATCCCCAGGGCAGCGCTCGTTTTCCCTTTCCCGTTCCCGGTGTAGACAATGATCAGGCCCTTCTGCATCACGTAAGACGGGACGCTGCGGCCTGCCAGTTGATATTTGCGAAGAAAGCCTCGATATAATCGGCCCGTTTCAACTGATAGTCGGTGAAATAGGCATGCTCGAAAACGTCCATGATAAGGATCGGCGTGCACCCAGCAAGGTGCGCCACATCGTGTTCATTAATCCACGAGTTGAAAAGACGGTCTCCCACGGCATCGTAATACAGTACGACCCACCCTATCCCTCGCATGGTACCGCAGGCCTTGAAGTCCTTTTCCCAGAGATCCACCCCGCCAAAGTCCTTCACCATCTTTCCCGCCAGTTTTCCCGCTTTGTCGATGCCGCCGGAGCCCTTGAGATTTTCAAAATAAAGCTCATGAAGCCTCATACCATTGAACTCCCAGCCAAAACGCCGCTTCAATTCGGAGAACTCTGCAGCGCCTGTTTTGCCGTCCTTCAGCATCTGCGACAGCGTATCGGCGCATTTATTGGTATTCGTCACATAGCCTTGATACAAGGTAAAATGGTTCTTGAGGAGCGTATCGCTGAATCCCTTCAGTCCGATCAAAGAACTGTAGTCCTTGGCGCTGTACGGCATATGTCCCTCCTGTCGATCGCTTTATGAAATCACTCGTAGATCAATAATATCATCTACTCCGACAAAACTCAAGGCATCTCTTGGGCGATTCCTCATCCCGGACGCTGCTGATATCACTATTTTGCTTTTCATCGGTCAACCTAGTATAATGCACCGCATGACAGGCAGGACCATCATAACCTATCTGGCGCTTTTCCTAGCAGCGGTGCTGATCGGAAGCTCCGTGGGCTTCATTCTGTATTCAGCCTGGGACCTTCCCGAGGTCCAGGCGCTCGAAAGCTACAGGCCGAGCATCACGACCCGCGTGTACTCGGACTCACATCAACTTCTGGCGGAATTTTTTGTTGAGAATCGGACCCCGGTGATCCTCTCCAACGTCCCCGAAGCGATGATCAAGGCGCTTGTCGCCACCGAGGACACCCGGTTCTATTCTCATCGCGGCCTGGATTATCGCGGCATTGCTCGCGCATTGTACAGGAATGTCCGCTCGGGAAAGATCCTGGAGGGCGGCAGTACCCTGACCCAGCAGTTGGCGAAGGTTCTCTTCCTCACACCCGAGCGTAGTTATCTGAGAAAGATCAAGGAGATGGCGCTTGCGCTCAAGATCGAGCAGCGTTATACCAAACAGGAGATCCTGACCCTCTATCTGAACCAGATCTATTTTGGCAGCGGTGCATACGGCGTTGAATCTGCTGCGCAAACCTACTTCGGCAAACAGGCAAAGGACCTGTCCCTGGCCGAATGCGCACTTCTCTCGGGCATACCTCGCTCTCCCAAGTACTATTCACCCTTCAAGTCGCGTGAGAGCGCTTTCAGCAGGCGGGCACATGTTCTGAACCGTCTTGTCGCAACGGGGACCATCACCGAAGCGCAGGCCCGGGAAGCGTCCCGCATTCCCCTTCCCACCCAGCCGACCGTTCAGCACGAGAAGCCGGCGCCCGCGCCCTACTTCGTCGAGTATATACGCCAGAAGGTCGAGGAGCGTTTCGGTTCCAGCATCCTCTATTCCGGAGGACTGAACATCTACACCAGCATCAATACCACCCTCCAGGCTCACGCTGAACAGGCAGTGATCACCGGGTTGAGCAAGCTGGAGCCGAAGCTGGTCCGGAAGCGAAAACACCCTCATCAGCCGCTCCAGGCGGCCATTGTAGTCCTGGACCCTGCTACGAGCCACATCCTTGCCATGGTGGGGGGACGCGATTTCAACAGGAGCCAGTTCAACCGGGCATGGCAGGCGCTACGCCAGCCGGGATCGGCCTTTAAGCCCATTGTGTATGCTGCGGCTGTCGAGCGCGGATTCAGCGCGACCGACACGCTGAGCGACACCCCTCTGAGCATCAAGGTCGATGCGAAGAAGACCTGGACCCCTGAAAATTTCACTCGAACGTACCAGGGTGACGTGACACTTCGCAAAGCACTGGCGCAGTCACTCAACGTTCCTACAGTCCGCCTGTTGTCAAAGATCGGGATCGAGGAAACCATCCGATATGCCCGCACGCTGGGTATAAAAAGCCCGCTGAAGGCCGTCCTCCCTCTAGCATTGGGCAGCTCTGACGTAACGCTCCTGGAACTCACCTCGGCGTATTCCGTGTTCGCGAACGGCGGCATCAGACTCGAGCCTGTCGCCATCCTCTCGATCACCGACAGCAGTGGACGGGTGCTCTCAAACAGCGATCCGCTGCCCGTACAGGCGATGAAGCCTGAAACCGCCTATGTCATCACCAATCTGCTCAAAGGCGTCATAGAGCGCGGTACCGGCTGGAAAGCGCGGGAGCTCGGCAGACCGGTTGCCGGCAAGACCGGGACAACGAACGACTACCGCGACGCCTGGTTCATAGGATATACGCCGTCCCTCGTTACCGGTGTATGGGTGGGCTTTGATGACCAGCGCAGCTTGGGTCCCAAAGCAACGGGTTCCCGTGCCGCCTTGCCTGTCTGGCTCGATTTCATGAAACAGGCCCATCAGAGCCAGGAACCCATGGACTTTAGCGTTCCGAACGGCGTCCTCTTTCGGAACGTCGATCCCCGTACCGGGCTCCTGAGCACCGAGCACTGTAAACTATCACTCCGCGAGGCATTCCTTCCGGGCACCGAACCGCGTAAATTCTGCGAAGAAAAGTTGCCTGTTGAGGACGAAATAGCGATCCAGGATGAAGCCCCTGAATAATAAGATTTATTTGACAAGCACTTGATTCTTTGCTACTCTTTCGCCGTGAACTTTAGCATCTCGAAGCTTACCGACGTCATCCCCTCAGCACTCCTCGAAAAACTTATCCCGAAGGAGCTTTTTGCCAGACTCGACATCGCGAGCAAGATGTTGCTCGGTTATATGGTCCTGGTGTTGCTTACGATGGTGGTGATCATCTACGCACTGGTGAGCCTCCAGCGCCTGAACATCCTCAACAGCAGGATCGTAACGGTCGATGTCCCCGTCCAGGCTACCGCGGAAAAGATGCGCGAAGCGATCATAGGCCAGGACAACTACGAAAAAAGGTACATCATTCTGAACAGTCCTGATATGCGCACCCTCTTCTATAAGCGCGGCGAAGAGTTCAAGCAAGGGATGGATGTTCTGCAGAAACTGCCGGATAGCCGTCATCTCCCGCTTGCGCAGATCGCAGGGCTGTACAAGGAATATACCGATCTCTTTGCGAAGGAAGTAAAAATGATGAGGTCCGGCGATCGCGAAGGAGCGTCCCGCATATCGAACGGGCTGATCAAGAAAAAATCCGAGAAGATCATGGAAATACTGTTCCAGATGTCGGCCTCGGCAACGAGCGCTCGTGACGATAAAATGCAGCGGATCAGTTTTATTGGAAAATCAGCCTTCCTGATGACCGCATTCTTGTCCATCCTGAGCGTGCTGCTCGGCGTTATCGGCAGCATGGTGGTGACCTACCACATTTCGTCGTCCATTAAAAAACTGAGCGTCGCCACGGGGCAGATCGCCGAGGGGAACTTTGGCTACGATCCTCAGATCAAGAGCAACGACGAGATCGGGGCGCTGGCGACGGCATTCGTCGAAATGGGTAAACGTCTGAAGAAGCTTGAGGAAATGTACCTTGATGCAAGCCCCCTCACCCGCCTGCCGGGGGGTATCGCCATCGAAAACGTCATGAAAAAGCGCTTGGAAACGAAGCACCCCATAGCCTTCTGCATGCTCGACCTTGACAATTTCAAGTCCTACAATGACCGGTATGGGTACGCACATGGAAGCGAGCTGCTGAAGGAGACCGCGCAGATCATCGAACGTGTTGTGAAGGGAAGGGGAAATGCAGAAGACTTTATCGGCCATATCGGCGGCGATGACTTCGTGGTGATCACCGTGCCTGACCGGATGAGGGTCCTCGGTGAGGAGATCATCACCCGGTTCGACCGCCGCATCCCCGATTTTTATGATGAAACCGACCGGAAGAATGGATATATCATGGGGAAATCACGACAGGGTATCGAGATGAAGTTTCCCCTGATGACGATATCCATCGCGATCGTTACCAATGAACGACGTGCCATATCCAGTCCACTGGAGGCATCGGAGATCGCTGCCGAGCTCAAGGACTACGCCAAGACAATTCCCAAAAGCGTCTTTATTATCGACAAGCGGAGAGAGGCATGAAGCGCTCTCTGTGCGTGCTCGCTCTGCTGTGCTTCTTTGCCTGTGGTTGCGCCGGCCTGTTGACCCATGGCCGCGATAAATCCTCGGCGCCCGCGATAAAGAGCGCCGAAGCAAAAAAACTGCTCGATGAGCATAGATACCCTGAGTCAGTGGCGGCATTCCAACGGATCATCAAGGAATATCCCAACTCGGACTGGTCGGCGAACGCGATCTATAACATTGCCACCGCCTTTGTATCCGTGCAAAATCCCCGCAAGGACTATACCCAGGCCCTTGCTCACTTCGAAGACTTCCTGTATAAGTACCCACAGCACGAGCGTGCAACGGATGCCAAGAACTGGCGTCAGGCCATCAAAGTGATCATCGATGCGAAAAAGGAGAACGAGCGTCTTCTCAGAAACCTTGAACAGTTAAAACAGCTGGATATGAGGCAGGAACAGAAACGGCAAGGGAAGTAGCGGTTACTTCTTCCGATGAGGCATCAACTCGCGTTCGGTAGTGCTCTTTACGGAACCTGATGGCTCGAGGTAGAACTTTCCTCCATAAGGATCCTCTGGTACATTCTGAATGAGTCCCTTTGCTATCAGCATTTCAAAACTGCGCGGTTTGACGTGATAACGTTTTTGATAGGTTGCCACCGCCTGTTCCAACAGCAGGATACCGCGAAGCGCCTCGATCCTTTTCCTGAACCGCTGCTTTGACAATTCATCATCCGTTCTTTGCAGCATTTCCTCAAGGAACTGGATCGACGTCTCGGTCTTTCTTTCCTTGAAAGCAAGCTTTGAAGCTATGCTGGCAAGCATGGGATCGGCGGACGGTCTTCGAGAAGCCTCCATGAGGAACTCGGCCGCTTTTTCGTTCTCCTGCAGAAAATAGAAATAGTTAAAACCGGTAAAGAACGGCAGCATCCAGTCCCATGTGCGATGCCCGCTCCCTTTCGTCAAGAGGTCGTTCGCCTCCCGGATCATGCCGGCCTCCCAAGTGAAGATCGCGTTCCCGAACAGGTAGGGATCGAGAAAGTACGGATCGAGGTCCGAAGAGGCGGACAGCGATTTGTCGAGCCATTGCCACTCCCACTCTTTTACCCTCGGCCGTTCCGCCCGGTTTAGTGTCCCGCCATAAAAAGCAATTGAATCAAGGAACAGGATATCGGAAACAAGGCCCTTAAACTCGAGGGCTGCTATCTTCAAAAAAGGCGACGGGAGGACGATCGCGCTCCCTTCCCCCCGGGAAAGCTGCTTACGCTCCACCGTCGATCTGCCGAGGGCGATCACGTGAAGGAATGTGAGGAATAGCAGGAATGCTGCGATGGCGACGGTCCTTCGTATCACGGGAACTCCTTCCTCCGGAAAATGATCGCGGCCAGAGTGATCGATAATACTATGTAGACAATACCATACAGGACGGTCCACAGAACGAAAGATGGAGATATGGGAAGGGCGTGGGCTGCCTGCAGCTTAATATCGAAAAGGGAAAGGTTGGGGAAGAGATAATAAACTGCTGTCACCAGTTTTATGGTCATCGGCGAGACGTTAAAACCGATCTCGTAGGACGGTGCTTCCAGCAGCGCCTTGACGCCGCTCAGCGACTGACCGATGATGTATGTGATGATGGTCAGGACCAGCGTAATAAACGACGAAGAGGTAAACGAGGCAAAAAGAAAACTGATCGCCGAGAGCATGATGAGCATGAGCACGGTCAAACCATCTGCAAGGATGATGGCTTGCCACGAAAACCGTGTAAAATAGCCTGCGTGTATGTTCTTTAGGATAATGATCGCGGTGATCGCCAGCAAGCTCAACAAAGCCATCGTCACCGTGATGAGCAGGATCATCCCAAGGAATTTTCCGATGATATACTGCGACCGTGATATGGGTCTCGCGAGGACGGTGTAGATCGTACGTTTATCCAGGTCCTTTGCCATAAGGTTGATCCCCACGAAAAGGACGATAAGCAAACCTGCGAACGAGATCGTGGAGAGCGCCATATCAACGGCTACTTTACCCACCTCGCGGGGGACCATGGTTGCGATAAGGGCCGTCGCGCCAAAAAGCATCAATGCAACGAGTGCGATCCCGTAAATGGCCCTGTTCCTGATGCCTTCTTTGAAGGTAATGAGCGCTATCGGCCAGAATGTCGTCATACGGCGGTCACTCCTTCCGCCAGCGCAACTTCGCGCATGAACACATCCTCGAGATTCTTCCCTCCGGAAAGAAGGTTCTGCAGCGTATCGACGCGCTTCAACCTACCGCCAATAATGATCCCTGCGCGATCGCTGAACCGCTCTATATCATTCAAGATGTGGGAAGAGAAAAAGACCGTTTTGCCCTGTCCTTTCAGCTCGATGAGCAGGTCGCCAACCATTTTGCGGCCAATCGGGTCAAGTCCGCTCATGGGTTCATCCAGGATGACGACTTCAGGATCATGGATAAGTGCCATGGCCAATCCTGCCCTTTGGACCATTCCCTTTGAATAGGTTCTGAGCGGTCGTTTTCTGGCACTCTGCAAATTAACTTGATTTATGAGAATATCTGATCGATCACGGATGCTGTTCGAGTCCATGCCAGCTGTCCTTCCTCCGAACCAAAGCAGTTCATCGGTCGTCAGATAATCATAAAAATAGGGATTTTCAGGCAGATATCCGACAACTCTTCGAGCTTCGGAATCCCGAACATCTCTGCCCCCTATTTGCGCTGTCCCGCTGTTGGGAAATATGAGGTTCATGAGGATCTTGATGGCTGTTGACTTCCCGGCACCATTCGGCCCGAGAAATCCAAACACTTCGCCCTTCTTGATCTCAAGCTCAAGTCCCTCAAGGGCTCTGACGCGCTTTCCGGTGATTCCTTCCTTGAATTCTTTTGATATGCCGTTGATGGTGATCATAGGTTAATGGGGGGTCGTGGTTTTAGAATCAACGAATATAAAAAGGCCTGCGGACTTAATGAACGAGTAGAGTATATCTATTACAACAGAGGGTGTCAAGAAAAAGGCCGGGGGTTACCCGGCCTTTTGAACAACGATGCATTACGTCTATTTGCTAATCTTACAGAGCGGCCCAGACCACGGTGGCCGGTGCAGTGCCGAGGCAGGGAAGAACACCGCCCTTGCCGGCCAGATCGCTGGTAACCGTGCTCGCCAGTGCAACAGGAACGCCTGTGTTGGCCATGATAGACCCAACCGGACCATTGATCCAATAGATAGGCGTGAAATCAGAGTCCATGCCAAAGCATCTGTCGCCAGCTCCGTTCTTAGCTCCGCCGGTGAAGCTGCCGCCCAGGACGGAGGTGTTCAGTACGAGACCCACGTTCTGAGAAACACCGGTATTGAACGTCGTGGCTGCGCTCGGTGCCGTACCGGAAATGCCGTTAACTGCGATAGTGACCTGCGGGACCGGCGTGTTATTCTGGATCACATCGCCTACACCCGGCGCGCCGGTTGCAAGAACGCTCGACGAATAAACCTGCCAGTCGGAGAAGAAAGCCTCTTCTGCCGTACGGGCGTTCCGAAGGTCGGCGGTTGCTGCAGAGTTATATCCGCGGATGCGATAGCTGCTGAACTGCGGGATGGCGATGGCCGCCAGGATAGCGATAATGGCCACCACGATCAGGAGTTCGATAAGAGTAAAACCTTTTTTATTCATTTTCATTTTTTAATACCTCCCATAACGATTTAGAGATTATTTTCAGAGATGCTATGCTGTCTTAAAGTTGTTTAAGGCCTTTATGGGTAGTTTCACCTCCTCTCGGACCTTAAACTCTTTATGTTCTTCGGTGCTTATCATGCATGTTATATGCCATTGTATTTATATTTTATTTCAAGTGCTTAGCAATGTTATTACTGCTACTCCACACATATCCTGTCATTGCGTGTGACATTATTTGTCACTCGCGTCGTCGATTGACAGCCATCGGATCTCATGGTACTGTGTGCGGAAGATGATCATCCAAGCTGACAGGATAATTACTAGGATTGACCAATCCCCCCTTGCTGCCGGGGCCGTCGTCGTAAAACATGGACGGATCCACGCTGTCGGCAAGGCAGCAGCCATTCTGAAGGCATATCCCGGTCATCGCATCGTCCGTTTGGCACAGTCGGTCGTCATGCCGGGACTTGTCAATGTCCATACCCATCTCGAGCTGCCTCCTCTCCTTGATTCTATACGTGCACAAAGCTACACTGATTGGGTGTTCAACCTCCTTGACAGGAAAAAACGTCTTACTCGCCGTGACTATACAACCGCAGCACGTGGTAATGTCGAAGTTCTCATGCGATCGGGCACGACTACGATCGCGGAGATCAGCACTCATGGGGTCAGTCCACTCGTGCTCAGAAAGAGCGGATTGCGGTCGGTCGTATATCACGAGATCATCTTCATGAGGAAAGAACTCAGCGGCCTGGCCTTTCCGCGCCATGGTCCTGTTTCCCAGCTAATGCACTACGGCGTCTCTCCCCACTCACCTCACACGGTCTCAGGCCCTGCCCTGCGAGCGATCCATCAGGTCTCATCCAAAAGACACCTCCGCCTCTGCATGCACGTTGCGGAAACTCGCGAAGAGACATTTCTGTTTCAGCGAAGGAAGAGCGATTTGGAGCGACTGTACACTGCCGCCCGATGGAATATGAGCATAGCTCCTGTTGCGCGTTCTTCATTCGATCATCTGCATCGGCTCGGGGTCCTGGACCCCTCCTTCCTGGCCGTGCATGCCGTGCATGCCGACAATTCGGATATCGCTCTGATTAAAAGATCGGGAGCCGCGATCGCGCATTGTCCGCGAAGCAACCGTGAGATCGGTGTCGGCATCATGCCGTTGAGGAAGTTCCTTGACGCACGGATCTCCGTGGGGCTCGGCACCGACAGCCTGGCAAGCGTTCCTACTCTCAATCTCTGGGATGAGATGCGCTATGCCTATCAGGTCCACCGGCGTTCCGGCGTCACGCCGGCGGAAATTTTTCGCATGGCCACCATGGGCGGCGCCGAGGCACTCGGTATGGGGAAGGAGATCGGCAGTATTGAGCCCGGGAAAAAGGCTGACCTCATCGCCGTTACCCTCCCCCAAAACAACACCGGCGATCTCTATTCCGGCTTGCTCAGGGAAACGAAAACCTGTATTATGTCGATGGTCAATGGTCATATTCTGCATCAACAACAATTAAGAAACGCCAATGCATCGAAATCTTGAACCTGAAAGAAGATCCTTTTCATGATCAACAGAAGTCCCCGCCTGTTTTTTTTCATATTCACCGCCTCAGGCTTTGCTGGCCTTATCTACGAATCCATTTGGACCCACTATTTGAAGCTCTTCCTGGGCCATGCTGCCTATGCGCAAGCCCTCGTCCTCGCCGTTTTCATGGGGGGCATGGCAATAGGATCACTGTTTTGCGCAAAATATTCCGAGCGGATCAGCAACCTCCTGATCGGCTATGTTGTCGTAGAAGTGATCATCGGGCTATGCGCGGCCTTATTTCATCCGATCTATGCCCAGTTCATCGAACTGGCATATACCAGCTTCATGCCGGCCTTAGGTTCTCCTGCGGCAGTTGCGACATTTAAATGGGCCGCGGCGGTCCTGCTGATCCTGCCACAGTCCATCCTGCTGGGCATGACGTTTCCGCTCATGACAGCAGGCCTCTTGAGGAGATTTCCCGGCACTCCGGGATCCACGATCGCGATGCTCTATTTTACCAACAGCATCGGCGCGGCGATCGGAGTGCTGGCAAGCGGATTCCTCTTCATTGGATGGGTCGGACTGCCGGGTACCCTTATCATTGCCAGCTTTATCAACATAACTGTAGCGGCAGTTGTCTGGCTTGAGGATAAACAATACCAATCGATCCGTGCCAAAGATCGTCCTACCGCAACACCCCACGTTCCGGGCACCACCCCTCCTGTTGTGTATGCAGTGTTTCTTTTAATCGCCCTGCTGACAGGGCTCTCCTCATTCATTTACGAGATCGGCTGGATCAGGATGCTGAGCCTCGTGCTCGGATCGTCCACCCATTCCTTCGAACTCATGCTCAGCGCCTTCATCATGGGGATCGCATTCGGCGGGTTATGGATCAAGAGGCGAATAGATCAACTCGACGATCCGCGTCGTTATCTTGCACATGTACAGATAGCGATGGGCATTCTGGCACTTGCCACGCTGCCCGTTTACGGCGGTACCTTCAATGTTATGGCGTGGTTGATCAGGAACGTGCCGAAATCCGAAATGGGGTATGTGCTTTTTAATCTTACAAGTCATGGCATTGCCGTGGCCATCATGCTCCCCACGGCCTTTTGCGCAGGCATGACGCTTCCGCTCATCACGGCAGCGCTTCTCCGAAACAGTGCAGGTGAAAAAAGCGTCGGCGCGGTGTACGGCTTCAACACGATCGGTTCGATCCTGGGCGTCTTCACGGCGATCCATGTTGCCATGCCGCTGCTCGGCCTCAAAGGGACCATCATCCTGGGAGCAGGGATAGACATCGCACTCGGGCTTGGACTTGTCTGGTGGTCACACCCGTCCTGGGGCATCCGCACTGCATATGCGGCCACAGGCGTTGCAGCTCTGTTATTCCCCATGCTCTGGGTGGATCTCGACGCCGGCAAGATGGCATCCGGAGTGTACCGATACGGAACCATCCTCGATCCTGGAACAACAGAGACAATCTTCCACCGCGATGGCAAGACTGCCACGGTATCGGTGGTTAAGGACTCAAGGAACATGGAGATCAGAACCAATGGAAAGCCTGATGCTGGGATCCGGGTAACCGGAAACGGGCACGCCAGTGATGAAGAGACCATGGTGCTGGCAGGGACCATCGGCGCCCTTTTCCAGCCTGAAGCAAGAACAGCGGCCATCATCGGATGGGGCTCGGGGCTCACCACCCATACACTGTTGACGTCTCCCCAGATCAGGAGCATCGACACCATAGAGATAGAACCGGAAATGATAGAGGCCGCCAGACTCTTCGGATCACGGGTGCGCCTAGCATACAATGACCCTCGCAGCCATCGGCACATAGAAGATGCCAAATCGTATTTTTCGTTTCATAACAGGAAATACGACATCATCATTTCCGAACCCTCCAATCCGTGGGTCAGCGGCGTGGCAAGCCTGTTCACCAGCGAATTCTATTCCCGTATACGACAGCATCTGAACGACAACGGGCTGTTCATTCAATGGATACAGCTCTATGAAATAGACATGCCTCTCGTGGCTTCCATCATGAACGCCCTTGCTCCGAACTTTTCAGATTATGCCATATATGCCGCCAGCCGTGCCGATATGCTCATTGTTGCCCGTCCCGCAGGAACGCTCCGGGAGCACTATCAGCCGTTCTCTGCCCTGGGCGAGATGGCCGGCGAACTTCGGCGCATAGACGTTCTGGGCCCGCAGGATATCAAGGTCCGGCTGCTCGGCAATAAAAAGGTCCTTGCTCCTTATTTTGCAAGCTACGCGATAACGACCAATTCTGATTTCGCCCCCGTCGTTGATCTGTATGCTGTTCGCAGTCGATTTTTCTTGTCATCTTCATACGATCAGTTCCATGCGCTCTCTATGAACCGCCTGCCGATCGTTCAAATGCTGGGAGGGCGCGTGGGGGATGCAACCATGCCCCCGGTATCGTATGCAGCATATCCAAAATCGCAGAAGATCCATTTTTCTGAAATGCTGTATCATTATCTCATGAACGGCCAATGGAAATGGAGCTACCCCGACAATCCGCTGAATGACGAGGCTATGAGAAGTGCAATAGTAGCGAGACAAGTGCTTATTAAGGAGTGTCAGGGGGCCATGGACATCGTGAAACAGGAGTGGTGGAGAGCGATGCTGAACACCATCACCGATCTGGTCCCCTACCTGAGTTCAGAACAGCTCACCGTTCTTTTACGGGCAATAGAGTCGCCCGTGTGCAGGGAGCAGCTTACCTCCGGCCAGCGCGAATTTATTTCATTGATCAGGGCGGTGGGAAATAAAGATCCGGCACATATGTCACTGTATGCAGGTAAATTGCTGAATCAGATGCGGCAAAAGAACGTGGTACAGCCGGACCTTCTGGAATATGTCCTTTCGGTCGGCTTGTTGGGGAACATATCATCAGGCAACATGCGGGAAGCCGCTCTTCTCTGGGAGACCAATGGTCACCTCTTGCCCGGCGATAAGCTGCAATCTCCCTCGATCCGGCTTCTTATAGCCCACCTGTATCGCGGAAAGAACAGTTCCCCGTGATGCGCGGCGCAAAGTGATCAGCGAGAGGTCCGGCCACAGCCTCGAACACGCGTCTTGGCTGAAGAGACGACGCAAGCAACCGTGATGACCTATCCCAATAGCGAGCTTGCAGGTGATCTGTTCGCAAATGTATACTTACATGTCCATCGATCATATCAAAGAAATAGTATACTCCAACCAGCGCCTTTCGCGTGAACAAGGGATCGCCCTGTTCGGTTCCTTTGACCTCCTCGCACTCGGCCGGATGGCCTCCTACGTTGCACAACAGAAGAACGCAGATCGGGTGTATTTCGTCCAGAACATGCACATCAACCCGACAAACCTCTGCGTCAACCGCTGCAAGTTCTGCGCGTTCAGCAGGAGCAAAGGCGAAACAGGTGCCTATGAAATGTCCATCGAGGATATTTTGAACAAGGCAAGGAGCGCTGAAAAGGGGGTCCGGGAGCTCCATATCGTATCGGGACTCCATCCCGACCTTCCCTTCTCGTGGTACCTCGACATGCTCAGAACGCTGAAGCGTGAAGTCCCCCACCTGCACATTAAAGCATTCACCGCCGTGGAGATCGACTATTTCTCGAAGCTCTCCGGGCTCAGTGTGAAGAAAACGCTGATCGCGCTCCGCGAGGCAGGCCTTGACTCATTGCCCGGCGGAGGCGCCGAGATCTTCAATCCCGGCGTTCGCAACACGCTGTGCGCCGAAAAGATCAGCGGCGACCGCTGGCTCGAGGTGATGGAGACGGCCCATGGCATCGGCCTCAAGTCCAACGCAACCATGCTCTATGGACATATCGAGACGGTCGAGGACCGGGTGGACCACCTCCTGAGGCTCCGCGAGCTCCAGGACAGGACCGGCGGTTTCCAGGCATTCATCCCCCTGAGCTTTCACGCTCAGAACACGGAGATCACGAAGTCCGCCTACACGACGGGATTTGACGATCTCAAGACCCTGGCTGTCTCCCGTCTTCTGCTCGACAACTTCGACCACATCAAGGCATACTGGGTCATGCTGGGAGAGAAGATCACGCAGGTATCGCTCAGTTTCGGCGTCGATGACATCGACGGCACGGTCGTCGAGGAACGGATCACGAAAATGGCGGGCGGGACCACGGACGGGAGCATGACCCGCGATGACCTCGTGGACCTCATTAAACAGGCGGGAAAAACACCGGTCGAACGGGACACGGTCTACAACACGGTGCGGGTATGGGGATAGGACCGATCGAACAAAGGATCAGGGACGGCGTCAGGATCAATTCCGATGAAGGCCTCGCGCTCCTTCGGGAAACGGACCTGCTGACCATGGGCGAACTGGCCGGTACCATAAGAAAGCGGCTCCATCCCGAACGGATCGTGACCTTCATCGTGGACCGGAACATCAACTACACGAATATTTGCGTCAACAAATGCAAGTTCTGCGCGTTCTACCGGGAGGCGGACAGCCCCGATGCATATGTCCTCTCGAACGAGGAGATCTACAGGAAGATCGAGGAGACCATTGCCCTGGGCGGCACCCAGATCCTCATGCAGGGCGGCGTTCACCCCGATCTCGGCATCGATTACTTCGAGGAACTGTTCTCCTCCATCAGGTCCCGCTTCTCGATCAAGGTCCATTCGCTTTCACCTTCCGAGATAACCTATGTTGCACGAAAGGCGAAGATCAGCATTGCCGACGCATTGAAACGCCTCAAGGCCTCGGGCCTGGACTCCATCCCGGGCGGAGGAGCGGAGATCCTTGTTGATCGTGTCCGGGAACAGGTCAGCCCCAATAAGATCCGCTGGCGGGACTGGATGGAGGTCATGAAGGAGGCGCACCGTCTGGGGATGCCGACGACGGCCACCATGATGTTCGGCAGTCTCGAGACCAAAGAAGAGATCGTCCAGCACCTGGTGAGGCTTCGGGACCTTCAGGATGAGACAAGGGGCTTTACGGCATTCATCCCCTGGACCTACCAGCCGGGAAACACCGAGCTGGGAGGACGTTCAGCGACGGCTGTGGAGTATTTGAAGGTATTGGCCCTCTCACGGATCATGCTCGACAATTTCGCGAACATCCAGGCCTCCTGGGTGACTCAGGGTGCCAAAATAGCCCAGGTGGCGCTTGAGTTCGGGGCAAATGACTTCGGAAGCACGATGATCGAGGAAAATGTTGTCGCTGCGGCGGGGATAAGTTTCAGGATGACACGGCAGGAGATCGTGAATATCATCAAGGATGCCGGCTACACTGCTGCGCAGAGGGATACCCGCTATACTATCCTGACAATGGAAAAATAATCGCAATTTTGCATCTTGTAGTAGTGCTCGCCCATACCCGTTGCTTCATGTTCACTTCATCCCTGATGGTCGAGACATTTCACAGATCACAAGAAGAATTACATCTGACAAAGCCGGAGGTTATGACGCCTTTGCACAGGACCTGTGCAGAAGGTGTTGGTAATTCTGTGGATACAATTTTTACCGATGCGTGAAGAGCACATGACGGACAACTTGCATATTTTTTAGGCACAATAAATTCTTATATATCAATCTCTTTGAATTAGTCTGCCTAATACATCGCTCTCTCGAACGTCATCGATCACAACGGGCACTGCTTTCCCAAAATCGCCTCTTTTCACCCCTGAAACGGTCACTCGGATATAGTTATCGGCCAATCCCGAACCTGATCCTTCGACAGATCGAGATGATTCCTCAAGTACAATATTAAGGATGGTCTCCTTGAACCTTTTCCTGAATTCAAGGTTCTTCCTGAACCCGAGATCTCTAAGGACCGAGTTTCTTTGCTTTTTTACTGCATTGGACACCTGTTCCTTCATTATTGCTGCCTTTGTCCCGGGACGGGGAGAATAGCTAAAGACGTGAAGATGGGTAAGAGGAAGTTCCTCGATGATCTTGCGCGTATTAAGGAAGGCGCGTTCGTCCTCACCGGGAAAACCGACCATCACGTCCGCGCCGATGGCAGCACCCGGAATCTTATGGGCAATGTTCTCCACGAGCCTCCGATAGTATGCCGCTGTATAATCGCGGTTCATGGCTCGTAAAATCGCATCGTCTCCGCTTTGGAGCGGAACATGGAAATGTCGACACATCCCCTGGCCGGCCAGATCCAGCATTTCATCGGTCAGCTCGTTGGGCTCGATGGAGCTCAGACGGATACGGGCATGTTTTCTTCTGGCCAGCAGGTCCGTGAGAAGACCTGATAGTGACCGTCGTGGCTCCAGGTCGCTGCCGTATCGCCCAATATGGATCCCGCTCAGTACGATCTCGGGACAGCCCGCATCGACAGCCTGAACGAACAGCCGCACAACCTCATCACGCGGTACGCTTCGCGATCCGCCACGCGCCTGCGGAACAATGCAGTAGGAGCATCGGCTGTCACATCCGTCCTGTATCTTGAGAATTCCCCGCGTACGCTCTTTTACCACATCGTGATCGCATGACGTAGAAGCTGCGCCGCCATCCCCCGGATCGGATACGTAGCGGGTAAGGTTCGCTTTTTCATTGTTCCCGAGGACCAGCGAAACGCCCGGTATGCTCCTGACCTCCTGGGGCCGCGTTTCAGCGTAACAACCGGTCACGATGACCCTCGCCCCTTCCCCGCGGTGGACCGCTGCTCGTATCGTCTGCCGGCACTGGTAGTCGCTCTTTGCGGTGACCGAGCACGTGTTGATTATATACACGTCCGCTTCGCTTTCAAAGGGAACAATAGAGTTCCCTGCCGCAGCCGCAGCCTTCCGCATGGCGTCTGTCTCGTACTGGTTGATCTTGCAGCCCAAGGTGGTGAACGCTATTCGCATAGATCTCCGGAAAGTGAGTTGGGGCCTGCAGCGATGATACGGACCTTCACAAGCGAGCCTTTAAGGTGATGGGACCCTGCGAAATTCACGGCCATGTTCCCCCGCGTACGGCCCGTGAGCGTCCCACCCTTCCTGCTTTCCCCCTCTACGAGCACCTCCTGAATAGAGCCGACATGGAGGTGATTCTTCCGGAAGGTAATGTCCTTTTGGAGAGAAAAGACCTGTTCCAGACGATCTTCCTTGACCTGTTCCGGGACGTGCCCCGGGAGTTCCAACGCTTTTGTATTGGGCCGTTTCGAATACTTGAAGGCGAATATCGTGTCGAACTGCACATCCTGAAGGATCTGGAGGGTCATGGCGAAGTCCTCGTCACCTTCGCCCGGGAACCCGACGATGATGTCCGTGGTAAGGGACACGGCAGGAACAGCGTCCCTCAGTCTCAGAACTTTCCCGCGATATTCGTCAGACGTGTACCGCCGGTTCATGGAGGCAAGAACCCGGTCGGATCCGCTCTGGACCGGGAGGTGGATCGATTCACAGACCTTGGGCAGATCGCGGATGGCGCTGATGAGCCCGTCCGAGAGGTCGCGGGGATGGGAGGTCACGAAGCGGATCCGTTCCATGCCGTCGACCTCCTGCACCAGGCCGAGGAGCTCCGGGAAGGAACAGGCGCTATCCAGACCCTTGCCGTATGAATTTACGTTCTGGCCGAGGAAGGTGACCTCGCGGTATCCGCGGTCCGCCAGGCCCCGGACCTCGTCCACGATGTCCCGCGGCGGCCGGGAGCGCTCCCTGCCCCGGAGATGCGGCACGACGCAGTACGTGCAGAAGTTGTCGCATCCGTACATGATGGACACCCATGCCTTCAGGCCGTCCGTCCGTGCCGCCGGAACCAGTTTCTGATGATACTCCGGATCGCCGCCGGTCTCGACAACAGGCCTGCCGCTCCCCCTGCTCTGCGCGATCATGCCGGACAGGCGTGCGATGTCGGATGGTCCGATCACCAGATCGACGGTTGGCGAGCGGGAAAGAAGCTTTTTCCCTTCTTGCTGCGCAATGCAGCCGGCAACGGCGATCGTGATGCGCCGTCCGTCCCGTCCTCTGAGATGCGCAAGCCTTCCCAGCTCACTGTAGAACTTCTGCTCGGCCTTTTCGCGGATACTGCACGTGTTGAGGATCACCATCTCGGCATCATCGACCGAGTCAGCGGGAACGAGCCCCTGCGACTGAAGGATGCCCGACATCCGTTCTGAATCGTGCTCGTTCATCTGGCAGCCGAAGGTTATGATATGGAATGACTTCATGAGTGGCATTATAATACCCGGAAGGATCGGAGACAACACAGAACTTGCATGATGGTGGGGAACGTCAGGCCGCGGGATGGAGCGTCAGTCGCACGACCTCGCCTCGCTTGATGGCCAGGATCGTACGGGCGTTCTGGCGAAACAGGAAGATCTCAAGGTGACCCGAGCTGTTGATGATCGCACCGGGTTCACCGGGCGCCGCTTCAGCATAGAACTTTCGCAGGCCCTTGATCTCTTTACCCATCACGGTGACCGCAACCCGCCCCATCTGCGCTCCGTCGGGGATGAGCGACTGGAGGTCCTTGTACGTGATGTTGGTGATCACATTGCCGAACCGGTCGGTATGCACCACATGGCCGTCGATGCTGTTCTCGGTCCGTCTGGGGACCGGAACGTTCAGCTTTACGAAATCCGATATTTCATCCCCGAAATTCCCCGAGGGGACGCCCTTGGTCAGCGAGGCCGCAACAGGAGCGAAGATGTCCCGTCCATGGAACGTGGGGCCGGGGTTGGCAATGAAATAATGACCCGCGGTGATATGATGGACCCTGACACGCTCGGAATCTCGATAGATCAGGCTGAACAGACCGTTGTCGGGACCGACGAAGTAGTAACCCTCGGTGACCACGATGATCGGCCTGCGTCCGCTCCCGACACCGGGATCGACGACGGCGAGATGTATCGTTCCCTTCGGGAACTGGGCGTAGGCGCTTTTTAAGGTGAACGCCGCCTCCCAGATATCCTGGGGGGCGATCTCATGGGTGATGTCGTAGATCTGGGCCTGGGGGTTCGTTTTGAGGATGATCCCCTTCATGCTTGCCACGAAGGCATCCCTGGTCCCGTAATCGGTTGTCAATGTAATGAGGTTCGACATGGAACTTGGAACTCCTCGGACGGAGAGTCGTCAGGTGCCGCACGAAAGCAGTCAAATAATATCAGTACGTCTATTCTTTGTCAATAACGGAAAGGACACCAACGACCCGCTGCAATGACGACCCCGGAGTAACATCAGCGGCCAGATCGTTCTGATGCGCCGCGTGCAGCATCAGGATCCGTTCCGATCTTCGTCCTTCTGCACGATACCACGACCAGGGTGCCAATGACCACGCCGATGATGTCCGCCAACAGGTCGTATCGGCTCGCAGTCCTGTGCCTGCTCAGGAACTGGACCCCTCATCGGCCAACCCGACCAGAATGCCCAGGCCGAGTGTCATGACCACAGCGCAGCGAAAACCGGTCCCGGCGAATGATCGGTAGGACAGGATCGCAAGGACGCCGTATGCAAGGGAATGGAAGTACTTGTCGATATGCTTGACGTGGGGAAGCTTTGGCGCAGGTCGTGCCGCCATTACCATGATCAGGACGATATAGACAACGGTGGGAGCCCAGTAGCGGATACGAGAGGCCACTCCGGGACCTTTGTCCTGTCCTGCTCGTTCGCCGCCCGGCAGTTCCATGCCTATTGTTTCTGTCCGATCTTCGGTTCGGTCCCTGCAACCAATCGCTGGATATTGCCGCGGTGCCGGAAGTACATCAGGCCAAAGATAAACAAGGAGAGCAGGCTCAGGGGCCGGGAATCGCCGTGGAAGGCAAAGGTGAGCAAGGGGTAGAGCGCAAAGGCTATAAGGGCTGCCAATGAAGAGTAACGCCAGACTGCCGCGGCTGCTGCCCAGGCGAGCAGGCAAGCTAGCCCGGTCCATGGTGCAACCGCAAGCACAACGCCAAAGCTGGTGGCCACACCCTTGCCCCCCTTGAACCGGAGATACACGGGGAAATTATGCCCTACGACGGCGGCGATGCCGCACAACGCTGTGACCGTATCATCGGAAAATATCCGGGCGGCGAGCAGAGCGGGAATAAATCCCTTGAGAGCATCGGCGAAAAGCGTCACGAGCGCTGCCGTCTTTCCGGCGCCGCGCAGAACATTCGTGGCACCGATGTTCCCGCTTCCCACGGTGCGAACATCCACACCGCCCATGGTCTTCCCGAAAATGAGCCCGAAGGGGATGGCCCCAGCCAGGTAGGAGACGATGATAAAGGATGCGGCAGGGAAATTGTTCATGGCTACCCCGCTTTTCTCCAATAGTTAACAACGTGCTGCACACCCGAATAGACGGCAAGGATCATGGCTATCCACAGTGCGATCCTGCCGACATCGCTGATCCAATCCGTTCCCAGATGATAGTCCAATACCAGGCAGAGGACAGCCGTGATCTGGGCGCCAACTTTGTACTTTCCCATGTTCTCTGCCGGGATGACGATCCCTTCCGTAGCGGCCATCGAGCGGAGGCCGGTAATGGCGATCTCCCGGCCAATGATGATGATGGCTATCCATGAAGGTACCCTGGCGATGTCCACCAGCATGATGAGCGCTGAGGCCATCAGGACCTTATCCGCCACGGGATCGAGCAATTTTCCGATCTTCGTCACCTGCCCCCATTTCCGGGCGAGGTATCCGTCGAGCCAGTCCGTGGCTGAGGCGATGGAAAATACGATACCGGCAAGAAGGGCGCGCAGCGGCGTCGGTTCCAGCATGAGCACGACGAAGACCGGCACGGCAAGGATCCTGCTGATGGAGAGCAAATTCGGTATGTTCATGGTCGTCTTCTCCATCGACGGTGCATCCAGACCCACTGTTCGGGATTCTGGAGAATGGCGTCTTCTATAAGTTTCGTGAACATGGCGGTATTGGTCCTGATATCCTCTGCCTCGTTGCCGGTCCTGTTCAACTCCAGGGGGCCTTCAATGGTGATCGTATGCCGGTTATCGCTGCCGCGCTGAACATACCCGAACACCACCGGTGCACCGAACTTGATGGCCATCTGGGCGGCCGCTGTCGGTGTCCGGGCCGGTCTTCCCATGAAATCCACGAAGGCGCTTTCCACATCGGTGTCCTGGTCGATCAGGATCCCCAGAATGCGGTTCTCCCGGAACACGCGGATAAGCTCTTTTGCGGCGCCCGGTCTGCTCCGGAGGATCGTGCGCACCCCGATGCCCGCCCGTAATGCTACGATCATCTCGTTGACAGGCTCAGGCTCAATGGGTGCAGCGACAACGCTCAGGGAATACTTATCCGCAACAGCACCGCCCATGATCTCCCAATTCCCGATATGGCCGGTCACGAACACCACGCCCTTGCCCATCGCCACTGCCGCTGCAAGGTGTTCCAACCCCCGGAAGGTAACGTATGATTGGATCTTCCGGGGATTGATGACGATCACTTCCAGGAGTGACTTGCCGAGATGGGTGAAAGTACGGTGAGCCAGCTGTTTCGCCCAGTTCGATCCCCGCTCGGGAAACACCGCAGAGATATGCTCGATAGCCCGGTGCCGTTCCCGGGAAAGCAGGTAGTATACGAAGTAACCGAGCATTCCGCCCGATGTGACGGCGAGGCGGTAGGGGAGCAAGCGCGCGCAAAAACGAAGGGTCCGCGTGAACAGCACAAGAAATCGGCGGCTCAGTCCCTTCCGCGCTCTGGTGGTCCAGGAACTCATGGCACCGGCTGCTTGCCTTGGGCCTTCATCACGAAGTTGATGACCTCGCGTACCGCTCCCCTCCCGCCGTCGGTCTTGGTGACCATGTCCACGTAGGGACGCACGGAAGGATCACTGTCTGCTACACAGACCGCGAGGCCCACACGCTTGAGTATGGCGGCATCGACTATATCATCACCAATGAAAGCGACCTGCTCGTCACGGAGCTGGTATTTTCCCAGAAGGGATTCGTACACCTTGATCTTCTCCAGCGCGCCCTGGTGAACTTCTTCGATCCCCAGTTCCCGGGCGCGCACGTTCACGACCTCGGCCTTTCTACCCGTAATGATCCCGATCGTGATCCCCGTCCGCTGGGCCATCTTGATGCCGTGGCCGTCCCGGACATGAAAGGCCTTGAGCTCATTGCCCTGGTTGTCCAGGATGATCCTGCCGTCGGACAGCACGCCGTCCACATCGAGCAGCAGCATCTTGATCTTTTTTGCCTTGGCTTTGAGTGTTTGATTCGACTTTTTCACTTTTTTCCGTCCGACCTCTGTCGTCTGTCATCTGATGTCTGATGAACTATACCACTCCCGCTTTCAGGAGGTCATGGAGGTGGATCACCCCTTCCGGCCGCCTTTCTGCATCGAGGATCATGAGGCAGGTGATCGAATTGTTCTCCATGATCGCCATGGCCTCCGCGGCCAGGGCGTCCTTGGCGATCACCTTGGGATCAGGCGTCATGATCTCCCCGGCCTTCTTGGCCAGGAGATTTTCGCCGCTCTTCTCCGTTCGCTCCATCCAGCGCCGCAGGTCGCCGTCGGAGATCACTCCGAGAAGCTTCCCGTCCTGATCGAGGACCGACGTGACCCCCATTTTCTTCGACGATATCTCGTAGATCGCGTCCTTGATCAGCGTATCGACCGTGACCTTCGGAACAGCATCTCCGGTATGCATGATGTCCCGGACGCGCAACAGCAACCGTTTGCCCAGGCTGCCGCCCGGATGGAAACAGGCGAAGTCCTCTTCCCGGAATCCCCTGCGGTTCAGAAGGACGACTGCCAGGGCATCTCCCATGGCCAGGGTCGCGGTCGTGCTGGCGGTCGGAGCGAGACCCAGGGGGCAGGCCTCCTCCTTCACGCCTACATAGATGACCACATCGCTGTTCCTCGCGAGGGTCGAATCGGGATTACCGGTGAGGGCGATGATCTTGATGCCGATCCGCTTCAGGGACGGCAGCATGCGGCTCAGCTCTTCGGTCTCACCGCTGTTCGAGAGGGCGATGACCAGGTCACCCTTCGTGACCATGCCGAGGTCCCCGTGTATCCCTTCTGCAGGATGGAGAAAAAGCGCCGGCGTGCCCGTTGACGCCAGCGTAGCGGCGATCTTGTTCCCAATATGGCCGGATTTTCCCATGCCGGTGACGACCACGCGGCCTTTGCAGGTCATGATCAGGTCCACGGCCCTGGTAAAGTTCTCATCGAGGTGGTCGATCAGGCGGGCGACTGCATCCGCCTCGATCCTGAGCACCTTCTTTGCCTGTTCAATGCTCATCGTTTCACGATCCGGTCTATCTCCTGCGCCTGGCGAAGAAGATCAGGAAGTTCGTCAAGGCTCAGCATGTTCGGGCCATCGCAGAGCGCCTTGTCGGGACAGGTATGGACCTCCATGAACAGGGCATCCACGCCCACGGCGACGGCGGCTCGCGTCAAGTGGGCGACATACTGGCGTTCACCCGACGATGCGGTCCCCGCCCCGCCCGGGAGCTGAACCGAGTGAGTCGCATCGAACACGACGGGATATCCCAGTCCCCGCATCATCGGCAGGGACCGGAAATCAACGATCAGATTATTGTATCCGAACGAGACACCGCGTTCGGTGATAAGGATTTTCCTGCTCCCTGTCGATTCCGCCTTCTCGATGGCGTTCTTGATGTCCCAAGGGGCAAGGAACTGGCCTTTCTTGATGTTCACGACCCTGCCGGTCTTTGCAACCGCTACCAGCAGGTCTGTCTGGCGGGAAAGGAATGCCGGGATCTGGATCACATCGAGCACCTCGGCTGCAGGGGCGATCTCCTCGAACCGGTGAATGTCGGACAGGATCGGCAGGTCCAGCTCACGCTTCACCCGGGCAAGGACCTTCAGCCCCTCGTGGAGGCCCGGCCCCCGATAGGAGCGCACCGAGCTGCGGTTGGCCTTGTCATAGGACGATTTGAAGATGAACGGTACGCCAAGATCGGCGGTGATCTTCTTGAGCCGCTCGGCTGTCTCCAGGGTGGCCGATTCGGATTCGATGACACAGGGTCCCGCGATCAGGGCGAGGGGGTTCGTGCCGCCGATCCCGACGCTGCCGATCATGATCTCCCGCGTCACGGCTTCATCCTCCGCTCCCGGTTCTGGAACGACGCTGCGATGAACGCCTTGAACAGCGGGTGCGGATTGCGCGGCGTAGATTTGAACTCGGGATGGAACTGGCAGCCCAGGAACCAGGGATGGTCCTTGAGCTCGACGATCTCGACCAGTTCGCGGTCCGGCGACATGCCGCTGATCACCAGCCCCGCTTTCTTAAGCTGGTCGAGATACTTATTGTTGAACTCATACCGGTGGCGGTGTCGTTCGGCGATCTCTTCCTTCGCGTACGCGTCGAAGGCTAGCGACCCCTTCTCGAGCCGGCAGGGATAGGAGCCAAGCCGCATGCTCCCGCCCTTGTCGGACGTAAGGTCTCGCTTCTGGACCGTCCCGGTCCGGTGATCATACCATTGCTCTATCAGATAAATGACCGGATGGGGCGTCTGTGCATCGAACTCCGAACTGTTGGCGCCTGCAAGACCCGCCAGGTTCCGCGCCGTTTCGATCACGGCGCACTGCATTCCCAGGCAGATCCCGAAATAGGGTATCTTGTTCTCCCGGGCATATTTCACGGCAGCGATCTTTCCCTCCACGCCGCGAATACCGAACCCCCCGGGAACAAGGATGCCGTCCATCCCCTTCAGCACGATCTCCGCGCCCTTTGCCTCGATCTCTTCGGAGTCGACCCAGCAGAGCGACACCTTTGCATCGTTGGCGATCCCGCCATGGGTCAATGCTTCGCAAAGGCTCTTGTACGACTCCTTCAGGTCCACATATTTGCCGACCAGGGCGATGGTAACGTTCTTGAGCGGCTGTTTGACCCGCTTGACGATCGTCTCCCAGACCGAAAGGTCGCCCCGCTGGGCCTTGAGGTCCAGCATTTCGACGATCCGGTCGTCCAGCCCTTCCTCGTGCAGATGGAGAGGGACCTCATAGATGGTGTCAACGTCCTGGGCAGTTATGACCGCGTTCTCCTCGACGTTGCAGAACAGCGCTATCTTGCGTTTCATGTCCCTGGGCAGCGGGCGATCGCTGCGGCACAGAAGGATGTTCGGCTGGATACCGATGGACTGCAGCTCTTTCACGCTGTGCTGCGTCGGCTTTGTCTTCAGCTCGTCAGCGGCCTTGATGTAGGGGACCAGGGTCAGATGGATGTACAGGTAGTTCCCCACTCCCAGGGTGTAGCGCATCTGGCGTATCGCCTCGAGGAACGGCAAGCTTTCAATGTCGCCGATAGTGCCGCCTATCTCCACGATCACCACGTCCTCGTCACTGGCGAGGTCGGTGATCGCCCGTTTGATCTCATCGGTGATATGCGGCACGACCTGAACGGTCCCGCCGAGATAATCGCCGCGGCGTTCCTTGGAGATCACATTGAAATAGATCTTCCCCGACGTATAGTTGCTCTTCCGGCTGGTGGTCACGTTGCAGTAGCGCTCATAGTGACCGAGATCAAGGTCGGTCTCTGCCCCGTCGTCCGTCACGAACACTTCACCGTGCTGGAACGGGCTCATCGTGCCCGGGTCCACGTTGATATAGGGATCGAGCTTCAGGAAGGTAACCTTTACCCCCCGTGCCTCGAGGAGCGCGCCCATGGAAGATGCGGCAAGCCCCTTTCCCAGAGATGAAACAACGCCGCCGGTCACGAAGATGTACTTGGTCTTTGCTTTTTTCTCAGCCATGTCAGTGCCTGCCTTCATCGAGACGTTGCAGTATTTTACTCAAATCACCGGGGATGTCAACTCCAAAGGACTCGTGGTCCGTGATCGCGACTTTGATCTTGTGGCCGTGCTCCAGAGCGCGCAGCTGCTCGAGCTTCTCGACCGCCTCGAGGGCAGTCTGCGTCATCGCTGAGTAGGCGAGCAGGAAGTCCCTGCGGTATACATAGAGCCCGATGTGCTTGTAGCGGGGCCCGTCGAGCGTCAGAGCGGCCAGATCGGTCCTGCCGGCCCAGTGATCGCGGTCCCAGGGAATGGGCGCCCGGGAAAAGTACAGGGCGTACCCGTTCCGGTCCATGACCACTTTCACCACGTTGGGGTCGACCGCCTCCGTTGGATCGGTGATGCGCTTCGCGAGCGTTCCCATGGGAATCAACGGGTCCTCGACAAGAGGTCGCACCGCCTCGTCGATCATCCGCGGATCAATGAGCGGTTCATCTCCCTGCACGTTCACGACGATCGCGCAATCGATCGTTCCCGCCACCTCGGCGATACGGTCGGTCCCTGTGGCATGGTCCGCCGAGGTCATCACCGCGTCACCGCCAAATGCCGTAACGGTATCGAGGATCCGGCGGTCATCGGTGGCCACGATCACCCTGTCCAGGAGGGTTGACCGCTTTGTCCGCTCATAGACCCACTGGACCATCGGCTTGTCCCGGATGAGGGCGAGGGACTTTCCCGGGAACCGGGTCGAGCCGTATCGGGCAGGGATGACCGCAATGATGACCGGTTTGACGTTCTTCATAGGGACAGGACTAGGCAACGATCTCCGCACTGGTGTTCTTTGTACCGCCTGTACGCTGCATCATGTTATTTCTTCCGGATCGATCGAGCTGACGCGCTTGTCACTTACCTTGCAAGTTCCTTCCGGAAATAGTCGATCGTCGTGTTGAATCCTTCATCGACCGTGACCTTCGGCTGCCAGCCCAGTTTCTGCTTCGCCAGACCGATATCGGGCTGCCGCTGGGTCGGATCATCGGACGGAAGCGCCTTGAACACGATCTTGGACCGTGACCCGGTCATGGCAATGATCTTCTTTGCCAGCTCCAGGATCGTGAACTCTTCGGGGTTCCCCAGATTGACCGGTCCCGTAAAGTTCTCCGATGCCATCATGCGCACCAGACCGTCAATAAGGTCATCGACGTAGCAGAACGAACGGGTCTGTGATCCGTCTCCGTAGACCGTGATGTCCTCGCCCTTGAGCGCCTGGACGATGAAGTTGCTGACCACGCGCCCGTCGTCAGGGAGCATGCGCGGTCCGTAAGTGTTGAAGATGCGGACGATCCGGATGTCCACGCGGCTCTGCCGGTGATAGTCCATGGCAAAGGTCTCGGCCACCCGCTTCCCCTCGTCGTAACAGCTCCGGATCCCGATGGGATTCACACTGCCCCAGTAGTCCTCGGTCTGGGGATGGACCTTCGGATCGCCATAGACCTCGGAAGTCGAAGCCAGCAGGAACCGCGCCCTGGTGCGCTTCGCGAGACCGAGCATATTATGCGTGCCCAGGACGTTCGTCTTGATGGTCTTGACCGGATTATACTGATAGTGCACCGGAGATGCCGGGCAGGCCAGGTGATAGATCCGGTCCACCTCAAGAAGAAGGGGCTCTACGACATCATGACGGATCAGTTCAAAGTTCAGATCCGCAAAATAGGCGTGGATGTTCTTTCTCCTGCCGGTGAAAAAGTTGTCCAGGCAGACGACCTCGTGACCTTCCCGGAGCAGCCGTTCGCACAGGTGCGACCCCAGGAACCCCGCCCCGCCCGTGACCAGTATTCTCATGCGCATTCTCCTGTTTCTTCGCCTGTCATCGGTCCTATCATCGTTCGGTCATGTCCTTCCCATGCCGTAATAGGTGAAGCCCGTCTTTCTGAGCTCTTCCCGGTTGAAGATGTTCCTGCCGTCAAAGATGACCGGTGATCGCATCAGCTTCTTAATGCGCTGGAAATCCGGGGTACGGAACTCGTTCCACTCCGTAACCACCGCAAGGCCATCGGCACCCCTGAGAGCATCATAGCTGTCCTCTGCCAGCGTGATCCGGTCCTTGAAGATCTTGTATGCTTCGTTCATGGCCACCGGATCGTGCGCGGTGACCTTCGCGCCTGCCCGGAGCAGACTATTGATGATCACCACCGATGGCGCCTCTCGCATATCATCGGTCCGCGGTTTGAACGAGAGGCCCCAGATCGCGATATTCCTGCCGGCAAGCGGCTTGGTTCTCCGTGGCCCCGCTCCCGATGTTGTCTTGAAATGGAACACAATATTCCGGAAGAGGACCTTCTTCTGGGATTCGTTCACTTCCTCGACCGCCTTGAGCACCCGTGCATCCACCTTGTGCTCCCGCGCGGTCTGGACCAGGGCCTTCACGTCCTTGGGAAAACACGAACCGCCATAGCCGACGCCCGGGAACAGGAACTCGAAGCCGATCCGTTTATCATAACCCATCCCCTTCCGGACACTGTCGATATCGGCGCCGAGACTCTTGCAGATGTTCGCCATCTCGTTGATGAACGATATCTTGGTGGCAAGCATGGCATTGGAGGCGTACTTGGTCATCTCCGCGCTCCTGATATCCATGATGAGGATCGGCTTTCCCGTGCGGACGAAAGGCGCGTACAGCTCGTTCATCAGCTCCATGGCCTTTGACTTCTCCGTGCCGATCACGACACGGTCGGGCTTCATGAAGTCCTCGATGGCCGCCCCCTCCTTGAGGAATTCGGGATTCGAGACCACGTCGAACTTATGCTTCGTTCTCGAAGCGACCGCGGCCCGGACCTTGTCGCCCGTCCCCACGGGAACCGTGCTCTTGTTCACCACGACCTTGTAGCCGTTCATGTGTTTCCCGATATCCCGCGCTACGCCCAGCACATATTTCAGATCGGCCGAGCCGTCCTCTCCCGGCGGTGTGCCGACGGCGATGAAGATGATCTCGCCATGACGGACCGCTGCTTTCATGTCGGTGGTAAAGGACAGTCTGCCGTGGGACATATTGTGCCCGATGAGCTCTTCCAGACCCGGTTCGTAGATCGGCGTCTTGCCGGCGTTCAGCATTCCGACCTTCCCGTCATCGATGTCCATGCAGATCACGTGGTTGCCGCTCTCTGCAAGACAGGTGCCGGTCACGAGGCCGACATATCCGGTTCCAATGACTGCTATCTTCATTCGTTTCCCCTGCGCCCCTGTTACTTAAGGAGGGCATATGTAGTAAACATCATTTTGCCGCAGAGCACACGGAGATCACAGCGAAACAACATCTCGTAAAATGCCGAGTTTTCCCGGAGCCCTCGGTGATCTCGGTGGCGAAAGGAATTCCACTCTTTTAGTATTATGAGTTCCGCCCCGCATAATTGCGGTCGATCCACTTCTGATAATCGCCGCTCCTGACACTTTCCACCCAGGCCGCGTTCCGGAGATACCAGGAGATCGTGGCCCGAAGACCTCCGGAAAAATCGTAGCGCTGCCTCCATCCCAGTTCCCGTTTTATCTTGTCGCAGTTGATGGCGTAGCGCCGGTCATGTCCCGGACGGTCGCCGACGAAGGTGATCAAGTCCTCGTAGCGGCTGACACCGGCCCTGTCCTTCACGCAGGGGTTCTCCGCGGCCGGGGCGAGTTCCTCCAGAATTGCGCAGATGTCCCTGACGACCTCGATGTTCCGTTTCTCGCACTCGCCGCCGATGTTATAGGTCTCTCCGGCGGCCCCTTTATGCAGTATTTGCCAGACCGCTTCGCCGTGATCGTCCACGTGGAGCCAGTCCCGCACGTTCATCCCGTCTCCGTACACCGGCAGCGCCTTTCCCTCCAGCGCGTTCAGGACCACAAGCGGAATGAGCTTTTCCGGGAACTGATAAGGCCCGTAGTTGTTCGAACAGTTCGACAGCGTTACCGGCAGTCCGTAGGTATGGAAGTATGCCCGCACCAGGTGGTCCGAAGCGGCCTTGGTCGCCGAATAGGGGCTCCTCGGGTCATAGGGCGTCGTTTCCAGAAAAGCCCCGGTCTCGCCGAGCGACCCGTACACTTCGTCGGTGCTCACGTGATGGAACCGGACATCCTGACGCCCCTGCCACGCGCTGCGCGCAGCCTCCAGCAGTCGGAACGTCCCGTTGATGTTGGTCTCGATGAAATCCGCCGGGCCATGGATGGACCGGTCCACGTGGCTTTCCGCAGCGAAATGGACGATGATGGGGACAGAATATTTCCCGATGACGTCCTCGACCCGGCGGGGATCGCAGATATCGCCCCTTTCGAAGAAATACCGTTCCCTCCCCAGCGTCCGATCAATGTCCTCAAGGCTTGCCAGGTTCCCGGCATAGGTGAGCTTATCGAAGTTCACGATCGATCCGCGATACTCCGTCGCCGTCAGAATATACCGGATGAAATTCGATCCGATGAAGCCGGCTCCTCCGGTCACGAGGATCGTGGTCCTTTCGCTCGCAAGGGTCTGTCGCATGCCGCCGGCCGGTTCGCTGCTCATGAACGAAGCTCCTGCGCCAAAAATCGGTCTACCGCCTCTTCCCAGACCGGGATAGAGATACCCAGCTTGTCCGTGATCGTTCGATTGCTCATCGCCGAGAACTTGGGCCGTTTCGCCGGCAGATCGAAGGAATCCATGGAAACGGGCCGTATGAACTTGTCGATCCCCTTCTTCCGAAGAATGGCCTTCGCCCACTCGTACCGCGAACAGTAACCGCTGTTCGTGAGATGGTATAATCCGCTCACGCCCTGATCGAGCGCCTGCAGGGTGACATCAACAACTGATTCCGTCCACGTTGGTGCGGAGAACTCATCGCAGGCAACGCGTAGATATTCCTGCGCGGCCGCCCATTCCAGCAGCTTTACGATGAAATTCTGTTTCCCCTCGCCGAAGACCCAGCTCAGGCGGAACACCAGCGATCGGTCACCAAGGACGTCCCCGACCGCCCGTTCCCCGGCCAGTTTGCTCTTGCCGTATTCGGAGAGCGGGCCCACCGGGTCCGATTCGCGGTAGAGACCGTCCTGCTTCAGGCCGTCAAAGACATAATCGGAACCGAAGTGGACAAGGACAGCACCGGACCTCAGGGCTTCCTCGGCGAGCAGTCGCGGTCCCTCGGCATTCACCCGGAACGCCCTTTCCCGGTCCTGCTCGGCCTTGTCGACCAGGTTGTAAGCCGCACAATTGATGATGACGCGGGGATGAAAGGACCCCATGACCTCCCGAATGCTCTTCCGGTCCGTAATATCAAACCGGGACTCGTCGGGGGCCAGGAACTCCATTGACCGTGATCCAAGCCGCTTCTTGAAAGAGGCGGCCAGCTGGCCGCTGCCGCCGGTGATAAGATAGTTCATGGGGCGTACCGGAAATTGTTCTCGGCCTTTTTTAGGACCGGAAGCTGTCCGTCCTTGGCCGAAAGAAGCGGGGCCGTCAGCCCCCAGGCGATATTGATGTCCCGGTCGTTCCAGATGATCCCCCGGTCGTCGGCCGGAGAATACTCCGATGTGCACTTGTACAGCACCTCGGCGGTCTCACTGAGGGTCAGGAAACCATGGGCGAACCCGGCGGGGACGTACAGCATCAGGTTGTTCTCGCCCGATAGTTCCTGCCCTACCCATCGTGCGTAGGTAGGTGATCCCGTCCGGATGTCCACTGCCACATCGAGGATCGCGCCCCGGATGCACGACACGAGCTTGCCCTGCGCCCTCGGCTGCAGCTGATAATGGAGCCCCCGCAGCACACCGCGGATGGAACGGGAATAGTTGTCCTGGACAAAGTGCTCAGGGATACCGCCCTGGATGAAATCCGAGTGCTTGTAGGTCTCGCGGAACTGCCCCCGTTCGTCGCCGAATGACCTCGGTGCGACCAGAATAAGGTCCGCGATATCCAGCCGGGTGAACTCAAAGGGCACCGGGGACCCCCTGCTCGGCTACCATGCGGAGATATTCTCCATAGGCGTTCTTTTTATGGTCCTCTGCGGCCTTGAGCAACCCGTGCTTGTCGATATACCCCAGCATAAACGCGATCTCCTCGATACAGGCCAGTTTGAGCCCCTGCCGGCGCTCGATGGTCGCGATGAATTCGCCCGCTTCCAGCAGGCTCTCGTGAGTGCCTGTATCAAGCCATGCGTAACCACGGCCCATCAATTCGACGCGCAGTTTGTTCCGGCCGAGGTATTCCCTGTTCACATCGGTGATCTCGAGTTCGCCCCGTCCTGACGGTTTGATGCCCCGGGCGACGCGGACAACGTCATTGTCATAAAAGTACAGACCCGTCACCGCGTAGCGTGACCTCGGTTTCGCCGGCTTTTCTTCGATGGAAAGGACTGAGCCGTTCTTGTCGAACTCGACGATGCCGTATCGCTCAGGGTCCTTGACATAGTATCCGAAGACCGTTGCACCGCCGTCCGTCGTGACATCGTTCACCGCCTTGTTGAGAAGCCCGGTCAGCCCGTGTCCGTAAAAGATATTATCGCCCAGGACCAGGCATACCGGGTCCTTTCCGATGAACGCTTCACCGATCAGGAACGCCTCTGCCAGACCATTCGGTCGGGGCTGCTCGGCGTAGGAGAACCGGAGCCCCAGGTCGCTGCCATCGCGGAAGACCTCGCGGAACCGGGGAAGGTCAAGGGGGGTCGAAATGATCAGGATGTCACGGATGCCCGCCAGCATAAGCACGGACAGCGGGTAATAGATCATGGGCTTATCATAGATCGGGAGGAGCTGTTTGCAGACGCCCCGCGTGATGGGGTAGAGCCGTGTACCGCTGCCGCCGGCGAGTATGATGCCTTTCATCGTTTCTGCCCTTTCTGCTCGGCAATGCGCTGCTTCAGCTGTTCCGGCGAAACCGTCGCCGTTCCCACCACGCCGACGACGATGCCTGCGGCATAATTCGAGATCATTGCGGCATCGCCTACTTTCGCTCCCGCCGCCATGGATACGGTCAGGGCGCTTATGACCGTGTCCCCGGCGCCCGTTACATCGAAGACGTCCCTCGCCACCGTCGGGATGTGCGTGATGCATCCGCTTTTCTCGAACAGGCTCATGCCCTGTTCGCTGCGCGTTATGAGCACCGCTTCGCAGGCGAGACGCTTAAGCAGCCCCTTCCCGGCGCGGAGCAGGCTCTCGTCATCGTCGATATCGATGCGCGCGCCCAGGGACGCCTCCTTGGTATTGGGGGTCAGGATCGTAACACCGCGGTAAATGCCGAAATGACTCACCTTCGGGTCCACGGAAACGATGATCCCGCGTTTGTTCGCGAGACGGACGATGTCCCGGACAAGGTCCCGGGTCACGACGCCCTTGCAATAGTCCGAGATCACGATGGCGTCTATGCCTTCATCGGCCTTCTCCGCGACGCGCCGGAATATCTTCTGGTGCGTTTCCCGCGAGATTCCTTCCCTTGTCTCCCGGTCGAAGCGTACGACCTGCTGGTGGTGGGCGATGACGCGGGTCTTGATGGTCGTGGACCGTCCCGGCTCCATGATCAGCCCGTCCGTCGGGACGCCCCGGGCGTGCAGCAGATGCTGAAGCTGTTTGCCGGCGTCATCATGACCGATGACCCCGCAGATGTCCACCTGACCGCCGAGGGAGCGGATATTGTTCACCACGTTCGCCGCCGCCCCCAGAAGCCGGGTCTCCCGCGTAACGTTCACCACGGGTACCGGCGCCTCGGGCGAAATGCGCGAAACACTGCCCCAGACATAGTGGTCCATCATCACGTCCCCCACGACGAGGACGCGGGTCGCGGGAAAACGGTCGATGATCTTCTCCAGCCTCCTGGTCATTGCCGGTGCATTCACAGTGCTTCGTCCCCCAGTTTCATGTCCGTGAGCATGGACACAATGGACCCGATGGTGATCGTGCTCTTCATGAGAACCGGCACCTTCCGAGCGTCATCGGTGAGCCAGATGAAGATCTCGCCCCTGTGCATAAAGACCCCTTCGTATTTCGGATAGGTCTTGACCTTGATCGTGTTGAACTCACCGACCGGCGTCTTGATCCGTTCCCTGCCGAGGACATGGACCTCAACAGACCAGTTCTTGCCGCCATCGTGTATATCGAAGATGATCGGCGTGCCCACGATAAAATCCCTTTTGGTCCGAAGATAGTACAGCGATGAAAGGGCATCCTGGGTATGCCGTTTAATGGCAAGGGTCTCTTTCCTGTCATTCTCGGTGAACGAGACCTCCCCTGCTTCATGATCGAAGACCATGTGGCGCTTTTTTTTCCGTTTGCCATGGCTCTGGTCCAGATCGTAGGACAGGCTTTCCATGTTTCCTGTGTCAAAGAGGCTCTGCACCGTGTCGCGCACCCGATAGACCTTGTCCGCCATCCCGATCGTCCGGGCCGTCGAGATGAAACGGAGTATATCTGTGCCGTTCTCGGTCTTTTCCTTTCTGACCTCCATGACCGCTGTCCCCGCCGAGATCAGTTTCGACCAACTGATGTTATAGGTCAGTCTTTCTCCAGGATCGAACGGGCGATGCGGTCTCGCCGGAGATGCGGCCAGGGACTCAGCTGCGAAGACAGTACCCGAGGGGAGCACCACGATGACGGTCAGAAAGAATCTCAATGCAAAGCGGCACATCCCATCGGAAAACAAGAACAAATTCAAGTATTTCATTGACCTTCATAATAGGGGAAAGAGGCCTTTTTGTAAAGTGAATTTTAGCGGCAAACCCGGAGAATTTCGCGCGATCCCTGAACTGCAACACCGTCAGCTCCGGCATTTCCGGTTGCAGTCCCGTCCGATTTATATTATCATTTGCCCATACCGGAATGCAGAGAGCACTCTCGCCATATCAGAACATCCTTATCATCAAACCCGGGGCCGTCGGAGATCTTCTCCAGATGACCCCTGTCATAAGGGCACTGAAAGCATATTCGCCGAAAGCGAAGATAAGTATGCTCGTGGGATCGGTTATCACGGCCGCCCTTTTCAGGAACGATCCCCGGATCTCCGAGACCGTCATCTTCGAGCGCGACGGCAGGCATCGCTCACTGTCATCCAGATTTGCCCTCTGGAGATATCTCCACAGGCAAGGCTATGACCTCGTCCTGAACTATCAGAGAAGCAACCTCAAGACCTGGTTCCTTGCGTCGGCCGCGCTTCCCTCCCGTGTGCTGGTATACCACAAAGCGAAGAATAGGACCGTCCATGCCGTCGCGAACTATCTTGAGACGCTGCTGCCCCTCGGCCTCGTTCCCGCGGACCTTGAGCTTGAACTTTATCTCGATGAGGGCTCCCGCGCCTATGCACAGAATCTCTTCTCAGCAGAGGGTCTCGAAGGCAGGACCGTCATCGCCCTGAATCCCGGCGCAACCCATGAGGTGAACCGCTGGCCTGCGGGCAATTTCGCTGAGCTTGCGGACCTCGTTGCCTACCGGATGCAGGCTTCCCCCCTGATCATCGGCGGACCCGACGACGTATCGCTCGCCGACGAGATCGTGGCGCGCTCCCGCACAAAACCGGCCTCTGTTGCCGGCAAGACATCGCTTCTGCAGCTCGGCGCGGTTCTGGAAAAGTGCAGTCTCCTGGTGAGTGGTGACACCGGCCCGCTCCACATGGCAACCTCTGTTGGCACCAGGTCCATCGCCCTTTTTGGAGCAGCTGACCCTGACCGCACCGGTCCCATCGGAAAAGGCCACCGCGTCATACAGGCCGCGGGCGTCGCCTGCGTGCCCTGCAGGAGCCGTCGCTGCAGCAACCGGAAGTTTCTGGAGTGCATGGAGAGCATCACTGCTCGCGAAGTCGCCGACGTCGCTGCCGGGATGTTGAAGCAATCCTGACCCGGATGTGGTATGATTTACATCATGGACGCCATCGAGCCGCTGCGATAAATTGGACTTGCAAAAAAAACCCTCATTGGGTACTATTCTGCTCGGCGATATCAAGGATTTAGAAGCTCGGAAAGGAAGGATCATTATGGCAATCCCCGTTGTAAACACTGATCTCTGCATCGGTTGTGGTCTCTGTGCGGAACTCTGCCCGAATGTCTATGAATTGAAGGATGACAAGGCATGGGTGAAGGACGCCAAGGCGTGCGACTCTTGCGACTGCCAGCAGACCGTGGACAGCTGTCCGGTCCAGGCAATCACGATGGAATAGGAATCTCACCGCAGACGATCCAGGGAGGACCGGAACAATGCCGGCCCTCCCCTTTTTTATGAGGTCACCCGGATATGGACAAACCGAACACCGTCCTGCTTTCTCTTGCGGTCATTGCGATAGCGGCCGCTTCGGCGGCATGCTCGTCCAGTTCGAAGGGCGCCGAGGTCTTTCGCCGCGAAAAATGCATGGACTGCCACACGCTCAAGGGTGAGGGAGGCGCCGTCGGTCCCAATCTGACCAGGGTCGGAAGCAAGCGTTCGCGGGACTACATCATCCAGCAGATCAAGGACCCGAAAACCCACAATCCCAACACCGAGATGCCGTCGTATGGAAGCCGCATTCCCGAACAGGATATCAATGCCCTGGCCGATTATCTCTCCGGTCTCAAGTGATCATCATCCGTTTTCGCCCCGCCGACATTTATCTTGACAAAAACCGCGCTTTCCGTGATTATTTGTGCCAGCACACAGGGCCGCTGTGGCGGAATTGGCAGACGCAAGGGACTTAAAATCCCTCGACGGGAAACCGTCATATCGGTTCGATCCCGATCAGCGGCACCAAAATAAAAGGACCGGTTGTTCCCCGGTCCTTTTTCATTTGTTGCTGAACGGGAGAGAACAAGGGGGTATGGGGGAAACTTCTCCCATGCTCCGGGGGAGCACCCGAGGGGGCTAGCCCCTTCGGGAAGCGAAGCGCATGAGATCCCCGATCAGCGGCACCAGAATTGCGAAGGACCGGTCGTTTATCCGGTCCTTTTTCATTTGACGCTGAACGGGAGCGAACAAGAGGGCGTGGGGGTAACTTCCCGCATACTTCGGGGGAGCACCCGAGAGGGCCGGCCACCCTCAAAAAGGAAATACAGCATAAGGCGTTGAAGTGATGGTGCCGCTGATCGGGATCTCATGCGCTTCGCTTCCCTTCCTGTCGTAGTCCCTCAGAATGTGCTGGCATGCCCCGTGTGGTTCCTCCGTCAAGGCTGATCTTACCGTCAGTGATGTCTGCTTTACTGCAGGTCCCAGACCCTGGTTCCCCTCCCTTTCCTCATATCGTAAACAGATAGGAAATCGGGAATACAGGCTTGAGCTATTCTGGAAGGATGACCAACAACCTCAGGTGGTCGTGATTTGAATCACATCTCAAATTGTGATTGTGCATTATATTTTTGTCTAAGCGTGCCCCAGGAACTCTTACGGGATCTTCAAAGATGAACTCATCGCGTGCTGGAAGAAATGTGGACCCTCTGTGCTAAAATGTATTTATAAAAACGTTCATGGCACATTGCGCAATCAGTTGGTCGAATCCATGACAAGGCTGATCTGGGCCATAAAGGAGCTTAGCTTATGAAGAACAAGAATAATATGCTGAACGTTGCTCTGCTGACCCTCATGTTCGCATTTGCCGGTCCGTTGCCGGCGCAGGCAGCTGATTATTATGTGAGCCCCGCGGGAACGACTACGAATCCCGGCACCCTGGCGCAGCCCTGGTCGCTTGCGAAAGCAAATACAACCCTCAAGGCAGGAGATACAGCCCATCTTCTTGCGGGTACGTACAACACCTACATAAACCCGAGCAATTCCGGCATTGCGGGGAGTCCCCTCACCTATCGCAACTATGGCACCGACGTGGTCACGATTTCGGGAGCCAGTTATGCCATCTACATAAATGGCAAATCCTATATTACCGTCACCGGCATTAACGCTACGTTGTGCAGTAAATTTCTCTACATCAAGAACGGGACCTATAACACCATAGCCTATGGCAAATTTGGCCCGCAGAACCCTCTCGGCGGGTGGGAGCTCTCTGTCATCGACACGAATTCTCAGTACAACTGGATTCATCACTTGGAGTTTCATGACTCCGGCGTATGCAAGGGGAGCCTCCCCCCGAACGGGACAGATGAAGGATCGGTTCTGGATATCGGAAGGGAAAGCAGCGCGGACGCGACAAAATTCAACCTTATCGAAGACAATGTCTTTTATCATGGCGGCCATCATGTCGTAGGCATTCATACCGGTTACAACACCTTCCGGAACAACTATGTTCACAATGAGGCCTGGTCCGCCGGCGCGGGCAACAGAACGCTGTACCTGAACAACCTGACATCGACCAGCCAGCCCGATGTCGGGCATAACGTGATAGAGGGCAACAGGTTTGGATTCGGCGCCAAACCCTGTGATGCAATTACCGTTGGCATTGTAGCGATGTCCACCAATTACAACCTGTTCAGATACAACAGTCTGTTCCATGGTAACGCCAACGGTTTGGGAACCAGCGCGTACGGTAATCCCAATTCGCAAGGGTCCTACAACCATATTTACAACAATACGGTATTCAATACCGGTTTAGGCAATTTACTCACTCCCACTTTAAGTGCGGATACCTACACCTCAGAGCACACGGGCATCAGCTTTTTCAGCAGCGCCAACAAAGGAAATGCGCTTAGGAACAACCTGTTCTACTCAACGGTTAAGGCCTACGGAGGGAGCACCAGCGCACAAACCTTTGCCAATGATTGGGATGGGAACAAGCTCGGTAATCCGCTTTTTGTGAATGCCAGCACAACGCCGGGCAACCCCAATGATCGTACCCTTCCCAACTTGAATCTCCAGTCAACCAGTCCCGCAATAGACAAAGGCGGCGCGTTGACCACAGTGGCGGCCGGGGATCCCGGCTCCGGAACTTCTCTGGCGGTTGTCGATTCAACCTTCTTTCAGGATGGAAGTTACGCTCCTGCCGGCAAGGTCCATCCCGACTGGATCGCGGTCGGAACGATGACGAACACCGTTCAGATCTTGTCAATAAACCATGCCACGAATACCATAACGCTTGCCAGTTCCATCAGCAGGAATAGCAACGATCCTGTCTGGCTGTACAAAAAGTCGGATGGGGTGAGGGTGCTGTACGGATCTGCTCCGGACGCGGGGGCACATGAATCTTCCAGCGGCACTAGCATCAATAGGCCATCGGCCCCAACAAACCTGCAAGTCACACAGTGAAGCCGCCGAAACGTATTTGGTCACCCATGAAAAACCTCAAGCGAACAGCGCTGAGAGCCAAGGAGAAGGACATGCGCGAAGATGGTACGGACAATAGGATTGGATCAGCAATACGCATTGTAGTTTTGTTGTTCTTGTTTTGCCATATCGCTGCTGCGCCGTCGACAGTGAACGCGGCCGCAACGCCGGTCGATGCATATCTGGAGATTGAAGGAAACTCCATTATCGGCGGGGCGCATGCAGTTGGTGGAAGCTGGGCCATCGCTAGAAATAACGGGGGTCTTAGCGTGGGAGCTACGAACGCACATGCACTCCGTGGGCCTGTCGTGGTGAATGGAGTTGAATATAGTGGTGCAAGCACTCAGGCGCTTATTCTCAATGATGATGCGCACGGAGATTATATTACATTCACTGCCACCGCAAATCACCCGATTATCTCGTTCGGTGGATTTATCAATATTGGCGTGGTTAAGAATTATGCGCTTAACGACGCCTTCTACATAGACAATACTTCCGGGTACCCTTGGATTGTTGCGCCACAGCTCATCGCTGATAATACTTGTGCGCCTTGCGTTCAGATTGAATCAGCTGTTGGCTACTCGACGGTGCACGGATCCTCTAAGAAGCCAGTTACTCCCGGCAAGACATATTGGTTTAGCAGCAAGGTAGACGCAACCGCAGGAAAAGTGTACCTTAGTTTGTTCGACCCCGATAATAATTATGCGGAAGTCTACAATCAGTCAATCGCATCCGACAACTGGTCATCAGGTTCTAAGTTGGTGCTGAGAATGGGTCGGCAGGATGCTCACACCGGTAATTCTACCCAAGGTACGAAGAGCTACATGGATAACATCATCATTGATTGGACCAACCATGCATACCCGCTCATTCCGGGGGCCGGCGGCACGACACCGCCACCTGCACCTGTCAAACCTGCGCCTCCGACAGATCTGCAGGTGCAATAGCCTCCCTGAGGCCTGAGCACGGCAGTCTAAACGTTCTTGCTCGCGGTTCCTCCGGCATGCAGCGAATAGCTGTCGGTTCAGTGGGAGAAAACGCCCGGTTTCTTTGTCCCTTTTACGTCCTCTTCCCAAAACTCCCTTGACTTTGCCCCCTCGATATCCGATAATGTACATTCATTAGATACCGGAGCCGGGAAACCGCTCCGGTATTTTGCCTCATAAACAACACAGCCCGTCCCATCAGGAGCAGGATTTGGCGCAGGAATATCTGGAATTCGAAAAGCCCATTGCCGATCTGGAAAAGAAGATAGAAGAGCTTACCCTCTTCACGTCCAACGGTGACATCAATCTGGAAGAGGAGATCCTCAAGCTCCACAAGAAATCCGACCAGCTCAGGGCCGAGATCTATTCCCGGATCACCCCCTGGCAGAAGGCCCAGATATCCCGCCATCCCAATCGCCCCTACACCCTTGATTACATCGAAGCCATGATGACCGACTTCGTCGAAATGCACGGCGACCGGGCCTTTGCCGACGACCCTGCCATCGTGTCGGGCATGGCGAAGCTGGACGGCATGCCTCTTACGGTCATCGGTCACCAGAAGGGCCGTACGACCAAGGAAAAGATATTCCGCAACTTCGGCATGCCGAATCCCGAGGGCTATCGCAAGGCGCTGCGCGTGATGCGGTTCGCAGAAAGGTTCCGAAAACCATTGCTCACCTTCATCGACACCCCCGGCGCCTACCCGGGTATCGGCGCTGAGGAGCGGGGTCAGGGAGAGTCCATAGCCCGCAACCTTTCGGTCATGTCCCAGTTAAAGACCCCCATCCTCACCGTGGTCATCGGTGAAGGCGGAAGCGGCGGCGCGCTGGCCCTGGGCGTCGCGGACCGCATCCTGATGCTTGAGCATTCCACGTACTCGGTCATCTCGCCTGAAGGGTGCGCGGCGATCCTGTGGAACAACGGGGCAAAGGCGAGCGAGGCCGCTGAGCTGCTCAAGATCACTGCCCAGGACCTGTTCCAAATGAAGGTCGTCGACGAGGTCGTGGAAGAACCCATCGGCGGGGCCCATCGCGACCCCCGGCGTGCGGCGGAACTCCTCAAAGAAGCGGTGGTCAGGAACCTTGCCGAGATCAGGAATGTTCCCTTTGATGACCTGCTCAAGCAGCGCTACGAGAAGCTTCGCCGGATCGGTATGTTCGACGAGATATAATCCCTCCCGAACAATCTCCCCCACTTCCTGAAAACGCCCTCAATGAAGAGCATAATGCTCCCCTCCATGGCCGGACGGCGGGCCTGCGGTCTACGTTCGTACGTTTGATCCCGGTCTGGTATTTCGTGATTAGGGATTTTATTGCTACCGGAAGGACTACTCAATATCTTTTTTCAGATATTCGATGGACTTCATCATTTCCGTCATGGCCTGACGTATATCAGAATAGGATGACATGAACAGGATCAGACAGTAATCCGTCCCTACCGGCGCAATCAGTTCATTGCCTTCATCCAGAGAAAACAAGACCGCCTGCACCGAGCCCAGCCCCAGTTGGGCGGTGATCTCTTTTATCCGGTCGAGGTGAATCTCTTTCCATGCACCGAGCAGCCTGATGTCCCTCTGGCTGTCCCCGGCCTGGACAATGGCCTCTCCATCGCCATCTACGAATATTGCCGCCGAGGCCCCCTTCACGGCGCTGATAAGATCGTTCAATATTTGATCCAGCAAATCCGCTCCTTACGCATGGGACCTGCGCTCGCGGCGCATGCTCCCGCCTCGCGCCGCTCGTTGGCCGAACCCCTATCTCTGTCCAAACAGCAGAAACAGCAGCAAGGTAAGACTAGAACCCAGCAACGCGCCGGCGATTACTTCCCTTGGTCGGTGAACGCCTGACGACCATCGGCTCCAACTTACCATGGCGGCAAGCAAAAAGGTAAGCGCTACCAGGGGCGGCGATCCGGTCAGATAGATGGTCGCGATCCAGAGGGAGAACGAAACTGCCGCGTGTCCGCTCGGCATGCCCCCTCGAAGAGGCTCCCCCGTTCCCAGCACAGCCTTGACGATGACCACGACGATAATGACAACAGAGAAAGCGACAAACGCAATAACGTCATTGGGAACTTTCCGGATCCGCCAGGATCCCGTAGCCACGGCCTCACGGATCGCCGGGTACAGGATAAGATAGGCTAGGATCAGGGCGCCGATCGAGGCCACAAGCACCACCCCTGCGGCGATGTCCTTGGCGATCTTCGCCTTGGGATGATACTCTTCGGAGATCATATCCACGGCCACCTCGATGGCCGTGTTCAGCATTTCCGTGACCAGGACGAGGATGATGGCCAGGGACAGAAGGATGAATTCCATGCGGCTGATGCTCACCATGAGGCTCAGCAGGAGCACGCCGAGAGCGGCAACAAGGTGATAGCGCATATGCCGCTGCGTCTTGACGGAATAAATGATGCCTTCGATGGCGACGTTCGCCTTGTCAATCCAGCGAATGGGTTTCACCGCTGGATCGCTTTCCGCAGGCGTCGTTCACTCCCTTCCATGCGTCTGGCCTCCGCCCTGCTTCTCTCGTGATCATAGCCCAGCAGGTGCAGATACCCGTGCACCAGCAGACGTTCGATCTCGCTGTAATAGGGTTCTCCTGCCGCCTTTGCCTGCCGGGCAGCAGTCGGAAGGGAAAGTACGATATCGCCCAGGACCTGGGGCTGGATCCGGCTGAAGCTCCCTTCCCGCAGGGGGAACGAGAGCACATCAGTGGTCCGGTCCTTGCCCCGGTAGCGACGGTTCAGGGTGCGCATGGCCTTGTCGCCAACGAGCAGGACGCTCACCTCGGCGTTCCGCTGCCCCGTAAGCGACAGCAGTTTCCGCAGGCTAGCCCTTATGCCCGCAACTGGCGGCTTTTGCTTCCTCAACGTGCTTTTTATCAGAATGGTCACCGCGTTTTTTCGTTCCGCCGAAATCGATGCCGGGATAATCTATGCGATGGTGATAGATGCCTGCAAGCACCATATTGAAGCTCTTGGCGATCTCCCGCAGGTCCTTGAGCGTGAGATCGCACATGCTGAGCTGATCGTCCAGGAATATGCGGGTAATAACGCTGTTGGTGAGCCCCTGGATACGCTGGGGTGACGGGTCCCCCAGGGTCCGCGATGCAGCCTCAACGGCATCGGCCAGCATGACGATGGCAGCGATCTTGGTCCGTGGACGGGGGCCGGGATAGCGGAAATCCTGCTCTGCGAGCACCGCCAGGGGCTGGAGTTCCTTCGCCTTCTGGTAAAAAAAGGAGATCAGCGATGTGCCGTGATGCTGCCTGATGATATCCACGATGACCGAAGGGAGGCTCTGCTGGCGCGCCATTTCCGCACCCTCTTTGACATGGGACGTGATGATGAGACTGCTCATGGAGGGGCTCAGATTGTCATGCTTGTTCTCATTGGACCGCTGGTTCTCTATGAAATACTCGGGTTTCTGGGCCTTTCCGATGTCATGATAGTACGCGCCAACGCGTGCCAGGAGGGCGTTCTCGTTGATGGCCTCGGCGGCGGCCTCCGCCAGGTTCCCGATGACGATGCTGTGGTGGTACGTACCGGGGCTCTTGTAGACCATCTCCTTGAGCAGCGGCTGGTTCGGGTCCATAAGCTCGAGGAGCTTGATGTCCGTGGCGATATCGAACACCGCCTCGAAGAACGGCAGGGTAACGGAGACCAGTGTCGCGGTGATCGCCGCGCCGACAAGACCGGCAGCCAGATCGAACAGTCCCCTGGCAAAAAGCTCGCCGTGGTACAGGTCGATGCCGATGATGGCAACAAAGCTCACGAGCGCTGTCATGCCGCCGGCGCGAATGACGGCCGTACGTTTCTTGCACCGGATGACATGCAGGGCCGCCATGATGCTGGTTGTGAAGTAGTAAAGCGGCATGAAGGGATCGCCGGGAAAAAGCATGCCCAGGAGCAGGCTTACAATGAAGGAAAACGCAAGTGCCAGGTGAAAATCCAGAAGCAGGCTCACCAGCATGGCGCCAAAGGCGACGGGCAGCGCGAATCCGACGGTTGCGGCATCGAGCGCAAAGGCGTCGGCGATCAGAAGCATGATCGTACGGGAGAACTGGGCAACAATGACGGTCACCAGGAGGAGGAACGCCAGCAGGATGATCTTCCGGCCGTCGGCGGTAAGGGCCGGCCGGTACCGTTTTACATCGCGATAGAACAGATAAAAGACCAGCAGGATAAGGATCGTCAGACCGACATAGGCATACACCCGGTCACCGATGCCCTCGCGCTTTGCCATCTCGGCGATGATGGCCTCCGCTTTTTCCGATACCCGGCGACCCGCCTCTACGATCACCTCACCGCGGCTGACACGGGTGAACAGCGTCGTCTGGTCCGGGCCCTGATATTCCACATAGAGCGCCGTGGGTGCGACGATATCCTTGGTAGCGATGTCGCCCTTCTTCAGCTGCGGGATACGCGGCAGCAGCACAAAGGCCAGGATCAATGCCGTCGCCAGGGCAAATGAATAGATCAACAAGCGGGGTTTCCGCCGGCTACCGGCAGTTTCCTCTTCACGCCCCTGGTCAGGAAGCGGCATTTTTGGCAGAAGCCGTGCTATGGTCTCATTCCTGCTGGCCATTCTGTCCCTCGTATTGCTCGTATGCCTTGATGATCTGCTGCACCAGCCTGTGGCGCACGACGTCCTTGTTCGTGAAATAGGTGAAGTGGATGCCTTCGATCCCCTCAATGATCTTCTGGGCCTCAATGAGCCCCGAACCCCTGCCGCCCGGCAGGTCGATCTGGGTAATGTCGCCGGTGATGACGGTCTTCGAATTGAATCCCAGGCGGGTAAGGAACATCTTCATCTGTTCGGAAGTCGTGTTCTGCGCCTCGTCGAGGATGATGAAGGAATCGTTCAGCGTGCGTCCCCGCATGAACGCCAGGGGCGCGATCTCGATATCTCCCCGCTCCACCAGTTTATTGGCCTTCTCGGTCTCGATCATGTCGTAGAGCGCATCGTACAAAGGCCGGAGATAGGGATTGATCTTTTCATAGAGATCGCCGGGAAGGAACCCCAGTTTTTCACCCGCTTCGACAGCCGGCCGGACCAGGATGATCCTGCTGACTTCGCGCCTGAGGAGCGAAGATACCGCCATGGCCATGGCAAGATAGGTCTTACCGGTCCCGGCCGGTCCTATGCCGAAGACGATGTCGTGCGTCTTTATGGCTTCGATATACTTTCGCTGGGATTCGTTCTTGGCCGCCACCTGGCGCTTCCTGCTGGATACGGGGATCGTTTCCCGGAATATTTCCTTGAGGGAGGCGGAAGGAGCTGCAGAAAAGGCCCGGATGGCCGAGCTCACATCTTCCTTGTGTGTGATGACACCCTGGGAGATCATGTCGGAGAGCTGAGTGAAGAGACGTTCCACCTTGTTGACCGTTTTTTCTTCGCCTTCGATCTGGACCTTGCTGCCGCGTGCACTCAGGTGAACACCATAGATATCTTCGATGAGCCGGAGATTCTTGTCAAGATCTCCGAAAAGGCTGGGAATCGTTTCCACGTTTTGAACTATGAAGGACGATGCGGTTGTTTTCATCAGGGGGCCTGGAGAAAAATCGGATTTCTCCATTAGATTCAATGCAATATTAACACTTGGCAAAGGCAATGTCAATAAAAGCCCATGGCACATCATGGTTTTACGTTGTACTTCGTCCTATTCTGTCGTCCGTGCAAGGGTCAGCACCGTGACCGAGGCAGCGCCTGCGTCCTTCAACACCTTCGCGCACTCGTTCATGGTCGCCCCCGTGGTGAATACATCGTCAATAAGCAATATCCTCTTGTCACGGACCTCCGCAGGACGGATGAGGTTGAACGCGCCCCGTACGTTCTCGGCGCGTTCCCTGCCCGACAGCTCCACCTGGGGACGGGTATACCGGACCCGGATGAGGTTGTCATAGTTCAACGGCATCGCAAAGCGATCGCTGATGCCATGGGCGAGCATCAGCGCCTGATTGAAACCGCGATGCCGCAGACGTTTTTTATGGAGCGGTACCGGCACAGTCATGTCCAGCGGTATGGTCATCCTGACCTGCCTGGCCATCCATCCGGCAAGAGGTGCTCCCAGCGAGCGCAGCGGCCTGTATTTGAAGACATGTATCGCCTCGCGGAGAGGGCCCTCGAACAGTCCTGCCGCCAGCGCCTGATCATAATGCGGAGGCGTCCTTCTGCAATGAAAACATTCGTGCTCCGGGCTGTCGGTCAGGGACTCGGGCGATCCGAAGGGCCTGCCGCAGGTCGGGCAAACCGGGCCCTGGAGCGGGGAGAAATCCGCCCAGCAATTCTTGCAGAAACGCGGGATACCGGAATCTCCGACAGGAGAGCGGCAATAGGCACATGATGCGGGAAGGATGAAGTCGAGGATGCGGGTGAAGAGGTATCTCGAAGAGATGGTGATCATTGGTCACGTACCATATTTCTCCGTATCAATCTAATCAATCCAGGAACAATTGCGCGGGCTTTGGGTCAGTTGGGGGAGATCGGGAATCGGCGCATGATACCTACGCGATGAGGCTTTTCCCCGTCATCTCGGCGGGCTGCGGGATTCCCAGGAACCGCAGTACTGTCGGCGCCACGTCCGCCAGACAGCCGTCGTCACGAAGTCCGGCCTTGTCCCCCACGAGAATGAACGGCACCGGGTCGGTCGTGTGCGCCGTATGGGGCTGGCCGGTCGTCTTGTCTGTCATAACCTCGAGATTGCCGTGGTCGGCAGTGATCATCACGACCGCACCGGTCTCCTGTGCCGCTTTTACTATCCTGCCCAGGCACTCGTCAATGACCTCGACCGCCTTCACCGCCGCTGCAAGAATGCCGGTGTGGCCGACCATGTCCGGATTGGCATAGTTCGCGAGTACGAACGAGTACTGTTTTGAATGAATGCGTTTGACGAGCTCGTCTGTCACCTCCCGCGCGCTCATCTCTGGTTTCAGGTCATAGGTCGCCACGTCGCGGGGTGAAGGGATGAGGACCCGGTCCTCCAGCGGGAACGGCTGTTCCTCTCCGCCGTTGAAAAAAAAGGTCACGTGCGCGTATTTCTCCGTTTCGGCGATGCGGAGCTGACGGAGCCCCTGACCGCTCACGACCTCGCCGAGTATATGGGTCAGCCGGACCGGAGGATAGGCGACCGGCAGGTTGAAGGTTTCATCATAGGTCGTGAGGCATACCACCCCTGCGAGGTCAGGGACTTTGAGCCGCGCAAAGCCGTCGAAGGTTGGATCCGTCAGCGTCCGCGTGATCTCCCGGGCCCGATCAGAGCGAAAGTTGCAGAAGATGGCCGCGTCTCCGTCGGTCATGGTCCCCACAGGGGCGTCTGTCTGCGGGTCCACGATGAGCGTGGGGAGCATGAACTCATCGGTGCGGTTGTGTTCGTAGCTGTCCTTCACCGCCTCTATGGCGGAGAATTTGCGGACACCCTCTCCCATGACCATGGCCTCATAGGCCTTTTGCACCCGCTCCCACCGTTTGTCGCGGTCCATGGCATAATACCTTCCGGAGACGGTGGCGATCCTGCCGATGCCGATCGCAACAAGGTGCTTCTCCAACTGTCCGATATACTCCAGCGCGCTCGACGGCGGCGTATCCCTGCCGTCGAGAAAGGCATGGAAAAAGACGCGGGTGAGGCCCTGCGCCTTCGCCATGTCGAACATAGCAAGAATGTGATCGATGTGGCTGTGAACGCCTCCATCGGACAGAAGACCCATGAGATGGAGCGCCGAATTGTTCTTCCTGGCCGCGGACATGGCGGTCTTCAAAACAGAATTTTGAAAGAAGTCGCCGTCGCGGATAGACTTGGTGATGCGCGTGATGTCCTGGTACACGATCCTGCCGGCGCCGAGGTTCAAATGCCCCACCTCGGAGTTCCCCATCTGGCCATTCGGGAGGCCGACGTGCTCACCCGAGGCAAACAACCGCGTATGGGGATTGTTCTTTACAAGATTCTCGTAGATCGGAGGGTGGGCGGCGGCGATGGCATTCCCCTCTTTGTTCATATTAACACCCCATCCGTCTAGGACGATGAGGATGACAGTCTTACCGGTCATGAACGCTCCTTCAAATAGTAAAAAGAGCCAGTACGCAGAGATCATCCAAGAACATGACGATGATCAATGCAGTTCTGGCTGCATGGGGTTCCTAGTTCTTTTCCAGATTGACGCCGAAGGTGTTCCACTTTCCGCAGTTGGGACAGCGTCCCGACCACTCAGTCGTTCTGTGCTGGCAGTTCGAACAGAAGTACGGTACGATCACCTGTTTTTTGAAGCGAAGGGCCTTTTTGAACTCCGATGCGGCAAGCCCCAGCGAGCCGCGGCGCAGGTAGATGTTCCCCAGGAGCTTGTGCACGTCAGGATATTCCCGATCGCCCCAGTCGACGGTGGTAAGGATGTCGAACGCCTCATCGATCATCTCGAGACGATAATACAGCTTCCCAAGAAAGAACTTCAGGGTCGTGTCCTGGGGTTTCCAGATCACCGCCTGTTTATAGATCTCAATGGCGCTCCCCGGCTCTCCCTGTTTGAGGTAGAGGTCCTCGAGGCGGTGCAGCAGCAGGACAGAGGAGGTCAGCTTGTAGGACTTTTCCCAGAGTTGCCCGGCCTCCTTCGATTTGCCTTCTTCAAGGTAGACTTCGCCCAGCCCCAGATAGGCAGGCACGAAATCCTTGTCCAGCTTGATCACGCTGCGGAAGACCTTTCTCGCCCGCTCCAGGTCGCCCGCCTCCAGCATCGAACGTCCCAGTTCGTACTTGAAGCCGATCAGTTTCCGGTGTTCGACCTCCAGTTCCTGCGTTCCCAGGGGATTGGACAGGAGCCTGGCCTGCGTCTCGATCAGTTCATCCCACTGGTTCAGCCGGTGGTAGAGGTCCCGGAGGCGTGTCAGTGTAGTGATGTTCGAGGGGTCTTTCCGGAGGATCTCCCGGTACATCTTGATGGCCTCGTCGTACCGCTTCGCATCCTCATAGTCAGCGGACAGGGAGAACATCACTTCCTGGTTGTCGTTTTGGAGGTTCCATGCCTTGAGATGGAGGCGGATGGCCTCCTGCACGTTCTTCTGGCGAAGCTGGGTTATCCCCATGCGCAGGAGCGTGTCAACATGGTTGGGATCGAGGTTCAGCACCCGCTGGAAGAACGTGATCGCCTCAGGTCCCCGATTGGCGAGGAGCGCATTCAGTCCCTTGGTATAGAGCTCCTGTATCTTGCTCCGTTTCCTCTGTTCGCGCTGGACCTTAAGCCCGCGCAGGAACCTTCGCACATCCCGCATAAGATAGAGCAGGAACACGAGGCCGGCCCCCGTCGCCAGCGAAAGGAGGAAGAACGAGGCTATGGTGATCTCACGGGTCTTGGTGGGCGTCAGATTTACCGTGATCGAGCCCTGATTGATCTCGACCAGCCAGACGACGGCCACCAGCACGACGATCACCATGAGGGTAACGATATAACGCAGCATCTGTCCTGTTCTCCCGAATTATAAGGTCTGTCCCTGCCTGAACAACCTCAGTAATGGTAGGGTTTTCCTTTTATGATCGTGAAAGCGCGATAAAGCTGCTCCAGCAGCACCAGCCGGGCCATCTCATGGGTCAGCGTCCAGCGGGACATCGCCAGCACCGTATGCGCGCTTCCGGTCACGGATTCCGCCAGGCCCATGGCGCCGCCCAGGACAAAGGACATCTCTCTGATGCCGTTCTCCATCGTCCTGTTCAGGAATTCGGCGAACTCGTGGGAGGTGAACTCCCTGCCCCGTTCGTCCAGTGCGACGACATGCGAACCGGGCGTCAGGACCTTGCCGATCTTCACCGCCTCGCGTTGCCGGACCAGCGGCGCGTCCTTGAGGTCATTGACCTTCTCTTCCTTGAGCTCCCGCAACTCCGTGGGAGCGTAGGGTGTTAGGTACCGGATATATTTGCCGATCCCTTCCTGTACGAACCGCTCCCGCGTTTTGCCCATGCAGATGATGCTGAGCTTCACGGCTTGAGACCCTTCAGGACCTGCGCCTTCAGAGGGAAAGGAACGCACGGTGCGTCGCCCCAGAGCCGGTCGAGGCTGTAATAGGACCGCGCCTGGTCATCAAAAATGTGAACGACCACGTCACCGTAGTCCATGAGCAGCCACGATGCCTCCGGGCCGCCCTCGCTATGGGACGGCCGGACGCCTTCCCGCGCGAGCGCATGGCCGATGCCGTCGGCAATCGCCCCCACCTGGGTCGTGTTGCTTGCCGAACAGATAACGAAGTAATCTGCAATGGTCGTAAGGTCCCGAAGATCCAGGACCAGAAGGTCGTAGGCTTTTTTCCCGTCTGCTGCTTCCGCCGCAAGCAGCGCGGTCTCCAATGCATTAAGCATATAATTTATTTTCGATTATATAGTGTTCAACCGCTTCAGGCAAGTGATATTTGATGCTGTGCCCTTCGCGGATGCGCTTCCGGATGTCCGTTGACGAGATATCGTAGAACGGTATCCGTTCGAAGTACACATGGATGTTTCCGGACGTTGCTACCATGCGATCTTTCTCCCGGGCATCAAGCGCCGAAAGTTCCCGTTCCTGGACTTCCAGAAAACCCAGTTGTGCAATATCGCGGAACCGGTATCCTTCCCGTGACAGGACAACGAACGAGCAGAGCGTCAGAAGCCGGCCCCAGTCCTTCCAGGTCCTGATCTCCAGAAAGGAATCGAGACCGGTCAGAAAATACAGTTCCGCGCCGGGATGCAACTGCTGAAGTGCTTCTATCGTATCGACGGTATAGGACCGGCCTCCTCGCCGGATCTCCGTATCAGATACAGTGAAATGGGGATTCCCCTTGATGGCAAGCCTGACCATCTCCTGCCGCTGCAGGGCGGAAGGGATGTCCTCATCGATCTTATGGGGGGGCAGAAAGGAAGGGATAAAGACGACCTTTTCCAGTTTCAAGCGGTCGCGGACCTCTTCGGCCGCTGCCAGGTGGCCGAAATGGATCGGGTTGAACGTCCCGCCGAGAATGCCCAGTCGTTGAGTCAATTAAACTCCTTGAATACGTTTTACCGCAGAGAACGCGGAGAGCGCTGAGATTTTTTTGCCTGTTACATCTGTTCTTCTCAGCGTGTTCTGCGACCTCGCTGAGAAGCGCCTGCTTCTGGCTGCGGTGAGAAGGCTCTTACTTTCTTATCTGCCCGCTCCCAAGCACGATGAACTTGGTGGATGTGAGCTCTTCAAGCCCCATGGGCCCGCGTGCATGGATCCGCGTCGTCGATATGCCGATCTCGGCGCCCAGGCCGAACTCGAACCCGTCGTTCAGCCGTGTCGAGGCGTTCACGAACACAGCCGATGCGTCCACTTCCCGGACGAAGCGCCGCGACCTTTCGTAATCGCTGGTAACGATGGCCTCGGAGTGCTGGGACCCGTGGGCCGCGATGTGGCCCATCGCCTCATCCATGCTGTCCACGACCTTCACGTTCAGGACGAGGTCGTTGTACTCCGTGTCCCAGTCCCTGTCCGTGGCGGCCTTGATGCCGGGCATGACCTCCTGGGTCCGGGGGCAGCCGCGTATCTCGACCTTGGCCTGAACAAACCGTTTCAGGACCTCGGGCAGGAACGTCCTGGCCAGGTCCTTGTGCACCAGCATGGCCTCCATGGCGTTGCACGTGCCCGGCCGCTGGACCTTGGCGTTGAAGCAGATATCCGAAGCCATTGCAAGGTCAGCGTTGCTGTCCACGTACACATGGCAGACACCCTTGTCGTGCTTGATCACGGGGATCGTGGAGTTCTCCGATACCATTTTGATGAGCCCTTCGCCGCCGCGGGGAATGATGAGGTCAACGTACTGGTTCGTCTTGAGCATTTCCATGACGCACGCGCGGTCGGGATTCTCGATGAACGAAATGGCGCCGTCGGGGATCCTCGCCTCCGCGCCGGCCTTTGAGAGGACGTCGACGATGGCAATGTTGGAATGGACAGCCTCGGATCCCCCGCGCAGCAGCACACCGTTGCCCGACTTGAGGCAGAGCGCCGCAGAATCGGCAGTAACGTTGGGACGGGACTCGAAAATGATGCCGATGAGCCCGATGGGCACGCGCATCCTGCCGACCTCCATGCCGTTGGGCCTTCTCGCCATCCTGGCGATCTCGCCGACCGGATCGGGAAGCGCTGCCACCTCGCGAAGACCATCGGCCATGGCCTTGATGCGGTCGGGATTCAGGGTCAGTCGGTCGATCATGGCCTTTGACAGCCCCTTCTTCTCGGCCTCCATGAGGTCCTTCCGGTTCTCGGAAATGAGCTTCGCTGCCTCGGCCTCAAGTCCCTTCGCCATCTTGAACAGGGCGTTGTTCTTGATCTCTGTTGAGATGTTCGCCAGTTGCCGCGACGCGGCCTTGGCCTTCCTCGCTTTCTCGGTCACATATAGCTTGATGTCCATGAAACCTCCAACAATTCAATATAACCACAGATGAACACAGATAGTATCAGGAAACCGATTAACCACGGATGCACACGGATAAATGACAGTGGCTTCATGCCTTGGCGGAACTGATCCCCGACTAGATTATTCTAAGGCCTGTTTATTATTCCGCAATCCGATATCCGAAATCCGCAATTCCTAAAGTATCACCAGATCGTCCCGATGTATCACCTCATCATAGTCCTTGTGACCCAGTATCGATGCGATCTGCGATGTCTTCAGGCCCTTGATCCTTTCGAGGTCGACTGAAGAATATTTCGTCAGTCCCCGTGCGAACACGTTTCCCTTAAGGTCCGAGCAGTTGACACAATCACCCGCCTTGAAACTGCCTTCAATGCCAACGATCCCTCCGGGCAGAAGGCTCTTCCCCTTGTTCTCCAGAGCGTCCCGTCCGCCGTCATCGACGACAACGCCGCCGGTGCTGCAGGCCGTGTAGGCTATCCAGTGCTGGCGGCTCCGGTTCCTGTCGGTCTTGGGAAGGAAAATGGTTCCCCCTTCTTTCCCTTCGAACAATCCGCCGATGTTCCCCTGCTTTCTGCCGTTGATGATCACCATGGGAACGCCATAGGCCCCCACTTTTTTCGCCGTCATGACCTTGGAGCGCATGCCGCCCGTGCCAACCGAGGAAAGGGCGTCGCCTGCGCCCTTCTCCATCTCCGCGGTGATCTTCTCGACAACAGGGATGAGCTCAGCGGACGGACGAAGCCGGGGATCGGCGGTATAGAGCCCGTCGATATCCGACAGGATGATCAGCAGGTCCGCGTCGGCAAGATGGACCACCATGCCTGAAAGGTTGTCGTTGTCGCCGAACTTGATCTCATCGACGGCCACGGTGTCATTCTCGTTGATGATGGGCACGACGCCGTGTTCGAGGAGCACCTTGAGGGTGTTCCGCGCGTTCAGGAACCGGGCACGGTTCGAAAGGTCTTCCCGCGTAAGCAATATCTGGGCGACCTTTTTCCCATGACTGCCGAAGGTCTTCTCGTACATCCACATGAGGCCCGACTGACCGACGGCAGCGGCGGCCTGTTTGAGAGGAAGGGGCATGCCTTTCGTCTTCTTCATGCCGAGCTTGGCCAGGCCGGCGGCGATGGCGCCTGAGGAAACGAGGATGACCTCGTGACCTTTGTCCATGATCGCAGAGATCTCCCCGGCAAGCTGTTCGATTCTCTTCTGGTCGAGGCCTTCGCCGGCCCCCGTAAGGACCGCGCTCCCGACCTTGATCACGACCCGCTTGACCTTGGAGAAAAAGTTCTTTCTGTCTGTCGAAATGTTCTGTTGCATGAAATCACTTCACAGGATTAATTTGACTACGGGTTACTATCCACCGTCTCCTGATCTTTGAGGCTCTTCGACTCCCGGGCCGATCTCGTCTCCTCCACCTGGTCTGCAAGGAATTTCAGCAGCCGGTCCAGGCCCGTGCCGACTACCGCCGACAGGGGGAAAAAATCGTAACCTGCCTCCCGGCAATGCCGTTCAAGCTTTTCCAGGTTCTCCGGGATCGCAGCGTCGATCTTCGTCGCCGCAACGGCCATATGCTTTTTCATCAGGTCCTTGCTATAGAGCTCCAGCTCGCTGTTGATCGTTTTGAGGCTCTCCACCGGGTCTCCGGTTGCCAGTCCGGAAACGTCCACGAGATGCAGGAGCATGGACGTTCGCTCCACATGGCGCAGGAATTCGAAGCCAAGCCCGGCGCCCTTGTGAGCGTTCTCGATAAGACCCGGGATATCGGCGACGACAAAGCTCTTGCGGCCTTCGGGTTTCACCACGCCCAGCACCGGCGTCAATGTGGTGAACGGATAGTCCGCGATCTTGGGCTTGGCCGCAGAGATGCGCGAGATGAGCGTGGACTTTCCGGCGTTGGGAAAGCCAACGAGTCCGACGTCGGCGAGAAGCTTGAGCTCAAGGAACAGCGTAAATTCCTCACCGGGTTCGCCGGGCTGCGCGTGCCGCGGCGCCTGATTTGTGGCCGACTTGAAGAACGCGTTGCCCTTGCCGCCGCGCCCGCCCCGGGCGAGGATATACCATTTTCCGTCCTCGTCGAGGTCCACGATGACGGCGCGGGTCTCCATTTCACACACCAGCGTTCCCACGGGAACGCGGATGACGATCTCCCTGCCGTCGGCGCCGGTCTGCTGCTTGCCCCGGCCCTGCTCGCCGTTCTCGGCCCAGTAGTTCTGCTGGTACTTGAGGTCGATCAGTGTGCCGAGCTGCTTGTCGGCAACAATGATGACATCGCCGCCCTTGCCGCCGTCACCGCCGCTCGGTCCGCCCTTCGGAACATAGGCCTCTCGGCGGAATGCCACAACGCCGGGCCCTCCATGGCCGCTCCGTACATAGATCTTGACCCTGTCGATGAAATTGGACATAAACCACCTAACCCTGTGAGAAATATACAGATACCGTGCTTAAAATGCAAGCTTCGGCGGAATAAAAAAGGCGGCATCGAATGGATGCCGCCTTTCGGGAGAACACGTTGTTGGAACGATCACGCTTCAGCGTACACGCTCACCTTTTTGCGCAGCTTGTCCTTGCGCTCGAACTTGATCACGCCGTTGATCTTGGCAAAGAGCGTATCGTCGCTTCCCTTGCCCACGTTCAGACCGGGGTGGATCTTGGTCCCGCGCTGACGTACGATGATCGTTCCGGCGAGGACCTTCTCGCCCGCGTAACGCTTAACTCCCAGGTACTGCGGATTGCTGTCCCGTCCGTTCCGGGAACTGCCAACACCCTTTTTATGAGCCATTGATCATTCCTCCAATAAAACCATTTCAGCCATAAAGTCACGAAGGCTCAAAGTAATTCAAGAGAACTCCTTTAATCTTCGTGTCTTGGTGCCTTAGTGGCAAATTATTAAGCTTTGATATCCTTCACTTTGACCGTGGTATAGTTCTGGCGGTGGCCGGTGGTGTTCCGGTAGCCCTTACGGCGCCGATGTTTGAAGATAATAAGCTTTTCACCCTTCTCTTCACCCATGACCTCGACCGTGACCGTTGCCGACGCGAGGTTCGGTTTGCCTACGCTCACCTTATCGCCGTCAGCAATCATGAATACGTCCTTGATCTCGACCGTATCGCCCTTCTTTGCATCGAGCTTCTCAACCTTGACCACATCACCGGCGGCAACCTTGTACTGTTTGCCTCCCGTTTTAATGACCGCGTACATGCTTGAACCTCCTTGAAAAATAAGCCGAACCGTTTTTGCGAAGCGTAAAAATACCATGTAACCCGTGGACTTGTCAAGGGAAAAGTGCAGGGAACGCAGGTTTTTTCTCTTATTTTCCGGTGTCCTACCGGCGGAGCTGCGGAGGCGTGTCCCCAACCTGCGCCTTTCGATACCATTCCTCGAAACGCGCGCATTCACTATCCCCTTCCTCAGGAGCCCAGGCAGCCGCATTCCCGGCCAGAGGCGCCTTGTAGGGACCCTGTTTCACCTCGAAGAAGACCGTCCCCGTCTCAAGCGAAGCAACGCTGTGCCAGGTCCCAGCCGGGATCTCGATGGCATGGACCGGACCCGCTGCGTCAAGAACGATACGCTCCATGACCCTGCCGGAGTCGTCGAAGGACAGAAATACGGCAGAACCGCGCAGCATGAGAAAGACCTCCCAGGTCAGGGGGCCGGCATGGCGATGCGGCCTTATGTAGGTGCCCGGTTCGATGGCGACGCAGAGACGCTGGACCGGGTCTGTGAGATCAGCATGGAGATTGTGATGGGCCCGTTTCCTCGGGGAATGAGCCGCCGCCAATGACAGTCCTTCGAGAAGTTCCTTCGCGATCTGCTTCATGCTGTCCCCGGCCCAGTCAGAAATTGAACGTATACGTCGCATAGATCGATGCGTCCCTGACCTTGGCGTCATACCCGTCGCCGTACACACGGGGAGACGCGTACTTGCCTTTATCTTGCTGCTATCCTATAATCGATGATATTGGCTTTCCGCGGCAAAGAAGCTTCCACATATTACCTTCCGGAGGTATTAACCATGTTCTCAATCATGACACGGTCAATCACGATAGGTATCGTACTTGCTCTCCTGTTCTTGTGCGCAGTGCATCCTGCTGCAGCCGCTGCAGGCCGGGACCCTTTCGCCGAAGGCAGTATGCGGCTTTCGGTCCTCGTGGGGAACGGATATGCCTTCAACGAGTCCTATTTCGTCATGGGCGTCGGCGTCGGCTATTTCATCGCGAAAGGCCTTGAACTCGGCCTTGACGCCGAATCCTGGTCAGGCGCAAGCCCTCACATCAGCAAGATCAGCCCGGAGGTCCGGTATGTCGTCCCCACCGACAGTACGATGAGGCCTTATGTCGGCGCCTTCTACCGGCGGACGATGATCGACAGCTACGACGACCTCGATTCCACCGGCGGCCGCGCCGGCGTCTACTTCATATCGGGCCAGGGAAGCTACTTCGGAATCGGGGCGGTCTATGAGAAATATCTCTCGTGCAACGAGGCCGTCTATCGCTCCTGCAGCGACTCGTACCCCGAACTCATCTTTGCCTTCGCCTTCTGAACGCGAGACGGCGCACCCCTCCGCAAGTCACCAGGGGAACTCCATCGAGGGATCGAAACCACCCTGCATGAATGGACCGTCCCATCCGATTTCAAATGATCGTAATACCCGGCAGCATCATGTGCACCGGGCGATCGAGGTGTCGACAGCGTATCGGGTCAGTGCCCAGATCAGTTGGGCTTGGACATCTCCCCTGCCAGGCTCTTGTCGATCAGCATGATCTCGATGCGGCGGTTCTTCTGGCGGCCTTCCGGCGTTTCGTTCGGCGCCACAGGCTCGTATTCGCCCCGGCCCGACGGTATCATCCGCTCGGGCGGGATGCCGGAATCCTGCAGGAACCGCACGACCGTGGTCGCCCGTGCGACGGAAAGCTCCCAGTTCGTCGGGAAGGTGCCCTGCAGGGACTTGGCCAGCGGTACGTTGTCCGTATGTCCCACGACGCGAATGACCTTGTTCTCGTAGCCTTTCAATGCCTCGGCAACCTTCTTCAGGACCTCTTTGCCCTCTTTTTTCAGCGCCGCGCGGCCGGAGTCGAAGAATATCTGTTCGGCCAGGTCCACTGCCAGCATGTTCTGGTACTGCCTCACCTGGAGTTGGCCCTTTTCCACTTCCTTTGACAGGCCCTGCACCAGCTGTTCGTACTGCTGCTGCCGCTGCTGGCTTGCCGCGAACAAGGCGGCCTTCTCCTGCTCGGCAGACCTGCTTCTCTGCTCCAGGGAGACGGTCTGCTGCTTCAGCGCTGTTATATCCTGCTCCAGTTTGCCCTTCTGTTCCTCCAGGCCTTTTTTCTGGCCCTCGAGTGCGGTCTTCTGCTTCTGCAATTCCGCGATCTCCCCGTTCTTGTCCGCCTGCATTTTTTCAAAGGTGCCGGTGCTGACACAACCGGTCGCGATGAATCCTGCTGCGACAACGGCAATTCCAAAACGAAGCTGTCTCATCATGTCCATATCCTCCTTTAGTCTTTATTTGATTGTGTGGTTGTACGCTTGACAGAGCGAAAGTTGTGCATAGGCGAAGCAGAGGTCCCCGTTCTTCCCAAAAAGGCCCTCGGCGACCGGTGCCTTGAAACTGATCTGAAACTTGATCTCCACCGGGTCTAGCTCATCGCCGTCGGGCACATAAAGCACCTGATTCACGCTCCGATTGTACGTAAGCGGCAAAATATAGTTCGGCTTGTGGGGCGTGATCACGAACTCCTTGTGCGCGTCTCGCTCTCGCGCCTCAGACGTCCCTCGAGGGAGGTCTGCTCCTGAGGAGCGGGCGTGGCGACGTGGTCCAGAAGGGTCGTTGTCTGTCCGGTGGCCAGCTCTTGGACGTTGCTTATCCAAGCAGCAAGAGGCTCGCGGCCATGACGATACTGGCATCTATCCAGCGGGAACAGAACACTATTGACCTTATAGCCTACGGCGTCTTCACCGAGATCGACACGGTCGCCGAGTACTCAACAACGACCTCGTCGCCCTTGACAACCTCTTCCAGCCTCTTTACATGCGGTCCGACGGTGAGCTTCATGATGTTCCCTTCGGGCAGGGCCAGCGACACCTCACGGGTCTGGTAGTTGATCGTCTCCACAATGGCGGTCATGATCCCCGTGGTCTTGATCGTGCCGGCCGGCTTCTCTCCGGGTTTTGCCCTGGTCGTCGTTGTTGATTCGATCTTGCGGGCATCACCCTTCGCTTTTCGCACTTCGATCGCCACCGACTCGGTACTATCAATGGTGACCAGGTCGCCCTTCTTGACCTGATTGAAATTCCTTGCTTCATCGCCTACCTGCATTTCCAGGAGGCTGCCCTTGGGCCCCTTGAGGACCACGGTGCGATTCTTGTAGTCGATCTTTTCTACCGTGGCCGTGATGCTCGTGCTCTCCGTCTTGAATCCGGAAGGCTTGTCCTGAACTTGTTTCTCAGCGGCCATTGCCGGCAGAACGACCAGCACGGAGAAAGCTGCTGCTGCAGCCCATATCCTTTTCATTGCACTCCTCCTTAAAGGGAACTATCGATCGCGGAAAACGGTATGTTGCAGATCCTGGGTATGATCTATGCGGGCTATCGTGAATTGGAACAAGTTTATCATAGAAGATGATAACTGTCCATAATGCGGACGAATTATTCGAAATCGAACATCACAGCGGCGCTACCTGAGGAGTGATTGTGTGAGGACTTCTGGAAGATACGAAAGATGCCGACCATCACAAAAAACAGCGGGCACAGTTCAATGCCGTGCCCGCCAGCCGCATTTATATATCAGGGTCGCTTCGTCCGGATCACTTTGCCGCCGGAGAAGTAACTTTGATCGAGATCTTCTGCATGTACTGCACGACCACCTCGTCGCCCTTCTTCACTTCATTCAGCCGCTTCACCTGATCGCCGGCAGTGAACCGAACGATCTTCCCTTCCGGCATCTTGAGGCCGACCTTGCGGGTCTTGTAGTCGATCTCTTCGACCCGGGCGGTCATGAAACCCACGGTCTCGATGGTGCCCGAGGGCTTCTCGCCGAGCTTCGCGCGCTTTATGGACTCGGACTCCACCATCTTCGGCTCTTCGGTCGCCTTCTGCACGTCCAGGGCGACCGCTTCCATGTAATCAAAGGTAACGATGTCGCCCTTGTTGATCTGGGCGAAGTTCCGCACCTCGTCACCGGCGATAAAGGCCGTCTTACTGCCGTCAGCGCCCTTCAGCGTGATCTTGCGGGTCTTGCTGTCGATCGCATCGACCGTAGCCGTGAAGCTGACGGCCTCGATCATCCCTCCGGACGGCCGATCGGTCTTTGCCGGGGCCGCCTTCTGCTCTGCCGCCATCACCGGCACGGCCAGCATCACCGCGACCGCCACTGCTGCCACTGCTGTTCCCATCGTTCTCATCGTATCGTATCCCTCCTGCCCTCAAGGGCATGAAATATGGACCTGCCCGCCCGGCAACCTTCCGGCGGATGAGGACCGGGGGAGATGCCTCCCAGGCCCGGGAACCGCGATCTCCGCGCCGGGTGTGGCTGTCGTCACTTTTTCTCGACCGCACCTGTCTCGGGAAGGCTGTCATAGACCGATTCCACGACCTTCCTCATCTCCCCATCGGAGACAGGAAGGTTATAGATCACCTCGCCCTGCTCTTGCATCTTCTTGAGGTCCACCACGGCGCCCACCGGCAGGTCGTCGCCTTTCCCCGTGTTCCCCTTTACGGCATACAGGACCCACCGCGGGCCCTCGAGCGACAGGACCATATAGGCGCAATCGGAGACCGCGAGAATGGACTGGGCGCCGAGCTGCGACAGTGTCTCGTAGCTCAGGACCAGCCCACTGCCCAGTGCGTATCCCGTGGGAACGACCACTGCCTTGGACAGTTCGTAGACGCCGTATGCCGCGCCGCCTGCTGTGGAAACGGCTGTCCCGGCCGCAAGCGTTGTCCCGCCGATGACGTTGCCGAAGACGTTGGTCGCCGCGGAGCCGGCCTCGCCGGTCATGGGCCTCCTGAGCAAGGGCGGGCAGGGCTGACCAGCTGGTTTTCAGGCACGCGCCTGTTCCTCGCGAGCCAGGGTGCGCAAGCCGTCGAGGGCATATTTCAGCGCGCTGCTGTCGCT
>JAGVOT010000059.1 GCA_020052615.1 Nitrospirota bacterium | reverse complement strand
TTCCCCATTTGACCACAAGGTCGGCATCTCCGAATAAGTTACGAGGCTACGTATAGGTTCGCTTTCGCTGCGGCCTGTAGCTTTGCCGTTTGGGAACTCGCGACCTCCGATTGCTCAGACGCCGCTCCCTCGTGCTACCAAGGCGTACGGACAACTCCTCGGGCGGGACTTGAACCCGCGAGATAGTCAGTTGTTACTGCGAACGGTCAGGTCTTTCTCCGTGCATTCTACCTCTCTACGCCGCCTTCCGCGTCACCACTTTATAGTCAAGCCCGAGGGCGACCAGCATGTTGAAGAGCACATCAAAGGTAACCTTCGCCGTGCCGACGCCGGACTCGATCTGCGCCACCCGGGCCTGGCTGATCCCGAGTTTCTTTGCAAGAGCGGCCTGCGACAGGTCCCTGTCCTTCCGCGTCTTGACGATCAATTTGACCAGCCGCTGCTTCTCGCGCACCTCGGCAACATTCGCGCCCAGGGACTTTGCCAGTTCCTCAACGGTCACTTCCTTCCAAGCCATGATCAGATCTCCTTCAGTCTCTTGTGGATAATATCCAGCTCGCGCCGGGGTATGGTCTGCGTCTTCTTGCGGAAGGCATGGACCAGGTAGAGGGCATCGCCCTTCTTGAGATAGTAGACGACCCGGACCTGACCTGCCTTGTCGCGGAACCTGAGCTCATGCAGTCCGGGACGGATGCCTGCCAGATTCCGGCTCAGCGGCATCTCCAGCGCATGGCCGCTCTCCAGCAGCAATAGCGCATCGGCGACCTCGAGCCGCGTCGCTTCCGGCAGGCCAAGCAGAAAATCCTCCACCGGGCTCCTGCCGCCGGGCGTCTGATAAAATCGTATCCTCATGTGATTATAAGCTATTGCTTATTATAAGGCAAGACTTATATACGGTCAGTTGCTCACCTGACTTTGCCGGCCCCCCCGGGGGTCCGGCCTTTGAAGCGGCCACAAATTGCGGAGCATCTCAGGGTCAGGTCCATACTGTTGGACTTTCACCCAGGCTTCCTCACGTCCGTGAAGATCGCGAACAGCCCTTTCAAAAAAGACCCCCGCAGGGTAGGGTCTACTTTCATGTCATTCCACGAAACCCTATCCCCGCACGTGCCTTCCCTACAGCACAGCATATCCCTTTTTCACTTTTCTGCAACCTACCTGTTTGGGTAGCCAATACTTCGGACACGGGAACGAAACTTCCGACGCGTGACACGGGGACGCGGTGACAAGGGGAAAGGAATAACGAACCCCGGAATGTGCCACCCTCAGGAGCCGCGCATGATCAAGTCGTGCGGCTTGACACTCCTATCTTCTTGGACGGACAGCAGCCTGACATCCTGACATCTTGCACGACTGTCGCCGTGGGGCAACTCGTTCCCGCGGACACTACCGCTCTCCCGCCATCATGCGCCGCAGGAACCGGCGCGCCCGTGTCAGAAGCGTGATCTTCCCGCCTTCAAGCCGGAGCCGGACATCCACATAGAATCCTGCCAGCGCCTTCAGCGTCAGTTTAAACAGCTCATCGCGGCCATCAGGGTCCCCCCGGCAGATATGATGATGGCAGCCGATGGCAACCGCTTGCACAGGGACGAGCAGCCGGATCCGCGAGAGATCGTCCAGGTCCAGCGGCTTTTCCCGCGATCCAAGGTGCATCGCGGCGGAGCGCACGTCATGCCGGTCCCGTGCGTACTCCTCGTACCGCATCGCAATGAGCTTGTCCCACACCTTGAGATGCTCGTCCTCCACGCCCAGCGCCTTCAGGCTGTCCGCATACGCCGTCGGGACCAGTTCCCGCAGCCTCGTCAGGCGGTCCCGGAACCCGGCCGGAACGCGCAGGTCCGGCGCCTCCAGGACCAGCATGATCAGGACAAGGCAGGCGGCGACCAGTTCATTGAAGATCCGGTCCTGTTCGACCTGGTCGAGCGCATCCAGAGCCGCCTCCGCCCTGAACGCCTGGTTCCTGAAGAGCTCGAACGCCCTATGGGCTGCGGCCTCGACCAGCGCAGCGGCGACGTCCTGCGGCCCGGGGGGACCGTCGACGGCCAGGTCTTGCGGCTTGACATTCACCTTTTCCGCGTCGTCCTATTCGCGGCCTTTCTTTCCGTAACTAGGTAGGGAAGGTACCTTCGACCGCCGCATCTTGAGGCGCCAAAATGGCACTTCACGTTATCGAACTCTTCTTTTGTCAGCTGAACCATAAAGTCCTCAGGAAACCGCTCGCTATTCCTTTTGACGGCGCGCACCAAAACCTTCGTTTCAACCCCATAGCGCTCTGTGGACCGCCGAGGTCCGGCTTTGCTCTTAACGAGTATCTTATGCCGCCCGTTTCCCCTGATGCGGCTTGATCCCGTCGATCGTCTTTTTCGACTTCATCTTCGCCCAATGCAGATCATAATCCGCCTGCAGGCCGATCCAGACATCGGGGGTCGTACCGAAGTAGCGCGCCGGACGAAGCGCCATGTCCGGACTGATGCTTCGCTTTTCGTTCAGGATCTCATTGATCGTCCGGAACGAGGTCTTCAGCGCATTCGCCAGCTCTACCTGGGTGACCCCCAGCGGAGAAAGGAAATCCTCCTTCAGAATCTCGCCGGGATGGGTAGGCGTCCGTTTCAGGCCATATCTGGCCATTTCAATTCTCCTTAGTGATAGTCCGTAATTTCTGGAGTCGCCGGGGTCACGCCGCCGCCTTATGCGCTTCCACCCGAAGCTTCACCCGTTCATTCGTTTGAAGAATCTTGATGATCTCCAGGATGTTGTCCGCCCGTGGATTGCCGCGCGGTCCCAGCATGCGGTGAACGCTCTTGTCCGTCTTCTTGAGCTTCTTCGCCAGCTGTTGGAAAGTGATGGTAGCGTTGATATAGTCGCGGAGCATGGCCTTGCCCGCATCGAGGTCCCCTGCCAGCAGCTCATTGACCGCTTCGGTCAGCATCTGCCTTCTGAACGCAGGATCGCTCACTGCACGGTCCATGATGGTTGTCCGGAATTTTCGTGTAATAGGCATTTTTCACCTCATCTCTTTCTCGCCTTGGCCTGTTTATACTCCGTCCAGAGCGTCTGGGCGATCTGAATATCCTTATCCTGGGTCTTCTTGGCCCCGCCGCCAAGCAGGATGACCAGTTCGTCACCCTCCTGGCCGAAATAGATCCGGTAACCCGGGCCGAAATCGATCTTATATTCCGACACACCTTTTCCGACGGACTTGACGTTGGACATATTGCCTTGTTCCAGGCGATAGAGCGCGACTGCCGCCTTTGCCGCTGCCGGCGCATCGAGCGCCGAGAACCACTTGGCAAAGGGCGAAGATCCGTCCCTCACATATTCGATGACTCTTCGGTTCGTCATCCATGGTCCTTACGGTAACACATAGGTTACCATTAGTCAACAACGGAATTCTCGTAACTCAGGGGCCGTCCCGGGTCAGACATGATCAGGCTGTTGAAAAAGGCCTCTTTAGCTGTCATTGCGAGGAGCGTGAGCGGCGAAGCAATCCCGTAGTGCTTGAAAAGATTAACGACGAGATTGCTTCGCTTCGCTCGCAAAGACCCCGAAATCGTTTTTCAACAGCCTGTGATATCCTGACATCTCTCGCCGCCGGCTCACAAGCCCCACCACGCCGCGCTCATTGATCGAACAGCAGCTCGAATTCCCGGGGTGCGACGATAGTTATCCCTGTATACTTCTTCATGTCCAGAAGATCCTTGTCGCCGGTCACCAGGTACTCCGCTTCTGCTTCCCCGGCGCAGGCCAGGACGTTGTCGTCATCCTTGTCGCGACAGGCCCCTGCGGGTATTTCGGACGGGTCCACGCTGTCACGGGCGGCCTCGGCGATCAGCGCCAGGGCGGTTTCCTTTTCCTGTTTTGTGGCGGAGAACTTCTTTACAAGGATGCGTTCGAATTCGCGAAGGATGAAGGGACAGGTGATGAGGTCGAAATGGCGTTTTCGCGCCCGGGTGAGAAGCTTTTCACAGACCCCTTCCGTGAGGAACGCAGCAAGAAGGACGTTGGTGTCAAAGAGCGCCCTCACGACACTTCCTTGAAGATATCCTCGTCGGTCACCACGCCTTTCTTTTTTGCCCGCGCACTCAGGCTTTTCCGCATATCCGCGAAGCGGGACTCCCAAAGATAGATGCTGATCGATTCCTTGACGACGTCGCTCTTGTTCCGTCCCTGGTTTTTCGCGAACCGGTCGAGCTCACGCGCGACCTTGTCGGGAAGACTGATGGATAGTACCGATCTCATGGCGCACCTCCTGTACTACAATACACTACACCGGCAGCTCCTGTCAAGAACCCGCTTGGAGTGAAGAACAGAAAAGGCGATCCCGAGACTGCGGGACCGCCCAAATAGAGTGTTTTAATGAGATGCGGGAATTACTGCAATAGTATCACTTCCCGTGGCATTTTTTATACTTCTTCCCGCTCCCGCAGGGACAGGGATCGTTCCTGCCGGCCTTTTTCCCGGAGTGGACCGGCTGGGGCGCGGCCGCCGCGTCTCCTGCGCCGACGAAGCTGAGCTGGGCCATCTGGCGCTTCTGCCGCCGTTCGATCTCCCGGTCGTCTTCCTTCGCCTGCTTCACCCGGAAGAGGCTTTCCACCGTGGTCTCGACAATGCGCTGCTTCATTTCCTCGAACATGTCGAAGCCCTCCCTCTTGTACTCGATGAGGGGGTCCTTCTGGCCGTAGCCCCGGAGGCCGACGCCTTCCTTCAGGTGGTCCATGGCGAGGAGGTGGTCCTTCCACTGCTGGTCCACGGCCTGGAGCATGAAGATCTTCTCGAGGCGGCGCATGAGCTCGGCGCCGATCTCGGCTTCCTTGTCCTGGTAGCTCTTCTCGAGGGTCTTCCAGATGGCGTCGCGGAATTCGTCGCGGGAGCGCGTCCCCTGGTCCGTGTCCGTGAGGCGGAAGGAGAACTTCGCGGCGAGCGCCTCGGTGAGGCCGTGAAGGTCCCACGTCTCGGGGTAGGCGTTCTCGGGGCAGTAGAACCCGAACAGGCCGTCGAAGAGCTCCTCGGCCAGCCCCAGGACGTCGTCCCGGAGGTTCTCGCCGGACAGGATCTGGCGGCGCTGCTCGTAGATCACCTTGCGCTGCTGGTTCATCACGTCGTCGTACTCGAGGACGTGCTTCCGCATCTCGAAGTTATGGGCCTCGACCCGTTTCTGGGCGTTCTCGATGGAGCGGGAGACCAGCCGGTGCTCGATCGGCACGTCCTCTTCCATGCCGAGCCGGTTCATGAGCCCCGTGATGCGGTCGGACCCGAAGATCCGGAGGAGATCGTCCTCCAGGGCGAGGTAGAACCGCGACGATCCGGGGTCGCCCTGGCGTCCCGACCGTCCGCGGAGCTGATTGTCGATCCGGCGCGACTCGTGCCGCTCCGTGCCCAGAATGTGCAGGCCGCCGGCGTCGAGGACCTTCTGCTTCTCCTGGGCGCACTGCTCGCGGCACTGCGCCACCGTCTTCTCCCATTCCTCCGGCGTATGCTCCTTGCCCTTGAGCATCTGGCGCGCCAGGCCCTCGGGGTTGCCGCCCAGGACGATGTCGGTGCCGCGCCCGGCCATGTTCGTGGCGATGGTGACGGCGGCGTGCCTGCCTGCCTGGGCAACGATCTCGGCCTCCATCTCGTGGTACTTGGCGTTCAGGACCGTATGCCTGATGCCCTTTTTCTTGAGCAGCGAGGAAAGCACCTCGGACTTGACGATGGAAATGGTGCCGACGAGGACCGGCTGCCCCTGCTGGTGCTTCTCCTCGATCTCCCGGACCACGGCGCCGAACTTGCCCTGCTCGTTCTTGTAAATGAAGTCGGGATTGTCCGCCCGGATCATCGGCCGGTGGGTCGGTATGACCATCACGTCGAGGTTGTAGATCTTCGCGAACTCCGCCTGCTCGGTCTCGGCCGTGCCGGTCATGCCGGCAAGCTTGTTGTAGAGGCGGAAGTAGTTCTGGAAGGTGATGGAGGCGAGCGTCTGGTTCTCGTTCTCGATCTTGACGTTCTCCTTGGCCTCGATGGCCTGGTGCAGACCGTCGCTCCACCGCCTGCCCGGCATCAGCCTGCCGGTGAACTCGTCCACGATCATCACCTGGCCGTCCTTCACGACGTAGTCCACATCGAGCGTGAACAGGGCATGGGCCTTCAGGGCCTGGTGCACGTGGTGCACGAGGTCGACGTTCGCGGGATCGTAGAGGTTGCCGGCGTTCAGCAGTTTTTCCACATGGATGTTGCCCTCTTCGGTGAGGGCAACGGTCTTGGTCTTTTCCTCGACGGTGTAGTCCTGGTCCTTCTTGAGGCTGGGGATGATGCGGTTGATCTTGTAGTACTTGTCCGTGGACTCCTCGGCGGGGCCGGAGATGATGAGCGGCGTCCGCGCCTCGTCGATCAGGATGGAGTCCACCTCGTCGACGATGGCGAAGTTGAGCTCCCGCTGGGCGTAGTCCGCCAGATCGAACTTCATGTTGTCGCGAAGATAGTCGAATCCGAACTCGTTGTTCGTTCCGTAGGTCACGTCGGAATTGTAGGACGCCTGGCGCTCGGAATCATTCAGGCCGTGAACGATGACGCCCACGGTAAGCCCCAGGAAGGCATAGATCGGGCCCATCCACTGCGCGTCGCGCCGGGCAAGGTAGTCGTTCACCGTCACGACATGCACGCCCCTGCCGGTCAGGCTGTTCAGGTAGACCGGGAGGGTGGCCACCAGGGTCTTCCCCTCGCCGGTCCGCATCTCGGCGATCTTTCCCTCATGCAGCACGATGCCGCCGATGAGCTGCACGTCGAAGTGGCGCATGCCGAGGGTCCGCTTCGAGGTCTCCCGCACAACGGCAAAGGCCTCGGGCAGGAGCTCGTCGAGGACCGTCTTTTCCATGATGCGGAGCTCGGCCGGATCGCTGATGCCCTCGACACGCTCCCGGATGATCCGCCGGAACTCGTCCGTTTTGCCCCGGAGCTCCGCGTCCGTGAGCCCCGCCATGCGGGGTTCAAGCGCGTTGATCGCTTCGAGCCGCGGATTGATGCGCTTGAGTTCGCGCTCGTTGTTGGTGCCAAAGACCTTCTTGAGGATCGTTCCTATCATGAGCTTCTGTACACCGCCTGTCTTGAAAAAGTATCCGACATCATAATCATTTTTCCCGGTAAGTTCAAGGGAAATATGGCCGGCACGGCTGTCCTGCACGGGTGCGCCAGGGTACCGTGAGGGTCCTGCGCGATATCCGGCGCACGCAGGCACGGGCGATCGCCGGTCTGCGCGGAAGCCCGGTCCTCTTCGGGACAGACCGATCGATCATGAAGGAACGCCGCTGATTTTGACCTTGACAATAGTTGCCAATTTGCGATAATAGGACACTATGAAAACCATGCTGACCGATAAATCCATATTCGAAATGCAGGCGGAGATCTGCAAGACCCTCACGAACCCCAAGCGCATCGAGATCCTGAGCGTCCTGAAGACCGACGAGCGGACGGTCACCGAACTCGTGAACGCCTTGGGGGCGTCCAAAGCAAACGTCTCCCAGCACCTCGCGGTCATGCGTCACAAGGGGATCCTGACCACCAGGCGGGAAGGCGTGAACATCTATTACCGCGTGGCAAATCCCAAGGTCATCGATGCGTGCTCATTAATGAAGGATGTGCTGTTCGAACAGCACACGGCGAAGAAGAAGGTCGTTACCGGGGTATAACCGCCCGTCGGCGGGGGGATCTTTTTTTTGGCCATATAGTTGCGTTGTATCTAAATATTTAAACAATAATGCCAAAACACTCTTGTGCGGCAAGTCGCACATCATATCAGGTCATTCATCTATAATCTCCTCATCTACGAATCTGTAGCCATCCTGTTCCCGGGAGGTGATGCCGGCAGCCATATCTGCGCAACGATTCTCGCACGTGATGTCCCTATGCTGTACCCACTCAAAAGGAGGAGCACTCGATGATGAAGAAATTCTTCGTAATGGCAATGGCGGTGATTCTTTCCCTGGCAGCCGCCGGCATGGCCCCGGCCGCCGAGGATGGAGGGCTCGAGATCGGGCTCGAATACCGGTTCCGCGCTGATTCCCTCTCAGGATCGGTGCACGATTATTCGCAATTTACCGGCTTCGATACCTTGGGAAATCCCACCTTCGCACCGGTCGCAGGATATGATGTAAAGAATGACACGGTCATGATGAACCGCTTCGGCATGAACCTGAAGGCCAACCCCGTCGAGGACGTCACCATGAAGGCGCGGCTGCTCATGTACAAGATTTCCGGTCACCAGACTTCGAATCCGGTGATGGGACAGTTCTTTGCCGACCGCTACGGCGCAACGAACGACGGCACCGTAGGCCACGTCCCCGAGGACAGCGTTCTGCGAGTCGACTATGCTTACGCCACGGTCAGCAACATCTTCGACGCTCCGGCATGGTTCTCCGTGGGCCGCAGGCCGTCAACCGGGGGCATCCCGAGCAATATCCGCCAGAACTCCGATAAGATGGGCACCGCCGGCATCCCGAGCCTCATGGTCAACTATGCCTTCGACGGCATGACCCTGGGCTATGCTCCGGACATCGCGGCCCTCCCGGGCGCCTACGCCAAGCTCTGCTATGGACGGGGTTTTGACAGCGGATACCAGGTCGAAGCGCCTGGCGCCCCGACGCTGCGAGATACGGATTTCGTCGGCGTGAACATGGCCGCCTATGATTCCGATGCGCTTCACGTCGAATTGCAGTGGCAAAAGGGCATGAACATCTTCGACGCGCCTTCCGATGCAGGCGTGTCGACGAACCTGGGCGACATCAGCTGGATCGGCGCTGTGGTCACCGGCAAGGTGAGCAGCTTGAACCTTTTCGTAACTGCGGCGACCAGCAAGACCGACCCGAACAACAACCTGACCGGCCCCGGCGGCGCGCCGATGGCGGGGCTGATGTACAATGCCGGCGACAAGCAGAGCCACACCGGCAACGCCGTGTACCTCGGCGGCCGCTATGACATCGCCTCGTCGGGCACCAAGATCGGCGCGGAGTACAACCGCGGATCAAAGAACTGGATCAGCATGGTGCCCGCGGAAGACGACCTCTGGACCGGCAAGCTCGGCACCCGCGGCGATGTGGTCGAGTTCTACGTTATCCAGAGCCTGAACCGGAAGCCCGTTGCCAAGAAGGGCGAGGCCTTCGTGCGGCTCGGCTATCAGATGTACAACTTTGAGTACACGGGCAGCAACAACTGGGTCGGCGCCCCGGCGAAGATCAGTGACCTGACCACCAGCCCGGCATCGGGCCCGCAGATGCTCGCACCGGTCGAGAAGGCCCAGGACATCTACCTCACCTTCGACGTAAGATTCTAAGTTCCGCCTATCATTCTTTCCGGGAGGGGCATCTGCCCCTCCTTTTTTTTTCGGGAAGGAGCGTGTGAGAGCTGAACAGCCCGTATGATTCCCCTTCGCCGCCCGTCTTGACATCGGCGCGGGCAAAGGTTTAGCATATCCGCAACAAGGGAGGTCTTTCGTGCGGACGGTTCTTCTTAGTTTGGCTATAGCCTTATGTCTTTCCCCCCTCGGTCCGTCGATCGCTGCGGGCGCAGCCGCCGCCGACGTCAAAACCGCCCCCGGTTTTGCGTTGAAGGACCTCACCGGAAACAGGGTCACGCTCGATGAATTCAGGGGAAAGGTCGTCGTCCTCGGCTTCTGGGCCACGTGGTGCGTCCCCTGCAGGGAGGAAATGCCCTCGCTCCAAAGACTCTATGAGGAGTTCAAAGACGCCGGCCTTACCGTCCTGGCTGTTTCCATTGACCCGTCAGCATCGGTGGTGCGCTCCTTCGCGGCAGAGAAGGGCTTAACGTTCCCGGTGCTCCTGGATCCCGACAAGGAGGTCTACTTTGACGACTATGCCGTGCACGTGCTCCCGACAAGTTTTCTGATCGACCGGAACGGGAACATCGCAAAACAGCTGCTGGGGGAAGTGGCGTGGGACTCGGAAGATGCAAGGAGCAGCGTGATCCGGCTTCTCAAAACGAAGTAGTGTCAAAAGCGCCGCGCAATGGGGGCAGGATATATTCTCTGCGGCAAAGTTTTTTAAACCATACGTTCGAAAGGATCAGGAGGGAACGATGAAGGAGCTTTTGTCAGTCCGGAGGAAGAGAAGAACGCGATCGCTTGCGGCGGCGCTGGCAGTGCTGGCGCTTGTCGGCAGCGCGTGCACGTCGACCTTTCTGGTCAGCAAGAACGGCCGGGGATACTTCCTTGGGAGCGGCTCGTCGTCCGTATACGCCATGCTGTGCGAGTCGGGAGACCTGAAAAAGGTCCTTGCCGACACGCAGCTGCCGCAGGCCCTGCAGGACGATCTCTATACGTATAATTGCTCGCCCGAACGGTCCGGGAAGAGGGTACGGGATCTTTACGCTGCCATGTCTCCCGAACAACGGAAAGACCTCCGGCTTGCGTTCAAGCACAACGGCTACGACATTAATTACCTGCCCTGCTGAGACAAGATACCGTGATCATCCGGTCAGGATGACAACGATCGGGCGGGAGGCGTGGTCGCCCCCGCCGTCCTCCCACGCCACCGTGCGTACGGTTCCGTATGCGGCGGTTCCTGTCCTTCCGCTCTTTCAGCGACCTCGTCGCCTCCTGTCCTTCCATCAAGGCCCCAGGGAGGACTTGCGCCCCCGGGTCCAGTCAGGCACCACACCCGACCGGCCTGTACAAAGTACAGCGTGTCATGCCTGGCATGCCAATAAAAAACCCCGAAGAGGGGGTTTCTTCAGGGTTTCAATAATTCCTTGGCTTCATTGATCACGCGCCCCGCGGAGCTGCTCGCGGGCCGCCATATTGCGATACGTGCCTTAGGACTCCTTTGTTACGTTGGCCGCCTGCGGGCCTTTCTCGCCCTGCACGACCTCGAAGGAGACCGGCTGGCCCTCCGACAGCGTTTTGAACCCCTCGCCCTGGATCGCCGAGTAATGCACGAATACGTCCCGTCCGCCTCCGTCAGGCTCGATGAACCCGAAGCCTTTCGCCTCATTGAACCACTTCACTTTCCCGTTCGACATAATGCTTGCTCCCTCCTTGCGTGTGCTTCCGCTCCATTCCCCGTTTACTGCTCCAGAGCGGAAATACGGTATTGAACAACAGGGACGAGCCTGTTACGTCCCCCGTGCTCGGATCCCCGACCAGCAATACGTAAATGAATGATGGAATTCACTGCCATAGGAAAGATGTACGTTGGAAGGTCCCTGCCGTCACCTCAAGACCAGCTAGTTGAGATATTTTGCCGGATTGACCGGAAGGCCGTTCAGACGGACTTCATAATGGAGGTGAGGGCCGGTGCTGGAGCCGGAATCGCCGGCATAGGCGATGACATCGCCCCGCCGGATGCGCTGGCCTGACTTTACGCTGAGGCGCGAATTGTGGGCATAGAGCGTCTTGATGCCGTATCCGTGGCTGATCTCGACCATGTTTCCGTAACCCGTGCCGAAGCCTGCCTTGACCACAACACCGTCGGCCGCAGCCACGACCGGCGTCCCGGTCTGTGCGGCGATATCCATACCCTCATGGAACTTGAGAATGCCGCTGAACGGCGATGTGCGGGTGCCATACCGTGAGGTGACCCAGCCTCGCACCGGCCAGATGGAAGGTGTCGAAGCGAACAGCGACCGTTTGTCCTCGAAATATTCGATCAGCACCTGAAGGCTGGTCTCCTGGCGCGATGCCGCTCCCTTGAGCTGGGTGAGCTCTTCGCTCATTTCCTTGAGCGCTTCGGCCTGCTTTTTCTCGCCAAGGGCGGTCAGGTTCTGAAGGCCGAGCTCGTCGGGGCCGCCGATGCCGAGAACCTGCTGCGCCTTGTCCCGGGGGCCGAGGCTCACGGCCCGGCGAAGCTTCGTGTCGAGGTCCCTGAGCAGGAACATCTGGCGCTTGTAATCCAAAAGGTTCAGGGCGAAGTTCTGCACCTGCGCCTTTTGCTGCATCAGCTCTTCGCGCACCGTCTGCAGTTCCCAAACCTTGTCCTTCACATCATTGTACTCGTAGACCAGATAGAATGAGAGGATGACGACACCGAGGAACGATAGCAACGCGGACTTGATGGCGGACTTGGAAATATGGAGCGTGCGCACCCTGGAGTTCGGCCCGGGAACGAACATGATCGTAAAATATTCCTTTTTCCTGCTATTTCTCGACTTCCCTGCCCGCATCGTCCCTCCACGGCCACGTCAAAAAGGCGCACGAATCACCGCATAAAATTAACATAGTGAACGCTTCATTGTCAAGATTTTCTTTGAAAATACGGCCTTTACGCCACCATATCTTGGGGAGTTCGGGCGAGCACGTCAATATCTAGACATGATCAAGGACCGGTAAATCGCCTTGTCGTTCCTGTAAGATCAGGAACCGCTCAAGGGGGCAGCCCGAGCATCGCGGCGCGCTCTTCTTACAGTGCCTCTTGCCCACCATGACCAGAAGGGCGTGATATTCGTTGAACAACCCTGCATTACGAGGCAGACTGCCCATGAACAACTGCTGAACGTGGTCGTATCGGGCACCGTCGGAAACCAGCCCGTGCCTGCCGAATATCCGCTTCGTATAGGCGTCCACCACGAACACCGGCTTTCCTGCTGCGTAGAGAATAATGGCATCGGCCGTTTCGGGGCCGATCCCGCTCACCAGGAGAAGACCCTTGCGAAGTTCGTCCGGGTCATCCTCCAGCATCCGGGTGAGGCTCCCTCCGTAGCGGCCCGCCAGGAAGGCCATGAGATGACCAAGGCGGTCGGCCTTGATGTTGAAGTAGCCGCTCGGCCGTATGAGCCGCGCAAGACGCCGCGGAGCGACAGCCCGCAGGCGGGCGGGCGAAAGCAGCCTTTCACGCTTCAGGTTCCTGATGGCCTTTTCGACGTTGACCCAGGCAGTATTCTGGGTCAGGACCGCCCCGACCATGATCTCGAACGGCGTGTCGCCGGGCCACCAGTGCTGCGGGCCGTAAGCCTTGAACAGGGCGCGATACATGGCCATGAGCTGTCTTCTGGTCCTGCCGACCGGTATGGTCGTTCGATGCGCGGTCATCTCAGCCCTTCGTCGAATCGTTCACCCATGCAAGATATCCGGGCGAGCCCGCAACGATCGGCAAGGCGATGATCTCCGGGACGGTGTAGGAGTGGAGCGACTTGACCCGCCCGATGACCTTTTCCAGGAGAGACATCCGGCTCTTGCATACCAGCAGCACCTCGGCGGCATCCTGCGCCTTTCCTTCCCAGAAAAAGAACGACCGCACGCCGGGAATGGCGTTGACACAGGCTGCCAGATGCTCCGCGACAAGGGCCTGAGCAATTCTCTCCCCTTCATCGGAAGAGCTGACGGTTATCAGAATGATGATCTCTTCGGCCATCGTATCCTCCCGTACCAGGATTAGACAAAACAAATCCATGATCACATCGACAGGGCATTCCCGGTGGAGCACTTCGCGTTTTCCGACAAGTCGGGAACAGATAACTCGACATCCCGCGGCACCCCGCGTCGAGCGGGATCGCGGCCGCGGGGTCATGGGATCGCACAGAACGACCGTGTTGCTAGAACTTCACCGCGCCCAGCCCCTTCAGGTCCAGAGCGAAAAGGTACTGCGTCTCGCCCGGCCTGTTGATATAGGAAATCCCCAATCCCCAGCACTGAGAGGCATAGTGGACCGTGTATTCCTTCTGCGTGAAATTCCGGGTTTCCATGTCCCTCCATACCTGACCCTTCAGGTCCCATCGCCCGATCTTGAACCCGAGCCCGGTGATCAGGAACTGGGTTCTTGGGTCGCGCAGATACTGGCGGGTCACGTTGAACTGAACTCTCTCCCCTTTTACGGCAACGCTTTCGGAGGACGAGGAAAGCCTGTTGATATAGGTATTGTAATTCGCATTGGCGGAGATGGTAAGCAGCTTCGGCGTCTTGACGGCAAGATCGCCTTTTATCTCGCCACGGGGGTGGGCGTTCACCAGGTCCTCGTCCCGCGCCTGGTTCACATCGTACTCCTGGGACAGATGGAAGACCATGAGATCGAAGGTACGGACGTTCGCCCCTTCCTTGTACCGCGCCGTAAGGCGGTTGATGAGCGCCAGGGTCACCACATTCTCCTCTTTCACCTCATCAACGGAATCCAGGCGGGGGATGTCGACCTGCTCGATCCGGGGGATATAGGAATAGCCGATCATCGGCTCGATGGAATGCCGGATCCGCCCGATGCCCGCCTCTGCATCCTTGCCGTAGACCCGCGAAAAGCGCGCGTTCAGGTCCGCGCCGGCATAGGTATACTTTCTTTCGACAGGCTCCATGGTCGTCGCGCCCTGGTCATAGAACGTTGCCCGTGCCCCGATGCGGGGCGTCAGGCTCAAAGCGTTCCCGCTGAGCACAGCAGTGAGCTCCGGCTTGAGGTCCGCCCGCTGCACCGTCTTTCCCTCGGCCACGGAAAAATTTGACGCCGACCCTTCGAGGCGGAAGTGCAGCAGGGGGCCGAGGGTTTCTCCGAAGATCGTGTACTTGAGCTCGGGCACCTTCTGGATGGTCTTGTCGTTGGCTTGCGTCAGGTCCGTCGAATACTGGCCGAGCAGATACAGGGACGCCGTGTTCCAGCGCTCCACGTAGAAGGCGTTGGAATCGATGTAAGGCCGGGACCGCGGCTCCAGCTTCTTCTCGAGGGCACGGTAATAGTCCTGGTCGTTCACCAGGTTGATGTCCGCGCGGAACGAAAGGTCTTCGGCGAATTCCTCACGGTGCTGAAATTGAAATTCCCACCGGTTCTCGTCTGAATGGATGGTGTCGAAATAATTGTAGTAGGCCTTGCCCGCCGAGTCCCGGGAGTTCACATACCGGTACTCCACTCCCGTCCCATGGCCGGCGTTCGCGCGGTAGTCGGAGATGAAGGTCGCATCCTGGTAGTCGGAGATCGCCCAGAAGACCGAGTTCTTCATAAGGAAGCCGTCGGTGCTGCTGTATCCGGCGATGGGGATGAGAAGGCCGCTTTGCCTGCGCACCGGGAACAGAAGGTAGGGCGTATACACCACGGGCAGGCCTATCATGTTGAACGAGACACCGCTTCCGGTGGCATAGCGGTCCATGTCCACGTCGATCTCCCGGGCCTTGAGATACCACTCCCCCTCGTCGCAGGTGGTGAATGTCGCGTTCTCCACATGATAGACCGATTCGCCGCGACGCTCGATCCGGTCGCCCTTCAGGTGTATGTTCTCCTTGCTTTTATAGAGCTGGCCCTTCGTGATGACACCGACCCGCGTGTTCATGTTCATCTCCATCCGGTCGGCCATCAACGTATCGCCCTTGTCCCGGAGATAGACATTGCCCTCTGCAACGGCTTCGCCGGTCCTGTTGTTCAGCACGATCTTGTCGGCCTCCACCCGGATGTCCTGCTGCTCGATCCGCACATGCCCTTCCGCCGTATACGTATCGTTCGCGCGGTCATGGTCAAGCTTGTCGGCGGTCACCGTGACCGGGACCTTTTTCGGGGGTTCCTCCGCGACCGCGAACGACAGGGCGCCGGTGAGCCCCCCCGCGACAAGGGCGAGGAGTAGGCGGTATAGTGTGCGTATGACCATATTACGCTGTTCGCTTTGCCTTTCGCATGTCGCGGTCATCGAAGCCTCCCTGCCGTCCCGCTCCGGCGGGGCGGGGAGTCTTCGATCCCGAGGGTAGTCGCAACAAGCATCTGCGATCTGCACCGGCCTGCTTACCCTTTCAATCCCTGCAAGGGGCCGGACGCGCCGGGCCTCAGCGCTGCCCGCGCATCGCCGACGGTATAAAGCGACCCCGTGATGAGAATCAGGTCGTTTTCCGCAGCACCCTGACGCGCCAGTCCGATAGCCTCGGCGACGTTCCCGGCGGCATCCGCGGTGCGATGGAACGCCCCGATCTCCGCGGCCAGCAGCTGAATGTCGAGCGCCCGGGAATAGCGCGGCTTGGTCACGATGACCCTGTCCGCGAGGGGAGCAAGCTGGGAAACGATCCCCCGGCAATCCTTGTCCATAAGAATGCCGATGACCAGGACCAGGTGACGGTACCCCTGCCTGAGGTCCCGCACCGCATCGGCAAGCACCCGCGCCGACGCGGGATTATGAGCTCCATCGAGAAAGATGTCCGGTCTCTCGGCGACCCGCTCCAGCCGCCCTTCCCACACTGCGTTCGCGAGTCCCGTCCGGATCGCCGCGTCGGGGACCGCCATGCCTCCCTGGGCGATGCACTCCGCAGCGGCAAGCGCCAGGCAGGCATTCCCGATCTGGTGCTGTCCGCGCATCCCGATGCGAAGGTCAGCGAGGCGCATCCCGATGCCCCGGTAATCAAAGGCCTGTTCCTGCCCCGCGGACCGCGGCACCCCGCCAAAGTCGTTCGGCATCCGGTGCACCGGCGAACCCGCTGACGCGGCCGTCTGTTCGATCACCCTGAGCGCCTCGGGCTGAGCCGCGCCGGTGACCACCGGCACAGCCGGTTTTATGACGCCGGCCTTCTCCCCGGCGATCTTTTCGATCGTATCGCCGAGGTACTCGGTATGCTCCAGGTCGATGTTCGTGATCACCGACACCATGGGCGTTATCACATTGGTCGAGTCGAGCCGGCCGCCCATACCCGCCTCGACCACGGCCACGTCGACGCGTTCTTCCGCGAAGCAGGTGAAGGCCATGGCCGTGGTGACCTCGAAGAACGTCGGCGTAAGGCCCCCCCCCTCCGCCGGGGGCAGGCTCTCGTACCGGGTCCGCACCCGTTCAGCAAGGTCTATCACCCGGTCCTCGGTGATCGGGACATTGTTGATCCGGATCCGCTCGGTAAAGCTCACCAGGTGGGGAGAAGTATAGAGACCGACGCGATACCCCGCGGCCAGAAGCATCCCGGCCAGAAAGGCCGCAGTCGATCCCTTGCCGTTGGTCCCGGCAATATGGATCGAGCGGAACCGCAGATGGGGATCGCCCATGAGCCCCATGAGCCGGCGGCTGTTGGACAGGCCGAACTTGATCCCGTGCTTCTGCAGTCCGAAGAGATAGTCGATGGTTTCCTGAAACGGCATGGCGTGCCTGCAGTTACTGCGCCGGCGGGGACTGGGGAGGAGGCGCCGGCTTGTCCTCGAATCTGCTCACCGGTCTTTCCACCGGGATATCCGCCGGTCCGGCTGCCGGCCTCTCCTCCGGTCTGCTCACCGGCCCCTCCGCAGGGCGTTCCACCGGTTTGGCCGCGGGCCGGACCTCGGACGCCTGCGCGGGCGTCGGGAGGGCCTGTAACTTCATGACGAACGGCAGCAGCCCGCTGCCGGCAGACGCAAGACGGGACCGCCTGTAGGCGATCTTCCCGGCGCTTTGAATGCGGTTGAAAAAGGTCAAGAGCTCGTCCGGCGTCAGGCTCCCCGAGATCTCGCGCACTTTGTCGCTGAACCGCATGGTCTTGAGCAAGGCGTGCTCCTTCATTGCGTCATTGATCAGCTTGATGCCGGCCTTCTCGTTCTGCTGTTCCATGGTGATCGTGACCACCAGAGGGTCGACCTTTGG
>JAGVOT010000089.1 GCA_020052615.1 Nitrospirota bacterium | reverse complement strand
GCACCCTGCTGCCGTTCGCCATGTTCCAGTAGGTCCCTGCCTTCACTGTATGTCCGCCTTTGTTCAACATGTTCATTCCCTCCTTGTGGGTGGTTTTTTCGTTCTTGTTGATTCTAAGATACCCCGGGGCGGGAAAAAAGGAAATCGGGATTAGCTCGTACTGCGGGGGGTAATAGTTCCTAGGAAGATGTTCTTAGAAGACGGGAAGGTCCGGCCCGAGGCATCACCACCAGGACCTGCACTACAAACAAATGCGGAAAGGGTATAGTGAGCTGAAACTCAGCTCAGGAAGAGCTTCACGTGGGTCCGCAGTTCAGGCTACAGGCCTTTTCCGCGGACTTCTTCTCTTCGTGAGGCAGATGGCATTTCTTGTACTTCCTGCCGCTTCCGCACCAGCAGGGATCGTTCCTGCCTGGTGTCTCCGCAGGTTTGCCTTCTTCCTTGTTTTTGACGCTATTAATGATCCGATCAAAGAGACCCATTGCTCCTCCAGAGATTACAAGAACCGCTGCTCTTCTATAAGTAAGTATACACCCGCGATCAACGTACCTTGTCTTTGAGATCTCCCGAGTGACCGTATTTTTCGAGGACCTCGCGAATACGAGGTGTGCAGCGTTCCCCCTTGCAGGAGCCGGACCCCGCGCCGGTCGCTTTTTTCAGTTCCTCGACGGTTATCATACCGGCCTTGACCCTCTCCTGGAAAACGCGCGCCTTGATCCCTTTGCAGATGCAGACCGGCTTGAGGCCATCGATGATCTCCTGTTCTTTCTTCGTTCTGTGCATTGCCTTGGACAAGGTATCGCAGGGTCTGTCGTGAACTCCGTTAGAGAACTTCGCTCTTTGGCGATATAAGACCGTGGCCTTGAACCACAATCCGAGGAATGATGCTTACCGCCGACGGGATTCGTCGGCTTTCTCCAGCGGGTTAAGGGTCCTCCGCTGCACGCAGGCGTCTCGCCGATGTCCCTCCTCCAACTCCTCGATGATCCGCGCACAGACCTCTTCATGGGTGAGGTGTCCGCACGTGATCGTGACGTCGGCGTATTTCGCGTACAACGGCGCCCTTTCCTCGAAGAGCTGGCGAAAGCTCTGGTCGGGCCTTTTTGCAAGACCCCGTGTATCGAGATCGCTCACCCTCGCCTCCAGCACAGACAGGTCAGCATCAAGAAAGACCACAATGCCGCGCTGTTTGAGATGGGCCATGGCGGCAGGGCTGTACACGGCACTGCCGCCCGTGGCGATGACGCAATTGCGGCAGTCGAACTGCAGAATGACCTGTTCCTCGATGGCGCGCAATGCCAGGTACCCTTCCCGGTCAACAATGTCCTGGAGAGGCCTGCCCTGCGACGACTGGATCAGCACATCGGTGTCAACGAAACTTCGGCAGGTCAGCTTTGCCAGCATGACGCCGACGGTGCTTTTACCGGCGCCGGGCATCCCGATCAGGACGATAGAGGCTTTTTTGTCAACCATAAAAGTTCTTTCTTCGTACGCGCCTGTGCGTCCATCCGTACGGTCTTCAGGCTCCCCTGTATATCCTCGTCGCCAGATATTCGCCAGTTCCCGGCCCGGGGACCCATGCACCGATAAGGCGGAAAGGAGAGGATGTCGGCCGGAGGGAAGAAGTCAATGCACGGGGAGAGAGACAGGCTCCGGAAAAAGTGACCGATCAAGGTCTCATCATATCTCCTGCCCGTTTGCACGCCGTGGCGGCGGCTTCGATCAGCTTTTGCTCCGTGTCGATGAACCTGTCGGGCAGGCCAGCGACACCGATGCTCATGGTGACCTTCGTGGAGTCGGACCAGGTGAACGGATGGTTTGCCACCGTCTCGAGGACGCGCATAGCGGCCTGCAAGGCGTCATTGCGGATGGTGTTCGGCAGCAGGATGATGAGCTCTTTCCCGGACCACCAGGCGGCGGTGTCCACCTCGCGGATCGTTTGCTGAACGAGCCTGATGACCGACTTGATCGTCGCCTCATCTCCCGCCCGGCCGATCCTCCCGCCGTCCAGGTCGATCATCATGCAGCTCAACTGATGTTTGAACCGAACAGCCCGTTTGAAATCCTTCGCGAACATGGCCTCGAACTGCTGCCGGCTGAACAGGCCGGTCGAGGGATCGACGACCTCGTTTGCCGGCGCTGACGCCGGCTGGGGCGCCGCGGCAGGGGGCAGGTCAGCCGGATGTACCGCGGGCGCCGCTTCAGTTTTCCGGACGAGCTGAAGTTGCGGTCGTACCGCGGGCCGTGGGTCCGAGGCCGGGACAGTCTCCGGCGATCGTTTCTCTCCTGGTGTCGGTGCCGGTCCCGCTTGCGTTCTCGGATCCGCCTGTGTGAGCGGCCGAAGCTGAGGCGCTGAAACCGGCCTTTGCTCCGGTATTGGCGCGGACTGCGGTTCCTGCCTTCGCTCCCCTCTCATTGCCGTATCCGCGAGCGTCCTCGGCCCCAGTTTCACAACGGGCGGCTGCGCCTTCGCAGTCGCCCGTTGTGCGAGCGCGGCAGAGATGCTGGCAGCGAGTTCGCCGTCCGAAAAGGGCTTCGTAAGATAGACATCGGGCCCGCCCCCGTTCAGGGCGTTTGCCGCCGGCGGAACATAATCACGCGGCACAAGCAGGATGATCGGGACTCTTTGTATGTGCTCGCGCGACCGGAACCGGCGGCACAGGTCGCCCCCCTCGATATCGGGCAGGGAGACGTCGATGATGACCAGATCGATGGTCCACTGCTTTGCGGCAGCAAGCGCCGACGCGCCTGACCCGACCCAGATAACGTCGTAGCCCGTGCTGTCAAGGGCCCGTTTGGTGCCGTTCCCCTGTGTCTGCGCGTTCTGCACCAGCAATATTCTCGTTTTTTTCATATTCTGGGTCCGCTTCGCCGTGATCTTCCGACCGAGAAAAAAAATCCCCGCCGCGGCCCAGCCTCATGGCGCACGCGTTCGGAGATCTCGGGCATTCTCAATTATTGCAATCCCGCAAATTATTGCACATCTCGGCACCCGGTATCAAGGGGTAATTTAAGGGTATGTTGATAACTTTGCCATGGCGCAGGAAAAAGCGTGGAAAAAGAAGGGACGAATCGGCTGGACGCGCGGAAAGCTCACGAAGGCATGGTCGCCCCGGGTTCGGGGGACGGCGGAGCGGGACACGGAACGATACCCCGAAGCAGTTTCCATCCCGTTCTACGCTACCCGCAGCATTTTTTGAACTTCTTCCCGCTGCCGCAGGGGCAGGGATCGTTGCGGCCGGCCCTGGGGGACGCGTGTACCACCGGCCGGGTCGGCAGCGGCTTTCCCGTCGCGAAATACCAGGTGCCTCCCGTCTTCTTGAACGACGAAAGTTCATGGTGCTCCTGCCGGACGCCGTTCTCCGTAAAGGACACGACGAACTCGACCTGCCCCTCCTGATCGCCGGGCCCGCCCTTCTCGGTCTTCACGATCTCGATGCCGTGCCACTCTGCCCGCTCCGCCCAGGCGCGGCTGCTCGATTCATCATAGTCGGCCCGCTGGTCGGGGTGCAGGGACGTACGGAGCCAGGCGAGCTCCTTTTTGACATAGGCGCTGTACCGTGAGCGCATGACCTGCTCCGCCGTGTCGGCGAGACGCTCGCCGGCGATAAGGGGCAGGCAGCAGTCGGCGTAAGGTTTTGTTGAACCGCAGGGGCAGATATCCATGGCTGGCTCCTTGCAAAAGAGGTTTGAGGCGAAAGAACATTACAATAAACGGTGGTCCAATGCAAGGATTTTGACGGAAGGGATGCGGGAAGAGCGCTTCCAGGATAAGGAACATGCAGCGGACACTGTTGCCCGTTTACTGATCGATCGACCTTGTCTCGTGATGAATCCTGTCGGGCAGTTCGTTCTTGTCGCCCGGCTTCATGGGGAAGTGTTCGGCTAACAGCGTGCCTGCCTCGATGATGGCCTGGCGAAGCGCCTGGGAGCCGCGGCCTTCACGGACCCCCCGCGACACGGTCGCGGCAAAGCGGTCAAGCTGTTCCTGACGGATCTTCTCATAGATGCCCTTGTCGGCCAGCACCCACACGGTATGTTCCATGAGTGACAGGAAGAACAGTACGCCCGTCTGAGCCTTCGTCCGGTACAGACCCTTTTCGTAGAACGCCCGGAGCGCCCGTATCCGCACCGCGTCCCTCTTCTTTCTCGGGCTGATGAATTCCGACTTGATGGCCGGGAAGGATCGGACGAAGAGCCTGCAGGGGAAAAAGAGCAGGAACGTCAGGACGATGAACGGGACGATAGCGGAATGAAAGAACGCGACGGCGCCGAAGAACGAGAGCGCACCGGAAAAGAGAACGCCGCCGATCGTATCGGCATGGAGATATTCATCGCTTGCGTCAACGACCATGACGGCGATCTCCCCGACGGTGCGGGACTCCGCGTCGCGTACGGCAGCTTCGATCTCCGCCCGCTCCTCGTTGCTGAAGAATGTATCGGCCCGTGATCTGCCCATTACCAGTCTCCCGATGAACCGCCGCCGTCGAATGACCCGCCGCCCCCGCCGAAATCGATCCCGCCGCCGGATCCGCCGGACCATGATGAACCGCCGCCGGCGCCCCAGAAGCCTCCCGTGGACCCGTGATGCCCGCTCCCCCTGCCGGAGCTCCCGCCGATACCG
>JAGVOT010000040.1 GCA_020052615.1 Nitrospirota bacterium | reverse complement strand
GCAGGGGAACCGGCTGCTCATCGTCACGAACGCCGGCGGGCCCGGGATCCTGGCGGCCGACACGGCGGAGCGCATCGGCGTCAAGCTCCCCCAGATGACGAAGGAGACCCTCAACGCCCTCATCAGGCAGCTCCCGCCCAGCGCTTCGGTCTACAATCCCGTGGACCTGATCGGCGACGCGACCTCGGAGCGCTACGCCGCCGCGCTGGAGAAGGCCGTTGCCGATCCGAACGTGGACGGCGTGCTCATGATCCTGACGCCCCAGGCAATGACCGACGTGGACAATGTTGCGGACCTCGCCGTCCGGACGGCAGCGTCGACGGCGAAGCCCATCCTCGCCTCCTTCATGGGATCGCTCAGCGTGAAGAGCGCCGTTGAGAAGCTCAAGCAGGGCTCGATCCCGAACTTCTCCTACCCCGAGACGGCCGTCCGGGCCTTCAAGAAGCTGGCCGACTACCGCCAGTGGCAAAACGTGAAGGACGAGGAGATAACGACAGGCTGGTTCAACGAGGACGCCGTGCAGGACCAGATCGACGCCCTGATGAAGCGCGGGATCTACCAGGTCGGCGAGGAAGAGGCCATGGCGATCCTCTCGTGCTACCACTTCACCTTCCCGAAGCGGACGCTCACGGGGACCTCGAAGGAAGCCGCTGCCGCCGCCGCGGCGATCGGCTTCCCCGTGGTGATGAAGATCTCGTCCCCCGACATCCTGCACAAGACCGACGTGGGCGGCGTGAAGGTGGGCGTGAGGACGGCGAAGGAGGCCGAGGACGCCTTCCTGTCCATCACGGCCAATGCCCGGCGGTTCATGCCCCAAGCCTACGTCAGGGGCGTCATGGTCTACGAGATGGTCAAGGGGGGCAAGGAGGTCATCCTGGGCGTCACCAGCGACCGGACCTTCGGCCCCATGATCATGTTCGGCCTGGGCGGCATCTACGTGGAGGTGCTGAAGGACGTCGCCTTCCGCATCGCGCCGGTCAGCCGCAGGGACGCCCTCAACATGGTGAACGAGATCAAGACCGTGGGGCTCCTCAAGGGGGCGCGCGGCGAGAGGCCCGTCGACCTCTCCGCCATCGCCGACAACATCGTGCGGCTCTCGACGCTCGTGACGGCCTTCCCGGAGATCCAGGAGCTGGACATCAACCCCCTCGTGGTGATGGAGAAGGGCGCTGTCGCGCTCGATGCGCGGGTGATATTCAGCCAGCATCGATGACCGCGGCCACGAGAACTTGTGAGTGCAATCCGGCGCGGACTGGGTTATAGTCAGGACATTGAGCATATCAATACTTTATACTAAAGCTAAAGAGGCCATTTACTAAAACATAAGAACATTTTCTCGCAGAGTCGCAGAGCTCGCAGAGAAAAAATACCAGCAATATTTTGTATTAAAACCGTGACCCAAAGATTTTGATGTGACTCTGCGACTCTGCGGGCTCTGCGAGAGAGTCCTTTTTTCAGTGTGTCCACTGCGCCCCTGCGGTGAAAAAATATCCGCATTGCGAATTTGTTTCCCAGGAGGAAGGAATGATCCCGATCCTTGTCGTGTCCAACACCCTCTACGCCGGCAGGACGTTCGTCTCGCTCGGGCTGGCCATCAAGCTCAAGGAGATGGACTACGACGTGGGCTATATGAAGCCCCTCGGCACGGTGCCGGTGAAGTCCGGCCCGGCGATCCACGACGCCGACGCCATCTTCGCCCGGGAGATCCTGGGCCTCACGGACCCCATCGAGACGATCTCGCCCTTCGTGCTGGACTTCGAGCGGCAGGCGATGCTGCTTTCCGGCGGGCTGAAGGACGCCCAGAAGCGCGTGCTGGCCGCGTTCCGAACGCTCAAGAAGAAGGACTTCGTGATCATCGGCGGCGCGGGCGACCTCTTGGACGGGGCGCTCACCGGCCTTGACGCCCTTTCCCTTGCCGAAGCGATGAAGGCCTCTGTCCTCTTCGTCGAACCCTGGCGCGGAGACTCGTCGCTCGACGCGCTCTACGGCGCGGCGCAGCTCTTCGGCAACCGGTTCGCCGGCGCGGTCCTGAACAAGGTGCCCGATGCGGCAATGTCCCGCGTGAAGCAGGAGATCAGGCCTTTTCTCCTGAAAAAGGGCGTGCAGCTCTTCGGCGCGTGCCCCAGGGACCGCTTCCTCGAATCCGTGACCGTGCGCCAGCTGAGCGAGATCCTGAACGGCACGGTGCTGTGCGGCGAAACCCGCCTCGACGAATCGGTGGAGAACTTCCTCATCGGCGCCATGGACGTGGACAGCGCGCTCACCTATTTCCGCAGGACGCCCAACAAGGCGGTCATCACCGGCGCCCACCGCTCGGACATCCAGCTCGCGGCCATGGAGACCTCCACCAAGTGCATCATCATCACCGGAGGCCTTCAGACCAACGAGGTCGTGCTCGGCAAGGCGCGCGCCACCAATACGCCGATCCTGTCGGTGCCCGACGACACCTTCAGCACCATCGACAAGATCGAACTGCGCGTCGGAAAGACGAGCATCCGCGAAAAGAACAAGGTCGAGCGGGCCAGGAAGATCCTCGACGCCGAGTTCGACCTGTTCGGGTTCTTGAAACGGGTGAAGGCGAAGACGTAAGAGAGGGCCCGAAGCAGGAGCAGCTCAAGTCTTGGACAAAATATCAGAATAGGCAAACATGAAGACAAAGCAGGAATTCAACGCAGATATTCGCTGAAGTTCTTATGAAAAAATATATAAGTTCTTTGTTCTTTACAGCGACAATCATATTTTTATCTCATAGCCTTTTCAGCGTTGAAGGACTCTTTTGATCATGTCCGGGCCGAGATGACGACATGAACAGCACTTCCATCAAACAACTCCTCTACGATCACCGCTCCTACTTCGCGACGGGCATCACGAAGGACGTCTCCTTCCGCCGGGAGCAGCTCGCGGTCCTGAGAAAGGCCATTACGGACAACGAGGACGCGATCTTCCAGGCGCTCAAAGAGGACCTGAACAAGCCCGCCTTCGAGGCCTATGTCGGCGAGAGCGCCATCGTCCTCCGCGAGATCGACTATGCGCTCCGCAACCTCCGGCGCTGGTCGAAGCCGCGGCGCGTCACGACGCCGCTGGCGCTATTCCCCGCCCGGTGCTCCGTCCATCCCGAGCCGTTCGGCGTGGCCCTGATCATCGGCCCCTGGAACTTCCCGGTCCAGCTCATGCTGGACCCCCTGGCGGGCGCGATGGCCGCCGGCAACTGCGCCGTGCTCAAGCCGTCCATCACCGCCCCCCATACGTCGCACATCATCACGAAGCTCATCCGCGGGAACTTCGACCCGGCTTATGTGTCCATCATCGAAGGCGGCGCCGAGACGGCCCAGGCGCTGGTCGCGGAGCGGTTCGATCACGTCTTCTTCACCGGCGGGATCGCTTCGGGCAGGCTCGTCATGGCGGCGGCGGCAAAGCACCTCACGCCGGTCACGCTGGAGCTGGGCGGCAAGAACCCCTGCATCGTCGACGCCGACGCCCCGCTGGATGTCACGGCGCGGCGGATCGTCTTCGGCAAGTTCTTCAACGCCGGCCAGAGCTGCGTCGCCGTGGACTATCTGCTCGTGGACCGGCGCATCAAGCAGGCGCTGCTGTCGCGCATCCTCAAGTACACCGTCGAGTTCTACGGCGAGGACGCTTCCCGTAGTCCGGACTACGCCCGGATCGTGAACGAGCCGCACTTCGACCGCCTGCTGGGGCTGCTGCGGGACGGCGATATCCTGATCGGCGGCGGATCGGACCGGGCAGGCCGGTACATCGCTCCCACGGTGATCGACGGCATAACCGGGGGCGAGCCGATCATGGAGGACGAGATCTTTGGCCCCCTCCTCCCGGTCATCGCCTACGACGACCTGCCCGAGGCCCTGGATTTCGTGAACGGCAGGCCCAGGCCCCTGGCGCTCTATATCTTCTCCCGGAACGAGGTCCATCAGCAAAAGGTGCTGGCCGGTACCTCGTCGGGCGGCGGGTGCATCAACGACACGGTCGTTCACGAGACCGTGACCGGCCTGCCCTTCGGCGGCGTCGGCGACAGCGGCATGGGCAAGTACCACGGCAAGGCGAGCTTCGACACCTTCACACACGAACGGGGCATCGTCAGGAACGGCTTCCTGGTCGATGTCTTCCTGCGCTATCCTCCCTACAAGGACCATCTCCGGTGGCTGAGAAAACTGTTCTGACCGGGAAAAGCCGTTGTCATTTCTTGTTTGCACAGCCCCTGCCCGTCCTGAACGGACCTCCTCTTGTCAGGGGGAGGAAGTGCGGGGTGGCGGTGCAGAAAAAGAAGCTGTTGATCTTCCCAGGCGAGCGGATCTGATCCTGTTTTTTACCCCGTCCTGCCAGGCACGAACAGCAGCTCCTCTGCTATAATTTCCCTATGGCACAACAGGTCATCCAGGTCGACGCGTTCACCGACAAACCCTTCTCGGGCAATCCCGCGGCTGTCTGCCTCCTCGATGAGCTGCTGGACGACCTGCGGATGCAGGACATCGCGCGGGAAATGAACCTTTCGGAGACAGCCTTCCTCATCAGACAGCCCGAGGGGTACAACCTCCGCTGGTTCACGCCCGAGACCGAGGTGGATCTTTGCGGCCATGCGACGCTTGCCTCGGCCCATGTCCTGTGGGAGGACGGCCACGCGGCCCGCGGCGAGGAGATACGCTTCCTGACGAAGAGCGGCGTTCTTACCGCCCGCTGGAAGGACGGCTGGATCGAGATGGATTTCCCGGCGGAGCCGGAGCGGCATGAGGTGCCTCCCGCCGAGCTCGCCGCGGCGCTCGGCGTTCTCCCCCTGTACACCGGGAGGAACCGGTTGAACGACTGGCTCGTCGAGATCGAGTCGGAGAACGTCCTTCGGGATCTTAGGCCCGATCTCACCGTGTTGAGGACCGTCCCCATGCGCGGTGTCATGGTGACCGCGCGTTCGATCACGAAAGGCTTTGACTTCATCTCCCGCTTCTTCGCCCCTTCCGTCGGCATCAACGAGGACCCCGTCACGGGTTCGGCGCACTGCTGCCTGGGCCCCTACTGGCAGAAACGGCTCAAACGGTATGCGCTCTATGCCTACCAGGCGTCCCCCCGCGGCGGCGTCGTGCACGTGCGCGTCGCCGCTGACCGCGTCATCCTGTCCGGCCACGCCGTGACTATCATGCGGGGCGGTCTTCTGATAATGTGCGGCGTACTTTTTCCAGGAACCGTATGAACGAAAAGCCCCGGACACCGCGGACACCCGCGCAAAAAAGGACGTTGAAAGGACCCGGCCCGAAGACGGCGCTGCGCGCCGACGCCGCCATGCCCCTCTTCGAGGAGAGCTACCGGATCCTCTTCGACACCATGTCGCAGGGCGTCATTTTCCGCGACCACGAGGGACGGATCGTCTCGGTGAACCCCGCGGCGGAGCGCATCCTCGGCAGGAAGGCCCCGGACCTCATCGGCAAGACAAGCGCCGAGGTCCACGGACATGCCCTGCAGGAGGACGGCTCCCGCCTTGCCGAGGGAGGGTTCCCGGCGGACGTCGCTCTCCGGACCGGAAAACCCCTGACCGGCTTCATCATGGCCACGCTGAACCCTGCGGCGAACAAGCACTGCTGGATCAGCGTCGACGCCATGCCCATCTTCCGCCCCGGGGAAGAGCGGCCCTACCTCGTCTATGTCCTCTTCGACGACATCACCGAGCGCAAACGCATGGCCCATGAGCTCCGGAGGGCCCACGACCAGCTCGAGCAGGAAGTGCGCGAGCGGACCCGGGAGCTTGTCGATGCCAATGAAGAGCTCTCCGCCCAGATAGCGGTGCGGAAGAAGGCAGAAGCCGCCCTGCGGGAGAGCGAGGAAACCTTCCGGCGGCTGGCCGAGAACGCCGAGGACCTGATCTACCTCTACCGTCTCCGGCCGGAGCGCAAGTTCGAGTACGTCAGCCCGTCGGCGACGGCAATGACCGGCTACACCCCCGACGAGCACTACGCCAATCCCGATCTCGGCCTCCAGATCGTCCACGCCGATGACCGGGCCAAGCTCGCCGGCATGGCCTCGGGCAGGATCGACCCGCGCCAGCCGCTCACGCTCCGCTGGGTACGGAAGGACGGCCGGGTCATCTGGACCGAGCAGAGGAACATTCCCATCACCGACGCGTCCGGACGGACCGTAGCCCTTCAGGGCATCGCCCGCGACATCACCGACCGCATTATGACCGAGGAGAAGCTGCGCGAGAGCGAGAAGTTCCTCCAGACCATCATCGAGACCGAGCCGGCGTGCGTCAAGATGCTGGACAGGAGCGGTTTGGTGCTCATGATGAACCGCGCCGGCCTGGATATGATCGACGCGGACTCGTTCGAACAGATCCGGGGCAAGCCGGTATACGGCCTGATCCTGCCCGATCACCGGCGGAAGTTCTGCGATCTCACGGACAGCGTGTTCGCCGGGAAGAGCGGGACCCTCGCCTTCGAGGCGAAAGGGTTCAAGGGCCGGTCGGTCTGGCTGGAGACCCATGCCGTACCGCTCCGTGACGACAGGAACAACATCATCGCGGCCCTCGGCATCACCCGGGACATCACCGAACAGAGGAAGGCCGAGGATTCGCTGAGGCGGTCGGAAGCGATCTACCACGATCTGGTCGAGACGTCCCATGACCTGATCTGGCAATGCGATGCCCAGGGCCGGTACGTATATCTGAATCCCGCGTGGGAGCCGGTCATCGGGTACACGGTCGAAGAGATGCTCGGCAGGCGCTTTGCCGATTTCCAGACCCCGGCCCAGGCGGAACGGGACAGCCGGGAGTTCGCGCGGCTTCTGCGCGGCAGCGAAGTGCGCGGCTACGAGACCGTCCATAAGGCAAAGGACGGGCGGGACATTTACCTCGTCTTCAACGCGAAGTTCGTGCGCGACAGCGCCGGGCAGGTCACGGGGACGCGGGGAACGGCCTACGACGTCACCGAGCGGAAGCGGATCGAAGACGCCGTCAGGGAGCGCGAGTTCTGGATCAGGGAGTCCCAGCGGGTCGCGCACATCGGCTCCTACGTTCTGGACATTCCTTCGGGCAGGTGGACCGGCTCGGAGACCCTGGACGCCGTCTTCGGGATCGGGAAGGACTACGAGCGCTCGGTCAGCGGATGGAGCGCACTCATCCATCCCGACGACCGGGAGCGCATGAACGGGCATCTCGCCGGCATCGTCGCTCAAAAAGCGCGGTTCGATGCGGATTACCGGATCGTCCGGCAGAGCGACGGCGAAGAGCGATGGGTGTCGGGCCTGGGCGAACTGGTCCTCGACGGGCGGGGCGTCCCGGTGAAGATGCTGGGCACGATCCAGGACATCACCGACCGAAAGCGGGCCGAGCACGCTCTCCTGAAGAGCGAGCAGCGGTACAAGCAGCTCCTGGAGTCGGTCACCAGCTATATGTACGCCGTCACGGTGGAGAACGGCAGGGCCGTGTCCACGGTCCATGGCCCCGGATGCGTCGCCGTGACGGGCTACGCTGCGGAAGAGTACGCGGCGGACCCGCTCCTGTGGTACCGCATGGTCCACGATCAGGACAAACAGCTGGTCCTGAGGCAGGCGGAGGATGTGCTCGCGGGCGGACACCCGGGGCCCGTCGAGCACCGCGTGCGTCACAAGACCGGCGCCGTTGTCTGGGTCCGGAGCACGGTCGTCCCGCACACCGACGACGAGGGCAGGCTCACGTCCTATGACGGGCTGATCGCCGACATCACCGCGCAAAGACGCGCCGAGGAATTCTCCCTGAACATCCTGGAGAACGTCGACGAGGGATTCCTGGTCATCGACCGGGACTATACGGTCCTGTCGGCAAACAAGGCGTTCTCCCGCCTCGTGGGCAGGGACCCGCGGGAAGTGATCGGCCGGAAGTGTTATGAGGTGTCGCACAGGATATCGCGTCGCCCCTGTTTCGATGAGGGAGAGGACTGCGCCGTACGCCACGCCTTCAGGACCGAGACGCCGCACACCGTGGTCCAGGCGCATCATGACGCCCACGGCAACAGCCTGTCCATCGAGACCAAGGCCTTCCCGCTCCGGGACGATGCCGGCCGCGTCGTCGCCGCCATCGAGATCCTCAATAACATCACCGACAAGAAGCGGCTCGAGGACCAGCTGCGCCATTCCCAGAAGATGGAGGCGGTGGGGCTCCTTGCCGGCGGGATCTCCCATGACTTCAACAACATCCTGACCGCGATCATCGGGTACGGCAATCTCGTGAAGATGAAGATGCCTGCCGATGACCCCCTGCAGCCGTACATCGAACAGATCCTCTCCTCCTCGGCGCGTGCGGCAAACCTCACCCAGGGACTGCTCGCCTTCAGCCGGAAGCAGCTGATCAATCCCCGTCCTCTGGAAGTCAATGACGCGGCCCGCCGGTTCGAACGGCTCCTGCAGCGGGTCATCGGCGAGGACGTTGAGCTCCGCACCGACCTTGCTCCCGGCGAAATGACGATACTTGCCGATCCCAGCCAGCTGGAGCAGGTCCTGATGAACCTCGCCACGAACGCCCGGGACGCCATGCCGCGGGGAGGGACGCTCACGGTACGCACCGAGACCGCGGTGATCGGCGAGGAGTTCCGGAAGGAACACGGCTTCGGGGATGACGGGAGCTATGCCTGCATATCGATCCGCGACTCGGGCGAAGGCATGGACAGCGCGACGCGCAGCCACATCTTTGAGCCGTTCTTCACCACCAAGGAGCAGGGCAAGGGCACCGGCCTTGGCCTTGCCATCGTCTACGGCATCATGAAGCAGAACAACGGGTATGTCCTTGTCGACAGCGCCCCGGGCGCAGGCTCCTGCTTCCGGCTGTACTTCCCGATCATCGCGGCGGCGGCGCTAACGATAAAACCAAGCGAACAGCTCCCGCCGTCGGAAGGACACGAGACGATCCTCATCGCCGAGGACGACGTTACGATCCGGCTGCTCACCCGGACCATGCTGAACGAGTTCGGCTACACCGTCATCGAGGCCGCGGACGGAGAAGAAGCCGTCGTCCGGTTCCGGGAGCACCGGGACGCCGTCAAGCTCGTCATTCTCGACGTCGTGATGCCGAAAAAGAGCGGCAAGGAAGTCCACGATGAGATCGTCGCGATCAAGCCGGACGTGAAGACCCTGTACGTGAGCGGATACAGCGCCGACGTCATCCGCACCAAGGGGATCACCGGGGAGACCCAGAACATCATCCTGAAGCCGGTCTCGCCCATGGACCTGCTGCGTTCGGTCAGGCGGATCCTGGACAGCAGCGAAGCGGCCCGAAAAACCTCTTCCGCCAAGTGACGCAGGGATCGCGCATACCCTCTTCTCTGCACCAACCCTCACAAGTGCATGCAAGTATCCGTATGCAGTAGCTGGATCAAAAGATATGCCGCTGCTTTTCACCGCAGTAGACGCAGAGGACGGCAATGGTATGGTATTTTTTGGATTAGTGCCAAGCCTAAAGCCTTTGACTTCCTCGCCTTGACTTCCCTTTGCGCCGCCTGCGATAAACATTTTTCCGTTTTGTGTTATACGGCAATTCCGTCTATCAGCCCTACATGCGTTCACCCGCTTCTTCAGCGCCCAAACCTCTTTCTGGGTTGACACCCCTTTCCGTCCATGCTACTGTTGCCCATGCTCGCCTATGTGAACGGCAAGTTCCTCTCCAAAGACGACGCCGTGGTCTCGGTCTTCGACCACGGCTTCCTGTACGGGGACGGCGTCTATGAAACGATGCGGGCCTACCGCGGGAAGATCTTCCTGCTGGGCAAGCATCTTACGCGGCTGAAACAGTCGGCCGACGCCATCTCCCTTGCCCTTCCCCTCCCGCTCGACAAGATCGGCGAAGCGCTCAACGAGGCGCTCACGGTGAACAAGCTGAACGAGGCGTATCTCCGTATCCAGATCAGCCGCGGGACCGGCGAGATCGGACTGGATCCGGCCCTCTGTCCGGCGCCCACCATGGTGATCCTGACCAGGCCGTTCAAGGACTACCCCCCGGAGCTGTACGCGAACGGCGTGGCCGTCGCGATCGTCCAGACCCGCCGGAACCATCCCCTCGCGCTCGATCCGGCCATCAAGGGCACCAATTTCCTGAACAACATCCTCGCGAAGATCGAGTCCCTCAAGGCCGGGGCCTATGAAGGCATCATGCTGAACTGGCAGGGCTATGTGGCCGAGGGGACCATCAGCAACCTCTTCGCCGTCAAGAAAGGGATTCTGCAGACGCCTTCTCTTGAGACGGGGATCCTGGAGGGCATCACGCGCGACCTCGTGCTCCATCTGGCGAGGAAGGGAAAGATCCCGACGGAGGAACTGCTGATGCGGCCGAGGGACCTTCTCCGGGCCGACGAATGCTTCATCACGAACACGACGGTAGAGGTCCTGCCGGTGACGGTCATCGACGGCCAGCCGGTGGGCAACGGAAGGCCCGGCCCGATCACCGAACGGCTCATGCAGGCATACCGCAGCGAGGTCCAGCACCATGTTTAGCGACGCGTCCCAGCTCGCCCAATATATCGACCACACGCTCCTCCGTCCCGACGCCACGCTGGACGACCTCGCGGCCCAGTGCGAGGCCGCGAAGACCTACCGATTCGCGACGCTCGTCGTGAACGGCTGGCAGGTGGCCCGGGCGAAGGCGTTCCTTGCCGGCACGGGGGTGCGGACCGGCACCGTGGTCGGATTCCCCCACGGCGCCTGCACCACGACGGTGAAGATCGTCGAGGCCATGGAGGCCATGAAGAACGGCGCCGAGGAGCTTGACATCGTGGTGAACCTCGGCATGGTGAAGTCCGGCAAGCTCGACCTGGTCGAGATCGACATCAAGAACGTCATCGCCATGACCAAGGGCGTCATCCACAAGGTCATCATCGAAAGCGGCGCCCTGACCGCAGGCGAGATCGCCGATCTCTGCCGCGTCGCCGTCCGTTCGGGCACGGAGTTCGTCAAGACCTCGACCGGGTACGGCCCCCGGGGCGCGACGGTGGAGGACGTGCGTGCCATCCGCGCGGCCGTCGGCTCCACGTGCAGGATCAAGGCCTCGGGAGGGATCAGGGACCTGGCGACGCTCAAGGCCATGGTCGAGGCAGGTGCGGAACGCATCGGCACGAGCGCGGGCCCGGCCATCATAGAGGAGTTCCTGAAGCAGGCAAAGTGACCGCTGCGGATGATTCCCGCGGACCCACCTCCCGCATATTCACGCAAGCTCACCGGTCGTCGCTGTTGTGAACCATTCTCCCGATTCCTGCGGAACATGCCGGATAGCTTTCCGTGTTTTCCGCAGAGCGCCAGAATCCTGGTGTTCTGAAAGGTTACGACTGAAGTATGCGTCTTAAAAATGCGCTCTAAGAGGTCTTATGGCTGATGGCCTGCAGGGGAACCCTATCCTTTGCTTGCGCTTTGCGTCTCCGCGAGAAAATGCTTGCTACAGAGGATGCGTTGTCGTCTGTCCATGCGAATTCGCAGGAACCTCCTGATTTCCCGCCTTGATTACCATTGACACATCGCAAGAGAGTGTGATAGATTTTTTATATTCTGATATCGGACAACGACTTTGCCACTAAGTCACGAAGGCACAAAGAAATCCTGGATCAGCGCTTTCTTTAACCAATAGGGCAATCTTCTTAGTGTCTTGGTGCTTTGTATCCGGAATTTGAATTGCTAATTGCTCAACAGCGTATCGCAGAGACCAGCAGTCCCGGAGGGTACATGACCGATAATTTCGAAGAGCTTTACGAACAAGGCATGGACGCCTTCAACAAACGCGACTACGCGACTGCCGAGCACCTCTTCCAACGGGTCCTGACCATCAACCCCCGATTCGCCGACATCCAGAACAAGCTGGGCATCATCTACAACCAGACCAGCAGGATGGAGCTCGCGGCAAAGGCCTTCGAAGCCGCCCTCGAGATCAACCCGGGCTACACCGAGGCCTCGCTCAATCTCGCGATCACCTACAGCGACCTGGGGCAGTACGACAAGGCGCGCGAGGTCTTCGAGCGCGCTGCCCGCTTCAGCAGTGCGGGCGCCGGCGTGATCGATCCCTTCATCAAGGGAAAGCTGGCGAACGAGCACCTGAAGGTCGGCGCCATCTACACCGATCTGCGGCTCCTCGACGAGGCCATCGAGGAGTACGAAAAGGCGCTCCGCCTGGCGCCGAACTTCGCCGACATCATCACCCAGCTCGGGATCGCCTTACGCGACAAGGGCCGGTTCGACGAGGCCATCAGCCAGTTCAACCGGGCAAAGGAAGTGAACAGCCGCTTCATCCCCGCCCGGGTGCACCTCGGGCTCACCTATTACGCACGGGGGTTCTACGGGCTTGCCGAGGAAGAATGGCAGGAGGCCCTCAAGATCGACCCGAACAACGCCGCCGTCAAGACCTATCTTAACTTCGTCAAGCCCCAGCAGTCCTGAGGAGCCCCGCCAGTGGAACTTCTGGAAATAGCGGGACTCTCCACCAGCTTCACCACCCGGTCCGGCGTCATCAAAGCTGTCGACAACGTGAGCTTCTCGCTGCGGAAGGGCCGCGTGCTCGGCCTGGTCGGCGAGTCCGGCTGCGGCAAGACCATGACCGCCCTTTCCATCCTGAACCTCGTGCCGCCGCCCGGGAGGATCACCGCCGGGAAGATCCTGTTCGAGGGCCGGGACCTGCTGACGCTGCCGGAGCCGGAGATGCGGAAGGTGCGGGGTGCGCGCATCTCCATGGTCTTTCAGGAGCCCATGACCGCGCTGAACCCCGTGTTCACCGTGGGGAACCAGATCGGCGAGGTCCTGACCACCCACCAGGCCGTCACGACGCACGAGGCCCTCGACCGATCCGTGGAACTGCTCCGTTCCGTCGGCATTCCCTCTCCTGAAAAGCGCGTCCATGAGTATCCGCACCAGCTCTCGGGCGGCATGCGCCAGCGCGTGATGATCGCCATGGCCATCGCCTGCAGACCGTCGCTGATCCTCGCCGACGAGCCCACCACGGCGCTGGACGTCACCATCCAGGCCCATATCCTCGAGCTGCTCTCCCGCATCCAGGCCGAGATGGGCATGGCCATGGTGCTGGTGACGCACGATCTCGGCCTCATTGCCGAACGGGCCGACGAGGTCGCGGTGATGTACGCGGGCCGCATCGTTGAGCAGGCGGAAACGCGGGAGCTGTTCAGCGATCCCCTCCATCCCTATACAAGAGGGCTCATGGCCTCGATCCCGCGGCCCGGCGACCCCCGGCGCGGCCGCCTCAGGACCATCGCGGGAACCGTGCCCCGGCTGTCGGACCTGCCGAAGGGATGCGCCTTCTCGCCGCGCTGCGATATCAGGATCGACCAGTGCTATACCGAGCCGGATCTTGTCGATGTGAAGCCGGGACACAAGGTGCGGTGCTGGAAGGCGATGTGATTCGAGTGCGAAGTGCGGAATGAACACCAAAAGAGCAGAGTAATAGATAGTAGCCACAAAAAAGCGCAGAATGCGCAAAAAGAACAACATCAACACTTTGCGAATGCTGTGCCTTTTTGCGGCAAATACACGATCCTGTCTTAGATTCGATGTTTGTTTTTTGAGCCTAAGTTCTTATTCGTGACATTCGTCCATTCGTGACATTCGTGTTCTGATGTGTTGTTATTCTGACCGGTTCCTTTTATGGATAATACGATTCTTGCCATCGACAATATCTTCAAGGCCTTTCCGGTCAACGCCGGTCCGGGAAAGACCGTGCATGCCCGGGCCGTCGACGGCGTGAGCCTTACGGTGGCGAAGGGCGAGGTGGTCGGGCTGGTCGGAGAGAGCGGGTGCGGCAAATCGACGCTCGGCAGGCTCGCCCTGGGGCTTCTGCTGCCGACAGCGGGCAAAGTGTACTTCCAGGGAAAGGACATCGGCGCGCTGGCAAAAGAGGACCTGCGGGCCCTCCGCAGGGAGATGCAGATCATCTTCCAGGACCCCTTCGCCTCGCTGAACCCGCGCATGCGCGTCCGCGACATCGTGACCGAGCCGCTGGTGATCCACAAGCTTGCCGGCAGCCGGGAGCTCGATGAGCGCGCAGCGGCGATCCTGGCCAGGGTCGGCCTTTCCGCCGACACGCTGATGCGCTACCCCCACGAGTTCTCCGGCGGGCAGCGCCAGCGCATCGGGATCGCCCGGGCCCTCGCCAGCGGCCCTTCCTTCATCGTCGCCGATGAGCCGGTCTCCGCCCTTGACGTCTCGGTCCAGGCCCAGATCATCAATCTCCTGGGTGATCTCCAAAAGGACCTGGGCCTTTCGCTCCTGTTCATCGCCCACGACCTGAACGTTGTGCGCCATTTCTCGGACCGCGTTGCCGTCATGTACCTCGGCAAGATCGTCGAGATCGCGCCTGCCGAGGAGATCTATACCAAACCGTCCCATCCCTACACCGAGGCGCTGCTCGCCGACATCCCCGTGCCGGACCCGACCGTGAAGAGAAAGCACATCCTCCTCAAGGGCGACATCCCCAGCCCCACGCAAGTGCCCCCCGGCTGCCGCTTCCACACGCGCTGCATCTACCGCTTCGAGCCCTGCGACAAGGTCGTTCCGAAGACCACGGACCTCGGGAACGGCCACTTCGTCGACTGCCACCTGCGGGGATAGACCGCCCGCTTTTCTCTCTTATCTCCTTCCTTTTATTGATTACTTAGAACGTCTTTCAGAAAAACGTCCATATCATTCAACGCAGAAAAACCCGGCTTTTCGCTTCCAGCAAGAGGAACCTGCAATACATCATCTCTCAAACACCGTTCTTTTGCATTCCCACCATCGATCGCAGCCCTTTTTGCAGAGCTGCAAAGAGTTTGCAGGCTTGTCTTCCGGAATATCAACCACTT